>NZ_AVSV01000027.1 GCF_000498355.1 Clostridium sp. Ade.TY | reverse complement strand
ATAGCTTCTTTATTTTTTAATCATTAAACTTTGGTATTAAATTTTTAATTTTAAATTTCATTTTTTCAAATATGTTAGGATTACTTATTTCTCTATCTGTATATATTTCAACTTCTCCAATTTTTTCATCTCCAATATAAACTTCACATTTTCCAACAGTTTCTCCTATATCATATTTCTTTTTAGTATTATTAAATTTAATTTCATTTTTAACGTCACCTTTACTGCCTTTTTCTATTACTGCAATTAAATCCGTTTTAGCTTTAGCAATAAAATATTTATCTGTATCATTTCCCATAAATACTTTACCTATTTCTTCATCTTTACCTAAAACTTTCTTTCCAGTAAATTTTGAAAAACCATAATTAAGTAATAAACTAGCATCTCTATTTCTTACCTTAAATGTAGGAGCACCCATTATAACACTTAACATTCTTACACCATCTCGAGTTGCTGTTGCAGATATACAGTACTTAGCTTCTGATGTATATCCTGTTTTTAATCCATCACAACCTTTAAAGAATCTTACAAGTTTATTATGATTAACTAATTCAATTGGAGACTTTCTTCCTTCAGCTATAGTCTCCATATAAGTTCCTGTATATTTTAATATCTTATCATGTTTTAATAATTCCATAGACATTAAAGATATATCTTTGGCAGTTGATAAATGTCCTTCTGCCGGTAATCCAGTACAATTTTTAAAAGTTGTATTTTTCATTCCAAGTTCTTGAACTCTTTTATTCATTAAATCAACAAAATTTTCTTCTGAACCTGCTAAATATTCAGCCATAGCTACTGCAGCATCATTACCTGAAGCTATTGCAATTCCTTTAAATATTTCTTCTACAGTTCTAATTTCACCAGTATCTAATAACATAGTACTTCCACCCATTTTTTTGGCATTTTCACTACATGTTATTTTATCATCTAGTTTAATTTTACCTGTATCTACAGCTTCAATAGCCAACAACATAGTCATTATTTTAGTAACTGATGCAGGTGCAAATTTTTCATCTGAATTTTTTTCATAAATAATTTTACCTGTAGTAGGCTCCATAAGCAATGCTGATTTAGCCTCTATTTTCATTTTATCATCTGATTTATCTTCTGCAATTGCATGTATAGGTGCTAATGGTAACATTAAAAATGCCATTATTATTAAAAGTATTTTTAAAAAGATTTTATATATTTTTTTCATATTTAATCCTCCCTTCAACATTAGTGTTACCAGCTAAATAATAATTAAAGCTGTTATTTATTTCATATTTTGTATAAAATAAAAAAACTAGTCACAATAAGACTAGTTTTTCATTCAAATTATTTTACCACTAATACTATTATTAAAATTATGCTCTTGGATGCGAATTTTTATATACTAAGTTTATTTTATCACTATTTATTATTTCGTAATAAGTATCCATATAAGTTAATACTTGATTACCCAAAAGCTTTTGAACTGCTCTTACATTAGCACCATTTTGTAACATGTGTACAGCAAATGAATGCCTAAATGTATTAAGATTTACATCTTTTTTTATACCAGCTTTATGAGAATACTCTTTTACTATTCTCCATATGCCTTGCCTTGTTAAACCTCTGCCATTAAGATTTACAAATAATTTATTAACTCCACTTTCAACAACTTCATCTCTTACTAATAAATATTCTTCAAGTGCTCTAGTTGCACTTCTTCCTATAGGTATCAATCTTTCACAGCTTTTATTATCAGTACATTTTACAAATGATAAATCTAAATTAATATCTTCTACATCTAATGATATTAATTCTGATACTTTCATTCCAGTAGCATACATAAGCTCTAATAAGGCATTATCTCTTATTCCTTTTACACAAGTTTTTTCTACAGATTTTATGATTTTATCAACCTCATCTATAGTTAAAATTTGTGGTAATTTTTTATTTGTCTTTGTACTTTTATAAGATATTTTTGGAACATCATCTATCTTACCTTCATTTTTAAGAAAACCATAAAAACTTCTAAGACTAATA
Source organism: Clostridium sp. Ade.TY (assembly GCF_000498355.1). GTDB lineage: Bacteria > Bacillota > Clostridia > Clostridiales > Clostridiaceae > Clostridium. Next base: position 152,543 of record NZ_AVSV01000027.1, on the reverse strand, counting down.
ACTATCCTATTTATTGATCTTTCAGATTTTCCATTTTGTAAAAGATTATTTATATACTCAATAATATAATTGTTACTTGAAGTATATAATGGTTTTTTGTTTAAATTAAGAAACTTGATGAAAAGATTAACATCTGTAACATATGCATATACTGTATTTTCACTTTTTTCATTATTTAATAAATAACCTTTGTAACTCTCGATAATTTCTAACATTATTCTCTCCTAAAACATTGCTTTATATATTCGATACTTTATACTTCATTTTATACATCATTAGCTAATCAATCTTTATAAATATATATTTTTTAGTATTACTTTAATTATATTAGGACATACATATGTTTCTACTACTATTCCAACAACTAAAACACATAATAATGCTATTACAACATTTATTCCACCTTTATTTAATATTAAATTTTTTATTGGTGTTCTTTTTATAAACTTTTCTTTAAATTTCATAGTTGATAAGTTTAGTCCCAATATACTTATTGCTATTATACAAGGAATATATATTATATTTTGTGGTATTATAGATGCTAATGCTATTCCAAGTCCTTTACCATCAAAAGTAGTAAGTAAAAAAGTAAATGTATAACCTAATGTAAATCCTTTAACTAGATTAAGAGCAAGTATTAGTGGTGCTCCAAAAAAGGTAAAACTTAATAAAATTATTGGTGCTATTAAAAATATATTCTTCTTTATTACTTCTAATAACAAAATTCCATAATCTATTGTCTTTTTTTCTATACTATTTACAAAACTTGTATAATAATTTGCTAAATCCTGCCTATCTATATAATTCATACTTTTTATAGCATATGCTCCTAATACAATACCAACACAAAAAAATAATATTACTAATAAATAATATATTTTTTGTTCTTCAAAGGTTTTACTTAATTTATTTACTGAAATTTTCATCTCTCTATCCTCCTAAAGTATTATAACTAATATTATGATTACAAATTATTTTTTATTCTTATAGGAGATAAAAATATGTAAAATAAAAAGAAGTAATGCTTTTTGCATTACTTCTTTTTATTTTATAAATACATAAATGCCGAAATTGTTTTTGTATCTATTATTTTGCCTGATTTTATCATCTCTTTTATTTCACTTAACTTAAAAGACTCTATCTCAATAAATTCATCTTCGTCTCCGCCTTTTGTTCCTTTATAAAGATTAGTAGCTTTATAAATATGAATTCTTTCATCAGTAAATCCAGCACCAGTAGCTATTGTTCCTAAATATTCTATATTTTCTGATTTATACCCAGTCTCTTCTTCAAGTTCTCTTGTAGCACATACCTTTGGATCTTCACCAGTTTCTAATTTGCCAGCTGGTATTTCAAGTAATATATCATTTAAAGCAGCTCTAAATTGTCTAACTAATAATATTGTTTCATCATCTAAAAAAGCCACTACAGCAGCTGCCCCTGGATGTCTTATTACATCTCTACTTCCTTCATTTCCATCTGGTAATTTAACGTTTATATTTACAAATTTCAAAAAATTTCCTTCATATTTCAATTCTTCATTTAATATTTCTTCATTTAAATTCATACAATCTCTCCTTTTATAATATTACTTATATTTTTAGTATATATTTATTAGAGTAATTTTACAAATTTTAATTTATATTAAATATTCCTTTTATCCATGATATAAAACTTTCAAAAATATTTTGATCATTTGAGTTTGATGCTTTGTTATTTTGATTAGCTTCATTATTTGAAGTTTGACTTCCTTCAGTATTATTTGTTACAACAGTATTTCCTGATAAAGCTGAATCATTAGTTTCATTTAATATACCTGAATTTTGATTAGCTTCTTTATTAGAGCCACTAAAGAAATCCTTTATACTAGTCCATATTTTATCAAAAAAACCTGAATTTTTGATAGCTTCTCCTGATTCTTTTAAAATTTCATTTATGTTATTTCCAATTTTATTTAAAGTATTTTTTAATTCATCATAATTATAATCTTGCTTTCCTATGTTAACCATTAAATCTTGTAATTCCTTCTTATTTTCAGGAGTAAGATTTACATTATAATTATTTGTTACATTATTTATTATATTATTAACCGCTTGTTGATCTTTTGCTTTCTCTTTAATTACTTCTGTTTTTACATCATTTACAACAGCTGCTGCTTTTTCTTTGCCTACATTTGAATTATCTGCTAAATTTCCTGTTACTATTAATTCTTTATTAGCTAATTCTTTTTTCTTATTATTAAGTTTTTCTCCTGTTGAATCTTCAAAACCTTTTAATATTCCAGTTAAGGCTCCTGTACCTGAAACTTGAAATGGTGCTGCTGCAATTACATTAGCATCATTAACTCCAGCCGTAACCAATGTATTGGTAATCATAGCTGCTGTAACCCAAGTTAAATTTACAGTCTTAACATTTATTCCGCTACCTTTTTCTGTTGGTTGTACATATGAGCAAGATATAGTTTTATTTCCTATCTCAGCCTCTGTAGCTATTCCCTTTAAAGCTTCTCTTTCTTCTTTATTATTTATAGTTAATAATTGATAAGAACCTTCTTTTGCATTAAAATATTTTAGCATGTCATCCTTTTGAGCTGTTGTTAAGTTAGCACCTAATGTTATTACATTAAATTGATCTGCAAAAACTGTATTTCCGATTACTCCAGTAAAAATCGATGCTATTATGAGAATTTTAATTATAAAATTTTTTTTCATTTCTATTTATTCTCCTTTATTTGTTTTAAGTTATTTTACTTTATTATTATAAATTTTTATTCTTAATAAAATATTATTTTAATATTAATTTTTTATTATCTATTTAATAATCATTTACGAGTATATTATATACGATATATCATCTTTATTTATATTACTTATTTACAATGATTTTATTTTAGTATTCAAAGTTAACCATTTAAAGTACAACTATCTATAAAGTATTGTATATATATATCATATAATCTTTTTTTCTTTTAACTCTAAGCATAAAAAATACCTCCTATCTATCAAGTTTTGTAACCCAATAAATAAAAGGTATTTTGAAATTTTCTAATATTCACTTTATTGCTATAAGCAACTACATTTAATGCTTATTTTTGTAATATTTATTGCTATAGCTTTTTAAACTTTGGCTTACCCACGCCATTTATGACACTTTATTTTTAAGACGAAGCTTGTCAGCAATAATCGCAATAAATTCACTATTTGTTGGTTTACCCTTATCATTATGAATTGTATATCCAAACAGTTTATTTATAGCATCTATTTGACAACCAAGCGATTTTAATATCATTTTAAAATTTAATTTTAATAAAAACATACAACAAAATATACTATTAAATCATCTCTTATCAGTTGGTTTAACTTATATAATATTTGTCGCATATAGTTTTACATATTACGATTATATTTTAACATAACAAATATAATTATCAAGAAAATTTCAATATATTTTAACTATAATATTTCTCTCTATTACTTTTCATTATTTTAATGTATATTGTTTTTTCTTATCCCTTTTTGTTGTAAAAGCTTCTTTTAAATCTTTTAAATCAATACTGAAAAAAGACGTTATTTGATTTATAAAAGCAAATCCTATTTGTGTTTTCTCTTCAAACTGTTCAAAAAGATTATCTAATATGCATTGTAATTCTTCATTATCCTTTGATAATTTAAATATCAAATCAAAGAAAAAGCCAGAATTTTTTACACCACCTTTTATATTCTCTAAATTAAATTTTACTCTCTTTGCATTTTTAAAATTTCCACTTTTATATTCAAGCAAAACCAATGTAGCCACATAAGGAAATTCTATCTTAAAGTCTTCTATAAATTTTTCACAAAATTCATTATATACTTTTCTATTAAATTCATATTCTTTATTTCCAAATTGAAAGATATTATTTCCACCTTTTTTTGTACTATTTAAATATCCAGGAATATAGAAATCAAAATATTCACCCGAACTTTTATTAAATACTTCCATATAATTTATAATATATTCTTTTGCACCTTGTTGTTCAATATCACAAAATAAAACTCCCAAATATCTTGGTTTACTTTTCCCTTCACGCCCTTTTATCTTTTGAATAAATCTATCATAAGTACCAACTGGATACATATAACTCCCTCCCTAACTTATTTTTTTACTCTATATTTTAATAATTATCCTTTTAATTTCAATTTAGTTTATATATTTTTTAACCTCTTCAACTATATCATTTATCCTCTCATCTTTTGTATAACGATCTTTCTTACCCTGATTGAATTTCTCTGATAATCCTGCAATCATAAAATGCAAATCACCTTTTTCTCCCATAAAATTCACCATAAAATTATCTGCTAACACTTCCAAATCCTTATACTTTATCAAAGTTTGCTTATTATCTTTCTCTTTCATTCTAATATACTCTTCATGTCTATATTTTTTATAATAAAAATGATGACTTTCATGTACTAAAATACAATTTAAAAGTATTCTGATAACATTTTTTAAAACCTTATCATCATTCGGATTAATATCAAGTACTCTATTAAATAAATTTCTATATCCATCATTTATAAACCCAAAGTTAAATACGACTGTATTATCTTTATCAACATATGCAAAACCTTCATGATTACGGTCTTCAATTATATTATAATCTAATTTTACTTCTTCTCCATAATTCATATTAAAATATACTTCAATTTCTTTTTTTATAACTTCTATCTCATTATTAAGTTCTTTAAATACTTCTGCTATATAAGTACTGTACATCCTTTGCTCCATCCCCTTAAATCAATAATTTAAATATCTAACTAACTTTATTCCTATAAAATTATGAATAGTTTCATAATATTTATATTATTATCTAAGCATTTTTTATTACTAATACCTTATATTTAAGACTATTTAATCATTTCAATTTTACTCTAATACTTTAATTAATTCAATTAATGGTAATTATATCATTAATACCCTTTTACATAACATTTACCTTGCTTTTTAATAACTAATAGTTGTTTTCAACTATTAGTTATATATTTAAATTCTTTTAAATATATATTATTATTTTTATTTATACTATCTCTATTTACTTTATTATCATAGTATATATGTAATAAAAACTATAAAAAACCATCAGACATTAGTAATATCAATACTTTACGGAACTTTAATCACTAAAAAATACGGCACAAACGGGTAACTTTTTTTAACTTTTCGGCACAAAATGGCAACCTTTTTTAATGATTAAACAAAAAGAAAGCAAAGAAACTCTTCACTTTCAATCTAAATATCAAATATTCTGGAAATATCTGATATAGTATTTCTATTTGATTTCCAAAATATAACAGGATTAATAATTACCATTCTTTTATCATCATCTATCCACTCTGCTACAATCTTTTTATAGTTTATTCTCAATCTAAAAAGTTTAGCTTTTAATTTTGATGTTTGGGTTTTATCTAGTCCAAACTTTTTACCTAAATCCCCAAATGATAATGGTTTTATTAAAGTCCTATCACTCTCAGTAGGATTTTCACATAATATATTATAATCTTTATTTAAATATGGTAAGCATCTAATGAAATTAAATAATATTTTATGCTGTCTAGGTAATACTTGATTATATAACTCCCCAAATCCTTTTTGAAAAACTCTTACAACTTCTGAACTACATTTTATACTGCCTTTTATACAATATTCCTTATTTATTGATATTACTCCATCATTGTTAATCATAATTAAATCATTTTCTAATAAATACTTTTTTGTATTTCGTGTCTCTCTATCACTTAACCCCAATATTCTTTTTAAATCTTTACATCTTAACTTTCTTTGCCCATTAGTATTGCCTTCAACCAAAACATTATCATAATTCATATAGGTACATAATTTTAAAAACCTTATAGCATAATTTTCTTCAATGTTCTTATCTAAAATTTTATTGAATAGCATATGAAAATAATTCCCACATAAATTAAAAATATCTTCATTACTATTTTTAAAACTTCCAAAATCATTATTATCCTTATCATATTTAACTATAACATCATCTCTATTTAAAACTTCCCCAGTTTTCTTTACTATATATTCTCTTTCTCTCATTTTTTTCACCTCTGTTTTTTATTTGTTTTAGCATATACTTTATATTTGAATATAAAAAAAGAAGAGGTATTTCTCTTCAATAACTATAAAATATAGTGCTAAATATGTGTTTTTTTAAAATAAAATATTTATTTTATTAACTAGCTAATTTAGCGTGTTTTTTAGCATTAAATTCATCTCTGGTTGTATATATAACCCATTTTTGAATTAAATCGTGTATTTCTGATAATAAACTAAGTTCTCTAAGCTTATCCATATTTTTTATTATATTTTTTGCTTTATTATATTTAGGTTCATATAACTCTATTAAAACATTTTCTAATAAGTGTAATTCTTCTGTGTTTTTAACTATATCTGTTATATCTAAATATTTAATTTTATCCCATTTATCTGTTTTCATTAGTCTTGATATATTACTATAACAGTTCAAGTGATTACTTAATCTATTTTTTAAGTGTTTTGTTGCACCAACGTATAAAACCTCGTTTTCTGTATTCACAATTATATATAAATAATACCCTTTATGTTCTTCACTGTATTCCTTTTGACACGCTCTTCTGTACTCTTTATTTTTCTTTCTCCACTCCTTTTGTCTTTTGCTATAACAATCTTTACAATATGCTCTTGTTTTGTGTTTAGTAGTAAACTCCTTCCCACAATCTGAACAATGTTTTTTAATTAACTTATCCATTGGTTTACCCTCTCCTTTTTTTCTATAAAAATAGACAGATGATTTTTAATATATGTCTATTTCTATTATTTTTTTGTAATTAATCTTAAAAATCTTATTAATTCCAACAAATTATTTATATTATATAATGTAAATAACTACGGAAAAGTTCTACCAACTTTGTAAAAAATATTTTATTTAATTATCAGTTTCCAGTTGTTGGGTTTGAACAAAAAAAGTGATTTGGTACCTTATATAATTAAAGCTGAGGGGCTTTGTACTGTAAAAAAGTACCCCCTTTTTTTCTGTGAGTTTTAGGGGGATTGGGATAAAAAAAAGAAGTAGCGATTTGCTACTCCCCGTATAAATTATTTAATTATTGTTTTGTAGTTCCTCAACATACTTATAGAAGGTTGCCTTTGCTATGTGTAACATTTCAATACATTCTTTATTATTTAAAGTTCCACCAAACTTCTTACTATGTTTTAGTATTTGTTTCTTACATTCTTTTGCTTTGTCAGTCTCTATTGTAATTCCTTTTGTTCTTCCTATTTGCTTACCTTTTGCTCTTGCCACTTCAATACCTTCTTTTGTACGTTGTTGCAAGTCTTTTACTTCCTTCTCTGCTTGATTAAATGCTATTTGTATTTGTTCTTTTGCCAATAACATTAAATACTCATTTACACCTTTTAAAATACTATCTACATTTGTATTAGTTAATTGTATGTTATTATTTAATGCCTTTTTATATGTGGAGGTATTTATATAGTTCTCTTTTAAGAATACCAATTCAATACCCCTATTAAATAACTCTTGGTATAATTTAAACCCCTCTTCTGCATTTCTGCTCATTCTACTAACACTATCAAAAACAATAGTATCACCTTTTTTAACTATCTTTAGGAGTTGTTTAAATACTTTTCTAACTTCTATTTTTGTACCAGTTGCTTTTTCCTCTTTAAGAATAGCGTTTGGGTATTCTCTTAAAATATTCTTTATTTGTCTATCTATATTTTGAGTTTTTGTGCTAACTCTTACATATCCGTAAATCATAATTATTAACCTCCAAAAGTTCATTTAAAATGTTCATTAAAATTATACTTTTATTATATGTTCTTTTGTATATAAAATCAATATGGAATTGAACTCTTTTTATACACCTCTAAATTGAACTTTTTTAAATAATATTTTGAATTTATAAATAAAAAAAAGAAGAGGTATTTATGTTTTAAAACCTCTTCAATATGTAATGCTCTATATAATTTAAAATACTATTTACCGTTTTTTTTACTTTCTCTTTCAATTATATATTTCATTCCCTCTTCAATTAAATCATTAGCATTAACCCCTTTTTGAAGTGCTAATATTCTGATAGATTTATATAAATCTTCATCTAATGTTGTATTAATGTTTTTTCTTGCCAATTAAATTACCTCCTTTTAATTTAATTATAATACATAGTTGACTATATAACAATGTAGCGTTATAATAATCACATAGTTACATAGTTGAAATATTAAGGAGTGATTTTAAATGACTAAAGATAAACTAAAAGGATTGATAAATTTTGAAACTGGAAGGCTTGATATATTAAAAAGTTGTTTGAAATTAAATAAAGATAAGACTAAAGAGGTTGATATTTTAAATAAGATAAACAAAACTGAAGAACAACTTACTAAAGATATCCTAGAATATAAAAGACTTTGTGTTCAATTTCAATAAAGACCAATGATAGTACATAACATCCTATCATAGGACTTCACAATAATAGTTTAATTTTAAATGAAGAATAACCTTTGTACATAATATTTTGTGTATGAAGGTTATTTTTTCTTAACGCTCTGTTTAATATTATAATATTAATATTCTGTACTTAGAAAAAATATTATACCTAAAATAGTATTATATTACTTAAATCTATTTAGAGATTTATAGCATTTAATTAACTTTGTATACATTTTTATACATATTGTACTTTGTCTATCTTATTTTTTATTAAAGAATATTATTTAAATAGATAAGAACCTACTAACTCCTTGAACGCCAAATTAAAAATTTGACGTTATATTTTAAACAAGTTTAAATATGTAATTTATTTATTTATTTTATTAATTATTATTTATATTATTTATTAATCACTTACTTACTACTTATTAAAACTTGGATATAATAATCCAAGTTACTAGCAACTTCTTAGAAAAAATAAAACCAAGAACAATAATCATCTAAGCCTTTTATTGTTATATAAGATTTTATTTTTAAATTCCACCGATTTTTTTGATAACTTAGAAAACCCAAACTAATAAATGTTTTTAACAAGAACATTTTAAAAAACTTGTGTTATAACTTTCCTATTATAACTGATGTTACCGAGTAGTTCTTTATGACTTATTACGCTACTGAATAACATAGGAACAAATTTTATAGCATTGGCTTTGTCAAACCTTTACCAGTTTTTGATATACGAGAAACTGTTAAGCTTACCAAACTCGTAATAATATATTTAGTTTTATATTTATATTATATAAAAATATAAAATTTTTTGCATTTTATTAAAAAAGAATATAGTTATCCTGTTTTTTTTCTTCAAGCATATTATTAAGTTTTTCAGTATTGTATTATACTTCAATTTATTGTAAAGTGTTGTAATATATTAGTGAAATTTATAATATATAAAACAAACTTTATGTTATATAATCTTCTTTAGTTTATTTATAGTGAAAATCATATTTGAAATTTCTACCCAATCTCCTTGTAATTTATCTTCATCATCTCTTAAATTTTATATCTTTTTCAACAAATCAAGGCTCACCCTATTTTAGGATAAGCCTTATATTTTAATATAATCTATTTAGTTTTTAAAAAGTATAGCACTAACTACTTTATATAATAAACTCAATACCCAAACGGTATTAAGTTTATATTTTTTATTAAATTTTACTTTCCTCCAAGGGTATAACATTTCGTTACCCCCTTTTATCTTTGTTTCATTGTTTGTATATTTCTATCCTTTATATGTGCTTTCCCATTTTAGGAACTCACATTATTTCTTAATGCAAAACTATGGATAATCGCTCACAACGATTTGTAATTTATCATCATCAACGTTTTGTTAAAGCCTTTTGAATAGTATCTTCTGTCATATACGCTCCGTGTTTTCTTATAGAGGGTAAAATTTCATTTGTAATCCATCTTTTAAATTCTTTAGCTTTTGGTAATTTACTAGAAAGTATTAAACTATAAAGTCCACTTTCATTAATTACTATAACTTCCCTTCTTTGACCTGCCAGAACGATTCGTTCTCCCAGCTTATCCTCGTTATCAACATGGTCGCGAATTGCTTTAGCAGTATTTTTATAACCTAACTTTTCAGCCACATCTTTTCCAATGAACCAAGGCTCGTTATTTAGAGTTAAAACTCTTATAAAAGATATTATTTTATACTATTTATCTGCCATTCTTTTGTAAATATGTCCGTTTTTTTCTAATTCTTTTTTAATAGCTTCATCTGATATTTTTCTAGTTTTGTCTAATTCTTCTCTTATATCTTGTGCATACTTATAACCATACTCTCTAATGAATTGTTTAACATCTTCTAATGTTATATTTTTATTCATATCTACTACCTCTTTTATATTCAGAATAATATTTTTATGTTAATACAAATTATATTCTCAAAAATTATATCTTCCTTTTGCTTTTAACTTTAGTTTTTTTATTATTTTTTTCTTACGTTTATTATTTTTATTCCAATTATATCCATTATTAAACTTTTTATAAGGGTCTTCAATATCAACTTCCTTTTTTATTTTATTTAGTATCTATTATAATTCAATTAGTTGTAAAGTGTTGTAACATACCAATAAATATTACAGAACAATAAATCTAATTTATCTTTCTTGTTTTTATAATAGTTGTTAATATATTTCCTTCCACTGAAAACAAATTAGCCTATAATTGATATTAATATCAAATTTATTTATTACATATCTGCCAATTCTTTGTAAATATGCCCATTCTTTTTTAATTCTGCTTCAATGGTTTTATCTGATACACCTTGCTTTTTTACCTTTTCAAGTTCTTCCTCGATATCTAATCCGTAAATGTAACCATATTCTCTGATGAATTGCTTAACATCTTCTAGGGTTATGTTTTTATTCATATCTATCAACTCCTTTCATACTTATATTATAAATTATAACAAAACACTTTACTTTTGCGAAACATAAAATATACTTCTGGCTTATCCTCAAAATATATATAGTTATCCTGCAAATCATTTAAAATTTACAAGACAACTATACTACCAACTCTTATACTTCTGTATTTAGAGCCTCGCCACTTTAAACCTATGGTCTTGGTAATAATACATTAGTAATTAACATTTCAGTTAATTCATACATCAAAACAAGAATTACACCCCTACTTGTCCATTATTTCTAATGTTCTGTATGTTCCTTCTTTTGTAATAGCTCTGACTATTACTGGTGTTCCTCAATCCGTTCTATTTTGTCATATATACTATTATGTATACTTAGACTTAACATCTTCAAGAAAGTTTCACTAAGACTTACGTCATACCTTATAAATGTATATTATAAAAGTAACCGAATAGACTTTTTGCATTGGCTCTATTAAACCTACTCTATTATTTATAGTCCTCGAAGTGCATTAAAGACTAACCTATTCCCTAAAAAAGGGTATAGGAAATAAAGCCTTGCATATCCTCATTTTTTTTGAGATAATATATTTAAATTACAAATAAATGAGATTGCAAAGTTTTATAAAACGATATTCAGTTTTAATAGTAGGTTGTTGTGAGCCTACTATTTTTTTATCTATTTTTCATATTCTCTAAAGGTGAATACTTATAGTATTTTTTTCTTATATCTTCTGTGGTAACATCTAAATATGCTTGTTCAGTTACAGTTACGCTACTATGACCTAATATTTTAGATAATATGAATATATCTCCACCACTAAGTAAAAATCTTTTTGCAAAATTATTCCTTATTTGATGGCAAGTTATATTTTCCTTCAAGTTGGCTGTTTTACAGTATTTCTTTAGGTTTTTTTCAAAATTCATTAAATTAAGTTTATTTCCTCGACTTGATATAAATATAAATTCTGTATCATAATATCTTTCTTTATAATCAAGCCATTTTCTTAATAAAGATTGAAGTGTTGAACTAAAAAATACATACCTATCTTTCCTACCTTTATTAATTTCACAAGGTATAAATATAGCTTTCTTATCAAGTAAAATATCCTCTTGTTTTAAAGAAAGAGTTTCTCCGATTCTCATACCAGTATCCATTAATAAATGTAATATTACATAGTCCCTATATTCAGTAAACTTAGTTAAATCTAATGCTTTTATAAGTTTATTAAAATCTAAATCACTTATATTTGATTTTGGCGTTCTACTATGTTTGTATTGCCTTATTACTAATGATGGATTATCCTTATTTATTCCTTCATCATATAGCCAGTTAAAGAAAACCTTAATATTTCTAAGATAGTTATTTACAGTCCATAAACTTACTGGTTTTCCAAAATCGCTCCTTGCACTTGGATTATTATAAATAGTAGATTTTAAATCTCCTACATAGGAATACTTCCCTTTATTTTTTGTAAACTCTAAATATTCTTTAATATCTTTTGTTTTAACTTTAAGTGGTGAAAAAATCTTTTTATCATTTTCCATATATTTTGCAAATAATTTTAATGTACTCTCATAAGATTTTAATGTTTTCTTAGTTAAATCTTTATTTGTACAATAAATCATAAAGTCATTGATAGCATCATCAAAACTTATAATTCTTTTACTAATTTTAGGCAAAAAAAGACACCTCCTATCAGAATTAACTGATAAAAGATGCCTATCTTACTTTTTATTATATTTGTTGGTATGTTTTTATATTTGTTGATTATAGAATTGGTTATTTTACATTTTACCCTTATTCCTTAACCATTGATATTACTACCTTCACGCCATTTATGACACTTTATTTTTAAGACGAAGCTTGTCAGCAATAATCGCAATAAATTCACTATTTGTTGGTTTACCCTTATCATTATGAATTGTATATCCAAACAGTTTATTTATAGCATCTATTTGACCTCTACCCCATGCAACCTCTATAGCATGTCTTATAGCTCTTTCAACTCTTGATGCAGTAGTATTATATTTTTTAGCTATTGAAGGATATAATTCCTTAGTTACAGCTGATAATAACTCCATATCATTAACAACCATAGTTATAGCTTCTCTTAAATACATGTATCCTTTTATATGTGCTGGAACACCTATTTCATGTATTATACTTGTTATTTCTGTTTCTAAATCAACTGGTTCACTTGATGATATTGATGAATGAACTGAAGTATCATGACTTTGATATCTTGATGTACTACTAGTTAATTTTTTATTTGTATTTGAACTAAACATCTCTCTAATTCTCTTGGTAAATATATCCATATCAAATGGTTTTACTACATAATAATCTGCACCTAAAGTAATAGCCTGTTGTGTTATTTTATCTTGTCCTACTGCTGATAAAATAATAACTCTTGGCATTTTATCTAAATTCATATTATTTAACTTTTCTAGAACACCTAATCCATCTAAATGTGGCATAATAATATCTAATATTACTAAATCAGGCTTTCTCTCCTCTATTAATGTTAATGCTTCCCTTCCATCCTTTGCTATACCTGTTACGACAATATCTTTTTGATTTAATAAGTAATCATTTAATATACTGCAAAATTCCTTATTATCATCAGCTATAAGTATAGATATTTTTGAATCTTCCATGTATTTCTCCCCTTTATCCATTTTTTTATTCTATATATACCCACAAAAACAACACTATATATGAGAATATTATTTAAATATTTATCATTACAAATTAAATTATTCGACATTTCTTCAAAAATTCCTTTTATATAGTTAGTTTTTATTATAATAGAGTTAATTTATACTTTTCTTATTCCACTATTTGTAAATTATACACTATTTATTGTTTTTTGTCTATGTTTTTTGTAAAAAAATACCATTTAATATGTTTCATTAATTATTTATTTTACAAAAACAGGCAAGTACTTATATCTTGCCTGTTTTTATAATTATCTTATTATTTCAGCATCTTTTAACATCCAATCTATATATATTCCATATCCTACATCAGGCTTATTTATTAATACATGAGTAACTGCTCCTATTATTTTTCCGTTTTGTATAATTGGACTTCCACTCATTCCTTGTATTATACCGCCTGTTTTTTCTAAAAGTTCTTGATCTGTAACTTTTATAATCATACTTTTAGGACTAGGACTTTCTTGATTTAATTTTTTTATAATTTCTATTTCATATTCTTTAGGTCCACTATCATCAATAGTTGTTATTATTTTAGCCTTTCCTAAATTTATTTCATTTCTAAATCCCACTGGTAATTTTTTATTTAGATTATTATTTACTTTATTTTTATTTTCTACTCCAAATATACCACACTCAGTATTTTTTTCTATTTTACCAATTGGAGTTTCTTCATTTGTAAATATACCTTTTAATTCTCCTGGAGAACCTTTTTCACCTTTTCTTAAACTTATTATAGATGCATCCAATAAATCTCCTGATTTAACTGAAAATCTAGTATTAGTATCTCCATCTGTAATTGGATGTCCTAATGCTCCAAATTTTTTACTTTCTTCATGATAAAATGTTAATGTACCAACACCAGCTGTTGAATCCCTAACCCAAAGTCCAAGTTTAAATTCATTATTTTCTTTTATTAATTTAATATCTTTTGTTATTATAGTTCCATTTCTGTTTATAGTTAATTTAATTATTCCATTCTTAGAATTTTTTATAACACTATTTAATTCTTTGGTAGTATATATATTTTTACCATTTACTTTTGTTATTAAATCACCAATTTCTATTTGTGATTTTTTTGCTGGACTTTCACTTTTTGAATTATTAACTATAATATCAGAAAATCCAACCACTAAAACTCCATCTGAAGAAAGTCTAACTCCAACACTAGTACCACCTGGATATAACTTTAAATTCTCAACATTTTCAACTGCAACTGACTTAAGAGGAATTAAACCCATAAAACTTATATCAACATAATCTTCACGATAAGTTACATAATTTAAAGGACTTATAGAATCAAACATTGAAGTAGTTTCTATTTCATTATTTGTGTATATCTTATCTGGCATATCTTTAAGAGTAAATATTGTTGTTGACATTAAAATAAGTGTTATAACAAATATTAAACTTATTGATTTTATAAATTTTTTCATATTTCTCTCCTCCTTTGTCTTTATAATTAAGTTACCCTTAGGACATGCTTTGTATTCTATATTAAGATTTCTATAATAGACAAATTTTTTTAAAACAAAAAAATAAAACCACGTAGTAATCGTGATTTTATTTTTTCCAATTATGTGTCTATATATGTATTTATATAGATTTTAATTCATTTTTTTTAATTATAGAGTTATCAAACATTTCTCTTACATTTTCCAATGTTGCATTAGTTACACTATCTCCACCTAACATTGTAGCCACTTGATATATTTTTTCTTCATTTGATAATAATCTTATGTTTGTAAAAGTTTTTTCATTTTTTATTTCTTTTGAAACAAAATAATGATGGTCTGAAAGAATCGCTATCTGTGGCAAATGTGTTATACATAATACTTGATGATCTTTTGATACTTGATACATTTTTTCACCAACTCTTTGACCTACTTGACCACTTATTCCAGTATCTATTTCATCAAAAATTAAAGTAGGTATATCGTCCTTGTCTGCAAATACACATTTTAAAGCTAGCATTATTCTTGATAATTCTCCTCCTGATAAAACCCTTTCTAATGATTTCATTGGTTCACCAGGATTAGTTGTAATCATAAATGTAACATCATCAAATCCTTTTTCATCAAAACTTTCTTTTTCTTCTATTAATATCTCCATATTAGATTTATCTAATCCAACATAAGAAAGCTCATTTAAAATCTTTTCTCTAAGTTCACCACTATATTTCTTTCTTATATTAGAAATTACTCTGCCTAATACTTTCATATCTTCATATATGCTTTTTTCTTTTTCTTTTAATTCTTTTATTATTTCTTCTGCATTAATTAACTCTTCATATTGTTTTTTCAAATTATTGTATGTTTCTAAAACAGCTTCAACAGAGCCACCATATTTTTTCTTATAATTATTTATTAAAAATAATCTTTCATTTATTTTTGATAACTCTTCTTCATCGTAATATATGTCTTCCAAAATATCACGTAATTCTCTTGAAGTTTCTTCTATATTATAAAAAGCTTCTTCTATTATTTCACGTTTCTCTTTTATTTTAATAAGATGATCTTCAACATAACTTAGTTCAGTTAAAACTTTAGAAATATTTTCTATTATTCCTCCAGATTCAACTCCATTTAAAAGATTATAACTAGTACTCACCGATTTAGTTATCTTTTCTGCATTTGCTAGAATATTATATTGTTCTTTTAAATCTTCTTCTTCACCAATTTTTAATTTTGCTTTTTCTATATCTTCTATTTGAAACTTAATATAATCCGCAAGCTTTTCTTTATCATTATTTCCATTTATGTTTTTAATCTTTTCTCTTATTTCTAAAAGTTTATTTCTTAAAATCGAAAACTTTTCTATTTCAACTTCAATTTCATTACCTATATAATTATCTAAATAATTAACATGACTACTTTTTTGTAAAAGATTTTGACTTTGATGCTGTCCATGAATGTCTAATAACTTTTCACGTATCTTTCTTAATTGAGATACAATCAAACTTTTGCCATTAACTTTAATTATAGTTTTTCCACTTATTAATGTTTCTCTAGATATTATTAATATATCCTCTGCTTCAATTTCTAATTCTTTTAAAATTAAATCTAAATCTTTTGCATCTATACTAAATATAGCTTCAACCTTTGTTCTTTCTTCTCCAGTTCTAATTAAATCCTTAGAAAACTTACCACCTAAAACATAATCTATAGCATCTATCAATATTGATTTACCTGCACCAGTTTCTCCAGATAATATATTAAAACCACTTCCTAAGTCTAAAGAAATATTTTCAATAAGCGCAAAATTTTTAATATTTAACTGTATCAGCATTTATACCACCTATACTTACTCATTAATTCTACTGTTTATTTTCTCTACAAGATTTTCTGCTCCACTAATGCTTCTAACTAATATAAATATAGTATTATCTCCAGCTACAGTTCCTGCTATATCGTCAAAATCAAGACTATCTATAGCTTCTGCAGCAGCTGACGCACCACCTGTAAAAGTTTTTACTACAACCATTTTATCTATATTTTCAACACTCACTACTGCATTTTTTAAAATATTTGCAAGTTTATCTGTTATATTTGTAGTATCTTTAGTTGGAACTACATATTTATATTTTCCAAAAGCAGATTGCATTTTTAATAATTTTAAATTTTTTATATCTCTTGAAACTGTCGCTTGAGTAACATCAAAACCTGATTTCTTTAATTCTTCTGCAAGCTCTTCTTGAGTTTCTATATCTTTTTCTTTTATTATCTCTAATATTCTTTCATGTCTTTTTGACTTCACTGTACCTCACCATCTCATTCTATTATTTATTTAAAATTTTTGTCCTCAAAACTTTGAAATAATCATAATTTTTAAATTGTATTAATTTAGCCTCTTTATATGTTTTGCTCACTTTGATTATAGACTTTTCATTTACTTTGTATACTTTTTGTCCATCAATAGTTAAATACACCTCTTCATCATGATGAAAAGTTTTTATTTTTATTATGCTTTCGCCTCTTAACACCATAGTTTGCATACTTTTTGTATGTGGACATATTGGTGTCAATATCATAACATCTAAATCAGGATATATAAATGGACCACCTGCTGAAAAAGAATATGCAGTAGACCCTGTAGGTGTAGATATTATTAATCCATCTCCTTTAAAAGAAGTATAATATCTATCATCTACATATATATCAAATTTTGTCATTCTAGACAATGTTCCTCTAGCTATAACTATATCATTTAAAGCTACTTGATTATCATTATTTACTTCATCTATACAACAACTAAGAAGCATTCTTTTTTCTATTTTATACAACCCATTTTTTAATTCTTTTACTGCCCACTCTAATTCTGATATATCTATACTACTTAAAAAACCTAGATTTCCTATATTAATTCCAAGCAAAGGTATATCTATATTATTAGAAATTATTCTTGAGACTCCGAGTAAAGTACCATCTCCGCCTAATACAACAATTAAATCCATATCTTTAGATATATCCTCATGCTTTAATTCATATGTATTAAATACTTTAAGCTTTATATCTTTAAATTCATTTCTTATTTTTGTTTTAACTAAATTAAGAATTCTACCATCTGGATCCTTAGATGGATTTATCGCAATACCTATGTATTTCATAAATACCCAACCCTTATATTTCTGAATGTGAAGCTTTAATAACTTTGTCTATATCTTCTAAATTAAAACTACTATTTTTATTATTATCTTTAGTAAAGTAAACTAAATATTCTATGTTTCCTTCTGGTCCTTTTATTGGAGAATAACTAACACCTAATACATTAAGATTATTTTCTAATAAATAGTTAACTATTCCTTCTACTACTTCTTTATGAACGCTAGCTTCACGAACAACTCCTTTTTTACCAACTTTTTCTCTTCCAGCTTCAAATTGTGGTTTTATTAAAGCTACTACTTCTCCATTATCTTTTAAAAGATTTATAGTTGCTGGCATAATTGTTTTAAGTGATATGAAAGAAACATCTATAGATGCAAAATCTAATTTTTCTCCAATATCTTCAGGAGTTACATATCTTATGTTTGTTCTCTCCATACAAACTACTCTTTCATCAGTTCTAAGTTTCCAAGCAAATTGCCCATATCCTACATCTACTGAAAAAACTTTTTTTGCACCATTTTGTAGCATACAATCAGTAAAACCACCTGTTGATGCTCCTATATCCATACATATCTTATTTTCTAATACTATAGGAAATTCTTTCATTGCCTTTTCTAGCTTAAGTCCACCTCTACTAACATAAGGTATTGTATCTCCTTTAAATTCGATATTGGCATCTATACTTACTTTTGCACCTGCTTTATCAACACGTATTCCATCCACAAACACTTTTCCTGCCATTATATTAGTCTTTGCTCTCTCCCTTGATGGTATTATTCCTTTTTCAACTAATAATATATCAAGCCTTTCCTTTTTATCTGCCATTTTTATCTCCTTTTATTTAATAGTTTTAAAACTTCTTCTTTTATTCCTTTTGGATCCATTTTTTCTTCGCTATACAGAACATTTACATCACCTTGTTCTATAAACTTATCGTCATATCCTATAGATTTAAAGTTTCCTTTAAATCCATACCTATTAATAGATTGTAGTATACTAGATCCTATTCCGCCTTTTATTATATTGTCTTCAATTGTTATTATATCATATCCATCATCAACTAACTCTTTTAAAATTCCCTCATCTAAAGGCTTTATAAATGTTGCATTAATTAGTTTAGGATAAATTCCTTCTTTATTTAATATATTTCTTGCTAAAATAGAATGTTGTGTCATTTTTCCACATGATATTATTGCTACTTTTTCTTTTGCACCTTCATCCAACACTTCCCATTTTGCAAATTCTATATTTTTTAAACCTTCTACATCTTCTATTATATCTCCACCCCTAGGATATCTTATCGCTACTGGTGTGCCTTTTTTCAAAGCCCATCTTAATATAACTTCAACCTCTGATAAACACTTTGGTGCCATTATAGTCATATTAGGTATTATTGAAAGATATGATATATCAAAAATACCTTGATGAGTTTCTCCATCTTCCCCAACTAATCCTGCTCTATCTATTCCAAATACAACAGGAAGGTTTTGTATACAAACATCATGAAGTAATTGATCAAAACCTCTTTGAAGAAAAGTTGAATAAACTGCAAATACAGGTTTTAATCCTGCACAAGCCATTCCAGCTGAAAGAGTCACTGCATGTTGTTCTGCGATTCCAACATCAAAAAATCTATCTTTAAACTTTTCTTTAAATCCATTTAATCCAGTTCCATCTGGCATAGCGGCAGTTATTGCAACAACATCTTTATCTTCTTCTGCTATCTTTACTAAAGCTTCACCAAATACCTTTGAATAATTACATCTAGCTGTATTTACAGGTTCACCATTTTCTAAATTAAATGGTGAAACACCATGATACTTATTAGGATTTTTTTCTGCAAGTTCATATCCTTTTCCTTTTTGTGTTACAACATGTATAATTACCGGTCCATCAATTTTTTTAGCATAATTTAAAACTTTTGTCATCTCATTAATATCATGACCATCTATAGGTCCTAAGTACTTAAGTCCCATATCTTCAAATAACATAGATGGAACAACTAATTGTTTTATGCTATCTTTTATTTTGCTTAATTTCTTAGCAATTACTTTTCCAGTAGAACTAACATTTAATTTATTATTTACTTCTTCTTTAAATTTATTATATTTAGGCTTCATTCTCATTTTATTTAAATATGATGATAAGCCACCAACATTTTTAGATATAGACATTTGATTATCATTTAATATTATAATCATTTTTGTTTTTCTAAATCCTAAATCGTTTAAAGCTTCTAAAGCCATTCCACCTGTTAATGCACCATCTCCAATAACTGCAATAACATTATTCTTTTCTCCTTTTAAATCACGAGCTCTTGCAAAGCCTAAAGCAGAAGATATTGATGTACTACTATGTCCTGTATCAAAAAAGTCATATTTACTTTCATTTCTTTTTGGAAATCCACTTATTCCATTGTGTTTTCTAAGTTTTTCAAATTCATCTTTTCTTCCAGTTAAAATTTTATGTATATATGTTTGATGACCAACATCCCATACAATTTTATCATCATTAAAATCAAACTCTTTGAATAAACTTAACGTAAGTTCAACTACACCTAAATTTGATGCTAAGTGTCCACCAGTCTGTGAAACAGATTCAATTAAAAACTTTCTTATTTCTTCTGATAATTCATACATCTCATCAGTTGTTAAAGTTTTTATATCATTAGGAGATTTTATAGTATTTAAAATATCCTTCATATCATCCCAACCTTCTTCTTTTAAAATTCCCTATCTAAAAGGTTATTTGTAAGTTCTATTAAATTATTAGCTTCAACAGACAATCCATTTAATAATTCAATACATTCTTCAGTAAGTGATTTGCAAATTTCTTCACATTTTTTTATTCCATATACTGTAACGAAATTTGTTTTTTCTTTATATTCATCAGCATGTATCTTTTTTCCTAACTTTGCTTCACATCCAATTACATCTAATAAATCATCTTTTATTTGAAAAACAAGTCCTAATTTTTTTGAAAATTCATTTAACTTATACAAATCTTCTTGTGGTGCTTTAGCTAATAATGCCCCCGATATAACAGAACATCTTATAAGTTCACCAGTCTTCTTTGAATGCATATATTCTAATTCTTCTAAAGATATATTTTTACCTTCACTTAAAATATCTACTACCTGTCCTCCAATCATTCCATTAGCTCCAGATGCTTTTGATATTTCAATTGCCGCCTTTAAACCTTCTTCTCCATTTTCTAAAGCACTTTCCATCAACATTGTCATTGCTTCATTTAATAGTGCATCTCCAGCTAAAACAGCTATATTTTCTCCATATACCTTATGATTTGTTGGTTTACCTCTTCTTAAATCATCATCATCCATACAAGGTAAATCATCATGTATTAATGAATATGTGTGTATCATCTCTATTGCACATGCCATCTTCATAGCCTTTTTTATATTATTTTTATAAAGTTCATATGTAAGAAGTGTTAATATAGGCCTTACTCTTTTTCCTCCTATATTTAAACTATAACTTTGTGCATCATAAATTAATTTATTATAGCTGCCTTTATCTTTAAAATACTCACGTAAATACCCATCTATTTCATATTTCAAGTCATTAATATTCATTTATATCTTCAAACCCCGTTTCTTTATCATCTATGACTACAGATATTTTTCCTTCATAATCATTTAATGTCTTATAAAGCTTATTAACAAGCTTCATACCTTTCTCATATTCTTTTATTGATTCATCTAAACTTAAACTATTTTCTTCAAGTTTTGCTAATATATCTTTTAAATTAGAAAGCATCTCTTCATAACTAACTTTTTTAGCCATAACTTTTCTCCTTTATTCAATACTAAATTTCCCTTTTATAATTCCATCTTTAAACACTATTTCAATTATCTCATTATCTTCTATATCATTTTTACTTTTTATTATTTCATTTTCTTTATTTCTTACAATACTATATCCTTTACTTAAAATAGTAAGTGGATTATTTGCAACTAAAAGTGATGAAATTTCTTTAAGATTGCTTTTTTCTTCTGAAAGTTTTGATTTAAGTACTGTATTTAATTTATCATTTATAGAATCTAATTCCATATAATTATTATTTATTTTAATAATTGGAGAATTTAATCTTAATATTTTATCCATTGAATTTAATTTATTTTTTTCTAGCTTTATTATACTATCAATATTTTTATTTAGTAAAGTTTTTAAACCTATAATTTCATTTTTAAACTGAATTTGGTTAACTACTGCAAACTCTGCAGCTTGTGATGGGGTAGCAGCCCTAAGATCTGCAACAAAATCTGATATTGTATAATCTACTTCGTGTCCTACCGCAGAAATTATAGGTATTTTTGATTCAAATATAGAATAGGCAAGTTTCTCTTCATTGAAATTCCAAAGTTCCTCTATAGAACCTCCACCTCTTCCAATTATTATAACATCAACTGACTTATTTCTATTAAAATAATCTATCCCTTCAATTACAGTTTTATAAGCCCCTTCACCTTGAACCTTTGCTGGATATAAAACTATATCAACTGAAGTATTTCTTTTACTTGTAACGTTTAATATGTCATGTATAGCTGCACCTGTTAAAGCTGTTACCACTCCTATTCTTTTAGGATTTTTAGGTATATCTTTCTTGTACTTTTCATCGAAAAGTCCTTCCTTTGACAGCTTTTCTTTCAATTTCTCAAACTTTATATAAAGATCACCGATTCCTGTTTGAGTAATTTCACTACAGTAAAGCTGTAAGCTTCCATTAGCTGAGTAAATAGATGCTCTAGCTCTAACAATTACTTCCATACCATCTTTCAAATTTATATCTAAATTAAAAGAATCACTTTTAAACATAACACAATTTATTTTACTCATATCATCTTTAAGAGAAAAATATATATGTCCACTAGAATGATATTTTAAATTAGAAATCTCTCCTTTTACAGAGAGATTCCTTAATATAAAATCATTGTCTATTATTTTTTTTATATAGTTATTAACCTCTGAAACATTTAAAACCTTAATTCTCATTTTTCAAAATTGCCTCACATACATTTTTTATAAGTAAAGTTGTAGTAATTGCACCTACACCACCTGGTACCTTTGTAATCATTGAAACCTGATCTAAAACATCTTCCAAATCTACATCACCAGTTATTTTACCATTAAAACTGGAAGTTCCAACATCAAGCACTATGGCGCCTTTTTTTATATAGTCAGCTGTTATAAATTTTGCCCTACCAATAGCTACAACTAATATATCTGCTCTTTTGCATACATTTTTTAAATCTTTTGTTTTTGAATGACATATTGTTACTGTTGCATTTTCATTTAATAAAAGTTGAAGAGTTGGTTTACCAACTATATTGCTTCTTCCAATAACAACAACTTCTTTTCCTTGTAAATCTATATTACATTCTTTAATAACTGTCATTATAGCATTAGGTGTACATGGTAAAAATTCTGAATGACCTGAATATAACTTACCAATATTTTTGTAAGTTAAACAATCTATATCTTTTTTACTTGATATTTCATTTACAACTTTTTCTTCATCTATATGTTTTGGAAGTGGAAGTTGTATCATTATTCCATGAATACTTTCATCAAAATTAAGCTCATTTATTAAATTTATAAGCTTTTCTTCTGTAACATCTTCATCTAATATGACTTTATCAAATAAAATTCCAAGAGAAGTTGCTATCTTCTCTTGTGAATTTAAATAATATATTGAGCCGCCATCATTTCCAACTAAAATAGATGCAATTTTTGGTATTGTAAATCCTTTATTTTTTCTTTCATTTACAAATTGTTTTATATCTTCTTTTATATTTTCTGATATTTCTTTACAATTAATAACTTTACCCAATACAAACACCTACTTATTCTTATATACTTTATCTAATACTCCATTTATAAATGAAACTGACTTTTCATCTGAATATTTTTTTGTTATTTCAAGTGCTTCATTTATTGCAACTTTTTCTGGGACATCACTTACATAATTCATTTCATATATAGCAAGTCTTAAAATTGAAAGATTTACTTTTGATATTCTATCAATTTTCCATTTTTGAAGATTATTTTTTATTAATTCATCTATTTCTTCTTTATTCTCTTCAACACCTTTTAAAACTTCTTTTATGTATTCTAAATCTATTTCTTTTATATCGCCTTCATAATTATCCACAAATGTTTCAATTGCTTCCCCATATGATTCCTTAGTTAACATAGTACTAAATATTAATTCCATTGCTTTTTCTCTTGATAATTTTCTGCTCATTTTTTCCTCCTAAAATGCTTTTCTTCTAAATTATAGACTTATTCTAATAGTATTAATCATTATATATTCAAACAAGGAAACACCCTCTGAATATCAGAGGGTGTGATTAAATCTCCTTTGATTCTTTTTCTGAATTCTTTGGTAAATAGATGTTTTGAACATATACATCTACACTACTTACAACTAAACCAGTCATAGCTTCAACAGTTTTCTTAACATTTTCTTGAACTGAACCTATAACATCTAGAATCTTCACACCATACTCTACAGTAACTGCCATCTCTATTTTAGCTCTATCTTCTTCTAAAGTGACTTTAACTGCTTTACCAGATGACTTTTTACCTTTAAGTAATTGTGATATGTTGTTTGTAACTCCATGTTGGAATTCCATAACTCCATCAATCTCTTCTGCAGCAATTCCTGCAATAACTGAAACAACTTCATCAGAAATTTTAACAATTCCAATGCTATCATTATTGAAGTTTTCCATCTAATTCGACCTCCTATGTTCTGCATATAAACAAAACTATTTATCTTACGATTATTATATCAAATATGCTAGTTCATTACAACGGATTTATTTTTTTACTTCTATTGATATATCATTTACATTTGCAACATTTTGAACTATTTCTTGAATTTCTAAACTCATTTTTTGATCAATACCTTCAGTTTTTACAAAGACTTTTGCCTTATCTCCATCAACATAGCATATTGCATCTTTTATTCCTTTATTTTTTATGTTCATTTCAACTCTATTTTCAACAGAACTTTGTTTAGTTTTTTCTAAAAGTTCTTTTTGAGCATTTTCTTTTTGCTCTTTTGTTGTATTTTTATCTTCAACCATAGCTTTTAAGTTTTGAATTGTTTCAGCATCTTTTTGTTCTTTTTCACCTCTTGCATCATAGAAAAAGTCTTTCTGTGCTGAAGTTTCTTGTTCCTTATCTTTTTCCTCTTCACTTGCAATTACTTGACTTAAATCGCTTGGATCATTAAAGCCTCCTTCATTTAGTTTACTTGCTAAAAGCCCTACACATATTATTAAGCCAAGTAAAGTAAAAATAATCCCAAATTGTTTTTTATTCATTTTTTATTTCCCTCCCATCCTTTACCTATTGAATTATATGCTAAGTATTTTTAATATATACATTAACTTTACTTTTTCATTGGATGAACATTAACTTTATCTATTGATAAATCATAAAGTGTTGAAACCATTTTTTGAATTTCATATTTAATTTTGCTGTTCTCAGCACCCTCAGCTGCAACCACAACACCTATAACTTTAGGTTTTTTTGTTTGTATTACAAAAGGTTCATTACCGTCATCATTTGTACTCATAACTACTGTAGATCCATCATTTTTTTGCTCATTAACTCTTTTTCCACCTTCACTATCATTCTCTTCTGTTACTGATGTTTGAGTATCCTTATTATAAGCTGGTATTTTAACTTCACCACTTTCAAATGTCATCATTACACTAACAGATCCAACTCCGCTTATATCTTCTAATATACTTGTAAGTTCTTCTTTTTGTCTTAATTCATACTCATCTTTACTTTCATTTACTTTTTCATTTGTTATTTCTTTTTCCAAATCACTACTTATAGTTTCCTTCATTTTTTCATTCTGTGATTTACTACCTATAACATTCAAAGCAGTCATTAGAAAAACTATAATTATTATTATGACAATTAAAACATTTATATGTTTTTTCTTAAAAAATTCACCTAATATCTCTTTTATTTTTTTCCTATCCATAAATAATCCCCTTTACTCCACTTTATATATGTTAATTTTATCCTCATCAATTTGGAATTCATTTGATACAAACTTTACCACATCTTTAAACTCTTTATTTTTATTTTCCTTTTCCTCATTTATTTTTTTATTCCCTTTATTAATTTCAACTTTTTTTATTTTTTTTACCTTTTTTATATTTTTATCTTCTATAGTTAAATTTACTGATTTTATTAAAAATATCTCTTCTTCAATATCTATATCACACTCAATATCACAAGCAAAATCTAAATCCTTAAATTGTTTTTCTATCATTGACTCACAATTTTTAGAAAGATTATTTTTAAAGTTTTCTTCTTGTAATTTTAAAATGCTTTCTTTATCCTGTTGACTTTTTTTTGTGTTTTGAGTGTATTCTTTTTGAAAACTATCTATAGAGTCTTTAAGCTTATTTTCTCCATTTAATAATACTGATAAAATAGGACTTAATATAACAGCAGTTAGTATTAATCCTAATACAAATTTCACATATTTTTTCATACTATTATCAGGAGCTATAATCTCAATTGCAGCTATAAATATTAATAACGTTATTAAAACAACAACAAAATTTTTTATTAATTCCAATTATAAAACTACCCTCCTACTATAAATTTGCTGGCCGTTGCCATTATTCCAAGTAATATAAAAAACATAAAACTAACACTAATTACACAAGATAACAATAAAACTAAAGAATCTCCAACAGATGCAATAGAAGATGTTATCCTTTTATCACTTATAGGTTCTACAAGAGATGCTGATAATTTATATATAAAAGACATTAAAATTAATTTAATTATTGGGTATATTAAAACTAATACTATTACTATAAGTCCAACGCCAGTAACAGCATTTTTTATTATTAATGAATATCCTGCAACAGATGTTATTGCATCTGAAAAAGTTTTTCCTACAATAGGAATAAAATTATCTATTGCAAATTTTGCTGTCTTTACTGCAACAGCATCCATAGTATCTGCTGTTATTCCCCTTATTGTAAGTATTGCAATAAACACAGTTATAATTATTCCTTGTAACCATAAAATAACTTGCTTAACTAATTTACATAGGTTATCTATTTTATGCTCATTTGAAATATTATTTGCAAAAGTCATAACAAAATTTATTAAAATCAACGGTATTATTATAGTTACATATATTTTAGGAATTAATGTTACCGCAGCTAAAATTATTGGGTCTAAAGTCGCAGCTTGCATAAATCCTCCTGCTAAAGCAATCATAGTAACTAATACAGGTAATAACGCTGCCATAAAATTAGCTATTTCATTTATAGCTTCAGTAGCTACAGATATTGATACTATAAAACTTTTAGAAAGTATCATAATTAATATTGAGTAACATGCAAAAAATGCAATTTGAGAGATACTTTCATTTTTAAACGCATCCTGTAAATTTTTAAGTAATGAGCAAAGTATAGCTATAACAACTACTGAAACAACTAATTTAAGTACTGTTTTAACTTCTCTAAATAATAGACTAACTACAGCTTTAAATAATTGTTCTACACTTATATTCCCGTGGCCTTCACTTATATAACTTTTTATATATTCAACAGGATTTAATTCATTTACAAGTTCAACATCAGTCTTCATATTATTTATATAATCATACAAATTGTTTAATTCTTCTTCTGTTTCCTCATTCATAGATTCACTAATTGAATTTTCTTTGGCATTTGCAACTACATAATCAGAACTTATAAATGATATAAAAATAGTAGAAAATAACATAGTAATAAACAATAAAATAATAATTTTTTTATATTTTAAATTCATAAATATCACCTAAATTATCTTTAAAATAGAATCTAAAACAGCCATAAGTATTGGTATTGCTAAAGTTAATATCATTATTTTTCCAGCAAACTCAACTTTAGATCCAATAGTAGAAGCTCCTGCATCTTTACAAACTTCAGCAGCAAATGAGGCTATATATGCAATTGCAAGTATTTTCATTATTATCCCAATATAAACTGTATCTATTCCAGCTTTATATGATATATCTCTTAGGAAAGCTATTATTTGTTGAAGCTCACCTAAAATAAATATAAGCATTATAGCTCCTGCAGCTATTGATATTAAAACAGCTATATCTGACCTACTATTTTTAAATAAAAGAATAATAAACAATGCAACAAGTGCAAATGATACTACTTTTAAAATAACCATATAAACACCTATAACATAAACATAGTTTTAACTGATTGAAATAAATCACCAATTAATGAAACTATCATAAGTAATATAATAACTACTCCAGCTATATTGGTTATAACTGCAATATCATCTTTTCCACTACTTTTTAAAACTTTATCCAATATTATTAATAATACACCAGCACCACCTATTTTAAATAATATGCTAATATCTAACATAAACTCCCCCCTATTCTATATGAAAAATATAACTACCATAGCTCCAATGCATATTCCTAAATATCTATACAACTTTGTATTTTTTTCTGCAATAATTTGTGCATCTTTTATATTTATATTTAAATTAGCTTTTGCTAATTCAAACATTTTTTCTTGTCCATAAACACCTAATTCCCCAAGAGATTTTAAAAAGTCAGATATAACTCTAATATCATCGCTTTTTAAGCATAAATCATCTTTATATTTTTTGTATTTTATTTTAAACATATCAAAAACACTATCTTCCTCTGCTTCATAAATCAAATTAGATACATCCTTTAT
This sequence comes from Clostridium sp. Ade.TY, assembly GCF_000498355.1. Lineage (GTDB taxonomy): Bacteria > Bacillota > Clostridia > Clostridiales > Clostridiaceae > Clostridium. Next base: position 123,540 of record NZ_AVSV01000027.1, on the reverse strand, counting down.
TAATATTCCTAACGGATCTCTACATCTATCTCCAATCGACATTAATGCTTCTGGAAGTGCTGTACTATTATATATAATTTCATTTTGAAGAAGATTTATAGATTTAAGTATTTCTTGTAAATTTTTATATCTTATATTAAACTTTTCACCGTATATATATCCTGAATATGCAAATATTGAAAATATCATAAATAAAATTATTATTTTAAACATATAATATTTCCCTCTTTCTTTATAGAATATATATTTTCTATAGTACAAACTCCTCGTTTATTACTTAAAACTATTGCTCTTTCTATAATTGCATTATCGAAAAGGTTTTTAAAAACATTTCTTGATTTTATATCTTCTAAATTATTTCCATGTACTGTAACAATAATATTAACTCCAGAGTTAAATGCTGTATTTAAAGCTTTTACATCATCTTCAGTACCTATTTCATCACATATTAAAACTTCTGGAGACAACGACCTTATTGCCATTAACATTCCTTCTTTTTTCAAACAATTATCTAATATATCTGTACGTATTCCTAAGTTCATTTGAGGAATTCCAAGGTAAGACCCTCCAATTTCACTTCTTTCATCTATTACAACTACTTTCTTTCCATTTATTTTAAAGTCTCCAGTTGAAATTAATCTTGTTAAATCTCTTAAAATAGTTGTTTTACCACACTTTGGTGGTGATATTATCAATGTATTTTTGACTTTATTATTTTCTATTACAAATTTACTCAATTCTTTTGAGCAACCTATAACCTCCCTAGATATTCTGATATTTATTGACGATATATTTTTTATTGTTTTCACCTTATTATTTTCCATTACACATTCACCAGCAAGCCCGACTCTATGTCCACCTTTTAACGTTATAAATCCTTGCCTTAATTCTTCCTCATATGCATATATAGAATAATTCGCTATACGCTTTATAATAAAATTAAATTCTTCTCTATTAATATCTATACTAGATATTACTTCACCCTTACTTGTATAAATTATTATTGGCTTATTTATTTTAACTCTTATTTCTTGAATTTTATCCTTTTCATAATCCATTAAAAATGTAACTAATTTAGGTGGAAAAATATTTAAGTTATTATCTAGCATTAAAAAGTACCTCCCTTCTCACTATAAAAGTAAATCATTCTTTATAATTAATATTTTTATATATGTTTAAATATTACATATTTTATAAAAAAATATGTAAATTAGAGCATAAAAAAAGAGCTTTGTAATCAAAACTCTTTTTATCTACTCTATTATATTTTTATTGCAATAAGGACAAGGAATTGTTTTATTATTTTCTAAAGTAGACACCTCTATAAATACCGGCTTATTACAGTGAATACATTTTATTTCCTTATATTCATCATCAAAACCTTCTAATTCATCCAATGAAACTTCTTCAAACAACTCTTCTTGAATTCCTGATAAATCATCATCCATATATTCTAAAGTCTCTTCTATTGCTTCTTGATTAACTTTAATTTCTTCAACTTTTTCCGTTAAATTTTCTAATATATTAGATAACTTTAAAAACAAATCTTTATTTTCAATATTATTTATTGTATCATTTAAATCTTTAATTGCTTCTCTTATATTATCCATATAAACACTTCCTTTTATATATTAAAATTGCTAAGTTCTTAGAACTTAGCAATTTATAATACTATTAAACTCTTTCCATGTACTCTCCAGTTCTAGTATCAACTCTAATAGTATCTCCTTCATTAACGAACATAGGAACATTTACAACAGCTCCAGTTTCAAGTGTAGCTGGTTTTAAAGCATTTGTTGCAGTATTTCCTTTTACTCCTGGTTCACTTTCAGTGATTAGTAATTCTACAAAATTTGGTGCTTCAACTGAGAAAGCATCTCCCTTATAGAATTTTATTATAGCAAACATATTTTCCTTTAAGTATTTTATAGCATCTTCAACTTTTTCATAGTTTAAAGGAATTTGATCATATGTTTCTTGATCCATAAAGTAGTATAATTCTCCATCTGAGTATAAATATTGCATTTCTTTTCTTTCAATAACAGCTTCTTGGAACTTAGCTGTAGGGTTGAATGTTGTATCAGTTACTCCTCCTGATATAACATTTCTAAGTTTTGTTCTTACGAAAGCTGCTCCTTTTCCTGGTTTAACGTGTAAAAAGTCTACAACTGTATATACTTGTCCTTCGTGTTCAAAAGTTGTACCTTTTCTTAAATCTCCTGCTGATATCATTAAATATCCCTCCAAAAGTATAAATTCAATCCAAATAAATTATATCAATTAGAAGTTAATCATATATAATCATAATTTGGTTTCTTCTGACATACAAATTTATTTTATCAAAACTCATTGTTAAATGCAATTATTTAGAGTATTATTTTAACATTATTTTTATATTTAAGTTCCTTCTTTAAGTATTATTATAATTTTCGTTTAAATTTATACTCTTCTACATTTAATTTTACAATAAAATTTTTATTATTATATTTAATTTCATAATCACTTATAATATAACCTTTTATTTCTTTCATAGCTTTTGTTACTATTTCATTATTACCTTCTATAGTTAAAGAAGCCTTTACATCTTTTCCGCCTTCTATACTATTTACAATTATTCCTTGTATACTTGTTAATTCATTAAATATTTGATCAATAGTTTTTATATTTCCATTATAAACGCTTACTGCGTTGTCATAATAATTTTTCTCATCTATTTTAGATGATGATACAAATATAATTCCTTGAAATAAAAGAATAATTATAAGTATTAAGTATTTTAAATAAATTTTTTTCATAATTATCTCCCTAAAACCTCTAAATAATACCCATTATCTTCTTTGTTTTCTATAACTTCTATTTTTCTTTCTTTACTTATATAATCTATATCTTTTTTATTACTTATAAAAATATTCCCCTTATTATTTTTGATTTCTCCACTATTTGAAGTTATATATAATATATCCATCCAACTTTCTATTTCTTCTATATTTACTCCAGTATCAACTATTACATTCTCATTTAAATTTAACTTTATTTCCCTATTAAAATTTAAAGTTTTAATACTCTCTATTGTTACTGGTACTAATATTAAATTCAAAATTAAAATTAATTTTATTAATCTATTTAATCTTGCTTTATTTTCTTCTATTTTTTTCTCTATAAATTTTTTAGGTATAAATTTATAACTCATAGTATACCTTCCTTTAAAATAAAACTTTTTTTATTAAATGGATAGTCAAACTTTCCAATTAAAATATCACTTGATAAATTTTCTAAATTATAATTATTATAAATTTTATTATTTATTAAATTTCCATTTAACACCTCAATAAAATATCCTTTTTTATTAATATCAATTATTGCTTTAAATGTATTTTCTTTCTTTTCTTTTTTAATAAAATCTATAATTTGAAATTGAATTGGAACAACTTCAATATTTTTTATGTAATCTAAAATTTTTGATATTTTATTTCCACCTTTTATAGCATATATATAAGTTATATTTATACTTTTATCAATTTTAAAATCTATTAGATAATCTTCTGTATTAAGCTCACTTTTTATATCATTCTCTATTATATTATAAATTTCTTTTTTCTTAGTTTTTAAATACTCCTTTATATAAAGTTCCTCATCTAATATAAAAACTTTAGCATTTAATTTATTACGTAAATTCAAAGAATTCTGCTCACCTTTATATATATAACCTAATTTATTTATTTCTATTATTTCTTGGTTAATCATACTTTCTATACCTTTCTTTTAGGAAATACCTTTATAATTTCATTTTCAACATTTATCTTTTCATGAAAACCTTTATTTTCTTTTAATATACTACCCTTATCATTTTCTATTACTTTACTTTCAATTCTATAAAGACAATATAAATGATTTTCTTCCACTTTCATTCCATACCCTATTTTAAATATTTTTTTATCCTTTAAATACTGTAATTTAATATAATTTTCATTTGGTATACTATATACATTTTCTATGTCACTTGAATTACTATTTATATTTTTAATAACTTTACTACTATTTTTTTCTAACCAATTATTACATATATTTAAAATATCAATTTGATAATCTTTTAAGTCCAAAAAACTAGAGTAAATTTCATAATTTTTTATATATGTAATATTCATATTTGATATTTTAGCTCCTAATATTAATATAAAGGTTATAAAAAATGTTAATACTACAGAGTTTATAAGAACATATCCTTTTTTCTTTACATGCATATTAAATACTCCTTATCATCTATTCCAAGCTCCATATATATAAGTTTTCCTTTTTTATGAAAATTTAATTTGTTTACATCATTTAAAATTAAATTTGTTGCTACACTTACCTTTGATCCTGATACTTCTTTATAATATCTAACTTGCAAAGTTTTACTAACTAAATATATCTTCTTGTATTTAACCACTAATTTTTTATCATATATATTATCACTATTATTTATTTCTTCTAAAGTCTCTTCTTCTTTAGAAATCTCAATCTCATCTCTTCCAATTTTATAATTTGTATTATCTACTTCTGAGAATATTTTCTTTATATTTAATATTGCCCTATCAATTTCATCTTCTCTTTTAATAGAATTATTTCTTTCACTTGAATAACTAGATACATCTAATGTTAATGTAATAAGACATATTACTATAATTGAAGATATAAACACATATGCTAAACATTCTATTAATGTAAATCCTCTCTTTTTCATTATAATTCCATCCAATATTCTTTTAATATTTCAGTTTCTAAAAATACATCTTCTTCTATAATTAAGCTAACAACCATTTTAATTTCTATATCATTTTTATATTCCTTACTTATTTTTATGAACTCATTATTATGTGAACTAGAAATTAGGCTTAATATACTTTCATCTTTTAACCTATCTACACTATATAAGTCAATAAAAACACTTTCTCCAAAGCTATCAAATATTTTATCTATTTCATTTATACTAGTGTTAAATTTAACCTCATTTATAATATTATTTAAAATAATATTATTTTCTCTTGATGCTTCTCTTACATTAAATGATTTTAAATCTAATTTATTCATTTTTACAAATACACCAAACAATATAGTTATTATAAATATAGAAACTATACATTCAATTAATATACTACCTCTTCGCTTTTTCAATCTTTATATAGTCAACTCCTACTCTTACTTTTAAAAAATATGTTTCATTCTCTTTAGTATTTTTAAATTGAGTTGTCTGTGACGAAATTTGCCCATCTGTTGTTATATCAATAATCATCCCATTAGTCACCTTAATATAATTTGGAATTTTAAAAGATTTAATTACATCATATTCTTTTATCAACATTACTTTTTTATTTGCTTCATTAAAATTAATTTGTAATTTGCTATTATCTTTAATTGCTCTAGCTTTTCCATATGTCAATAAATTTACAGTTGATATAAGAAAATTTTCTACTTCAATATCTCTAATTGACTTATTATAGTAATTTATAATATTATTTGAAGATAAGATTATAACAGCTAAAATTGTTATAACTGCCATAAGCTCAATAATTGTATAGCCTTTTTTCTTTTTCAAAGTATACCTCCATAAACCCCTTGAAAAATCGGAAGTATGAATATTCCAATAAATATAAATATACCTATAGACATAATAATAATCATTAAAGGCTGAAATATAGCTGTAAATTTTTTTAGGTTTTCATTGCTTTTTTTATGCAATTTTAAAGATAAACAGTCTAATTTTTCATCTAATGATCCACTTTCTTCACCTAGTCTTATCATGGCTAAACTATATTCAGATAAATTGATAGATATTCTTAAAGCTTCTGAAAGTTCTAATCCTTTTAATATATTTTCATTTATGTCCTTATATATTTTTTTATTTAACATATCATCTTCACAATATTTTAGTCCTAAAGATATATTTATACCACTTAAAACTATTACTTTTATAATTAAGATAATTTCAAGTTCTCTAAATTCTTTAAGAGTCTTAAATTTAATAAATATTAAATTTAATATTTTATTACAGTTATTTTTTAATAATATAAAAGGAATCAAAACAATCCATATAAATGACGAAATCAAAAATATAATTGGTGCTTCATTTACTTTATTTGAAAAATCAATTACAATTTGAGTTAAATAAGGAATAGAACTATCTATAGATTTATATATATCATCTAACTGAGGAATCATAAATCTTATCATAAATATTGATATAGCCATCATAGAAGACACTAAAAAAATAGGATATACTAATGCGTTTATAAATTCTTTTTCTAATTCTTCTCTTCTTTTATAATATATACTTAATTCATTAAGTACTTCATGTAATTTACCTGTTTTCTCTCCAATTGCTATCATTCCAATAAAAAATTTAGGATATAAATTATTACTCTTCATAAATCCTTCACTTAATGTTTTGCCTTGTATTATTGATTCATTTAATATGTTTATACTATTTTTATAATCTTTTCTTAATGGAAATTCATTTAATAAATTTACAGCTTTAGTTATTTGCAAACCATCTTTATATAATCCAGATAAATTTTCGCATATAATACTTAAATTTTTATATGAATACTTTTTTATGAACCTCATATTTCAATAATTCCTCTCCATTTATAAATGTATTATATTGCTTATAACTTATTTCTCCACTATCTAATAATTCCTTACATCTCATATACATTTGTTTATTTGATAATATATCTAAATTTTCATTTATATTTTTAAGTTTTTCTCTTACTTTTTCATCTATAAAATGTACTGCACATATTAATTTTCTTCCACTTATACCGGTATAATTACATTTTTTACATCCAACTTCTTCATAAAAATGATGAACTTTATTATTTATAATTTTTTCTTTTTTAGTTTTGCAATTTTCACATAAACATCCAATTAATCTTTGTGATATAGCCCCAATCATTGAGTCACGTATTAAATAGTCTTTTACATTCATATCTTCAAATCTAAAAAATACATCTCTACTAGATTTTGTATGTATTGTTGAATAGACTTTATGCCCAGTAATTGCTGCTCTTATAGCTATATTTGCTGTCTCTTCATCTCTAATTTCACCTACCATTATTACATCAGGATCTTGTCTAAGTATACTTCTTAGTCCATTTGCAAAATTTAAATTTATTTTATTATTTACATTAATTTGATTAACTCCAATTAAATTGCACTCCACAGGATCTTCAATTGTAGTTATGTTTATGTTTTTATTTTTTATTTGGGAAATTATAGAATATAAAGTTGTAGACTTTCCACTTCCTGTAGGTCCATTTATTACAACTATTCCATTTTTAGCATTTATAATTTTATTTAAATCATTAAATTGTTTATCTGATAAATTTAGTAATTCCATGTTATAATTTGATTTTTCTTTATAAAGTATTCTTATAACCATTTTCTCACCAAAAACTAAAGGTATTATTGATACTCTACAATCAAAATATTCTTTATTATAACTTATAATAGTTTTTCCATCTTGAGGCTTCCTCTTTTCAGCAATATCCATATTTCCATTTAATTTAACTCTTGAAATTATTTGATTATAATCAAATATTCTTATTTTGCTTATTAATATAAGATTCCCATCAATTCTAACTCTAATATTTACATAATCTTCAAAGGGTTCAAAATGGATGTCACTTCCTTTTTTATCTATAGTATATTTTATAAATACTTCTTCTAAAGGTTTGCTTAAATCCGGTTTAATAATATGAATCAAATCATAAAATTCATTTTTATTTATATATATAAAATTTACTCTTTTACTAAATACAAATTGAATAAATTCTTTTCCTTTAGCTTCTTCTTCATATGTTGCAACATTTATATTTTCATTTTCAATGTACAAAGGTATTATTTTATATTCAATCATTTTTTCTTTTTCTATCTTATATATACAATTTAAATCTATCTTTAAAATTAAATCTTTCATATTTCCTCCTTAATAAGTTTCATTTAATTATTTTCCATTTTTTTCTTATTTTATTCCTTAGAAATAAAAAAAGCCTTAATAAAATTAAGACTTTAATTTATATTTATGAAATTATATTTACCTTCTTTATTACTTATTAGAGAAACACTATTATCTTTATAAGAAAATACTTCTTCTTTTTCTTCTGTTGAATTGCTTCCTATAAATAAAATGCTATCTTTTGAAATTTCAATTCCTTTCTCCATATTTATACTGGCTGGAAATGAAAAAACAAGTTTATTGATAGTTTTATCTTTTAGTTTATATAATGACTTTGTATCATTTAAAGGCTCTCCTAATATATAATACTCTCCATCCTTTTTAACTAAATCATTTATAGATTTAAATAAATTTGATATATTAGATATACTTTTATCTCCAGCATTTATTTCTAATAATTCCTTTTCATTATTAGCTTTTTGTTGAAGTATAAAAACATTATTTAAATCTCCTTTTAAAAAGTCAACATATCCGCCACCATTTAATTTATATAAGAGCTCTTCTTTATTATTTTTCAAATCATAAGTAAACACTCCATTAGTTCCATCATCTGAAATTCCATAATAAACAAGTTTATCATTATTTATAAAATCATATAAATTTCCTGAGATTGCAACTTTAGATTGTATAGTAATTTCTTTATCATCTTCTAAAGAAATCACTTTTAAGTTATATCCATTATCATAACTCATATAAGAAACATATTTTCCATCATAAGATATTTTTATAAAATTATAATTACTATCTTTTATATCTATTTCTTTTTCTTTATAAGAAATATAGTGTTTACCATCTTTAGTAAAAACATACGTCCCACTTTCTTTATTAAAATTTATAATAACTTTATCACTTTCTATACCTTGATATTTATTATCTTTTAAGTTAAGGACTTTGTATTTACCATTGTTATCTAATAATACAGAACCACTTTCCAAATTTATAATTTCTGAATTAACATCTAAATTCCCGCTATCTGTTTTATTGCTACATGAAGTTACTATAAAAGATAAACTTAAAATAAATAGTATATATATAGGTATTTTTATTGGTACTCTTTTTAACGCATCCATTATACTCCCTCTTTATCTATGTTTTATAATGTTTTACCTTCACATATATACTCGGCATTGCCTGTCATATAAACCCCATCTTCTAAAACCTCTATAATTAACTCTCCACCTGGAAGTTTTGCTAATACTTTATTGTTAGTAAGTCCAAATTTATTAGTTACAACAGCTGATGCACACGTTCCTGTACCACAAGCTAAAGTTTTTCCAGCTCCTCTTTCCCATGTATCTACTCTTATTGTTTTCTCATCAATTATTTTAACAAAATTTACATTTGTTCCTTCTTTAAAATAATCAAATTTTTCTATATATTTTCCCTCTAAAACATTATATTTATTATTTTCATCTATTACTATAGTATGTGGTACTCCCATTAATAATGAAGTTAGTTCATATATATTATTATTTATAGTTACTTCTTCTTTTATTAAATCTTTTTTATTTACTAATGGAATTTCTTCCCCTTTAAATGATGGCTTACCCATGTAGACTTTAGCCCCAGTTACACTTTCATCTTTTTCAATAAGTTCAATCACCTTTTCACCATCATCAGTAATTACAGTAAATTTTGTATCTTTAACATATCCCTTGTCATAAACATATCTTCCAAAGCACCTTATTGCATTTCCACACATATTTGCTCTAGATCCATCGCTGTTTATAATAGTCATTTTCATTTTTAAATCATCTAGTCTTCTAACTACAACTAAACCATCTGCTCCTATCCCAAAATGTCTATCACATAATTTTTTTGCAATTAAAATTTCATTCTCAAATAATTTATTATCTAAATCTTCAATGAATATAAAATCATTTCCAATACCTTGCATCTTTGTAAACTTCATTTCTTATTCCTCCTATAAACTATATATAAAATTGATTCTTACCTTTATTTAGTGTTATACTATCCTTAAATTAATTAAAAGAAAGGACGATAAATGTGGCATTAGACGGTATATTTTTAAAAAGTTTAATTAATAATTTAAATGATTCTATTATAGATTCTAAAATAGATAAAATAAATCAGCCTGAAAAAGATGAAGTTATTTTAACATTAAGAAAAAATAGAAAAAATCTTAAACTACTAATATCAGCATCATCACAATTTGCTAGATTGCATCTTACTAATATTCAAAAAAGCAATCCTATTAAAGCACCATTATATTTAATGGTTCTTAGAAAATATTTACTTGGAGGTACTATAACCAATATAACTCAAAAAGATAATGATAGAATAGTAACTCTTCATATATCTTCTAGGGATGAGTTAGGTTTTGATAGCAAGTACCAATTAATAATTGAAATAATGGGAAGACATTCAAACATAACACTCGTTCGTGAACGAGACTTTAAAGTTATGGAATCAATAAAACATATAACTCCTGATATAAATAGTTTTAGAGTTTTATATCCAGGTGTTACTTATGTATATCCACCAAAATCTCAAAAATTAAATCCTTTTAATTTTTCCAAGGAAGACTTTGAAAATATTATAAACTTTAACTCTTATGAAGTTAATGAAAATCTATTCTTTAATATTTTTACTGGAGTTAGTAAAACACTTTCTAAAGAAATATTTTCAAAACTTTCTAATGATAATTATAACTCAATAGATTCAGAAAGGTTATACAAATTTGTTACAAATTTATTTAATAATTTAAAAACTAATGTACAATTTAATATATATACTGATATTAATGGTTTATTCAAAGATTTTTATTCAATAGATTTACAAAATGTATATAAAAATCTAAAAAAAATAAATTATAAAGATCCATCAGAAATGTTAGATGATTTTTATTTTAAAAAAGATAAACAAGAACGACTTCACAGTAGATCTCAAAACTTACAAAAACTGATTCATACAAATATAGAACGTTGTAATAAAAAAGATAAGATACTTAATTTAACTTTAAAGGATTGTTTAGTCAAAGATGATTTTAAAATTAAAGGTGATTTATTAACTTCTTATATTTATAGCTTTAAAAAAGGTAATAAATTTGTTGAAGTTCAAAACTTTTATGAAGAAAATTCTCCTAATGAAACAATCAAATTAAACCCAAATAAAACACCATCTGAAAATGTTCAAATTTATTACAAAAAATATAATAAATTAAAAAAAGCTGAAGAAGAAGCAAAAATTCAGCTATCAAAAAATAAAGATGAGTTAATTTATTTAAATTCAGTTCTTACTAACATAATAAATGCTGATTCTTATGATGAAATTGAAGAAATTAAAAATGAACTTATGGAAACAGGTTATTTAAAATTTAAAAAGTCAAATAAAAAGAAAATAAGTAAATCAAAGCCTCTTCATTTTATATCTTCTGATAATATTGATATATATGTTGGTAAAAACAATTTACAAAACGATTATTTAAGCCTTAAATTTGCAAATAAAAATTTTATGTGGCTACATACTAAAGATATACCAGGGTCTCACGTTATAGTATGTGCTACTGAAATTCCTGATAGAACGCTAGAGGAAGCTGCCGTTATTGCATCATTTTATAGTAAGGCTAAAACCTCATCAAAAGTACCTGTAGATTATACTTTAGTAAAAAATTTAAAAAAGCCAAATGGGGCTAAACCTGGAATGGTTATTTATCATACAAATTACACTATGTATGTAGAACCTAAAAATTTTGAAAACCTTAATTTAAATAAATAATACAAAAAGTCTAGAAACTAAATAAAGTTTCTAGACTTTCTTATTATATTAAACATTGCATTAAAGTATCACCTTGATTTTTTATTAAACTATTATCAAAATATTGATAATAATAGCACTTTAACTTACCATTATAAAGCTTTCTATTTTTAGTTGACTTTCTATTGAATGCTTTTTCAAAATTTTCATATGATGTTAGTATATTAAATTCCCATTCAGAATATTTCTTCTTATATTCACCAAATATTCTATAAAGTTCTTTTACTTCTCTTTCATCACTTAATCTTTCACCATATGGTGGATTTGATATTATAAAACCATATTTATGCTTATTTGAAAATACTCTAAAATCCCTTTCTTGGAATTCTATATATTCAGATACTCCGGCTTTTTTAGCATTATCTTTAGCTACTTTTAAAACTCTATGGTCTATATCGTATCCAATAAGCTTTAGTGGTTTATTTTTTATAGCTTTTCTTGCTCCATCTCTTACCTGATCATAAATATTAGGAGGCATTGTTGGCCATTTTTCAGATACAAATTCTCTATTTAATCCTGGAGCAATATTTTGCATAATCATACATGCTTCGATAAGTATAGTTCCTGAACCACAAAATGGATCTACTAATATGTAATCTTCTTTCCATCTTGATAATAAAACCATTGCAGATGCTAATGTTTCTTTAAGAGGTGCAGCTCCGGCATGTTCTCTATAGCCTCTTTTATGAAGTCCAACTCCTGACGTATCTATTGTAAGAGTCACCTTATCTTTTAATATAGCAACTTCTATTTTATATACTGGCCCATCTTCACTAAATTGACTTATTCCATAAGCTTCACTCATTTGAGTTACTATAGCTTTTTTTACTATTGATTGGCAATCTGGAACACTATAAAGAGTTGATTTTATAGATTTTCCAACTACATGCATAACTCCATCTTTTGGAATTATTTTACTCCAATTTACCTTTTTTGTTCCTTGGAATAATTCTTCAAAGCTTCTAGCTTCAAATTCAGCCATCTTTATTAAAACTCTATCTGCTGTTCTTAAATGAATATTTGCTATTGCTATATCCATTTCATCTCCTTCAAAATGTACTTTACCATTTTCTGTTTTTAAACCTTCATAACCTAAAGCCTTAAGTTCCTTTGCAGTTACTCCTTCTATTCCAAAGGTAGTAGTAGCAATTAATTTGTATTCCATTAATTTCGCTCCTTTAAGTTTAAATTAAACTTCCTTTTGATATATTTTTACTGAATCTTCTCCATCTATTTCTTGAATTTTCACCCCAACAACTTCTTCCTTAGATGTTGGTATATTCTTTCCTACAAAATCAGCTCTTATAGGCAATTCTTTATGACCTCTATCTATAAGAACTGCAAGTTCAATTATATTCGGTCTTCCTACATCTATTATAGCATCTATAGCTGCTCTTACTGTTCTGCAAGTATATAACACATCATCAACTATTATTATTTTTTTATTCTTTATGTCTACTCCTAAGTCTATACTTTTTAATTCTGGATTTTCATTATCTTTGCTTAAATCATCTCTATATAAAGTTATATCTACAGAACCAACAGGTAGTTCTACCCCTTCAATATTTTTTATAAAATCAGCTATTCTTTTAGCTAAAGGATATCCTCTTCTTTTTATTCCAATTAAAACTAAATCCTCTACGCCTTTATTTTTTTCAATTATTTCATGTGAAATTCTTATTAAACTTCTCTTTATAGCTTTATCATCTAATAAATTTGCTTTTAATTGCATTTTTATCCTCCTTCTATATATTATCTTTTCTTAAATTATCTAATAAGGTTTTATAATTTTCTGGAAGTTCTGATGAAAATTCAATATATTCTGAAGTTGAAGGATGAATAAATCCTAATGTTTTAGCATGTAACATTTGTCCTTCAGTCTTAAATTTTCCTTTTTTAAATCCATATGTAGGATCCCCAACAAGTGGATATCCTATAGATGCCATATGTACTCTAATTTGATGAGTTCTTCCTGTTTCCAAGACACATTTTACTAATGTAGAATTTTTAAATCTTTCTATAACTTCATAATGCGTTACAGCTCTTTTACCATCTTCACATATAGCTATTTTTAATCTATCTCTTTTAGATCTAGCTAAAGGTTTATCTATAGTACCATCATTTTGCTTCATTCTACCTTCAACTAACGCATAGTATTCCCTTTTCATAGAATGTTCTTTTAATTGATCTGATAACTTATTGTGTGTATCATCATTCTTAGCAATAACAAGTATACCTGTAGTATCTTTATCTATCCTATGAACTATGCCAGGTCTTATAACTCCATTTATACTTGATAAATCTTTACAGTGATATAAAATTGCATTAACTAATGTCCCTGTATAATTTCCAGGAGCTGGATGCACCACCATTCCTTTTGGCTTATTTACAACTATTACATCCTTATCTTCATAAATTATATCTAAAGGAATATTTTCCGCTTCAACTTCTAATTCCTTTGGTTCTTCCATAATCACTTTAATTTTATCATTTTCTTTTAGCTTATAATTACTTTTTATACTTTTATCATTTACTAATACTTTTTCTCGTTCTATTAGTCCTTGGATAAAACTTCTTGATTTACCTTCTAGTTTAGTCAAAAGATATTTATCAATTCTATTATTTTTCTCTTCATTAGTTATACTATATATTAATTCATCCATTTTAAAATTCTCCTAAAACTTTATTACTTAAACAATTATAATATATAGTATAATTTTACTCAACTATATCAATATATAAAAATTAGCGGCATTACTTTGAATGCCGCTAATTTTATTCTTCTTTATTTGCAAAAAAACTTTTTATTTCATCTAACTCATTTGATGAAACACTTTCAACTCCATTATCAACTACTTCTTCATCTCTATAAGTCACATCTTTAATATCTAATTCCTCTATAGTACTTGTAATTGAATAATTTTTATTGATATCTTTTTCTAAATCATCAAATGTTTCTAATTGCGTATTCATAAAGTTTCTAAACTTAGCTCTAAACTTAATAAATTCTTGTTTTACTCTATCAAACTCATCATTTATTTGAATTACATCATTATGAGCTTTATCTACTATTCTTTGTGCTGTTTCATTTGCATTTTTAACTATAAGTTCTGCTTCTTTTTGTGCACTTTCCTTTGCTTGGTCTGCAGCATTTTGAGCTAAAACTAAAGTATTTTGAATAGTTGACTCTATTTTAGCATAATGTTCTATTTGTTCTTCTAAAATTTCTAACTTTTCTTTAAGCTTTGAATTCTCTTTGTATAATTCCTCATAATTGTCGACAACTTCATCTAAAAACTCATCTACTTCATCTGGAATATATCCTCTAAGTCCCCTCTTAAATTCCTTATTATTTATATCCATTGGAGTTAATTTCATTATTTTCACACCTCTACTATGTATATTTTTTTATATCTATTTTACATTTACCACTCTTCGTATAGCCAGTACATTCCCCAAGTATGTACTTTCCATATTTTCTTATTGTTATTCTATCTTCCCTTTTTACCTCAAAGCTTTTGTCTCTTATAGTAGAATAATTTACAAGTACTAATCCTTCTTCAATCATACTTTGAGCTATATTTCTGGACTTATTTATGATTTTTGATACTACAGCATCTATTCGCATAGCAGAAATCATTATTGTACTTGTTTCAAATTCATAATTTATCTCATTTATACTTTCAAATATTTCTTCAACTTTACATTTTACTTTTCCAATTTGGACTAAATTATTTATTATATAATCTTTTATATCCTCATGCACTACCACATAACAAGAATTATCTTTAACTATTAAGTCTCCTATTTTATCACGTTCTAATCCTAATGATAATATACTTCCTAAATATTGATTATGAAACACTTTATTAAATTTTGTGTTTACTGTTATTTTTAGAAGTTTTATTGGAAAAGATAAATAAAAAATATTATTAAAACATATCATACGTCTTTCTGAATCTTTAAAAAGTCCATCATTTGTAATTTCTAATCCATTTATTTTTATTTCACTACAAAAAAATTTCCATATGTTTGGAGTGTAAAATTCATTTCCAAACATAGGAATATTTTTTTCATATGAAATAATCATTTTTTCATATAAATTTATAGCTTTATTTTTATCTTCACCTATAAATTTTTTACTTATAGTTTCTCTATCCATATCAAAAAACACCTATTAAAATCGATAATATTAAAGGTCTTATTAAATCTAATACAACAATTGCAAATATAGGAGATAAATCCACTGGTAAATTACCTAAAAATTTATACTGTATAGCTCTAAATGGTTTTAAAATAGGCTCTGTAAAACTTGTTATCAGACCCATTATTCCATTACTTCTATCTCTTACAACCCAAGATAGTATACACTCTAAAATAATTGCTAATTCTATTATTCGGAAAAGAGAATTAATAAAATTAGCTAAAAAGCTTTGCATATATTATCCTCCTATTATTTAGACCAATTAAATAAAGCTTTTGAAGTTAACTCACTTTTTAATTCACTAGTTACTTCAACATTTGAAGGTGATAGAAGATATACTCTTTTTTCAATTTCTTGAATATCTCCATGTAATGCATAACAAGAACCACCAATAAAGTCTAATAATCTTTGAGCTGTTCTTATATCAAGATTAGTTGTATTAACTACTACTATTCTTCTATTTCTTATAGCATCACATATTTCCATAGCCTCTTCATAAGCAGTAGGCTTTGTTATTAAAACTTTAGCTGAAGCTGAAGTATGAATATTTACAACCTTATTTGATCTTTTTCCAGAAATAACTGGTTCAATATTTTCGTCTATTGCAACATTTTCTTCTCCTTTTTCTTCAAACTCATCTTCAAACTCTTCATCTTCAAAGTCTTCATCAAAATCTCCAAACCCTAAAATATTTTTCATTTTTGATATCATATTTGCCATATAAATTCCTCCTAAATATTATAATTTCTTTCTCCAAATATTCCAGTTCCTATACGAACCATATTAGAACCTTCTTCTACTGCTATTTTATAATCATGTGTCATTCCCATTGATAATATTTCCATGCTTATATTATTAAAAGTTCTTTCTTTTAATTTTGAAAATATATCATAAGTTTGTTTAAAGTAATTTCTATTACTTTCATCATTTCCTTTTGGGATTATAACCATTATACCTTTAACTTTTACAAAGTTACATTGTTCAATCTTTATAATAAGTTCTTCTAAATCCTCAAGTAAAACTCCAGTTTTACTTTCTTCTCTACCTATATTTATCTGAATTAAAGTATTAGCTATAATATTATGTTTTCCAAACACATCTTCTATCTTTTCTAAAAGCTTGACACTTGAAAGAGAATGAATTAAATGAACTTTTCCGACAATATATTTCACTTTATTAGTTTGTAAGTTACCTATAAGATGCCATTTTACATCTTTATGAAATAATTCTTCTTTTCTAACTAATTCTTGAACTTTGTTTTCTGCAAAATCTCTTAAGCCAAAATCATATGCTTCTTCCATTTCTTCTATAGTTCTAGTTTTAGAAACTGCTAATAATTTAACGCTTTTAGGTAAATTATTCTCAATTGTTTCTATATTCTGCTTGATACTCATAAAAGCCTCCTTAATTAATAGTTTCTACTCTATTAAGTATTATTCTTCATTTATTTTCAAATTCCTCTAATTTATATATATTTTTTTGTATATTTCATATTTTTTATCAATTACCTACATATTCCTTCATGTATTCATTATTTCTAATACTTAAAGCTGCAGGCATAACTATATTCTTCTTTTCTTCTATATCTACAGATAATTGTCTAATCATTAGCTCTCTAATATGACTTCCTTCCTCTAACAAAGAAGTTTTCATAACTTCTGGATCACCTATCGCATATATGTAAAATGGTGCATATTCTGTAGAATCATCTCCAAACCCTAAAAAAGCCCAATTGCATATAACTCCTGTCCCAGGTATAACCCTATGATTATTTATACTTATAGCTTCAGCACCAGCTTTTCTTAAGTCATTTAAAACCAATGCCATATCATTATCATGAAATATTTTTGATTTTGTTTCAAAATCTGTATCTTTATTCAAATTAATATTTCCATCATTTATCTTTATTAAAAGACCAGAACCTTGAACCTCTGAAAGGCCTGTTATCATTCCATAATCTTTAAGTTGTAATTTCATACTATCCAATATTTTATCTTGCTTTTTATCATCATATTTATATTTATTTATAGTTTCTTGTGTTTTAATATTATTCTCTTTTAAACTTTCAACCTCTTTATATAAATCACTCTTTTCATTTATTGCATCTTTATATTGTTTTGCACTTAAACTTAAATTTCTCTCTATTATCTTATTAAAATTAACATTAAAAGATATAAGCATTCCTAAAAATATAGCTGCAATAAAAACTATAAATCCACCCTTTATTTTCATACCTTTTTCTCTCTATTTCGTGTTCTAAGTTTTTCTATTAACAATCTTCTTATTATTGCAAAGTTATTAAATATCCTTCCTCCAAATACAATTACTGCTGCAATATAAATAGGTATTCCAAGCTTATCTCCAAGATATGCTAACCCTGCTGCTAATAATGCATTCCCAAAAAAACCAGAAATAAATATATCTGCTTGGAAACTCTTTGATAAATTAGCTCTTATAGCTCCAAATACCGAATCTAAACATGCAAGTATAGCAACAGACATATAAGGTGAAAGTTTATCTGGAATATTAACATCAAATATAAATCCAAAAACTATACCTATTAACAATCCTATAAATGGTACCATTACTTCTCCTCCTTTTTGTCAACTGGTTTTAAATAATCACTTTTTATAGTTTGAGTTGTTTTATCTATAACTATATTATCACTTTGTTCTACTTCACAATTATAATTTTGAAGTGCTCCAAAATCTAATGAGCCTGGAAAATTCAATCCAACATTTAACCTAGCTTTATCTCCTATAGCCTTTATAATTATAGGTTCCTTTGGACTAACCTTACCTGCACTTCCTATCCATATATAGTTACTTGAATTCTTTATACCAGTTTGTGGAGTTATTCTATATCCATTTACTGAAATTGCCTCTGCTTTTGAATACCAAAGCAAATTAATTATATGTACTAGCTCTTCTTCAGTAATTCCTCTTCCCATTTCTTCTGTATTACTACCAAAAATTGATGTTTTAGGAGTTATTTTTATTGTAACTCCAGGACCTTTTACATCTATAAGTCCTAATTGCATTCTAGCCGAGTCTAATTGATTTTTTATTTCTTTTCCAACATTTCCTTCTTTTGAAGCAGCTTCTTCTAAAGTTTTTAATTCTTCGCTCAAAGAATTGTTTTTCTTTTGAAGCTCTTCTTTTTCTTTTTTCAAACTATCAATTTCTGCAATTATATCACTTTTATTGTAGCTTTCTATTCCTGTCTCATTATTTATTTTTAATATTTTAAACTGATATGCTAACAAAAAACCTAATATAGCACATACTGCTGCAATAGAAATCTGTGAAACTGATTTCTTCATTTACATATAACCTCCTCTATTTTCCTTGTTTAATTACAGGAGCCCCTTCAAAACTTACATCAACATACCCTTTTTTCATATTTACTTTTTGTTCTTCTAATCCATTTAAAATATTTAATGCATCATTCATCTTCTTTACTAAATTCTCCCCATTTCCAACTTTTACCTCAGTATCACCAAAATATACTATTATAGAATTAAGATTTGAAACATTTACTTTTGTTATGTTATGTTTTGTAGTATTTGATTGATTTATCTTATATAGCTCTTTAAGAAAATCTTCTAATCTTGTGTCATCTTTAGTATTTATATATTTACTTCCTAAAGTTTCATTATCTGAATTTAATCCTATTAACTCTATTAATTTTCTTCCTTTTATATCATTAACCTTTTCTAAAAGAACAAAATCAGAACTTATAATATCATATCCAGAACTAGTTTTTGTATAATAAGCTATATTTTTCTCTGTAACATTAACTTTAAGTGTTGATGGAAACTTTCTTGATATAGAAACTTCATTTATATAAGGATCTGATTTAAGAGCCTTTTTTATATCATCACTCTTAACAAAAAATATATTTTCTCCCTTTATATTTTGAAGTTCATTTGATATAACATCTTTAGAAACTAAATTTTTTCCATCTAATTCTATATTTTTTATTAAAAATATCTTTGACTTTGTAATAAGTAAACCTAACGCTATTATTACTAAAATTAATATAAAGATAGTTCTTTTTATAATTCTTTTTTTTCTTGCCTTCTTTATATATTTATTTTCTGATGCTCCCATACTTTTACCTATCCTCACCTATTTTTTATATACATTACTATAATACCATTCTTAACCTAATTTTTCATTACAAATTTCTTAACAACCAATTAATTATTGTTTATAATTTTCATTAAAAAGCTTAGTAGTGATATCACTACTAAGCTTCTCTTTCTTTTGCTTTTTTCACTTTTTCTTTACCTTCAACTTGCCTTGATATATTAAGTAATATTCCCATTGCTATTAAATTAATTACAAGTGATGTTCCTCCATAACTTATAAAAGGAAGTGGTACTCCTGTTACAGGCATTGATCCTGTTACAACAGCTATATTTATAATAGATTGAACAGCTATAACTGAAGTTATACCTATAGCTAAAAGACTTCCAAATGTATCTCTTGCTTTTATAGCAACCCTTATACCTCTCCAAACAAATATAACAAATAATAATATTATTAATATACAACCAATAAGGCCTAATTCTTCTCCTATTATAGAGAATATAAAGTCATTATGAGGTTCTGGCATATACAGCATTTTTTGTCTTGATTGACCAAGTCCAAGACCAGTTACTCCTCCAGCACCTAATGCATAAAAAGATTGTATTAATTGATATCCATTACCTGCTGGATCTTTCCAAGGATTTATAAAGTTAAGCATTCTAGCTCTTCTATATGGTTCTAAAAATGCAAATGCCGCTGCTGCTATCCCAAGTGTTGGCATAACAAGTCCAAACATATGCCTATCTCTTGCTCCTGCTGAATAAACCATTATAAATGTAACTATCATAATTACCGATGCTATACTTAAGTTTTTTTCAGCAAGTACTAAACCTGCAAATATTCCTGCAATTAAAAAGCAGGGAATTACTCCTTTTTTTAAACTCTTTATAACATCGCCTTTTCTTTCTAAAAACATTGCCAAATAAAGTACTACTACATATTTCGCAAGCTCTGACGGCTGGAATGAAAGTGGCCCAAGTTGAATCCATCTTTTTGCTCCATTAACGCCTGGAAAAGCAAAAACAGCTAACAAAGCTATTATTGTTATAGGTAATAATGGCATTATTATTTTTTTTAATTTATGATAATCAATAGACATCATAAACATCATAGATGCAATACCCAAAAGACTCCATATAACCTGTCTTTTTAAATAATGCATACTATCATTATTATGAAACATAGCATAATACGAACTTGCTGAATATACCATTACAACCCCAACAGCAAGTAATAATATTATAGTACAAAATATACCATAATCAATTTCACCCATTCTCTTCCCTTTGGGTCTTATTTTCCTCATACAAACTTCCTCCGATATATATTACTAAAGTGATAAACCTCCTATAATACAAAGGATAATAGTTACTAATGAAAATACAAATACTACTTTCTTTTCTGACCATCCTAATTGTTCAAAATGATGATGAACTGGAGCCATTTTAAAAACTCTCTTACCAGTTGTTTTAAAAGAAACTACTTGTATTATTACTGATAAAGTTTCAAAAACATATATTCCTCCAACTATTGCAAGAATTATCGGATTTTTTAAAAGTAATGCAATACTTGCAACAGCACCACCTAAGGCTAATGATCCAGTATCCCCCATAAATATTTTTGCTGGATATTTATTATACTTTAAGAAACCTAAAAGTGCTCCTATTAAAGCTACACAAAATACTGTTATTTGATAGCTTCCTTGTTTATAAGATACTATGCTAAAGAATAATAAAACTATAACAGTAACTGTTGATGCTAATCCATCTAATCCATCAGTAAGATTTACAGCATTTGTTGCTCCTGCATAATATAAAATTACAAATGGAATATATACTATTCCAAGATTTAATTGTACTCCTAGAAATGGAACTACTATACTTGTTCCAAGAACATTATAGCTATAATAAGCCATAGCTATTGAAAATAATAAGAGTAATAGCATTTTTTGCCATGCTCTTAATCCTAAATTATTTTTGTGTATTATTTTTAACATATCATCTAAAAATCCAATAAATCCAAATGCTATCATTGAATATAATATTATCATTCCTTCATCTGATAATTTATATCTCATAACAAGCATTACAATAGTAACAGATATTATAAATATAATTCCACCCATTGTTGGTGTACCTGCTTTTTTAAAATGACTTTTTGGACCCTCTTCTCTTATGTTTTGGCCAAATTTAAATTTGTGTAGCATTGGTATAAATATAGGTCCTAATACTATTGATATAATAAAACCTAATACTAACGCTAATGCTAATATCGTGACTGGATTACTAAAACTACTAAAAAAATCCCCCATCTTTACTACTAAAGTATAATTTACTTTAGCAGTTCACCTCCTTCGTTGTTATTTTATATTTTTTAATTCTTCGACTATTTCTTCGAATTTTTCTCCTCTTGATGCTTTGACTAATACAACATCCTCAGGTTTAATAATTGAATTTAAGTCGTTTATTAAGCTTACCTTTGTATTATATAATTTTATTTTATCTTTTTCAAAACCTTCTTTAAAATCATCTATATGTTCACCACATACCATAAGTAAATCAACTCTATCTTTTGCATACTCTCCAACTTCTTTATGACATCTAGAAGCTTCATCTCCAAGTTCTCTCATAGTACCAAGTATTGCAATTTTTCTTTTTCCTTCTCTACTCTTTAATACATCTAAAGCTGCTTTCATTGAATCTGGACTAGCATTATAACAATCATTTATTATTTCTACTCCTTTTTCACTTTCTATAAATTCTAATCTCATAGATGTAGCTTCTAAATTTTTAAGACCTTCTTTTATCTCTCTAACTGTTAATCCTAATTTATATGATGCTGCAATTCCTAATAATGCATTTAAAACATTATGAGCACCTACCATAGGAAGTGTTATTGTGTGTTTTTCTCCATTATAATTAAAATCAAAAGATGTTGTTTCTTTTCCTAATTTGATATTTTCAGCAAAATAATCACAACCTTGATTATAACCAATTTTTACTATTTCATACATATTACTATTAACAGTTTGAAGCATATCATCTTCATTATTTAATATAAGAATATTATCTTTATTAAAGAAATCAGTTATTTCCATCTTAGCCTTTAATATATTTTCTCTAGTTTTTAAGTTTTCTATATGTGATACTCCAATATTTGTTATCATAGCAATATCTGGATTTGCACATTCTGAAAGATTATGAATTTCATTAAAATCACTCATTCCCATTTCAAGAACAGCAACATCAATTGAACTATCTAATTCTAATACCATAAGCGGAAGTCCAATTTCATTATTAAAGTTTCCTTTTGTTTTAAATACTTTATATTTTCCACTTAAAAATGCACTTACTAAATCCTTAGTTGAAGTCTTTCCAGTTGATCCTGTTATTCCAACTACCTTTATTCCTAATTTTTCTCTGTAACCTTTTGCAATATTTAATAAAGCTCTTTTTGTATCTTTAACTTTAATTACAACACCATTCACTTCTTCACTATCAAATAAAACTTCATCAACTATAGCTATTGAAGCTCCTTTATTAAAAGCTTCCTTAACATATTTATTTCCATTAAAATTTTCACCTTTTAATGCTAAAAATATATTATTATTTTCTATTTTCCTAGTATCAGTAGATAATTTGTTAAATTTTTTATTTTCATTGTCTAATATTATTTCTCCATTACTATATTTTAGTAATTCATCAAATGTCATTTCCATAATAATTACACCTCTAGTTCTTTTTTAAAATTTCATCTATTACTTCTCTTTCATCAAAATGTATTGTTTCATCCTTTAAAATTTGATATGTTTCATGTCCTTTACCAGCTATAACAATTACGTCATCTTTTTTAGCAATATTTATAGCTTTTTCTATAGCTTCATATCTATTTATTATTTTAATAAAATTATCTTTATCTATTCCTTTAATTACATCATTTATAATTGCTTCTGGTTCCTCACTTCTTGGATTATCTGATGTTATTATCGCAATATCTGAATAATCTACACCTATTTTACCCATTTGTGGTCTCTTAACTTTATCTCTATCACCACCACAACCAAATACTGATATTAAGTTTCCTTTTGTAAATTGCCTTGCAGTCTTTAATATATTTTCTAATCCATCTGGAGTATGAGCATAATCTATTATTATTTCAAATGGAAGATTGTACTTTCTAGCAACTCTTTCACATCTACCAGGTACTACTATTTCTTTTAATCCTTTTTTTATATCTTTTAATGATATTCCAAGTGAATAACATGCCCCAATTGCTCCTAATGCATTGTATACATTATATTCTCCTGGAATAGGAAGTAACATATCTTTTTCCTCTTCATTTTTGACTCTTACATCAAACATTATGTCCATACTTTCTAAAGTTTCATTTTCTGCCTTTATATCGGCATTTTTATTTATACTATAAGTTAAATAATTATTTATATTTTCATTTTGTAAATCTCTTGTTACTCTTTCACCATATTTATCATCTATATTTATTATACTTACTTCTGTTCTTTGAAATAATTTATACTTTGCCTTATAATAATTTTCAAATGTTTTATGAAAATCTAAATGATCTCTCGTTAAATTAGTAAAAATTGATGTTTTAAAGTTAACACCATAAACTCTATCCAATTCTAATGAATGTGAAGATACTTCCATAACACAATACTTAACACCTTTTTCAACCATTTTGCTAAATAGTTCCTGTAATTCTAATGATTCTGGAGTTGTTCTTTCAGCTTTTATTTGTTCCTCTCCTATGTAATTAGCAATTGTTCCTATAAGCCCTACCTTTTCTCCTAAACTTTCTAATATACTTTTTATCATAAATGCCGTTGTAGTTTTACCATTTGTTCCTGTTATTCCTATTATATTTAACTTTTCTGAAGGATTTCCATAATAATTAGCTCCCATACTTGCAAGTGCTTTTCTAGTATCATTAAATTTTATTACAGTAATATCTTCATCTAAAGCTATTTCATCTTGACAAACAATAACTTTAGCTCCTTTTTTTATTGCACTATCTATAAACTTATGTCCATCACTTGCAAATCCCTTTATACATACAAAGACATCTCCCTCTTCTACTTTTCTACTATCATAGTTAATTTTATTTATATCTCCTTTTATATCTCCTTTTATTAATCTGTAATTTAACCCATCTAATAATTTAGCTAAATTCATTTAATCATCTCCTTTAATATTATGCACTTTACTTAGCTATAATTACATTTACTCTTTAAAATAGCATGTAAGGATACCCCTACATGCTATAACAATTAAAGAATTTAATCTTTATAATCTGAATTTAATGTTAACTTAACATTAGTTCCTTTATTAATTAATTCTCCACTTGGTACATTTTGATCAGTTACTTTACCTTCACCTTCAAAAGTAGCAGATATTCCAAGACTCTTTAAAAGATTTGAGGCAGCATCTTTTGAGTAACCTCTAACATCAGGCATTATAACAGCTTCTTTATTATTGTCATTTCCACTAGTATATAATGTTACCTTAGTACCTTCTTTAACTGAATAACCTGGATATGGTTTTACACTCTTTACTGTTGTTCCATTTCCCTCTATATTATAATCCAACTTTGAATCTTTTAAAATCTTTTTAGCCTCTTCTATACTTTTACCTCTTACCTCTGGTATTATAGCATCTCTAATTATAGCTGAATCATTCTCTTTAGAAAAGTCACTTTCTAAATAATTAAAAATATCAGTAAATAAAGATTTCGCTACAGGACTTGTTACAACCCCTGCATAATATGCTCCATTACTTGGCTCATCAATTGTTATCATAACAGTTATCTTTGGATCACTAACAGGAGCCATACCTACAAATGAAGATATATATTTACCTTGTTCATAAGTACCATTTTCCGGATTAACTTTTTGAGCTGTACCAGTTTTTCCACCAATATGATATCCTTCTATAAATGTTCCCTTTGCAGAACCTGCTGTAACAACTCTTTCTAAATATTTTCTAAGTTGCGCTGTTGTTTCTTTATCTGAAACAACTTTCTCTGTTGGTTCAAATTTTTTATCTACAACTTCAACTCCACTATCATCTTTATGTGTTATTTCTTTCATTACATGTGGTTGTATTAGTGTACCACCATTTGCAACAGCATTAAATGCTGCCATATATTGAACAGAGTTTACAGTATTAGTTTGTCCAAATGATATAGTTGCTAAATCTGTTGCTGAAATATTTTTAGGATTCTTTATTATTCCAGGAGCTTCACCTGGTAAATCTATACCACTTTTTTTACCAAAGCCATATTTATCAATGTATTTATATAATGTATCTTTACCAATTTTTTCACCAAGTTCCATAAATCCAACATTACATGAATTTTGAATTATTTCTGGGAATGTTAACTTTCCATGACCTGTAGTTTTCCAACATTTTATTGTTCTATTTCCAAATTTCAAACCTCCATTACATACAAATGTATCATCTGGTTTTACAACACCTTCTTGCATTGCTGCAACTGCTGTTATTACTTTGAATATAGAACCTGGTTCAAATGTATCATTTACAAGTCTATTTCTCCACATTTTTTGAACTTTATCATATTCTGTTTTTCCAGCAAAGTTATTTGCACCTTCAAAAGGCTTATTAGGATCAAAATCTGGTTTATTTGCCATAGCTAATACTTCACCATTTTTAGGGTTAAATACTAAGACTGATGCTGCTTTTGCTTTATTATCTTTTAATGCTTTTTCTGCTGCTTTTTCTGCAAAAAATTGAATATTTTCATCTATAGTTAATACTACATCTTTTCCTTCTACTGGAGGAACAAACTTTGATATTGTATATGGTAAATCATTACTCTTACTATCTAATTCTGCTATTCTCATTCCAGGTATTCCTGATAATTCTTTATTATATTGAAGTTCAACTCCAGTTAAACCTTGTCCATCTATATTAGTACTACCTAAAAGATGTGCTGCAAAATTATTATTCGGATAATATCTTTTAGTATCAGGTGATACTAAAACTCCATGTATTTTTAACTCCTTAACTTTATCAGCTTCTCCCTTTTCTATTCTTCTTACTAAAGTAGCTGAACCTGCTGGTGCACCACTTGGCAATTTAGTTTCAAGTTTCTTTAAAACATCCTCTTCTTTCATATTAAGAGCCGCTGCTATCTTAGGCGCTATTTGACTATTTGTCAATTTATTATCTTTTAAATAAGCTCTTATAGAGTTTAAATCAAAATCTACTCTATAAACATTTGCTGAAACTGCAAGTTCTGCTCCATTTCTATCTAATATTCTTCCTCTTCTTGCATCAATTTTAACTTCACTTGTCCATTGTTCTTCTGCTCTCGCTGCATATTCTTGCCTCTTAACAATCATTATATATGATAATCTAATTGTTAAAATTGCAAATATTACGCTTAAGCCTCCTACTACATATCTAATTCTTTTTCTAGTTAGCGCTCTATCAACAAAGCCTCTCTTTTTCACTTTAACTCCTCCGTATAATTGCTAAAACACTTTGGATGCACTTTAAAATATAGAAAGTGCATCCAAATATTTTTAAAAATCACTTAAATTTATCTTTCTAACCCATTTAAACAATCTTTTGATAGGTCTATATCTACCTTATCAGCTTTAGCTGGTGGAAGCATACCTAATTTATTTTTAGCTTTTGATTCTATTCCTTTAAGTGATGAATGTTTTAATAAATCTACCCTTAATGCTTCATTTTCAGAATTCATAGTTTTTATTTCACTATTTATAGTTCCAACTTGTGTTTGTAAATTATAAACTTTAGTATCTCTCCAAATTGTAGCAACCCCTAAAATGAATATAACTAATGCTACTTGGATAGTTCCAGCTATTTTTTTCTTTTTTTGTAATGTAGCTAACTTTTTCTTTTTGTTATTTCTTTGATTTTTTCTTTGCTTATCTTTTTTTATGTCATCGTATTTTCTTTGAGGTTTTACTGCAGTATTGCCTCTAACATAATCAAAATCCTTTACTATCACTTTATTCACATCCCCTTAAAATTATAACATAATATTTTAATTATAGCTTTTCAATGACCCTAAGCTTTGCACTTCTACTTCTTGGATTTTCTGTAACCTCTTCTTTACTTGGCTCTATTGCTTTTCTACTTACTAATTTAACAGTTGGTGTTTTGCCACAAACACATATAGGAAACTCTTTAGGACACTTGCATGGATTTGCAAGATCTCTAAATTTCAATTTAACTATTCTATCTTCTAATGAATGGAATGTTATTATAGCCATTCTTCCGCCTTTATTTAATCTTTCCACTCCATCTTCTATAGCTTTATTTAGTATTCTAAGTTCTCCATTTACTTCTATTCTTATAGCTTGGAAAGTTCTTTTTGCAGGGTGTGGCCCCTCCCTTCTTGCTTTTGCCGGTATAGCACTTTTTATTATGTCAACTAATTCCAAAGTTGTCTTTATCGGACTATCACTTCTTCTCTCCACTATAAAATTTGCAATTCTTTTAGCAAATCTTTCTTCTCCATAATCCTTTATAATTTTAACTAGTTCATCTTCACTATATTCATTTACAACATTATAAGCTGAAAATTCGTTTTCTCTATTCATTCTCATATCTAAAGGTGCGTCTTGCATATAGCTAAATCCTCTTTCACCTTCATCTAATTGATATGATGATACTCCAAGGTCCATTAGAATTCCATCCACATGTCCAATATCTAAACTATCTATTATTTCTCCTATATTATAAAAATTATTATGCACTAATATTTTATTATCATATTCTTCTAACCTTTTTGATGCCGCTTTTAAAGCATCTTTATCTTGGTCTATTCCAATTAAAAGTCCATCCTTATCTAATCTTTTAATTATTTGAGATGAATGTCCTGCTCCACCCAATGTACAATCAACATATTTACCATCTTTTTTTATATTTAATCCTTCTAAACATTCATTTAAAAGAACCGAAACGTGTTTAAATTCCATATATTATTCTCCTCTTTTTGCTATAATTGTAAGCTACTAAATTATATAAAATTAATTAATAATTTATATTATTCTGTTTAAATTTATTTTTAATACATATTTTCACTTTCTCTATTATACTTTACCTTTATTTTATCATACTTTCAACTACTATCTCCTATTTTTAACCACTTGTTTATAGTTATTCTATAATTATTATTAATTTCCTTCCTATAAAAGGTATATTTTTATATAGTTTGACTTTTCATTATATTTTTTATAAAATATCTCTGTCGAGGGAGTAGATAAGTTCTGGTGTACTTACCGGTCTTCAAAACCGTGTTATGGCGCTAATACCGTCATAGGTAGGTTCGATTCCTACATATTCCCGCCATAAATAATAAAAAAAGGTGGAGAATATTCTCCACCTTTTATTTTTATAATAAAGTTATATTTTATTAAACATTGAATCTAAAGTTTACAACATCTCCATCTTTCATAACATAATCTTTACCTTCTAATCTGAAAAGCCCCTTTTCCTTAGCAGCAGCTTCAGATCCACATTCTACTAAAGCATCATATGAAACAACTTCTGCTCTAATGAATCCTCTTTCAATATCTGAGTGAATTTTTCCAGCAGCTTGAGGTGCCTTAGTTCCTTGTCTTATAGTCCAAGCTCTTACTTCTTGAACTCCAGCTGTTAAATAACTTATAAGTCCTAAAAGTTTATATCCTTCTCTTATAAGTTGATCAAGTCCTGATTCAGTTAATCCATACTCTCCAAGCATCTCTTCTTTTTCATCATCTTCAAGTCCTGATAACTCTTCTTCTATTTTAGCACTTACTATAACAATACCTGAATTTTCATTATTAGCATATTCTTCTACTTTTTTCACATATTCATTATGAGTATTTCCACTTACAACATCATCTTCTGAAACGTTACAAGCATATAAAACTGGTTTTGATGTTATTAAAAATAGAGATTTTATAAATGCTGCTTCATCTTCATTTACTTCTAAAGTTCTAACTGGTAAATTATTTTCTAAATGAGCTTTAACTCTTTCCATTATTTCATATTCCGCTTTTGCTGTTTTATCTCCTGATCTTACAAGCTTAACAGCCTTTTCCATTCTTCTTTCTAAAACTTCTAAATCCGAAAAAATAAGCTCTAAATTTATTGTTTCTATGTCTCTTATTGGGTCTACTGATCCTTCAACATGAACTACATTTCCGTCATCAAAACATCTAACAACATGAACTATAGCAGATACTTCTCTTATATGTGATAAGAATTTATTTCCTAATCCTTCACCTTTTGAAGCTCCTTTAACTAATCCTGCTATATCATAAAACTCTATTGAAGTATATACTTTTCTTTTAGTATTATACATTTTTTCTAATACATCTAATCTTTTATCTGGCACACTAACTACTCCAACGTTTGGTTCTATAGTACAGAATGGATAATTTGCTGACTCCGCTCCTGCCTTTGTTATAGCATTAAATAAAGTACTCTTACCAACGTTTGGTAAACCTACGATTCCTAACTTCATTATGTACATTCCTTTCTAACTTTTACTAATACTAATAAATTATACTCTACATAATATTAATTTTCAACTTCTGAATTTTTTATAATTAAATTTTAAATATTACCATGTTTATTTTTTAAATTTTTCCTAATACTAAGTATGATATTTAGAAAGGAGGTTTTGTATTGAAGAAACACTTAAAAAAACTTTTATTTCTTTTTTCATTTATTTTAATTTTATTAATAGGTGCTACACCATTAACAGTTTCTTCCAATGATAATACTGAATTTAATTGGTATTTTGTTTCTAGAGAAAAAAATAAAACACCAGAAGCTCCTAAAGAATCAGCATCATTTTTAAATGACAGTAATTCTTTTTATGTAGGAGATACAACAAAGAAAGAATTATATTTAACATTCGATGAAGGGTACGAAAAGGGAAATACAGAAGAAATTCTAGATATTCTAAAATCTTTAAATGTTAAGGCAGCTTTTTTTGTTGTTAAACCATATATAACTTCTCAGGCCAATACAGTTACTCGTATGGTTAAAGAAGGCCACCTTGTTTGCAATCATACAAATACACATCCTTCAATGCCAAGTATAAAGGATATTTCTAAATTTAACGATGAAATAAATAGTGTAAATGAAGCATACAAATCTCTTATAGGTGAAGATATGCCAAAATTTTTTAGACCACCTATGGGAAAATACTCTAAAAACTCACTAGATAAAACTTCTCAATTAGGATATAAAACAATTTTCTGGAGTTTTGCATACAGAGATTGGTTAGTTAATGATCAACCAAATCCTGAGTTTGCTATAAAAAAAATTAAAAACGGTGTTCACCCAGGATGTATTATGTTATTACATGCTGTATCTGATACAAATACTAAAATATTAAAAGATTTAATTATTTCTCTACAACAAGATGGCTATGAATTTAAATCTTTAAATGATTTACCTAATAAAATGATTATAGAGTGAAGATAATTCTTCACTCTATAATCATTTCTAACAAAATATTTTATTATTTACTTCTTCTAACATTTCATTTTTATACTTACGAGATTTATTTAATATTTCTTCTAACTCTAATTTTATTTCATTAAAATAATTTTCATTCTTTAGAGAGTTCAAATTAACTTTTACATTTATTATAGAGCTTTCTATTGCTGAATGTAATAAACTCGCTGAAACTCCCGCATCTGATACAAGCATCTTATTTCCATATTTTATTGCAAACTCTATATTTTCATAAAACTTTATACATTCTCTACAAACTTTAAGTGGTGCAATCATAGCTTCATAAGTTTTAGATTTTAATTCAGTCTCTCTATAATTCTTTTCTTCATCTGTAGATTTAGGAAGCTTATAACATTTCATCAAATTATTAAAGCAAAGTCTATCTTCATCCATAAATGCTATGCAATTTTCAATAAATTTTTTACATTCTTTTTCAAAATTTATCATATCATTTTTCTTTTCTTCTTCTAAAATTTCAAATGATTTTTTATTTATTGTAAGAGAGTATACCATATTATTTAAACTTCCTGCTAATGCTCCTACAAAGGCTGCAGTACTTCCTCCCCCTGGAGATGGTGCATCTGATGCTAGTTCATTTATAAATTTTTCTATTTTATATTCTTTAAATAACATTTTATTCCTCCTTAAAAATTAATAGGCTCAAGTTTTATGAGCCTATTTTTTTTTAATTATATGAAGTATTAAACTTATTTTTAAAAACAAAGTCTTTAATATCTTTTTTAGGATTATGTTCTTTGACTTCTAAAGGAACTCCTATAGGTGTTACTCCTACCACTTTAAAATCTTTAGGTATATTAAGAAGTTCTTTAACATTATCTTCATCAAGAGCTGCAATCCACATAGTTCCATATCCTTCTGCCGTTGCTGCTAATATAAAGTGTTCCATTGCAATTGCTGCATCAACTAAATAAAATTCTTTACCATCTATCTCCCCTGACTTTTCTGGTTCAGATATAACTATAGCTGCAACTGGTGCTTTTTTCAAAGCCTCTTCTGCTTTACAATCTTTATTTAAAACATACTTTCCTAATTGTTCTTTAATGTTATAATCATCTATTATTATAAACTTAAAAGATGTTCTATTTTTCCATGATGGTGATCTCATAGCAGCATCAATCATTTTGTCTAAGCTACCTTTTAGAACATCATCACCTTTATATTTTGATATACTTTGTCTTTTCTTTATGACATCATAAAACTCCACAATTATCACTCCTAATCATAACTTAATATGATTAGTATTCCTAAAAAATAAACTTTTATTTATCTTCTTCATTACTTAATACTTTTTCAATTTTTTTTACGATTTCATCTTCACTATTTAATTTTTTTGCAATTTCTAAGTGTAATTTAGCTTCTTTAATATTACCAATGTTCAAATAACACATTATTATATTTGTACAAATTTCTACTTCTCTTGAAGCTTCAAAAGCTTTCTTGAAGTATTGTATAGCTAAATTATATTCTCCAATACAAGCATAATTTAATCCTAATTCATTTACAACTTCAAGTATTCCACTTTCTACTTTTATACTTTCACTTAAATAATATATAGCCTTATCATGTTTACCTAATTTTCTAAAGCAAACACCTAAATAATAATATATTAATGGATTGCTATCAAATTTATCTACTAATGATAAAAATAACTCAATAGCTTTTTCAGGTTCAGTCTCAACAAGTTCAACAGCCTTTTCATATGTTGTTACATTTTCTATATCATCCATTAACATTTCAATTTCTGGAGTTTGTTCTCCGCCTCTTCTTAAATACTCATTAATTTCTACTTTTGCTCCAACATAATCATTTCTATCTTTTAATATTATTGCTTTATATAAATAAGGTTCTTTCATATTACTAAACATAAATTTAGCTTGTTCAATATCTTCTAATAAAATTTCTTCAAAACCTTTATCTTTCTCTCTTAAATTCAGACCTAAAAGAAGTAATTTTTCCATATATTCTTCTTTTTCTTCAAATTGAAGCAAGCCTTTTAATATAAGATAAGCATCATCTAATCTATCTTCTTTAACTCTTTGTGCAACTAAACTTTTTCCACACTCATCACTTTGAGGTATTTGCATAAGTAATATATTATAATCATCTGCATATTTTATATCACTATCAGCTCCTAAAGTTAAAAGCATCCCTTCAACAAAATAATATATAGGTAAATTTTCTATTTTTATTTTATCTCCTATATTACTTGTTATGTATTCAGAACTTATTGGTAAAAATAATTCTTTATTATTAAATGAAATATATTCTGGAATATTTAATATATTTTTAAATCCTTCCTTATCAATTTCTAAGAATAAAAGCTTACTTAATTTTTCCTTGAATAATGCTTTGTAATCCATACATTCACCACCTACATAAAAATATTGCTACCATCTTTATTGATATGGTAGCTTAAAATTAAACTTAACCTGCTTTCAATTAAGTTAATTATCTTTTCTTTAAATCTTACCATATCATTTTGTGCTCCATCTAAACTACTACATTTTATGGAAAGATATACTTTCATCTTAGGTTCACTACCTGGTTGTCTTAAAACAAAAGATGATCTATTTTCAAGTATAAATTTTAACACATTTGACTTGGTTAATTCAATGTTAGTTTTTATATTTTGACTTAAATTTTCTTTAACACTAAGTTTTTACTCTAAATTAATATAATTTATGTTCTTACATAGATATTTTCCTTAAAATATCTATACAATTTTAAATTTTCTCTTATACTTATTTCTACTTTTAATATAAAAAATATTCTTTTAACAAAGTAATTCTTTAATAAAAATAAACGGAGGTTTATATCCTCCGCTTAAATAAAATTATAATTTTTAATTTTATTTACTTTTCACTGAACTATTTGCTTGTTGCTTCTGTTGTTCTTCTTCCATTAAATCTGATGTTAATTTTCTTTCATTTGATATTGATGCCATAACAGAATTCAAATCATCTAAAACATCTATTTCACTAGCAATTTCTAAATCACAAATTCTAAATACATCACCATTTTCTCCATTAGCTACATCAAACTTAATTGATTTTGGAATAGAATTTAAATTACAAGCAATTTTTATAGAATCTCTTTCTTTTTGAAGCACAGCTCCTTTGTTATTTAAATACTTTTCCCCTAAATATTGTATAGGTACTTCAGTCTCTATATTTTCATTAGAATTTACAAGTTCTAAATCTAAATGTATTATCTCATGGTTTACAGGTTCTCTTTGAACTTCCTTTATTAATGCATCTTTTTTACTTCCATTAATATTTAAACTTAAAACTCCATGTTCTCCAACATTTGCAACTTCTCTTCCAAGTTCTAAAGAAGATACTTCAAACATAAAATTTTTAATTTCTTTTCCATAAACTACTCCAGGGACTAACCCCTTTCTTCTAGTTTTTCTACCACTATGTGTAACCTTTTTTCTTTCTGTTATATTTAATTCAGTCATACTAAATACCTCCTATTTTTATTAAAACTCTTTTTAATTATTCCTAAAATAGTTAGTATTTATACATAGAGTGTCATTATTAAATATAAAAAAAGTTATAAATTAAATATTTTTAGGAATATCATTTTCTGAAAAAACCTTTATTCCATTTTCTACAAATTTCTTAGCTGTAATTCCAATACCTTTAATTTTATTATTTGAAAAAGTTCCATCATATATAAAGCTACTTCCACAAGATGGACTATTCTCCTTAAGTATTGCAACCTTTGCATTTACAAGCTTTGCAAGTTTTAGCGCCTCTTCTGCACCTTTTTTAAAATTTTCTGTCAAGTCTTCATCTAATTTATTAACAACTTTAATTAATCCATTATTTTCTATAATCTCACATGGGGTTCTAGGTGTACTTAAGCCTCCTAATTGTTCAGGACATATTAAAATAGCTTTTCCTTCTTTAAATAATTTTACACATTGTTCATTCTTGTTATTTTCACCATTATATTTACAATTACATCCACATAAACATGCACTTATTATAATCATTTCTTTCACCTCAATTTATAAAAATAGCTAAAGGTAATTTCCTTTAGCTACTTTTATAATTAATATGTATTTTCTTCCCACTCAATTTTATTTAAATATACATCTACATACTCGTCGCTCATCTTAGGATTTATAGTATCTTCATGAGAAATAGTTATTGTTGACATTGCTATTGCATATTTAACAATATCTTTTAATGATAAATTATTCATATATCCATATCCAACACCTGCAACAAATGAATCCCCTGCACCAGTTGTATTCTTGACTTTAACTTCTTTAGCTTTTATTTTACCTGACTCATTTCCGTTTGTATAATATATACCATCTGCATCTAAACTTATAAATATATTTTTAACTCCCTGATCTAGAAAGTATTTTCCTGCTCTTTCCAAATCTTCTTTAGTTTTTATTTCAAAACCACAAAGTATTTCAGCTTCATATCTATTTGGTTTTATTGTGTGGAAATATTTAATTAAATGTTTTATTTTTTCAGCTTTTGCAGCTGAAACCGGATCTAATACAAAATTTGTTTTTCCTTCATATTTTGTAAGTATGTATTCAAGCATTTCAGCATCATCAGCATCAAGTATAGTATATTCCGCTCCTTCTATTATATGACATTTAGAATCAATGAAATCAGTATCCATTTCATCTAAACTTTCCATATCAACTACTGCTGAAACCATATCACCTGTATGATCTAAAATTGCCATATATGTTGGAGTGCATCCACCTTCAAGTATTAATGACTCTTCCATGTCATAACCTATCATTTTTGAATGTGATAAAATATTTCTTCCATTTTCATCATCACCTATAATTGATATAAACTTAGTATTAACACCAACTCTTGCAAGGTTCTCTGAAATATTTCTACAAACACCACCAAGTGATATTTTTATATTTCCTGGATTAGAATCTTTTCCTTTGTATGTGTTTCTGCTAAATCCTAATATATCAACTATGGACGCTCCAATAACTAGTACGTAAGAATCTTTTTTTGTCATATTATCTCTCCTGTTTCTATTTCCCATTATTATAAAAAAATCTACAATTATTATAAGTTACAAAAAGAAAAAAATAAAGAACAATTCTTTAATTTTTTTTAAACAAACTCATGTAAAGGTTTGTTTTGTTATTTTTATGTTAAAAGGATAGATTACTTATGAACTTAATCTATCCTCTTTTATTATTTTAGTATAGCAATAGTTACACCATCTCCACCTTCACCATATACACCTAATCTATATGATTTTACATGAGGATGTCTCTTTAACATATCATTTATAGCTTTTCTAAGTATACCAGTTCCTTTACCATGAACTATTGTAACTTCACCTAAATTAGCCATATACGCATCATCTAAATACTTATCTGCTCTATAGCATGCTTCTTCTGCATCTAAGCCTCTAAGGTCTACTCTTGATTCTACAGAACTTAAATTTAATTTAATTTCTCTTTTCTTCTTTTGTTTTGATTTTGTATCCGGTTTATTTATAGCTCTTAAATCTTTTGCTTTAGCTGTTATTTTCATTATTCCAGCTTCAACTAAAACTTCTCCTTTATTATCAGGAAGAGATAGTATTGTTACATTTTGATTTAATGATGGAAGGTATGCCTCCATTCCAAGTTTTATATTTTTTATCTCTTCTCCCTTTTGTTCTTTTTGCTTATAAAGTTCATTCTCTTTATATTCTAAACTTTCTTTAAGTTTTCTTCTCTCTTCTTCAAGTCTACTTCTTCCGCCACCTGATATTCCAAGCTTTTCAAGTTCCCTCATAGCTTTTAATATATCATCTGCTTCTTCTTTTGCATCAGCTATTATATTCTTAGCCTCTCTCCTTGCTTCCATGTATACTTTATCTCTAGTTTTGTCTAATTTATTTATTTTTTCTTCAAATTTTTTCTTTAATTCATTAGCTTCTTCTTTTGCCTTCATAGCCTCTCTTGCATCTCTTTTAGCTATTATGCTCTTTTCTTGAAGTTCCCTTATTAAATCCTCAAATTGTAAGTTTTCATTAGATATAAATTCTTTTGCTGATTTTATTACAGATTCACTTAAACCTAGTCTTCTTGATATTTCAAAAGCATTAGATTTACCTGGAACTCCTATTAGAAGTCTATATGTTGGTCTTAATGTTTTTACATCAAATTCCACTGAAGCATTTTCCACATCACTATTTTTAAGAGCATATCCCTTAAGCTCACTATAATGTGTAGTTGCAATAACTTTAGTGCCTCTAGCTTTTAAATTATCAATTATAGCCGCTGCAAGTGCCGCTCCTTCTGTTGGATCAGTTCCTGCTCCTAATTCATCAAATAATACTAAAGATTCTCTAGTTGCCTTTTTCATTATATCTACGATATTAGTCATATGTGATGAGAATGTTGAAAGAGATTGTTCTATACTTTGCTCATCTCCTATATCTGCAAATATTTCTTTATAAAATGCAATAGTTGACCCTTCTTTTGCTGGTATTAAAAGTCCAGACATTCCCATAAGGTGTATTAATCCTACAGTTTTTAATGTTACTGTTTTACCACCAGTATTAGGTCCTGTAATCATTATTACATTATATTCATCTCCTAAGTATATATCTGATGATATAACTTCCTTTTTATCAATAAGAGGATGTCTTGCACTTATAATATCAAATCTTCCATCATCGCTAACGTTTGGATAAGTTCCATCTATACTTGATGCATATGAACCTTTAGCAAATATAAAATCTAATTTACCTAATATCTCGTTATTACTTTTACATATATCTATGTTGCTTGCTATTTTAAGTGATAAATCTTGTAATATTCTATCTATTTCAGCTTTTTCTTTTAACATTAATTCTTTAATTTCATTGTTTAAATTAACAAGGCTCATTGGCTCAATGAAAAGAGTAGCTCCTGTAGAACTTTGATCGTGTACAATTCCTGGAACTTGACCCTTATACTCTACCTTTACAGGTAAAACATATCTTTCTCCTCTCATTGTATAAAGATTTTCTTGAAGATATTTTGAGTAACTTCTAACAATACTATTTATTTTTTCTCTAACTGAAGAGTTCTTTTCTTTTAAACTTCTTCTTAAACTTCTTAATGTAGAAGATGCTCTATCACTTACTTCATCTTCTGATAAAATTGCTCTATCTATGTAATCTTCTAAATCTTTTATAGGTTCTAATATATATGCTAAATCTTCTATTCTTTCGAATGCTATTTCTTGCTCATCTCTTTTAACATACTCTTTAAACCTTCTAGAACACTTTAACATATTACCTACTCTTAATATTTGTCCTGCTGATAATACTCCACCTTTTCCGGCCCTTTCTATAGCCTCTTTAACATCATATAATCCTTCAAAAGGAGGGGCTCCCTTTGAAACTAACATATCAAGTGCTTCTTTTGTTTCTTTTAAAGCTACTTCCATTTCATATTTAGTTTCATAAGGAACAAGATTATCTATAATATTTTTTCCCATTTGTGTTTTTGAATATCTTTTTAAATTTTCTTTTACTTTTTTAAATTCTAAAACTCTAAATGTTCTTTCATTCATCTTCTATTCTACACCTCTTCTATAATGACCTTTTGTGTAATCTTTACTATCTATAACTTTATTGTTTTTAAATTCATCAATTACTTTTCTAACTTCATTAGATGTTTCATCTGTAAAATCTAATCTTAAAGAATTAATTCCCATCTCTTTTAAATCATCTATTTCTTCTATTAAATTTAAAGGAAGAGAATTTAGTATATAACTTCTACAAAATACATCAGTCATAATACTAAATTTTTCATTAACTCTATCTATTAAAGTATATACATCTTTTTCACAAGCTCTATTACACTTTTTATTTGTATCTTTTAATCCAAACGTACTTCCTATAGGGCAATATTCACTTACCATAAGTTCAGTCTTACCATATATCATTTTTGCACAGTTATATTTTACACCTTTTAAAAGTGCTTTAATCTCTTTTCTATTTAATTCTTCACTAATTGTAATTATGTCCAAATCTTCTTTAAAGAAATTCAATGCTTCACTATTAAATATATTTAATTTATAATCACCTATAATTTTAAATTCAGTCTTATACTTATTTATTATACCAACATTTGATGTTAAAAGCCCAAAAATATAAGGTTTTACTTTTTCTATTATATTTACAACTGAATTAAATTCACTTTTTATTATGTTTGGAAGCTTAAGTATTAATTTATTAGTCTTACTATATTCTTTTAAATCATCTATTTTAATTGAATTTTTATATCTACTAAATACATCAACAGCAATATAATTAAAATCATTTTTTAATTCATCAAATTGCTCTTTTAAAATAACTTTTGGTAAAACTTCTATAGTTTCAGTTTGTTTAAAAATATCTTTAGCTTCTACCTCTTTACCATATCTATTTCTTCTATACTTAGAACATTCTTCTTTTACTATTTTATCAAACAATGCTCTTCTTAGTTCATTAAGTTCTCCAACTCTTATAAAACCGTCCTCAAACTCTACAAAGCTGATTTTATTAAGTTTATATGGATAATCCCCAGACTTAAATAATGCTTTTTCAATTCTTTCCTTATCTAAAGGTCTATTAGTAGCTTCTGAAACTATACTTCCTAATACTTCATAATAATTATCGTTAAACAGAACTCCTAATTTCATTTCTTCGTTAACTTTAAAAGTAACATAACCTTCTAATTCTATTTTTCTTCCATATGGCTTAACCGTATCTGAAAGTTCAATAGTTAACTTTTTATCTGACATCTTATATAAAATATCACCTTTTTTATAATCTATAGGAAACAGTTTTACTTTATCTCCTTTATTAGCTTCTTTTACTTCATTTTTATTTTTTATTATTTTACTTAAAGTAAATCCCCCATCATTTACTCTTATACCATCACCTAAAGATACATTTCTTTCTAATATTATTTCACCATTTTCTATTACTTTTCCTAATACAACGCCTGTATTTTTAGGGAAGTTATAACTCATCATATCTCTACCAACATCTTTTTTTAAATATGCCTTCGAAAATCCTTCTCTATTAAAAAGCTGAAGCAATTCTTCTTTTCCATTTTTCACATCAAATTTTTTATTGAAAAGTTCCTTATCTACTGCATTTCTATAATTTCTAACTACTCCGGCAACGTACTCAGGTCTTTTCATCCTACCTTCTATTTTTAATGAATATGTATTGCTATCAATTATATCCTTAACATCTTCTATAGTACACATATCTTTTGGAGATAATAAATAGCCTCTTTTTTCTCCAGAATTTTTAGATTTTAATGTATATTCCATTCTACAAGGTTGAGCACATCTTCCTCTATTTCCACTTCTTCCGCCAATCATAGAACTCATTAAACATTGTCCTGAGTAACATACGCAAAGGGCACCGTGAACAAACATTTCTGTTTCTATCTTTAAATCTTTTGATATATGCTTTATTTCTTCAAAAGTTAATTCTCTTGATAATACTATTCTATGAAAACCTCTTTCTTTAAAATAAATTGCACCTTCCCCATTATGTATAGTCATTTGAGTTGAGGCATGTAATTCGAAATCACTATACTTTTCCTTTATTAATTTAACTAAGCCTAAATCTTGTATTATAAGTGCATCTACTCCTATTTCGTATAAATATCCAGCATATTTTAATGCTTTATTAAGTTCTTCTTCTTTTAATAAAGTATTCATAGTTACATATACTTTCACTCCATAACTATGTGCATAATCTATAGCTTTTTTCATATTCTCATTGTCAAAGTTAGATGCATATGCTCTAGCTGAAAATTTATTTCCACCTAAGTATATAGCATCTGCACCATTATTTATTGCAGCATAAAGGCTTTCCATACTTCCAGCTGGTGCTAAAACTTCTATTTTATTCATTTTCATCTCTCCTAAATTTTAAAAAATAATTTCTCTTATGTATTATTTTAGTTTAACTTATAAGGGCACAAAAATAAAGTACTGAGTAGAATTTAGTTACTCAGCACTTTATTCTTATTTTCTTTTTAATAAAACTGGTTCATTTTTAGCCTTTACTTTAGTAACCTCTATTTGAGCATCTATAAGTTTTTTCTCTAAATCTAAAATTTTATATTTACTAGTTTGAAGTGCCATTCTTGTACTTTTGCCAGCTTCTATAAGCTTATTTCTATCTTCTTTATATTTACAAGCCTTTTCTGTTAATTCTTCTATCATTAATTTTTTATCATTAATATCTTTATTTAAAGCTTCTATTTCTAATTTTAAATTATTTATTTTATCATTTTTTTCTTTTTCTATTTCATTTAATTCATTTGTAATATCATTACTTTTTCTTATTTCATCATTTAATGAATTATTAAGCTTTTCTTTTTCTAAAATCAATTTATTTAAACTATCTTCATTTGCTTCTAATTTAATAGATAAATCTTTATGTTTTTCTTCATATTCATTTATTATATGTTCATTATTTTTTATTTCTGAATTAAAATCATTTATCTTTTCATTTAATGTTATAATTTCTTTTTCCAAATTATCTTTTTCATTTAACTCTTTATCTAAATTTTCTAATAGTTCAAGCTTATCTTTTTCTGCATTTTCAATTTTTTTCTCAAGATGATTATTAATATTTGAAATATTATTTATTAACTCTTTATTATTATCATTTTTAGATTCAAGATCTTTTATTTCCCTATATAATATTTTCTCACTTTCTTCTCTCTCTTTTGTTATTTCCTTTATTCTTATTTTAGAATTTTCATTTTCAGATTTTAATATATTGTTTTCTTCTTTAAGTTTGTGTACGTAATTTTTAAAGTTTATTATTTCTTTTTCATTTTCCTTTAACTTAATTTGATTTTTTTCTTTTATAATTTTTAAATCTTTATTTAGTTTCTTTAATTCATCTCTTTCTCTTAAAAGATTTTCTCTATCTTCTTTTAATCCATTTATAGTATTTTCTTTTCCATCTATTATTTTTAAATTTTCTTCCTTAACATTTTCTAAATTAGTTTTTAAATCTTCTAATTCTTTAGTTAATAAGTTATTTTCCTTTTCTATACTATTTTTGAACTTTGCTATGTTTCTTAATTCATCATCTGTTTTATATAGTGTATCAGTAATATTAACAGCCGCCAAAACAGATGCTTGTGAAATACTAAGCATTTTATTTTTAGCTAGTACTTCTTTTATTCTTTCGTCAACATAAGATGCAATATCTCTTAAATATTCTTCACTTTCTTTACCTTTTAAGTTATAATCTACTCCATTTATGTTAACCGTAATTTTCACCATTATGTTCCACCTCTTAAAATATAATCTTCCTATTATATTAATTATATTTGATATTTTAAGTTTGTACAATTATGTAAAGTAAAAAGGTAATTAAATTTATTATTTTATTTAAAAAAGAGATAGATTAAATCTATCTCTTTTAAAAATTATTATTGTTCTCTTAATATAGCTCCTAACTTATGCTCAAGAGATCTTAATATTTTATCATGAACTTTATTTACTTCTTTATCTGTTAAAGTTTTATTTTCACTTCTATATACTATTGCATATGCAATACTTTTCTTTCCTTCTGGAATTTGTTCTCCTCTATAAATATCAAAAAGCTCTATTTTTTCAACAAGATTTCCACCAGCTTTTATTATTGAATCCTCTATATCTTGAACTAATATACTTTCTTCAACTAAAAGAGCTATATCTCTTGTAACAGCTGGGAACTTTGGTAATGCTTTATATTTCTTTTCAAGTTCTGAGTTTTTATATAATTCATCTAAATCTATTTCAGCTACAAAACATGGAACTTCTACACCAAAATTTTCAGCTACATCTGGGTGTATTTCTCCAAATACTCCAGCTTCAAATTTTCTACCAACTATAAGTTTAGCAGTTTTTCCTGGATGGAATGTTGGATTTTCTGATTCTCTTAAGAACTTAACTCCCTT
The DNA here is from genome assembly GCF_000498355.1 of Clostridium sp. Ade.TY. Classification (GTDB taxonomy): domain Bacteria; phylum Bacillota; class Clostridia; order Clostridiales; family Clostridiaceae; genus Clostridium. The sequence goes on along the minus strand of NZ_AVSV01000027.1, from coordinate 79,973 downwards.
AACTCCTAATCCATCAATTAAATTTTCAACTACTCCTTTTAAATCTAAGTAATCTACATCTCCATAAATTCCTATAGTTAAAACATTTTTTTCTTTTGGAAGTTCATTTTCATCTTCTGAAGGAATATATACTTTTCCTATTTCAAAAAGATAAGCTTCACTATTATTTCTTGTATAGTTTCTTGCAAGAGATTCCATCATTGAAGCTAAAGTTGTTGTTCTCATAACACTATAATCTTCACCTAGAGGATTTTTAATAGTTACAACTTTTCTTAAATCACTATCTTCACTTAATTCAATTTTATCAAATGCTTTCTTTGATATAAATGAATAACTTATTGATTGATTTAATCCGCTACCTATCATTATGTCAACAACTTTTTCATCTAATAATTCTTTTTTGTATTTAGCTTCTCTTTCAGTTTGAACTTTGAATATAGTTCCTTCTATATTATTATATCCATATATTCTAGCTACTTCTTCTGCTATATCTTCTCTTATTGCTATATCAATTCTAAATGTTGGTATTGTAATTTCAAGTAATTCACCATTTATTTCTGTATTTAAATCTACTGAATCTAAACATCTTTTCATTTCTTCTATTGATATATTTGTTCCTAAGAACTTATTTATCCAATTAGAATCAACTGTTATATGTCCTTCTTCTTTAACTTCGTTATATACATCTATAGTCCCATCTATAACTTCTCCAATACCTAATTCACATACTAAAGCACATGCTCTATCAAGTGCAAGTTTTGCTAAGTTTGGATCTATGTCTTTTTCAAATCTTGATGAACTTTCTGTTCTAATTCCTAATTTTTTAGAGTTTACTCTTATATTAGTTCCTTCGAAGTTTGCACATTCAAAATAAACATCTGTTGTATCTTTTTTAACTTCTGAGTTTAAGCCGCCCATTATTCCTGCTATTGCAACTATTCTTTCATCATCTTTTATACATAAAACATTACTATCAAGTTTTCTATTAACTTCATCTAAAGTTACAAACTCTTCGTTATCTTTAGCTCTTTCTACAACTATTTTATTTGATTTGATTTCTCTCTTATCAAATGCATGCATTGGTTCTCCAGTTTCAAGCATAACAAAGTTAGTAATATCAACTATATTATTTATAGGTCTAACTCCAGCTTCTAAAAGTCTATCTTGAATCCACTTAGGTGATGGTCCTATTTTAACATTTCTAACACCTCTAACCATATATCTTCTACATAGCGCATCTCTAACTTCAACTTTTAGTTCATCATTTATATTAGCTTCGCTTGAAGTTTTATACTCAAGATTTGGCATTCTATAATTAGTTCTTAAAGTTGCAGCAGTTTCTCTTGCCATTCCTATCATACTTAAGCAATCTGGTCTATTTGATGTTATATCAAAATCTAAAGTTTCTTTTTTAAGACCTAAATATTCTTTTATTTCTACACCTATTGGTGCATCTTCTTCTAATATCATTAGTCCATCAACTTCATCTTCGCCTTTTAAGCCAAGTTCTGCTTCTGAACAAAACATACCATTTGACACAACACCTCTAAGTTTTCCTTTTTTTATTTCTGTTCCATCTGCTAATGTTGATTTATGAAGAGCAACTGGTACTTTATCTCCAACTTTCATATTAGTTGCAGCTGTAACTATTTGTATTTCTTCATCTCCAATGTCAACTTGACATATACTTAATTTTTCTGCATCAGGATGCTTTTCTATAGAGTTAAATTTACAAACAACAACTCTATTTATATTATCTCCTTGAACTATTACTCCTTCTAAAGCTGAACCTGTAAGAGTTAATAAATCTCCAAGTTCTTTAGCACTTACATTTATATCAACATAATCTTTTAGCCAACTATATGGTACTTTCATTTTAACTTCCCTCCTGATTTATTAAATTTACTAGAATTGATCTAAAAATCTCATATCACTTTCATATAGTAATCTTATATCATCTATTCCATACTTAAGCATTACCATTCTATCTACTCCGAATCCGAAAGCAAATCCTGAATATTCTTCTGGATCTATTCCACAATTTCTTAAAACTTCTGGATGAACCATTCCACAACCTAGTATTTCTATCCAACCGCTTCCTTTACAAACTTTACATCCTTTTCCTCCACAAACGAAACAAGTAGCATCCATTTCAGCTGAAGGTTCTGTAAATGGGAAGTGATGTGGTCTAAATTTTGTCTTTACTTTATCTCCAAACATTTTCTTAGCAAATAACTCTAATGTTCCTTTTAAATCTGCAAAAGTTACTCCCTTATCAATAACTAAACCTTCCATTTGGTAAAATATTGGTGAGTGTGTAGCATCAACATCATCTGATCTATAAACTTTTCCTGGTGATATCATTTTTATTGGAAGAGTTTGTTTTTCCATAGTTCTAACTTGAACTGGTGAAGTTTGTGTTCTTAAAACAAGATTATCATTTATGTAAAAAGTATCTTGCTCACTTCTTGCTGGATGATCTTTTGGAATATTTAATGCTTCAAAATTATATCTATCAAGTTCAATTTCTGGACCTTCTTCTATTGTAAATCCCATTGATACAAATATATTTTTCATACTTTGAAGAGTTAAATCTAAAGGATGTCTTTTTCCTATTCTATTTTTCTTTCCTGGTAATGATATATCTATAATTTCACTTGCTAATTTCTCGTTCTTTTCTTTATTTTTTATTTCCTTAGAAACACTTTCAATTTTTTCTTCTAATACGCTTTTAACTTCATTAACAAGTTTACCAACTATAGGTCTTTCTTCCTTAGAAACATCTTTCATACCTCTTAATATAGTTGTAAGTTCTCCTTTTTTTCCAAGAAACTTTACTCTTATTTCTTCTATTTGAGAAGAAGTAGTAGCAGTTTCAATTTCTTTTAATGCTGCTTCTTGAATATTTTTAAGTTTTTCTTGCATATTCAAAATCTCCTTTCTTTAAAAACAAAATTTTTTACAATAAAAAAAACCGCCCCTATAAAAAGGGACGGAATATCCGCGTTACCACCCTAATTGGTTTAACAAAAAATTTTTATTAAACCCAACTCGTAAATATAACGGTTCTAACCGCTAACCACTACTCTAATTAAATTTCATAGTTAGAACTCCAGAGTGAACTTCAGCATAAAGCTTTTAAAACAGCTTACAGTCAAAGGCTATTTCTCCCTTAAAAAGTTATTTATACCTACTCTCTCTTTCTTAGTCTTTTAATGTAATTTTATACTATTAGATTATACATACTATTAATAAAAATTTCAACAGTTATCTTGTTTGTCTAACTCTTTCATAAATAATAATAGATGATGCAACTCCTACATTTAAAGATTCCGCTCCTCCTGGCATAGGAATTTTTACCTTTTTATCTGAAATATCATATACTTCTTTTGATACTCCATTTCCCTCATTGCCAACAGTTATTACAATTTTACCTGTTAAATCTTCACTGAAAAAGTCTTTGCTTCCTTCAAGTGAAGTAGCAACAATAGAAAACCCTCTATTTTTAAGGCCTAATGTATATTTTAAATCACTATCTTCTTGAATTATAGGTATATAAAACATAGAGCCCATTGTAGATCTTATAGTTTTATCATTATATATATCAACAGTCCCTTTAGTTAATATTATTCCATCTATATTAGCCGCATGAGCTGTTCTAATTATAGTTCCTAAATTACCTGGATCTTGCACTTTGTCACAAAGTAAATAGAAACTACCACTTAATTCTTTATCATTACTATTCATACATATAACTGCAAGCATACCTTGAGGGTGTTCAGTTGATGTACAATCTAAAAATAGTTGCTTATTTAATCCAAAAACCTTGCCTTTATAATTATATTTTTGTAATAAATCTTCTGCCTTTTCTTCAATATCTTTTATAAAAAATATTGCTTCTATTTTAGCATTAGCCTTAAGTGCTTCTTCTACAAGTCTAATTCCTTCAATTAGATATTTTTTTGATTTATTTCTATTCTTTCGCTCTTTTAATTTTTTTATTTCTTTATATATAGCATTTTCTTTACTTTCTATATAAATCAATCTAATTACCTCTTTAATTAAAATTTAACTATCATACCTTCTAATTTGCTTAAATCTTCAGCAGAACCTATTGCAACTATAATATCTTTACTGTTAATTACAAAATCTGCTGGCGGTGAAAGATTTATTTCATCATCTCTCTTTATAGCCATAACATTTATCCCATACTTACTTCTAAGTTTCAATTCTCTTATAGTTTTATTATTCCATTCTTCTGGACACTCTATTTCCATAATACTATAATCAGGAGATAGTTCTATAAAATCTAATATACTTTCTGAAACTAAATTATGAGCAACTCTAACTCCCATATCTTTTTCTGGTAATATTACTCTATCTGCGCCTATCTTATATAATACTTTAGCATGTAAATCACTATTTCCTTTTGCAATGATATATTTAACACCAAGTTCTTTAACTAAAAGAGTAACCATTACACTTGCTTGTATGTTAGAACCAATTGTAACTACTGCAACATCAAAATTCCTAAGTCCTAAAGTTCTAAGTGCACCTTCATCTGTTGCATCCATTTGAACAGCATGAGTTACCTTATCTGATATATCTTGTATTAAATCTTCATCTTTGTCTATTACTAAAACATCATTGCCAAGTCCATATAAAGTTTCAGCAACTGATGATCCAAATCTACCAAGACCAATTACTACAAATTGTTTTTTTACCATAATAATTCATCCCCTAACCGATTAAAATCTTACCTTCTGGATATTTATGTGTTTGTTTTTTCTTATTTCTTATTAAAGCCAACGCTACAGTCATAGGACCAACTCTACCACAATACATAGTTATCATTATTATAATTTTACCTGCAGTACTTAATCTTTGAGTAACTCCAGTTGTAAGCCCTACTGTTCCAAATGCTGATGTTGCCTCATATAAAATATTTATAAAAGATTCATTAGGATCAGTTATAGATAATAGAAGGGTAACTCCTATAACTAAAGACATTCCAATAATTAATAAAGCAAATGCTTTATAAACTAAACCTTTTGAAAATCTTCTTCCAAAAACTTGAGTATCTTCTCTTCCTCTGATAACAGAAATTACTGTTAAAATTATGATTCCAAACGTTGCTGTTTTTAAGCCACCTGCTGTTGAACCTGGAGAACCACCTATAAACATTAATATTATAGTTAAAAACTTTCCTGAATTTGTCATTCCGTCTGTAGATACACTGTTAAATCCTGCAGTTCTTGGAGATACTGATGCGAAAAATGAATTTAAAACTTTGTCACCAAATCCCATATTTCCAATAGTCTCAGGATTATGCATTTCAAATAAATACATAAATATAGTTCCTCCAACTATAAGAACAACTGTAATTAATATAACTATTTTAGAATGTACAGATAATTTTTTAAGTCCTCTATAATTATATACCTCAAGCCAAACTGTAAAACCTAATCCCCCTATTATTATAAGAGCACTAATTGTAAGTAAAACTACAACATTACCTGAATATGCAACAAGAGAACTAAACCCTCCAAATAAATCAAAACCAGCATTACAAAATGCTGAAATGGAATGGAATATACTAAAATATATCCCTTTTAGCAATCCAAATCTTGGAATAAATTGAGTTGATAATAATAATGCCCCAAAAAACTGAACTGCAAATGTGAAACTTAATACATACTTAACCATCTTTACAAGGCCTTGTATATTGAATGTATTCATAGCTTCTTGCATTATAAGTCTATCTCTTAATGTTATCTTTCTACCAAGAAGGACAGCAATAAATGTTGCAAAAGACATGAATCCTAATCCACCTATTTCAATTAAAAGCATTATAACTATTTGCCCAAATTCATTCCAATGCGTACCAGTATCTAAAGTAACAAGACCTGTTACACATACAGCTGATGTTGAAGTAAATAACGCATCTAAAAAGTTTGTACTTTCACCATTTGCAGATGATATTGGTAAACTTAATAATAAACCACCTACAAATATTACGACAAAAAAACCTAGTGCTAATATTTGTACTCCACTCAACTTCATTTTTTTAGTAAAAAATTTTTTCATTTAATCACCTCAACGGTTTATATCTCTATATTATACCTAATACTTATTATATACATTATAATATAAAATATTAGCAATTAAATTCTATCATCTCTCTGTTAAAGCTTTATTATGCATATATTAACAAATTATAAAATAGTTCATAAATTTATCTATATATAAAGAAAATGCGACCTAAGTCGCATTTCAATTAAGCGTTTATGTGCTTTTTAGCTACTTCAACTAATTCAGCAAATGCTTTTGGATCGTTGATAGCTATTTCTGATAACATTTTTCTGTTTATATCTATACCAGCTAATTTGATTCCATTCATGAATCTTGAGTATGAAAGACCATTCATTCTTGTAGCTGCATTTATTCTAGCTATCCATAGTCTTCTGTAATCTCTTTTCTTTAATCTTCTTCCAACGTAAGCATTTCTTAATGCTCTAATTACTGATTCGTTAGCTGTTTTAAATAACTTGCTCTTTCCACCGTAGTATCCTTTTGCAAGTTTTAATACTTTTCTATGATTCTTACGAGCGTTAACTGCTCTTTTAACTCTTGCCATTTAACAAAACCTCCTGTGTCTAAACTCTTATAGGTATGGTAATAATTTCTTAATTACTTTTTCTTGTGCTACTGATACGTATCCACCTTTTCTAAGTTTTCTCTTAGTTTTTGAGCTTTTCTTAGTTAAGATGTGGCTTCTGAAAGCTTTAGCTCTCTTAAGTTTTCCTGTACCTGTCTTTCTGAATCTTTTTGCTGCACCTCTGTGTGTCTTCATTTTTGGCATGATAAAATCCTCCTCTCAAAAGTTATGCCTTTTTTGGACCTAAAATCAATGTCATGTTTCTGCCTTCTCTTTTTGGTTTCTTTTCGATAACACAAACATCTTCAAGCTTTCCTACGAAGTTATCTAGAATTCTTTCAGCTATGTGACCTAATTCCATTTCTCTTCCTCTGAATCTTACAGTAACTTTGACTTTATCTCCATCTAATAGGAACTTCCTTGCTTTTTTAGCTTTAATTGCAATATCATTTTCCTCAATTGTTAAACTTACTCTTATTTCTTTAATATTGATTACTTTTTGTTTCTTCTTAGCTTCTTTTTCTTTTTTTGATTGCTCATATATGAATTTCCCTAAATCCATTATTTTGCAAACTGGCGGATTTGCATTTGGTGATATCATAACTAAGTCTAACTCTTGCTCTTCAGCCATCTTAAGAGCTTCCTTGTTTGATAATATCCCAAGTTGTTCTCCATCCTTTGATATTACTCTTATCTCTTTTTTTCTAATATCTTCGTTTATTATATAATTTTTACTAATAGCTTCCACCTCCGGTTTTTAACAATTAAAACATATAAAAAAGGACGGCTTTAGCCGTCCTGTTTAATCCAATACTTTTAAAATCGAATAAACTAACCTTACTTGCTACCTAAGTGCTTGCAGGTGAGAAACGGCTGTTTCTACTTTACTTGATTATAATATCTAATTTTTAAATCTTTGTCAACACTTTTTTAATTGATATCTAAATTTTTATTCAAACTCATTTCATCAACAAAATTTACTCTGTCCCCAAAGACATTTATTATTGTATCAATAAATTCTTTATTTGTACAGTACTTTTTTTGATAAATATTTATTTTTTTTGGGGCATTAGTTATTAAGCCACTTATAATAACATCTTCAACATTTGCATCTATTCCAAGTTTGCAATCTGATAGTTCTTTTATAAATTCACTAAACAAGTTATTATCATCTTGATCTAATACAGTATAGTCTCCTGTATCACTTATAAAAATATTCACTCTATCTATACGACTATCTTGTATATCAACAAAATACTTTAATAACTTTATAAATTCCTTATATTCTTTTTCTACCATATACTTCTCTATTATTTTATCTATAATAGATTCTATATATTTTCTAAGTTCTCTCATTCTAAATGTTATAAATCCATTTATATTAAATTCATTGTTTTCTTCTAAACATTCTTTTATTTTAGTTATTATTATATTTATTTTATTTTCACAATAAACACTAGTTTCATCTTTTATAGATTTCTTTCTATAAAGTATATCCATAATAATAGTTTCTACTTCTAATATCTCCTCTTGTTTCAAAAAGAAATACGTATCTGTCAAAAACTCAAATAATTCTTTTTCTTTATAGTTTTTTATAACCATTTCATATAAAAGTTCACTTATATATATTTTAATTTTTTCAAAACTCTCTTCATTATAACACTCTTCCTCACACATAACTTTTACAAGATGAGTTTTACCTTCAATTTTTTCAACTAAACCTATTACTATATTTTTCCTTTTTAGTAGGGCCTTTAATTCTTGTAACTCTTTTATAAAGTCTAAATCTCCCATATAAGCTAACTTTAGCACAAGCATATTTTTCACTCCCTTCTTAGTAATAGTATGTATTGAATATATCATCACTATACTAACAATAAGTTTGTAAAACTTCCTAAATTTATTGCTTTTTTTACATATTAGTAGTAATTTAAATATATATTTATAATATTAGGAGGATATTTATGTATTCTTTTGTTGACTATAGAATTACTTATGAAGAATTTTCTAATTTAGTTAAAGAAGGTATAACACCTATAAAGGTTCCTAAATCCAACTTACTTTACGAAGCAATAAATGGACATGTTGATATTCAATTGAACATATTAGATAGAAAATCAAAACTTATAGTCGTCCATAAAGATATGGATAGTGATTTTTTAAATAATTTAAAAAATCTTTCTATAGATTTTATACTATCTGAAAAATCTTTAGATTCTAAGTATCCTAAAGATATAATATTAAATGCACTAATTACTGATAATTTTTTAATGCATAATATTAAGTATACAGATAATACAATATTGAAAAACTCAATAAATAAGATAACCCTAAATGTTTCTCAAGGTTATACAAAATGTTCTGTTGTAAATATTTATGATAAAGCATTTATAACATCAGATAAAATAATATATAATACTTTAACAAACTCTGGATATGACACTTTATATGTTCCACCTGGCGATATTGTTTTAGAAGGTTTAGATTATGGATTCATAGGTGGTACTTGTGGAATGATAGGTAATAATAAATTAGCCTTTTTTGGTAATTTAAACAAATATAAGTACGGAAAAGATATTATTGAATTTTTAAAAAAACATAATGTAATCCCTATATTTTTAAAAGATTCAAAACTTATAGATAGAGGTAGTATTTTATCTATATAATCATCTATATATAGTACGTTTTTTAATATAAAATGTTTCTTTTTATATAACAAAAGCTATAAATTATTATTTTATAGCTTTTTATTTACCAATTTATATTTATGTTGTATTTTTCCATAAAACCTTCTATATCTTTTACTACATTCTCCTTATCTTCTTTATTTAATCCCCCTCTTCCCAGTCTATCGCATAAAAAAACTAAGGATATATCATTTAGGTCAACTTCTTTAACCATCTTTTCTTTATTTCCAAAATGTAAATCTTTGCTTATATATAAAAAATGCATATGATATCTTATTAAATTTTCTACTTTTTCTATGAATTCATTATCTTTTACACCTAATTTAATAAAAAATTCTTTAGCTTCAATAGCACCAACATTATCATGATTATATGAAGTCCATTTTCCCTTTCTAAGTTTTGTTGTTTTTATTTTTCCTATATCATGTAATAATAGAGCCCACATAAAACATTTTTTATCATTAGAATATTTTTTATAATAAGCCCCATTATCTATAACAAGCATTGTATGATTCCATACATCACCTTCCGGATGATGTATTTGTGATTGAGGTATATCCTTTAATTTTTTAAGTTTATCAAATGGTTCTAAATCCAAATTTCCTTTTAAAAACATATCTTCAAAATACTTTGATGGTTCTTTATTTTTTATTAGTTCATCAGTTATTTTGTTAAAATTTAAAACTTCATTCATTCTTACTTCCTCCCTTCTCAATTTATTTTATCCATTAATATATTTTAAAATGTATTTTATTTTTAAATATATTTAGTAATCTTTTATAAGTTTTTGCATATAATTTAATATATAAGGCGCTGTAGCCAAGTGGTAAGGCAGAGGTCTGCAAAACCTTTATTCCCCAGTTCAAATCTGGGTGGCGCCTCCAAAATAAAAAAGAGAACTTTTAAAGTTCTCTTTTATTTTTATTTTATTTTTTCAATTAACTCTCCAATTTCATCATGAGTTATTTTATATTTTTTATTACAGAAGTTACAAACTATTTCTTCATCTTTGCCTTCATCATATATCTCATTAAGGTCTTTTGCTCCGATACTTATTAAAGCTTTTTCTATTCTTTCCTTTGAACAATCACATTTATATTCAGGTTCAATCTCTTCTAATATTTTAGGATCCATATCTTCAAATATTTCTTTTATAATATCTTCAATTGTTTTTCCTTCTTCTATAAGTGTTGTTATAGGTTTCATATCTTGAAGTCTATATGTTATAACATCTGCTAAAAGTTCATCAGCATCTGGCATCATTTGAATTATAAATCCACCTGCTGCTTTTATTGATAAATCTTTATCCACTAAAACGCCAAGTGCTACTGCTGATGGTGTTTGTTCTGATACAGTAAAGTAATAAGCTAAATCTTCTGCAACTTCTCCTGTGTATATAGGAACCTGTCCAACATATGGATCTTTAAGTCCCATATCCTTTATTACATATAATAACCCATTTTTACCAATAGCTCCGCTTACATCAAGTTTTCCATTTTCTTTTAATGGAATATCAACTTTTGGATTTCCAATAAATCCTTTAACAGTTCCATTTGAATGAGAAGTTACTGTTACTCCATTAACAGGACCTCCACCATTCATTCTTAACGTTATAGCCTCTTTTTCTGATTTTAATTGTACTCCCATTAATGATGCAGCTGTAAGCATTCTTCCAAGAGCAGCTGATGCAACTGGTGTACATTCATGAAGTGCTGTTCCTTCATTTACTAAGTTAGTAGTTATTCCTCCTATAAATCTAACCATTCCATCTTTAGCTGTACCTCTTATTATTTTATCTTTCATGTACTATACCTCCATATTCTTTTTAACTACATATAATATTCTTTCTGATAAATCTGATACATTTTTATCTGTATATCCTTCAAATTTACCTAATACACATAATCCTGACTTATTAAGAAGATCTTCTATAAACTTTTCTTTATAAGCTCTTTCAAAATGTTCTTCTTCAAATCTTTCATACAAATCACCATCTTTTATAAAGAAAGTTAAATACATACTAGTTATTTCATCTTCAAAAGTATTTTCCCATGAGTAAAATACATCTTCTGAATTATATGTATAAATATTGTTTCCTAATATAGTGGAAAGCTTATAATATGAATTTATATCAAATATAAATATACCATCATCTTTTAAGTGATCATAAACTCTTTTAAAGTAACTTTCAATATCAACATCTTCTAATATATAATTTGTTGAATCTAAAACAGAAGTGATAAGATCAAATTTATGGTTTAAAGAAAGTTCCGTCATATCTTGGCACACAACTCTACTTTTAATACGCTCTTTTTTAAATTTCTCAAAAGCTTCTCTGAGCATATCTTCTGATAAATCAACTGCAAAGGAATTCTTAAATTCTTTAGCCAATCTTAAGGAAACATTTCCAGTTCCACAAGCTAAATCTAAATAATCATCATTATTAATTTTATATTTAACTGCTAATTCCTTAACTCTACATGCTATTTCATCATAATTAATATCTTCATTTATTAATTCATCATATATTTTAGCAAACTCACCATATGCCATAATATTCCCCCATTCACTTATATAAACATTATAACTTATATTATAATTAATTATAAATTTAGTCAAACTAATTAATTACAAATTATGAACATTTATTTTCTACCTAATATTTGATCATTTGTTGGTATGTGTAACTTTTTCTTTCTGCTTGTCATTATTCCTCCAATTCTACCTGTCTCTTCTGCAGTTAATGAAGACCATCCCCCTTCATCAACTTTATCTTTTAGTCCTAATTCTTCTGCTATTTCATATTTTATTTTTTCTCTTAACTTTTCAGCTTCTGTAAGTTCTCTATTAGATTTTAATTTAGATTTTATAATTTTTTTTAAAGGTGTTTTACTCAAATAAATCCCTCCATTCTTTTAAATTATTTTATCCAAATTATTTTAAAATAATGTATATAACCTCAATATATTTATTAAGACTCTTTTAACAATGTATATTTTGATTTTATTTCTTATTATAAAACTTGATATTTTTTTAATAAATATTTATAGTTATTGTATACATATATTGAATAGATATATAAAATTGGAGGGATTAAATTGTACAATGTTGCAGTAGTCGGTGCTACCGGTAATGTCGGTAGAAAAATGTTAAATATTTTAGAAGAAAGGAACTTTCCTATAGATAACCTTTATCTTTTTGCTTCAAAAAGATCTACTGGTAAAAAGGTTGAATTTAAAGGAAAAGAATATACTGTAGAAGAAACTTGTGATTCAAATATATTATCTAAAAAAATTGATTTCGCTCTATTTTCAGCTGGTGGAGATACTAGTTTAACTTTTGCTCCAGTATTTGCTAAAAATGGTGCTATAGTTATTGATAACAGTAGTGCTTGGAGAATGGACCCTAAAGTTCCTCTTGTTGTTCCAGAAGTAAACCCTGAAGATATAAAATGGAATAATGGAATAATAGCTAATCCAAACTGTTCAACTATACAAGCTATGCCTGTTTTAAAAGCTATAAATGATAAGTATGGATTAAAGAGAGTAATATACTCTACTTATCAAGCTGTTTCAGGTGCAGGTATGCAAGCTATTGAAGATTTAGAAAATGGTGTACAAGGAATAGCACCTAAAAAATTCCCTAAGCCTATCTTTGGTAATGTATTACCTCACATAGACGTATTTTTAGAAAATGGATACACTAAAGAAGAAATGAAGATGATAAATGAAACTAGAAAAATTCTTCATATTGATGACTTAAAAATAACTGCTACAACAGTTAGAGTTCCTGTATTAAATGCTCATAGTGAAAGCATAAATGTAGAAACTATAAAGCCATTTGAATTAAAAGACGTTATTTGTGCACTAGAAAACACTGATGGTGTTAAAGTTTATGATGATGTCGATAATCTTGTATATCCAACTCCACTTGAAGCATCTGATAAAGATGATATATTTGTTGGAAGAATAAGAAGAGATTTTAGTATTGATAATGGTTTAAACCTTTGGGTTGTAGCTGATAATATAAGAAAAGGCGCTGCTTTAAATGCAGTTCAAATTGCTGAATTAATAATAAAAAATAAATAGAATTGGAGGATTTTATTATGGCAATTTTTGAAGGATCTGGTGTTGCTTTAATTACACCATTTACAGAAACAGGCGTAGATTATGATAAATTAAAAGAAATTTTAGAGTGGCATGTTAAAGAAGGTACTGATTCTATAATAATATGTGGTACTACTGGTGAAGCAACTACAATGACATTAGATGAAAAAAAAGAAGTAATAAAATTTACTGTTGATACTATAAATGGAAGAATTCCTGTAATTGCAGGTACAGGATCTAATAACACAAAAGCTTCTATTGAAATGAGTAAGTATGCCGAAAGCGTTGGAGTTTCAGCAGTACTTGTGATTACTCCATATTATAATAAAACTAATCACAAAGGTCTTTTAAAACATTTTGAAGCTATAAATAATGCTATAAATATACCTATAATTCTTTATAATGTACCAAGTAGAACTGGAATGAATATTACTCCTAGTACTTTAAAAGAATTATCTACATTTAAAAATGTAGTTGCTATAAAAGAAGCAAGTGGAGATTTAAGCCAAGTTGCTAAAATGGCAGAAATATGTGGAAATACAATAGACATTTATTCAGGAAATGATGATCAAATAATCCCTATTATGTCTCTTGGCGGAAAAGGTGTAATATCAGTTCTTGCTAATGTAATTCCTAACGAAACTCACAAAATGACAAAAATGTATTTAGAAGGTAAATGCCACGAAGCTTCAAAAATGCAATTAGAGTATTTAAATCTTGCCAATTCTCTTTTCTTAGAGACTAACCCTATACCAGTTAAAACAGCTCTTAACTTAATGGGATTAGAAGTTGGACCTTTAAGACTTCCTTTATATGAAATGGATGATGCTTTAAAAAATCAATTAGAAGATACTCTAAAAAAATACAAATTAATCTAAGGAGATTTTAAATGGTTAAATTAATAATAAACGGTATATCTGGTAAAATGGGAACTGTTATATGTAATGTAGCAAAGGATTTTAAAGACATTGATATAGTTGCAGGAATAGATAAGTTTCCAAAAAAAGATTCTAATATGACAATATTCTCTTCACCTAATGAAGTAAATATAGAATATGATGTTTTATTAGATTTTTCAAGAGCTGATGCATTAAAAGGATTATTAGACCTTACTGAAAAAACTAAAAAGCCACTTGTTATATGCTCAACTGGTTTTTCAGAAGAAGATTTAAAACTTATTGAGGAAAAGAGTAAAACATTACCTCTATTTAGATCTGCTAATATGTCTCTTGGAATAAACTTATTAAATTCACTATTAAAGAAAGTAGCTCCATTGTTATATGGAAACTATGATATAGAAATAATAGAAAAACATCATAACCAAAAAGTTGATGCTCCAAGTGGAACCGCTCTTCTTTTAGCTGATACTATTAAAGATTCTTTAAAGGATGAAACTAAATATGTATATGGAAGAGAAGGACAGCATAAACGTGAAAAAGAAGAAATAGGAATACATGCAATACGTGGTGGCTCAATTGTTGGAGATCACGATGTAATCTTTGCTGGAACTGGAGAAGTTATTGAACTTTCTCATAAAGCAATATCAAGAGATGTTTTTGCTGTAGGTGCTTTAAAAGCTTGTGAATATATGAGTACTATAAAGAAACCTGGACTTTATAACATGGATAATGTTATAGGTTTATAATAAAAAAGATAGACAAAGAATAATCTTTGTCTATCTTTTTTCATAATATTTTACTCATATAATATTCATCATAATATATATCATCTTTTAAAATTGATTTTTTCTTTAATCCTTCAACCTTAAATCCAACTTTTTTATATAAATTTATGGCTATAGTATTGTTGCATACTACTGTTAGTTCAAGCCTTTTTATACTATTTTCATTTGCCCAAACAAACAACTCCTCAAATAGTTTTCTTCCTATTCCTTTTCCCCTATATCCATCTCTAATTCCAATTACATTATAAGATACATGCCTTATCCTATTATATTTCCCTCTAAAAGAGCTTAAATACCCTATAAGTTCTTCACCTTTAAACGCTCCAATAAAAATTGAATCTTCAATACTATTTGATAGAATTTTATGAACTTCTTCTTCTGTTATATTTCTCTCTCCATCATCAAAAAGCATATATTCACTTTCTTTATCTAATGCACACAATAATTTATGAAGCTTTTTATAATATCTTCTATTAAGTCTTTTAACTTCCAACCCCTAATTTCCTCCTATATATAAATAGTTATATTTATATATATAAAAAGGAAGCAAGAATTATAATCTTCTTGCTCCACTATTTTTATTAATGTGCTTCTATATATGCTTGATCAAAATAAATTTGTCCAAGCGCTGATGCTCTATAACCTTTAACATAACTTTGCGCTCCATATACTTTAGTATAATCATATAATGGAATTACTGGCATTTCATCTAATAATATTTTTTCAGCTTGTTTCATTAATTCAAATCTCTTACTTGGATCTGATTCAACTTTTGCCTTTTTAATTAATTCATCGTATTCTTTATTTGAGAAATGTGCATCATTATTTCCCCAACTATTTTTATCTCCATCATTTCCACTAACCCACATATCTAAGAATGTCATAGGATCTGCATAGTCTGCTGACCAACCATGTCTTGCAATTTCATATTGACCGTTTTGTCTTGTATTTAAGAACACTGCCCACTCTTGGTTTTTAAGTTCTACATTAACCCCAATATCCTTCCAGTTTTGCTGAATAACTTCCATTATAGCTTTATGTGCTCCTTCTGAATTGTACATTAATTCTAAAGTTGGTATTCCTTTTCCGTTTTCGTATCCTGCTTCTTTTAATATTTTCTTAGCTTCTTCAACATTTTCTTGTTGCTTTTTTGGATCAAATTTATTATTTTTAAAATCTTTTCCATTTGGATCTTTAATACCTGCTGGAACAAAACTAGCTGATGCAACCTGACCAGCTTTAGTAACATTTTCAACTATAGACACTCTATCTATAGCTAATGAAAGTGCTTGCCTAACTTTCTTATCTGAAAGTACTTTTTGTACTTCTTTATCTAATTTATCTAATCCATTATTTACATTTACACATAAGAAATATGTTCCAAGATTTGGATAAATATTAACTAGACCACTTGCCTGTCCATCTTCTATTCTTTCAGTTGGAACATTACTTATAACATCAAAATCTCCTGATTCTAATGATGCATATGAACTTGTTTCATCCATAGCCATTTTATAAACTAAAGTTTCAAGTTTTATATTATCTTTATTCCAATAATTTTCATTCTTTACAAAAGTATAAGAATCTTTCATTTGGAAATCAGTTAACTTGAAAGGACCATTTGACACATAAGTTTCTGGCTTGTTTATCCATTTTTCTCCATGCTCTTTTATTATATCCTCTCTTACTGGCATATATGTTGGAAATGCCATAAGCTCTATAAAATATGGAGTTGGTGAATTTAAAGTTACTTCTAAAGTCTTTTCATCAACTACTTTAATTCCAAGATCTGCTTCTTTTACTTTTCCTTCATAAAACTCCTTTGCATTTTTAATATAATAAAGTTGATATGCATATTCTGCAGCTGTTTTTTTATTAAGTGCCCTCTTCCATGCATATGCAAAATCATTTGCCGTAACAGACTTTCCATCTGACCACTTAGCATCATCTCTTAACTTAAATGTATAAGTTAATCCATCCTCTGATACTTTCCATTCTTTAGCAACACCAGGTACAGCCTTATCATTTTCATCTAATCTAGTTAATCCTTCAAATGCATTTCCTATTATTGTTGACCCATCAACAGCTGTATTTAGAGCTGGATCAATAGTTTCTACAACTGCCCCAACGTTGTAAGTAAGCTTTTGTTCTACTGCTGCACCATCCCCACTATTACTTTGGTCACCTGAACCTCCACAACCAGCAAAAACAGATGCACTTAATGCTACAGCTAGTGCTACAGCACAAAGTTTTTTGATTTTACTTAATTTCATTTTTTATCCCCCTTTTTATATAGTTATAATTAAATTATCAATTAGATAATAAATTACCTTAATTATTATATTATTATTCATTAAATAAGTGACAAGAAACAAAATGCCCTTTTTCGACTTCTTTAAGAACCGGCTCTACTTCACTACATATATCCATAGCATACATACATCTTCCACAAAATCTACATCCCGGTTTTGGATCTATAGGAGATGGTATATCTCCTGATAATACTATTCTATTATTCTCTTTAGCCAATTTAGGATCTGGTATAGGTACAGCTGATAAAAGTGCTTTAGTATATGGATGCTTCGGTCTTAAATACACATCATCACTAGGTCCTTTTTCAACCATTTGCCCTAAATACATTACTCCTATATGCGTTGATATATGCTTAACCATTGATAAATCATGAGCAATAAATAAATAAGTAAGCCCAAGCTCTTCTTGAAGCTCTTCTAGCATATTTATAACTTGTGCTTGAATAGAAACATCTAACGCCGATATTGGCTCATCACAAACTATAAATTCTGGTTCTACAGCAAGAGCTCTTGCAATACCGATTCTCTGTCTTTGCCCACCTGAAAATTCATGTGCATATCTATTTATATGACTTCCATTGAGCCCAACTTTATCAAGTAAATATCTTATTCTATCTTCTCTCTCTTTACCTTTATATAATCCATGAATATCAATTGCCTCACCAATTATATCTCCAACTGTCATTCTTGGATTTAATGATGCATATGGGTCTTGAAATATCATTTGCATCTTCCTTCTTAAAGGAATCATTTCTTTTTCAGATTTATTTGTTATATCTTCACCATTAAAAATTACATTTCCACTTGTTGGTTCATATAACTTCAATATAGTTCTGCCTGTTGTAGTCTTTCCACATCCTGACTCTCCAACAAGACCTAAAGTTTCTCCTCTTTTTATAGAAAAAGAAACATTATCAACTGCTTTAACATAACTCTTTTTTGAAAAAATTCCTTTATTAGCTTGAAAGTATTTACAAAGATTTTTAACTTCTAAAATAACTTCATTATTTTTTTCCATTTTGCTTAACCTCCGTTTCTGATGTAACTTTAGGAGCATTTTCGTGACATAACCAACATGCTGAATTATGTCCATTTTCCAATTCAAACAATGGTGGTTGCTTATCCAAGCAAATTTTCATTGCATATTTACATCTTTCTGCGAAGGGACATCCTGTTGGTGGTTTTAAAAGGTCAGGTGGTTGTCCTTCTATAGGAATTAACTTTTCTCTAAGCTTACTTAATGGATTAGGAACACTATTTAATAATCCCCAAGTATAAGGATGCTTACTTCTATAAAAAATATCCTCTGCACTTCCTGTTTCAACTATTATTCCACCATACATTACATTTATTCTTGAACAAAGGTCTGCAACAACACCTAAATCATGAGTTATAAGAATTATTGATGTATTTAGCTTTTCCTTTAAATTTTTCATAAGATCTAATATTTGAGCTTGAATAGTAACATCTAATGCTGTTGTAGGTTCATCAGCTATTATAAGATTTGGTTCACATATAAGACTTATTGCAATCATAGCTCTTTGTCTCATACCACCTGAAAATTCATGAGGGTATTGTTTCATCCTACTTTCAGGACTTGGAATTCCAACTAAATCTAGCATCTCTATACCTTTTTTATATGCCTCTTTTTTTGATAAACCTTTATGCTTCATCAAATGTTCAGTAAGTTGAGTCCCTATTGTATACAAAGGATTTAAAGATGTCATAGGATCTTGAAATATCATCCCCATCTTATTCCCTCTTATTTTCTCCATTTCCTTTTCCTTATATTTACTTATATCTTCTCCATCAAATAATATTTCATCACATTCTATATTTGCATTTTCTGATAATAATTTCATAATTGACATCATTGAAACAGATTTTCCACATCCTGATTCACCAACTATTCCTATTGCTTCTCCTTTATCAACATAAAAAGAAATTCCTCTTACTGCTTTTACATCTCCTAAATGCGTATTAAAGGAGGTTTTAAGATTTTTAACTTCTAATAATTTACTCATAATTACCCCTCCTATTATCTTTGATGCTTTGGATCTAACGCTTCTGTTAATCCATCCCCTAGCATATTAAATGAAAGTATTATTAAACATATCATTGCTGCTGGGAAAAATAATTGATATGGATTTGTATATATAGCAGGCATTGCATCATTACATAAAGTTCCAAGAGATGCAAGAGGTGCATTAAGCCCTAATCCTATGAAGCTTAAAAACGCCTCTGTAAAAATTGCCTGAGGAATTAAAAGCGTCATAGTTACTATTATTGAACCCATACAATTTGGTATTAAGTGCCTAAATAATATTCTCTTTTTAGATGCCCCTAATGTTTTGGCAGCAAGAACAAATTCTTGTTGTTTTAATTGAAGAATATCTCCTCTTACTATTCTTGCCATACCAACCCAATAAGAAATAGAAAGAGCCAATATAATACTAAGTATTCCGGTTTTATCAAATGTAGTATCCTTTAATACAGCCATTATAATAACAACATATATAGTTGTTGGAATTGAATAAAGACAATCAACTATTCTCATCATTATATTGTCAATTTTCCCACCAAAAAATCCAGATACTCCTCCATATATAACTCCAATAAAAAGATTTATAACAGCTGCTGCTCCTCCAATAATTAATGAGTATCTAGCACCCATCATAACTCGTACAAACAAATCTCTTCCAAGCTTATCTGTACCAAAAAAATTTGTTGCATTAGGTCCTAAATCTTTTAATTTTAGATTTTGTGCATCGTATTTAAAAGGAGACACTATAGGTACTACTATAGCAAGGATAACTAAAACAATTATAATTATTAAAGATATTAATGCCACTTTATTTGCTTTTAATCTTCTCCAAGCATCACTCCAATATCCAACACTTGGTCTTATATTTTTCTCAAAAGTTTTTTCCTCTTGTGATACAGGAGCAAACATACTTTTATCAAATTCTAAATTTTCCATATACTATGCCTCCTTTATCCTTCAACATCATCTAGTTTTATTCTTGGATCTATAATTACGTATAATATATCAACTAACAAATTGCATACTACAATTAATGTACAAAAGAATACTACAACTCCAAGCAATGCAGTATAATCTCTATTTGTTATAGTTGATACAAATTCATTTCCAAGACCTGGTATAACAAATATTTTTTCTACAACAAATGATCCAGTTAAAATTGATGCTATAAGTGGTCCTAAATATGTTACAACAGGAATAAGTGAATTTCTTAAAGCATGTTTAAATATAACAACTTTACTACTTAAACCTTTAGCTTTAGCTGTCCTTATATAATCTGATTTTAATACATCAATAAGTTTACTTCTTGTAAGTCTTGTTATAAATGCCATTGAACTTCCTGCTAATGCAATAACTGGCATAATATAAGAGCTTGGCCCTTTTAACCCAACAGCAGGTAATAGCTTCCACTCAACTGTAAAGAAATAAATAAGTACTGCTCCTATTACAAAGCTTGGTACTGTTATACCTAAAGTAGATATAAACATACATACCTTATCTGGCCATTTTCCCGATTTTAATGCTGATACTACACCAAGTAGAGTTCCAATTGCTAAGGAAAATACTACAGCAACAATTCCAAGTCTCGCAGATTTTGGAAAAGAATATTCTATTGTTTCTTTTACTTCTCTTCCTCTAAATTGCATTGATTCTCCTAAATCACCTTTTAATAAATTTTTCATGTAAATCCCATATTGTTCGCTTAAAGGCTTGTCTAATCCATATTTTTCATTTAATATAACTTTCATTTCAGGTGTTACTTTTTCACCATCAAACGGTCCTCCTGGCATTGCTCTTACCAAAAAGAATGTTATAGTAACAACTGCCCATATTGTTAAAATACTAGTAAAAACTCTTTTTCCTATGTACTTTAGCATTTTACCCCCTCCATTCCATTTTTGTAATAAATATACATCTATCTGTTATTAATAATTATATTATATATAGTCGTTTTGTCAATTTATTATAACAATTTTTATAGTATTTTATTATTAATTCATTAAAGATAATCCAATTTTATTATTATTTAGTTAATTGATATTATTATTTTTGAATACGTTTACTATAACTTATATGGCTATTTTGTAAATATTTTTTGAATTTCAATTCATTTTCATTTCGCTATATTTATTACAAATTTTGTAAAAATATTTTTTATTTTAATATATTCATTTTCAAATACACATTTGCATTTTTGTTCGTAGTAAATATACATTTTGAAAGTTTATCTTTTTAAACTTTTATTTTTTCACCAATAAACTTATCTAAATTACATATAAAATTTATTTTTTGAATTAATATTTACATCTTCTTTCATTTTAATTTTTACAAAATAAAAAATACGTTTGTTATTTTTGTATAACAAACGTATTTTTATTAATTTTATATACTAAATACTTTTTATAAAGTTTTCTATTTTATTAAGCGCAATTTCTAACTCTTTAATTGAATAACAATATGATATTCTAATATAACCTTCACCGTTATTGCCAAAAGCAGTCCCAGGTACACAGGCAACTTTTTCTTTTTCTAAAAGTCTATCACAAAATTCCTCTGAAGTTAAATTAAATTTTTTTATAGATGGAAATACATAAAAAGCTCCTTTTGGATTATTAACTTCAATTCCCATTTTCTTCAATCTATTAACTACATAATTTTTTCTTTTTAAAAATTCATTTTTCATGAATATAACATCATTAAATCCATATTTTAATCCTTCAACCATTCCATATTGTACTATAGATGGAGCACATGATACACCATATTGATGAACTTTCATTATTTCATTCATAATCTTTTCCTTACAAGCTATATAACCTATTCTAAGTCCAGTTGCTGCAAACATTTTTGAAAATCCACTTATATATATTATTTTATCTAAGATAGAATCATCTTGTGCTACTGAATAATATGTATCATATATTATTGAAGCATATATTTCATCTGTAATTACTATAATATCCTCTTTTTTTATAAAATCTACTAACTTATCTCTTAATTCTTTACTTAAAATAGCTCCCGTTGGATTTGTTGGAAAAGATAATACCAAATATTTACTTTTTGTTTCTTTATATCTATTTATTAAATCATCTATATCAATATTAAAATTTTTGTCTAAGCTATAATTATTAATCTTTCCACCAATCATTTTTACAATACTTTCATAAGCTGGATATGCAGGATTCGGTATTAATACCCCATCACCTTCATTTAAAAGAGCCATAAAGCAATCAAATATCGCTTCACTACCACCAACAGTAATACAAATATCTTTACTATCATATCTAATATTTAAGCTTTTTAAATACTTTGATATTTCTTCTCTTAGTTCTTTTATTCCTGCATTTTCAGTATATACAGTTTTATTTTCATCTATTGCTTTTTTTATTCCATCCTTAACCACTTTAGGTGTATTAAAATCTGGTTGGCCAAGAGTTAATGATATAGCCCCATTAACCTTTCTTACTTTATTGTAAAATTTTCTTATTCCTGATATTTCAATATCTAAAACCCTACTATTCATTAAAATTCTATCCCCTTCCTTGCTGGAACTCCTTTTTGATAATAATGTTTAATTGCTTTCATTTCAGTTACTAAATCTGCTTTCTTTACTATTTCTTCTGGAACGTTTCTGCCAGTCATTATTATTTCTACATGTTTTGGTTTTTTATCTATTATATTTATAACATCTTCAGTAGTTAAAAATTTATTTTTTAACACTCCCATTATCTCATCTATAATAAGAACATCACATCTATCATCTTCTAAAAGACTCAAAACGAAGTCATATGAGGCCTTAACTTCCTTTTTCACCTCTTCTTTTTCTTCTTCACTTAATGTCCAAACGAACCCTCTTCTTTTTTCAAATCTAAAAATTTCAAAATTTTCTCCAAGTTCTTTTATAGTTTGAAGCTCACCAGTCTCCCCACTTTTTAAAAATTGAACCATAATAACTTTAAGACCATTTCCATAAGCTCTAATCCCTTGACCTATTGCTGCTGTAGTTTTTCCTTTTCCATCTCCTGTATATATCTGAACAAATCCTTCATTTAGTTTCAAACTTATCATCTCCTTATTAAAAATATTTTACATTAAACTTTTAATACTAGCAAATATTACTCTTTTTTTTACTTTAAACCCTTTTATTATTAAACTTTTTTTATTATAATTAATTTGTTATTTATAAATAATAGTAACTAAGTAGAAAGGATGATATTATGGAATACAATTTAACTGATCCATATGAAATAGCTAGATTTATAAAAGAATCTAAAAAATCAACACCTGTTAAAGTTTATATAAATGGTGACTTAAGTGAAGCAAACTTAGAAAATATAGAATGGTACGGTGCTAATGGATTTTACATATTAGCAGGTGAATCTGATTCAATATTAAAAGTTGTTTTAGATAACAAACATTTAATTAAACATTTTAGAGTAGAAAATGATAGAAGAAACTCAGCAATTCCAATGCTTGATCTTCTTGAAGTAGAAGCTAGAATAGAACCAGGTGCTATAATTCGTGATAGAGTTAAAATAGGTAAGAATGCTGTTGTTATGATGGGAGCTGTTATTAATATAGGAGCTGAAATTGGCGAAGGAACAATGGTTGATATGAATGCTGTAATAGGTGCTCGTGGAAAACTTGGAAATAATGTTCATTTAGGTGCAGGAGCTGTTGTTGCAGGAGTTTTAGAACCACCTAGCAAATCACCATGTGAAATTGGAGATAATGCCTTAGTTGGAGCAAATGCTGTAATTCTAGAAGGAGTAAAAATTGGTAAAGGTTCTGTTGTTGCAGCAGGTTCTGTTGTTACTGAAGATGTTCCAGATGGAGTTGTAGTTGCAGGTTCTCCAGCTAAAATTATAAAATCAGTTGATGATAAAACAAAAGATAAAACTCAACTTCTTGATGACTTAAGAAAATAATAAAAAAGGTATTTGAAATTTCAAATACCTTTTTTTCAATATTAAACAGCACCTTCTTCGTGCTCACAAACCTCATCTTTTTTTACTCTTTCCATTTTTGAAATAGAAACTTCATACGCAATCTTCTTTATTACTTCTGTTTCTGATACTTTCTTTTGATATTCTCTACTTTGTAATCTACCCCATACTTTAATATTATCTCCAACTTCTAAAGCTTTACAAAATCTTGAATTTCTTCCCCATGCAATTGTTGGAATATAATCTGATTTATTATATGCTCTATTAACAGCTAATAAAACATCTGCTATTTCTCTTCCAAATGGTGTAGTTCTATATACTGGTTCTTTACATATAAAACCATCTAAATATATTTCATTTGGATTTTTACTTCTTTCTATACAAGGTTCAATATTTCTAGCAAATACAGTAAGTATAAGTTTATTAGATCCATCTACAAACTTATTATATGATCTTAATTGTCCTTCCACTATAACGTCTCTTCCTAAACTCACATCAAAATCAGCTAATAATCTTTCTGAAATCGTTATATTAAGTAAGTCTGTTGAATCACTTAACCTTTGAACTTCTAGATTAAAAGTATAAAATCCTTCCCCATACATTTCGTGACTATACTCTAATTCTGAAACTACCTTTCCTTCAAGATAAATTTTGTTGTTTAACATTAAATTATCCATTGTAACCCCTCTCTCCCTTTGTAATTAAGTATTTTATAAATTTTAATGACCCCACACTAGTACATTTCCATTATAATACATAATTTATTCAATTTTCAATATAATTTATTATTTTTTATGCTGTATACCTTCAGAATCTATATAATAATTTTCTTTTTCAACCATTTCACTAACTTTTTTAAAAGAATATCCTTCGTTTTTAAGTTCTTTTATTAATCTTTCAACATTATCAACAGTATATTTTGCATTATTGTGATAAAGAACTATTGACCCCTCTTTAACTTTATCTTTAACCCTTTTATATTCTTTATCTTTTCCATCTTCTCTCCAATCAACAGAATCTACATTCCATTGTATTGGTATATATCCCATACTTTCTACCTTTTTTATTGCATTATTTGAGTAATCTCCACTTGGAAATCTAAATAAATTTGTCTTTACTCCTATAGCATCATATATTATTTTTTCAGTTCTAACTATCTCTTTTTCTATAAGTTCATCACTAAGCCCTGAAAAATTTGGATGTATATAACTATGGTTACCTATATCATGACCTTTTTCATTTATAAGTTTTAAATTTTTCAAATTTTCATCTGTATAATTAACCCATTTACCTATTATAAAAAATGTAGCCTTAACATTATACTTTTCTAATAAATTTAATATATCAGGCAAATAATCTTTCTCAGCCCAATTTATATCAAATGTTAATGCTATTTCTTTATTTTTAGTTTCTACAGAATGTATAGGTAATTTATTTTCATTTCCTATTGTTTCTAAGGCGATTTTTTGAAATCTTAAAAAAGTAGTAATACTAATTAAAATTATAATTACTATTAATATAAAAATATTTTTCTTGTTTTTCATTAATCCTCTCTTTTACTTATTATTATATATCATTTATATTTTATTTATTGTCACTATATTCATTATTCAAAAATTTATGCTATAATTAAAAATATATCTAGATAGATGGAGGCTTAATTATGTACGAAGAAAATTCATTAGAATTAGCAGAAAATAAATTATTGCTTTTATATATTTTAAAATCATTAAAACATCCTATTTCTAATACTCAACTTACAGAAATAGTGCTTGAAAATAGCTTTATTAACTATTTTACTCTTCAACAATACGTAACAGAACTTAACGAAGCAAATTTTATAGAGTATGCTGAAGTAATGGATAAAAAATTATTAAAAGTTACCGATAAAGGAGAAGGAGTTCTTTCATTTTTCCAAGATAGAATATCTCCCTCAAAGATATCACTTATAAATGAATATATTAAGTCACATATAGATTTAATAAAAAAAGAATTAACTATACATAGCGATTATACAATTGGTCCAAATGATAGCTTTATTGTAGATATTAAAGCATTAGAAGATGATTCTCCATTAATAGAATTGAAACTACAAGTTCCAACAAAAAAACAAGCCACTTATCTTTGTAACAAGTGGCAGGAAAATCCTTCTGAAATTTATAATCAAATCATAAATTTACTTTTTGACGATTTAAATTAAACTATGATCATTGCATTAGGTTCATTACCTATTGCAATGATTTTTATTTTTTCAAACTTTTCATCAATTTGATATAAATTCCCATTAAAGTAATCTGTAACATATATTTTTTCTTCATGCTTTAATACTCCATTTGGCATCCCACCTAAAAATAACCTTCCTTCTTCCTTTCCTTCTCTTATGTTTATTAAGTTTATACTCCCCCCTTCAAAGTCTGCAACATACAATAATCCCTTATCTTCATACATATCAATTGGTGTCTTTCCAGTAGTTATTCGTTTTTCTAAATTAAAATTATTTAAAGAGTAAATACTTATATATCCTTTACTATCTTCATCAAAATTACTTTCACATACATATATAAATTTTTTATCTCCAGATAATTTTACTTTTATTGGATATTTTCCAACTTTTACTTCCCCTAAAACTCCATTGTTATTTAAATCTATAATTGATATAGTATCTTCTAGTAAATTAGAACAAAATAGCATTTTTGTATCTTCACATAATACAATACTATTTGGTGCTATTCCAGTTTTTAATTGCATTTCTATACTATTTTTCATTATATTATAAATTATTATAGAATTCGCTTCATCACTACATATATAAGCATATTCTTCATATATTTTCACATCTCTAGGGCTTGGGCATATATATTGCCTATTGCATTCAGTAAAACTTTTAATATCAATGTTTGATATAGTCCCATCAAAATTATTTACTACTATACATTTATCTTCTCTTATATCTATAGATATAGGTCTTATAGATTTTTTTTCAAACCTTTTCAATTGCAAAGTATCCAGTTTAAAATTATCTATATTTAGTTTTTTAATACAATCATCTACAGTATTGCAAACATATATATTATTTATTGTTAACACCTCCTTTAAAAGACTTACCTCTATATAATATGAATTATTTATTGAATTAGCGACAAATTATACTTTATTTCTTTATAAATTCCAAATATAATATACTTGTACACTTTATAATTGGAGGTAGGTTTAATGTACACTTATAAAACATCTGGGGTTTGTTCAACTGAAATACACATTGACGTTTGTAATGATATAATAAAGTCTGTTGAATTCGTTAGAGGATGTCCTGGAAATCTTTTTGGAATATCTAAATTAGTAGAAGGTATGAACATAAATGATGCCATATCAAAGCTTGAAGGCATAAAATGTGGAACTAAAGATACTTCATGTCCTGATCAACTATCAAAGGCATTAAAAGAATATAAAAATAAAAAGTAAGCTAAAATTAGCTTACTTTTTTTTATTTATTATTTTTCTAATATCTCCTATCATATAAAGAGAACCTGTAACTAAAACTAAATCATCATCTTTAGCATCTTTTAATACTTCTTCTAATCCATCTTCATAATTTTCAAAGCTTAAAACATTTTTATTTACCTTTTCTATATGTAACTTCAATTCACTTGCAAGTTCAGCTCTATCACTATGTGGTGTTAATGCAATTACCTTTTTACTTAAAGGAACTATCTCATTTATCATATCATCCACTTGTTTATCGCTTAAAATTCCAATTAATAAATACATATTATTATAATTGAAATATTCTAATATATTATTTTTAAGCATTTTTATCCCTTGTATATTATGAGCCCCATCTATTACTACAAGTGGTTTTTCTTTTAATACTTCTAATCTTCCTATCCATTTAGCATTAGATATTCCTTTTTCAATATTTTTAATATTAAATCCTTCTATTTTAGATAAAACTTCAACTGCATTTATAGCTACTTGACAATTTAGTATTTGATGCTTTCCTAAAAGTCTAAGTTCTACTTTATATTTTTTAAAAAATCCTTTAATTTCAATTTCTTGATAAAACTCTTTTTTATTTATATTTATTAATTTAGCATCTTTTTCATCCACTATATAAACTTTTGATTTTTTTTCTTTTGCTATACTTAAAAGTTCTTCTTTAACAGATTTTTTTTGTGGGTATAATATTAAAGGAACATTAGGCTTTATTATTCCGCCTTTTTCTCTTGCTATCTCTTCAATTGTATTACCCAACAAATTCATATGGTCTAGTCCTATTGAAGTTATAATAGTTAAAACTGGATTTATTACATTAGTAGAATCAAGTCTACCTCCAAGTCCAACTTCTATTAATGCATAATCAACCTTATTTTTATAAAAATATTCAAACATTAAACAAGTTATTATTTCAAATTCTGTTGGATGACTATATCCCTCTTCAATAACTTTATCCACTGCTTTTTTTATAATTTCTATTGTAGATGCTAACTCATCTTTTTTTATATTCTTTTTATTTATTTGAATTCTTTCTTCGAACTCTTCTAAAAATGGAGATGTATACATACCTACTCTAAATCCTTCTTCAATTAAGATAGAATTAAGAATAGCTGTAGTAGACCCTTTTCCATTTGTTCCTGCTATATGTATACATTTAATTTTTTTATGTGGATTACCAAGTAACTCTAAAATCCTCTCAGTTCTTTCAAGTCCATAATTTGAACCAAAATTACCAACCTCTTTTATGTATTCCATTGCTTCTTTATAGTTCATACATTTTCTCCTATTAATCTTTTCTATTAATTATAATTTAACACTATTAATATTTTAAATACAAATATTTTATCATTAAAAGCTTATAATATAATTATATTATATTTTTCTAAATTTATCTAATAAATGACAATTTATCATTTACAATAAATTGTTTTTTTGCTATCATAAAATTAGTCGGATTAATATTTATTATTTAATAAAAAGTATTATTAGTAAGAGGTGTTCAAAATGAAAAATGTTGAGATTAAAAAAGATATCCACTGGGTAGGTGCATTAGATCCAAATTTAAGAGTATTTGATATTATTATGTATACTCCATATGGAACAACTTATAATTCATATGTTGTTAAGGGAAGCGAAAAAGTTGCTTTATTTGAAACTGTAAAAGAAAAATGTTTTGATGAATATTTAAAAACACTTGAAACTTTAGATATAAAACCATCTGATATAGACTATATAATAGTTGATCACACAGAACCTGATCATGCTGGATCAGTTGGTAAAATACTTGACCTTGCTCCACATGCTAAAGTTGTTGGTTCAATGCAAGCAATTAATTTCTTAAAAGAAATTATAAATAGAGATTTTGAGTATATAGTTGCTAAAGATGGCGATACTTTATCTCTTGGAAATAAAACATTAAAATTCATTTCTGCACCATTTTTACATTGGCCTGATTCAATGTATACTTATGTAGTTGAAGACAAAGTTTTAATGACTTGTGACTCATTTGGAAGTCATTACTCATGTGAAGAAATCTTTAATGACTTAATTCCAAGTAAAGAAGATTATAACAAAGCTCTAATCTATTATTATGATTGTATTTTAGGACCTTTTAAACCATTTGTATTAAAAGCTATCAATAAAATAAAAGATTTAGATATTGATATAATTTGTCCTGGACACGGACCTGTACTTAGAGATAATCCATGGGCTATAGTAGAAGCATATAAAGAATGGAGTACTCCAGTAAAACATGATATAACAGGAGATAAAAAAGTTACTATTTGTTATGTTTCTGCATATGGATATACTAAAGAGTTAGCAGAACATATAGCTGAAGGTATTAAAAAGGATCATAATGTAGAAGTTAAAATGTTTGATGTTATAGAACATGAAACAGGAGAAATCCTTAAAAACATCGAAGAATCAGATGGTATATTATTTGGTTCACCAACTATAGTAAATGAATTACTTCCACCAATTAGAATGTTACTTGCAAATTTAAACCCTATAATTCATGGTGGTAAATTTGCTGGTGCCTTTGGATCATACGGTTGGAGTGGAGAAGCTGTTCCAAGAATAGAACACAGATTAGAAGAATTAAAAATGAAATTAGTAAATCCAGGTTTAAAAGTTAAATTCAGAGCTTCAGAAGAACAAATTCAAGAAGCAATAAACTTCGGAGATAATTTCTCTAAAGCTATGTTTGGTGAAGTTGACTTAAAGGCTATAGATCATGGTAAATGCGATGTAGCTAAAAAATAAAAAAAGGCTTAAAGCCTTTTTTTATTTTTCTAATTTACTTATTTCATTTTTTATATTTTCCATCTTCTCATCTAAAAGATATATCATATCCGCACATTCTTTTAAATCAAAAGATATTTTTTCAAGATTCTTATTTTTATATTTATAATACATTTTATGTTCTAAGCTTGCCCAAAAATCCATTGCTATAGTTCTTATTTGAATTTCAACTGGCATATACTTAGTTCCAGTTGATAAAAATACAGGAATTGTTATTACAGCATGTAAACTTCTATATCCATTTTCTTTTGGATTTTTTATATAATCTTTAACCTCAATCACTTCTATATCATCTTGATTTGTCAATATATCAAAAATTCTATATATATCCTCTGTAAATGAACATATAACTCTAACTCCAGCTATATCTTTTAAATATTTTTCTACATTTTGAATTGTAGGGTCTATACCTTTATTAATAAGCTTTTGAATTATACTTTTAGGCTTTTTAATTCTAGTTTTAATATGCTCTATTGGATTATAATCATGCATTATTTTAAATTCATCGTTTAATATATTAAGTTTTGTACTT
Organism: Clostridium sp. Ade.TY; assembly: GCF_000498355.1. Classification (GTDB taxonomy): domain Bacteria; phylum Bacillota; class Clostridia; order Clostridiales; family Clostridiaceae; genus Clostridium. The sequence continues at coordinate 48,707 of NZ_AVSV01000027.1, read as the reverse complement.
ATCTCTTGTATTGCAAATTCATATGTCTTTGTAAGATCACGCCACAAAAAAAAATCTTCATTTTCCATTATTTCTTTAAATTTTAAACTTTCTTGCTCTGTCAATTTATCCATATGTATTTATCCTCTCATTATTTAAAAGCGTTGGTAAATAAATTTACCAACGCCTAATATTAAATTATTTTAATGTATCAATTCTGCCTTTAACAGCCTCTAACATTTCAACATACTTTTCTCTTTTCTCTTTCTCTCCAAGAACTACTTTTTCAGGAGCCTTAGCAACAAAACCTTGATTTGAAAGTTTTTTATCTATTCTTTCGATTTCTCCTTCTAGCTTCTTAAGTTCCTTATTTAATCTTTCAAGTTCTTTTTCTCTATCAACTAAGTCAAGAAGTGGCATAAATAATTCTCCACCTTTAACAACTAATGATACAGCATTTTCTGGAACTTCATCTTTACTTTCTATAAATGAAACATTTGATGCTGATGCTAACTTTTCAATATAAGCAGCTCCATTTTTAAATGCATCTTTAGCTTCATCTGATATATAACAAATAACATTTGCTTTTCTTGAAGGTTTAACATTCATTTCTGCTCTTAAGTTTCTTAAATTTTTAATAGCTTCTATAATAAATGCCATATCAACTTCTGCTTTTTTATCATTTAATTCTTCTCTATATTCTGGCCAAGCTGATAATGTTATTGTTTCTTCTTTATCATTTAAATGAGTAAATATTTCTTCTGTTATAAATGGCATTACAGGATGAAGTAATTTAAGTCCTGATTCTAAAACATTAAATAATACATTATAAACTATACCTTTAGCTTTTTCATCATCACCATATAATACAGGTTTTACAAGTTCTATATACCAATCACAGAATTCATTCCACATAAAATCATAAATCTTTTGAAGAGCTATTCCAAGTTCAAATTTATCCATGTTTTCTGTAACTTCTTTAACTAATGTATTTAAATTTGAAAGTATCCATCTATCTGCTAAACTATATTCTTTTGAATCTTTGTACTTATCCATTAATTCTCTGTCTAAGTTCATCATTACAAATCTTGAAGCATTCCAAATTTTATTTGCAAAATTTCTTGCTGATTCAACTCTTTCAGGATAGTATCTTATATCATTTCCTGGTGCATTACCAGTAACTAACATAAATCTTAATGCGTCCGCTCCATAAGTATCAATAACTTCAAGTGGATCTACTCCATTACCTAAAGATTTACTCATTTTTCTTCCTTCAGAATCTCTTATTATACCGTGTATTAATACATTTTCAAATGGTGTTTCTCCCATGTTATGTATTCCACTAAATATCATTCTAGCAACCCAGAAGAATATAATATCATATCCTGTAACTAATGTATTAGTTGGATAAAAATATTCTAAATCATCAGTTCTTTCTGGCCAACCAAGTGTTGAGAAAGGCCATAGTGCTGAACTAAACCAAGTATCTAAAACATCTGTTTCTTGATTTAAATTATGGCTTTTACAAGCTTCACATGTTGTTACTTCTGATTCACTTACATTTATATGTCCGCAATCATTACAGTACCATACAGGTATTCTATGTCCCCACCATAATTGTCTTGAAATACACCAATCTTGTATATTTTCCATCCAGTTAAAATATGTTTTATCAAATCTTTCTGGAACAAACTTTGTTTTTCCATTTTTAACAACTTCTATAGCTGGATCTGCTAAAGATTGCATCTTTACATACCATTGTTTTGATATTATTGGTTCTATTACCGTACCACATCTATCGTGTGTTCCTACATTATGATTATGATCTTTTATTTTAACTAATAGTCCAAGTTCTTCTAAATCTTTAACTATGGCTTTTCTAGCTTCATATCTTTCAAGACCTTCATATTTTCCACCCTTTTCATTTATGAAGCCCTTATCATCCATAACTCTTATTTCTTGAAGTCCATGTCTTTTACCAACTTCAAAGTCATTTGGATCATGAGCCGGTGTTATTTTTACAGCACCTGTACCAAATTCTAAATCTACATAGTCATCAGCAACTATTGGAATTTCTCTATTTACTAAAGGAAGTATTAAAGTTTCTCCAATAAGATGTTTAAATCTTTCATCGTTTGGATTAACTGCAACAGCTGTATCTCCAAGTAATGTTTCTGGTCTTGTTGTTGCTATTTCTAAAAATCCTTCTCCATTTTTAAGAGGATAATTTATATGCCAAAAATGTCCTGCTTTTTCTTCATATTCAATTTCTGCATCTGAAAGAGCTGTTTGACACTTAGGACACCAATTAGTTATTCTATTACCTTGGTATATAAGACCTTCTTTATAAAGCTTAACAAATACATGCTTAACAGCTTTATTTAAGTTCTCATCCATAGTAAATGCTTCTCTAGTAAAGTCTGCTGAACAACCCATTTTTTTAAGTTGAGTTCTTATTCTATCTCTATATTCATCTGTCCATTCCCAAACTTTTTCAAGAAATGCTTCTCTTCCCATTTCTTTTTTCTTTAAACCTTGCTTAAGTAATTCATTTTCAACCTTAACTTCTGTGGCTATTGAAGCATGATCTTCTCCTGGAAGCCATAGAGTTTCAAACCCTTGCATTCTCTTAAATCTTATAAGCATATCTTGAAGTGTATTATCAAGTGCATGACCTAAATGTAACTTACCAGTTATATTTGGTGGAGGCATGATAATTGAATATGGTTTTTTATTCTTATCTACCTTTGGAGTAAAATATTTTTTATCTTCCCAAGTTTTATAAATTCTATCTTCAAATTCTTTTGGATTATATGTTGTCTCAATGTTTTTTATATCTGACATCAAAATCTCCTCCTTTAATAAGTTTCTATCTAATATTTTTTATATAGTATAAGCCTATTATTATAATTAAATTATTACTAATATGTAATAACCTATAATTATATAATTTCTTATAAAATAAAAAGAGCTTTCATCCTAAAAAGGACGAAAGCTCGTGGTACCACCTTTATTCTTATAATAAATAACTATTTATTATAAGCACTTAATTAAAATAACGATTTTTATAAACCGTCCTTAGCTACTACTATTTCACTAAAGAAGCTCCAAAGCTACCTTCAAAATACTCAGCATAAAGGGCTCTCACCTAATCCCTTTTCTCTTTGATGCTTAATAAATTTACTCCTCTTTTTCTAAGCCTTTAATATATGATTTTCGTATATATATGTTATAGTAATATTTGACTTTTGTCAAATGTTTAATTTATTTTGTAGTATTATCTTCATTCATCTTTTTAAATGCAACTGAAATCATTAATTTTATTCTATTTACCTGATTTACAACTGATGCACCTGGATCATAATCTACAGCAACTATATTAGCATTTTTATATCTCTTTTTAAGTGCTTTCATCATACCTTTTCCAGTTACATGATTTGGAAGACAAGCAAATGGTTGCATACATACTATATTATCAGCTCCACTTTTTATAAGTTCTATCATTTCAGCTGTTAAAAACCAACCTTCTCCTGTTTGATTTCCAAGTGAAAGTATTTGTGATGCCATCTTACCAAGGTCTCTTATATTTTTAGGTGCTTCAAATCTATTACTTTCTTCTAATGCCTTATTCATTTCTTTTCTATAACTATTCATATATTTCATAGCTAAATTAGATATATTTTTTGATAATTTACTAAATGCTAAATAATCTGCTTTAAACTCACTATCATAAGCTGAATAGAAGAAGAAATCTAAAAGATCAGGTACAACAGCTTCTACTCCTTCACTTTCTAAAAGACTAACTATATCATTATTAGCTGTCGGATGATATTTTACTAATATTTCTCCAACAACACCAACTTTAGGTTTTTTAATATCTAATAATTCTAATTCATCAAACTCTTTTATTATATTTCTAACATTTTTATTAAATTCTCTCTTGCTTCCATTTCTAACATTTTCTTTAGCAATTTCTCTCCACTTTTCATGAAGTTCATTTGCTGAACCTTTAACTTTCTCATACGGTCTAGTTCTATATAAAACTCTCATGAAAAGATCACCATAAACAAGTGCCATTAATGCCCTTCTTATAAGTCTTATAGTTATTTTAAAACCTGGTTGTTTTTCAAGTCCAACTGCATTTAAAGAAAGTATTGGTACATTGTTAAATCCAGCATTTTTCATAGCTAATTTTAAAAATCCTATGTAATTTGTTGCTCTACATCCTCCACCTGTTTGAGATATTATAACAGATGTATTATTTAAATCATATTTACCTGACTTTAATGCCTTAATTATTTGTCCAATTACAATTATTGATGGATAACATGCATCGTTATTTACATATTTTAATCCTTCTTCAACAGCACCTGGATCTGTTGATGGCAATATCTCAAGATTATATCCTGAAGCTCTTATAGCTTCTTGTAAAATGTCAAAATGTATTGGTGACATTTGTGGACATAATATTGTATGCTTCTTCTTCATATCTTTAGTAAATACAGGATTTTTATATTCTATATCCTCTATTATTGGCGTATAATTATTTCTATCTCTTTCTTCAATAGCTGCTTTTAAAGATCTAATTCTTATTTTTGCAGCTCCCAAATTATTTCCTTCATCTATTTTTAATACTGTATATATTTTACCTTTTTCTTGAAGAATTTCATTAACTTGATCTGTTGTTACTGCATCTAAACCACATCCAAATGAATTAAGTTGAATCATCTCTAAAACTTTTGAATCCCTAACATACGCTGCTGCTCTATAAAGCCTTCCATGATAAGTCCATTGATCAACTACTCTTAGAGGTGCATTAAGCTCTCCTAAATCACAAATGCTATCTTCTGTTAATACTGCAATTCCAAATGAAGTTATAACATCTGGTATTCCATGATTTATTTCTGGATCTATATGATATGGTCTTCCTGTAAGTACTATACCTTTTTTATTATTCTTTTTAAGATACTCAACAACTTCTCTTCCCTTATTTTTGATATCAGCTCTATAATTATCTCTTTCTATATAAGCTTTTTTTACTGCTTCTTTAGCTTCTTCTAATGTAATTCCAAAGTTTTTAAACTCTTCAAATATTCTTTTAGCTAAGACTTTTTCATCATCTAATGAGAAAAATGGTGCTATATATTTTATATTTTTTTCTTCTAATATATCCATATTATTTTTTATTACTTCAGGATATGATGTTACCATAGGACAGTTATAATGATTAGTTGAATCATTAAATTCTTTTTTCTCATATGGTATACATGGATAAAATATTGTATCTACTCCTGATTCTATTAAACTCATTATATGTCCATGTACAAGCTTTGCTGGATAACAAGCTGATTCTGAAGGTATTGTATCTATACCCTTTTCATATATTTTCTTTGAAGAAACTGGTGATGCAACAACTCTAAATCCAAGTTCTGTAAATAAAGTAAACCATAAAGGATAGTTTTCATACATATTTAAAACTCTTGGTATTCCTATAGTTCCTCTTTTTGCTTCTTCTTTTTTTAATGGTTTATATCCAAATGTTCTTTTAAATTTATATTTATAAAGATTTGGTACTTCATCTTTCTTTATATGAATTCCAAGTGGTCTTTCACATCTATTACCTGATATAAATTTCTCATCAGTAGAAAATGTATTTTCAGTTAACAAACAATTATTTCCACATAAACCACATCTTCTAAATTCAGATGTCATATTAAATCCTTTTATTTCTTCTTTTTTAAGTAAACTAGACTCTTCTCCTTGTATATATCTTTCCTTAGAGATAAGAGCTGCTCCGAAAGCTCCCATAAGTCCTGCTATATCTGGTCTTATAACCTCTCTACCTGATATTTTTTCAAAACTTCTTAAAACTGCATCATTATAGAAAGTTCCTCCTTGGACTATTATCTTTTCGCCCATCTCTTTTTCATCTCTAATTTTTATAACTTTATATAATGCATTTTTTATTACTGAATATGAAAGCCCTGCTGATATGTCACCAACACTTGCACCTTCTTTTTGTGATTGCTTAACTCTTGAATTCATAAATACAGTACATCTTGATCCAAGATCTACTGGAGAAGTAGAAAACAATGCTTCTTTAGCAAAATCCTTAACTTCCATACCTAATGATTTACCAAATGTCTCTATAAATGAACCACAACCTGATGAACAAGCTTCATTAAGTAATATACTATCTATTACTCCACCCTTTATTCTTAAGCATTTCATATCTTGCCCGCCTATATCAAGTATAAAGTCTACTCCTGGAAGGAAATATTCAGCAGCCTTATAATGAGCTATTGTCTCTATTTCTCCAAGATCCATGTGAAGTGCAGATTTTATTAAAGCTTCTCCATATCCTGTAACAGTACTTTTTACTATTTTAGCATCTTCTGGTAATTTACTGTATAAATCATTCATTATATCAACAATAGTTTTTAATGGATTACCTTCATTGCTTCCATAAAATGAATATATTATCTCACTATTTTCATTTATTAATACCACTTTTGTAGTTGTTGAACCAGCATCTATACCTAAGAATACATTTCCTTTAGCATTTTCTAAACTTCCTCTTTTAGCTTTAGCTTTATCATGTCTTTCTTTAAACTTATAAAACTCTTCTTTATTTTTAAATAATGCCGGTAATCTTTCTATATTATCGTCTTTTGCATCACTAATATCTTTAGTCTTATTAACTAATTCACTAAATGATCTAGTTTCTTGATCCTCAGATAAAAGTGCTGCTCCCATAGCCACAAATAGCTGTGAATTTTCTGGAAATATAATCTCATCATCTTTTAAGTCTAATGTTTCTATAAATCTTTTTCTAAGCTCTGATAAGAAATAAAGTGGCCCTCCCAAAAATGCCACATTACCTTTTATAGGTTTACCACATGCAAGTCCACCAATTGTTTGATTTACAACAGCTTGAAGTACTGATGCAGCTATATCTTCTTTTTTTGCACCTTCATTTATTAATGGCTGTACATCTGTTTTAGCAAAAACTCCACATCTTGATGCAATTGGATATATAATTGTATGTCCTTTTGCAAGTTCATTTAATCCCTTTGCATCAGTATTTAAAAGAGCTGCCATTTGATCTATAAAAGCTCCAGTTCCACCGGCACAAGTCCCATTCATTCTTTGCTCTATTCCATCTTTTAGGTAAGTTATTTTTGCATCTTCTCCACCAAGTTCTATTGCAACATCTGTTTCTTTTATAACTTTTTCTATAGTTTCCGTACAAGCTATAACTTCTTGTACAAAGTTTACTCCAAGCCATTCTGATAATGATAAACCGCCTGATCCAGTTATAGTTACAGTAATTTGTCTATCTCCAATTTTTTCATAACATTCATTTATTAATTGAATTATTGTATTTTTTATATCTGAAAAATGTCTTCTATATTCCGAAAAGACTATTTCATTGTTAGTGTTTAAAACTACGATTTTTACAGTAGTTGATCCTACATCCAACCCCATTTTATAATTATTCATTAAATTACACCTACTTATCCATTTTAAATAAAACACTTATATATGTATTATATATTAACTAATTATCAAAGCAATAATAATTATATTATTATATTATTATTTATCAAAAAATTAAGGTTAAGTTAAATCTTTATTAAAATTTAAGTATATTTTTGGTAAGTTCAGTATATAATATTAAAACTATGTACATACTGTAAATGTTTAATAAATTTCTTATTTATTTTAAAAAAGAAATTTTAAAACCTTATTAAATTTTAAGGAGGTATTTATGAATTATTTTAGTGAAGCTAATAGATTATATAACACAAAAGATTATGAAAAAGCTATTAAGTTTTATCAAAAAGCTGTTGAGTATAATGAAAATGAAGCATGTTCTTACTATAACTCTGGAGTATGTTTTATAAAATTAAAAAATTATGATAATGCTATAGCTATGCTTAAAAAAGCAATAACTTTCCAAAGGGATAGTAAATATTTTTTTAATCTTGGATATTGTTATGCAATGAAAAATGAAAATAATAAAGCTTTAATATATTTTAATATGTCTTGGTCTTTAGATAATAAAGATAAAGATTGTGAAAAAGCAATTGATTTAATTCTTTCTAAACATAAAAAAAGTTAGAAAGAGTATAAAAGCTCTTTCTAACTTTACAATTCTCCAGCAATATTTTTTTCTTTATGATCTTTATAAAAATCCTTATTATCAAAATAGTCTCCAGCACTATAAAATGTCGGATCTACGTTAATCCATTTACCTTCATTTTTTAAATATACTTGATTCCATGCATGACTTATATATTCATATCCATTATAAGCCTCACCAATTATTATTCTAACTTTTATATCATTTGCTTTACACATTGCAGCAAAAAGACATGCATAATCAAAACATATCCCTTTTCTTTCATCAAAAGCTGCAATAGCTCCACTATTTTTAGAAATACTATTTTCTATGTTTTCAGCTTTTTTATAATCATACTGTATATTGCTTCCAACCCATTTGTAAATCTCTTTTGCTTTTTCTCTATCTGTCTTTAATCCTCTTGTTAATTCTTTAGCTTTATTATCTATAACTTCATTAGAAGCTACCCCTTCTTTTAAAGTTACACCATTATAATATACAATTGTATTTAATGAATCATCTTCAAATAATCCATTTTTTATTTTATTTACAGTTTTATTATCTATAACTGCTGATATTTTGTTATAAACATTTAAATTTTCGAAAAAATTTATTTCAAATTTTTTATCAACTAAACCATTATAGAATATCATTGCTATAAAAATGCATACAACTATTAAAAAGCCTCTTAAAACACCAAGAAAAGAACTTAAAGTTACAAGTAATACTTTTTGTGAACTTGATTCTCCACCAATTTCAAAGCTAAAAAATATTTTATCTACAAAACTTAGTATAAAATATATAATACATTTTATAGTCCAAAATATTATTATAAAGCTTATTAATTTAAATAATACTAAAAATCGCTCTCCATTATAAACATTAAATAAAAATACACTTATTTTTTCATAAAAATAATTATAAAAAGAAAACATTATAAAAAAGCTTAAAATGCTCGATACACTTCCTATTATGGAATCCTTAACGTAATAAAGACTTCTATTTAGGAAAGAATCTTTTATACTTTTTAATGTAACAGTAATAATTATAATAAAAATAATTATTTCAGGTAGAGTTAACTTCATATTAATCTCCCTTATATTCTAAATAAATTTTAGACACTATATTTCGTGCCATATCATATTCATATCCTCTGCCCAACATATATCTTATAAGTTTATTTTTTATTTTAAAATCATCATCCTCTCTTTTACATATTGATAAATATTTTTTTTCACATATTAGAAATGCTCTTTCTTCCTCTTCATCTTTATTTAAGCTTTCAAATACTTCATCTATTAAATATTTATTAACTCCCTTTTGTGTTAATGCATATTTAATTTTATTTCTACCTTGATTTCTTATTCTATCTTTAACATACATTTTAGTAAACTTTAAATCATCTATAAAAGCATATTCCTTTAAAAAACTTATTGTTTTTTCAACAGTAGTTTCATCAAATTCTTTACTTAATAATTTATCTCTAATTTCTTTTTCAGTTTTATAGCTTCTCTCTATAGTTTTTAATGCACTATCTTTACATTTAGATAAATTTTCAATTTCTGCAATTTCTATAAGTTTCTCTCTATCTACTTCATCATTTACTTTAAGTCCAAATCTATATACAAGTTCCATATATATTGCAAAGGCAAATTCTTCATCTATATAAATATTTACTCTTTCCTTATTTCTTTTACATTGTTCTATTTTTGTTATTTTACTCAAAATTCCACCTTACTTCTCTCTTCTTAATATATGAATTGTTGGGTCTTTTAATACTTTTTTAGAAACTTCATAAATTTCATCCTTTTCTATAGTATTAATTCTACCCATATCATCAACAAATTCTAATAAATTTTCATCTTCAAGTTCTTGATGTAATATATAATTACAAAGATCTGATGAATCTTCAAGAGTACCTATAACTGCTGTCTTATGAACTTTTTTCATAATATTTAAATCTCTATCTGTAAATTTTATTTCATTATTCAATATAGATTCTATAACACTATCAATTGCTTCCTTTGCTTCTTCTACATCCTCATCTCCAACTGATGTGTATATATATAATGTCTTATAATCTTTATTTATATCTAAATGTGTAAATATATCATAAGCTAATCCTCTATTTTCTCTAACTTCTCTAAAAAGTAATGAATTAGCACTCTCTCCAAGTCTATGGTTTAAAATTCTAAGAGGAAGTTCATCACTCTTTTTAAGATTATCAAAAGTATATAAATAAACTATAGTACTTTGTTCAATTTCGTTTTTATAGCTAATAACTTCTATTTTTTTATTTTTTTCTGACATTAATTCTTTTTTCCTAGTCTCTTTTCTTTGCCAATTAGAAAAAGATTCACTTATTATTCTTAACGCTTCATCATGTTCAAAAGAAGATACCATTACAATAACAGTGTTATTAGGTCTATAATTTTCTTTATAGTATTTATATAAATCTTCTCTATTAAATCTATTTACATTTTTTTCAAAACCTATAACATCAAATTTCAAATAACTTTTATCAAAAGCTACTTCACTTGCCTTCTTAAAACTTAAATCTTCTATATCGTCTTTACTTGTTCTTATTTCAGCAAGTATTACACTTCTCTCTTTTTCTATTTCACCTTCTGGAAAATTTGAATTTATAATCATATCTCCAAGTAAAACAGTTGCATTTTTAATTTCATCTTCTAAACAACTTATAGTGTATACTGTAGATGCATAATCAGTATATGCATTATATTCACCACCTAAATATTCTAGCTCTTCATTTAATTCTTCATTTGACCTAGAACTTGTCCCTTTAAAAAGCATATGTTCTATAAAGTGACTTATCCCCTTCTCATCCATTTCTTCATACATTGCTCCAATATTTATTCCAACATTTATTGAAGCTATTTTAGTATCTTTTTTTACTGTTATTACTCTTAATCCATTTTCTAATGTTTTTTTCTTTATATCAAAATTTAATTTAATCATATCCATCTCCTATTTGTAATTTAATTACAACCTTTAATATAATATGTTTTTATAAATAATACAACATAAACATACCTAAACCCTTCAAATATTTTTATATTTGTATATAATGTAATTAAGTCAAATAAAATGGAGGTATTAATATTATGAAAAAGTCCATACTCATTGTGGAAGACGAAATAAGAATTAGATTTTTAATTAGAGATTATTTTATAAATGAAGATTTTAATGTATATGAAGCAGAAGATGGTGAAAAAGGTATTGATATATTTTCTAAAGAAAAAATTGACTTAATAATTTTAGATATAATGATGCCAAAAATGGACGGAATAACTTTTTTAAAGAAAATACGTTCTGTGTCATCTGTTCCGGTTATATTACTTACTGCTAAAAGTGAAGAAGATGATAAATTACAAGGTTATGAAGTTGGTGCTGATGATTATATGACAAAACCCTTTAGTCCAAAAGTATTAGTTGCTAAAAGTAAAGCATTATTAAAACGAACTAGAACAGATATAGATTCAAGTTCTCAAGATTTCAATGGACTTATTATAAATAAACTTTCTCATGAAGTTAAAGTTAATGAAACTGAAATATCACTATCACCAAAAGAATATGAGCTTTTATTATATTTAATATCAAATGAAGGAATTGCTTTATCTCGAGATACAATACTAGATAACGTATGGGGAATAGATTATTACGGTGATATACGTACTGTAGATACAAATATTAAAAGACTTCGAGAAAAACTTTTAGATAAATCAAATTATATTGTGACTGTTCGTGGTAGCGGCTATAAATTTGAGGCAAAATAATGAAAGAAACTTTATCAAAAAAATTATTTCTAATAACAGCTTTATTTTTAGTTTCTTTTATGGCATTAACTTTAATTTTTCAAACCTTTATATTTGAAGATTTTTATGAACAGAAAAAAATTAAAGATTTAACTTATGAAATTGAAGATTTTTCTAAAGAAAATTCTTTTAAACTAAATAATTTACCAGGACTTTATACAGCCTTAAAAAGTTTTGAAAATACAAATAATGCAAAAATAGCAATATTCTCTCTTGATGGAAGTTTAAGATATATTTCTAATAATCTTGAAAATGATAAAGATGATATAAAATTACTTAGTGATTTTTGTTCTACATTAATAAATAATAAAGAAATTTTATTTAAACTTTTAGCAAGCAACAAACCAATATCTACTGTATTTTCAGCTAATGATAGTCAAATTAAAAATATAGGCGTTGCAACATCAATGTCTTTAAATTATAACCATGACTCTATAGTACTTGCAGTATCATCAATTCAGCCTATAATAGAGGCAGGTAATGTTATAAGTGAATTTTACATTTACGTATTTATTGGAATAATATTTATTTCATTAATTATTTCATTGATATTTGCTAAATTAGTCACTAATCCATTAAAAAAAATTAATCATATAGCTACAAAATTATCTAATATGGATTTTTCTGAAAAATGTACTAATATAAGTGATGATGAAATTGGAAATTTAGGAAAAACCTTAAATTTCTTATCAGAAAACTTACAAAAATCTTTAAATGACTTAAAAACACAAAATGAAAAGCTTGAAAAAGATATTGAAAAAGAAAGACAATTAGATATTATGAGAAAAGACTTTATTGCTAATGTTAGCCATGAATTGAAAACACCTATAGGCATAATAGAAGGTTATGCAGAAGGAATTAAAGATGGTATTGTTAAAGGCGATGATTTAAGACTTTATCTTGAAACAATAATAGATGAATCTCAAAAAATGGGGAAATTAGTTGCTAATATGTTAGAACTTTCAAAACTTGAATCTGGTGTTATAACCCCTAATTTTGAAGTGTTTAATATAAATAGACTTATTAATAAAGTTGTAAAAACCCTAAAATATGACTGCATTGAAAAAGGATTATCTATAGAATTTTCTCCAAAAACAGATTACTCATATGTTAAAGCAGATATTTTCCAAATGGAGCAAGTTTTAACTAACATTATTACTAATGCTATAAAATATACACATAAAAATAATTCAATATATATTTCTATAGAAGATTTTAATGAAAACTATTTTAAAATTTCAGTATTAAATACAGGGTCTAAAATACCTGAAGGAGAAAACATAAACTTGTTTGATAAATTCTTTAGAGGTGATAAATCTAGAAATAGAAGAGAGAATAGTACTGGACTTGGTCTTGCTATTGTAAAAAACATACTAGATCTTCATAATTCAAAATATAATATTAAAAATGTTAAACTTGGAGTTTTATTTGAATTTACTTTAAAAAAGGCTGAAATAAATGAAATGGAGGAATGATTTTTTTAAATCATTCCTCCATCTATTCTAATTACCTGTCCTGTTATATATGATGAATCTTCAGAGCATAAAAATAAAACACATTTTGCAATTTCACTACCTTCTCCAAATCTCCCCATAGGAATTTCATTTTCTAAATCTTCTTTATCTTCATCTGTTAAAAATGAATTCATCTTTGTATTTATAACACCCGGTGCAACACAATTAACTCTTATATTAGATGGAGCCATTTCTTTCGCCAAAGATTTAGTAAATAAATTCATTCCACCTTTTGATGTAGAATAAACAACCTCACAAGAAGCACCAACTTCTCCCCACATAGATGAAATATTTACTATACATCCTCCATTACTAAGCATATATTTAATTCCATGTTTTGCCATATACATAGTTCCTAAAAGATTAGTTCTAATAAGACCATCTATATCATCTTTAGTTGAATCCATAAATAAACCAACTGTACTTCTTCCTGCATTATTTATTATAATATCTAATCTTCCAAAAGTTTTAACAGCTTCATCAACTAATCTTTCTGAATCATCATAATCTCCAACATCCGCCTTAACTTTTATTGCAAAATTACCATTATCTTTTATTTCCTTTAAAGTTTCTTCAGCACCAATTTCATCCTTTGAATAATTTACAACAACATTAGCTCCATTTTTTGCAAGTTCTACTGCTATATCTCTTCCAATTCCTCTTGAAGCTCCTGTTACTATAGCAACTTTTCCTAATAACTTCATCTAATTACTCCTTACTACATTATTCTAGTACTCTTATTATATTTTTATAAAATACCTTTTCTATATCATCATCAGTAAATTTTTCTTTTTTAAGTGCATAATAAAGCTTATTCATTTCGCTCGTATCTTTAATTTCAACTTCATTTTCTATACCATCAAAATCACTACCTAAAGAAAGTACATCTATTCCCCCAACATTTTTTATATGTTTAGCATGTCTTACTATATCCTTAACTTTAGTTATTTCACTTTTTCCTACAAAATCGCTACAAAAATTTAATCCCATAACTCCCCCTTTTTCTGATAATTTTTTAATCATATCATCAGTTAAATTTCTAGGATGATTTTTAACTTCTCTTGCATTAGAGTGAGTTGCTATAAATGGTTTTTTACAAATTCTTAAAAGATCATAAAATCCTCCATCAGATAAATGTGATGCATCTGGAATCATATTAAACTTTTCCATTTCACTTACAATTTCTATTCCCTTCTCTTTAAGTCCCTTATCTTTAAATATAAAATTATAATTTGGATATCCAATAGTATTTTCATAATTCCAAGTTAATGTTATTATTTTAATTCCAAGTTCTGAAACTTTAGAAACATTATTTACCTTGCCTTCTAAAACTTCACCTTCTTCTATTGATAAAATTGCACCTATTTTTTTATCTTTTTCTATATAACTTAATCTTTTTATATCCTTTATAACTTCTATTTCATCTTTGTTTGTATTAACTTCTTCAATAAAATTATTATACATTTTATTAAATTCTTCAAAAGGACTTTTCTTTATTTCTCCTAAATCTATAAAGAAAGCAAATATTTGAGAAAGTGCATCACCTTTTTTTAATTTATCTAAAGTAACTTTACATATACTATCTTTAAGATTTAAATCTTCATTTAACATTCTATATGCTGTATCACAATGCAAATCTATATATTTCATAAGTTTCCCCCTAATTATTAATAAATATATTTAATAATAATTATATTACAAACTTTATTCATTAACAAAACTTAAATAACTTTCTAACATTTCAGGGCCCTCTAAAAAGCTTCTTTTTATATAAAGATTATTGTCTTTACCAATATCTATACTCCACTTAACTAATGCTATAAGTCCTTTATTTATTTCTATTGAGGTTATGCTATGAGGAAGCACACATGAACCATCATTAAAATAAATTCCTTCCCCAACCTTTGGAAACCTAACTCTATGAGTATGTCCACATATAAGTATTTTTTTATTATCATTTGCCCAATCATTTAAATCTTTATCTATTTTACTTCCCTTTTTATAACTACTTGCTGGACTATTTGGTGCTTTAAATCCAAAAAAGCTCTCCATTACTCTCCAAAAATATCTTACTAAAAATCTAGTAAAAAAATCTAATTCATTATTCATAATATCTAACTGATGTCCATGTACTACTAAACCTTTTTTATTATAAGGTTTAAAATTTATAACTAACCCTTCATAAAACTTTATTTTTGCTATAAGATTAATAAAATCCTCTCCAAAATTTTCACCAATTCTTTTAAATTTTTTTCTTTGTTGTTCCTTAAAATCTTTTTTACTTTTTATTTTATCATGATTGCCGTATATCATATAAAGTCTATTATCACTATTAAATCTATTATATATACTAAAAACATCTTTATAGTTATATGCTATATCTTTACAATCTTTATTTTTCCAAAGTTCATCTCCATCGCCTACCTCAACTAATGTATATCCTTCTTTATAATAATAATTTATAGCTGCCAAATATATATTTTTATTTCCAATTAAAGAATCTGATAAACCAGCGTCCCCCCTATGAACATCACTAATAAAAACTATTTTAGAATCCATATCAAAATCTAAACATTCGCATTCTTTTAATATTCTTTTTAAATCTCTTTTCCCCATAAAAATCCTTATTTAAATTGTTTTATAATATATTATATTATAAATGTTTCCTAAAAAAATAAGCGAGTAGAATAAACTACTCACTTATTTTTTTAAATATACATTCTATGTTTAGAACTTAATTTTCTAACTCTACTAATTAACTCTTCATCACTATATACTCTATTATTTATAGCATCATTTATAATTGATGCTATTTCCTTCATATCATCTTCTCCATATCCTCTTGTAGTTACAGCAGCAGTTCCTATTCTAACTCCTGATGTTATAAATGGACTTCTTTTTTCATTTGGAACAGTATTTTTATTTAAAGTTATTCCTATTGAATCTAGTAACTTTTCTGCATCTTTACCTGTTATATCTTTATTAGTTAAATCAACTAAAATTAAATGATTATCTGTTCCACCTGATACTAATTTAAACCCATATTTAACAAGTTCTTCTGCTAAAACCTTACAATTCTTAACTACTTGCTCAATATATTCTTTAAAGCTATCATCTAATGCTTCTTTAAAACATACTGCCTTTGCTGCTATTATATGCATTAAAGGTCCACCTTGCATTCCTGGGAATATATTTTTATCAAGATCTTTAGCAAACTTTTCTTTACAAAGAATAAGCCCACCCCTTGGTCCTCTTAAAGTCTTATGTGTAGTTGATGTTACAAAATCAGCATAAGGTACAGGAGACATATGTAATCCAGCTGCTACAAGCCCTGCTATATGTGCCATATCAACCATGAAGTATGCACCAACTTCATCGCAAATTTCTTTAAATTTCTTAAAATCTATTTCTCTTGAATAAGCACTAGCCCCAGCTACAATAAGTTTAGGCTTATGTTCTAATGCTATTTTTCTTACATTTTCATAATCAATTACTTCTGTTTCCTTATCTACCCCATAAGATATAAAATTAAATAATCTACCTGAAAAGTTTACAGGTGAACCATGAGTTAAATGTCCTCCATGACTTAAGTCCATTCCTAATACAGTATCTCCTGGATTAAGTATTGAAAAATATACAGCCATGTTAGCTTGTGATCCTGAATGTGGTTGAACATTTGCATGTTCTGCATTAAATAATTTTTTTGCTCTATCTCTTGCTATATCTTCTACCTTATCAACTATATGACATCCTCCATAATATCTCTTATCTGGATATCCTTCTGCATATTTGTTTGTAAGATATGATCCCATAGCTTCCATTACTGCTTCACTTGCAAAATTTTCTGATGCAATAAGTTCTATTCCATCTTCTTGTCTCTCTACCTCTTTTTCTATTAATTCATAAATATCAATGTCTTCTTTTTTTATTTTTTCAAAATTCATTATAGCACCCCAATTTTTTATTTATTTTTATTAGATTATACGGTTGTTATTTAAATTTTTCAACATATTTTTTAATACTTTTATAAATTTATGTCATAAACATAATATATTATTAATCATATATATTATATTTATAATATATATTTATGATATAATTTAATTATACTTTTTTGTATAAGGAGTGATTATGTTGGACGTAAATAAATTGCTTCATCTATCTACATATGCAGGTATTGTAATGCTTCAAAGTGGTGCTGAAATATATAGAGTTGAAGAAACTATTTGTAGAATTTGTGAATCTTATGATATTGATGAAGCTAATAGTTTTGTTACTCCTACAGGGATAATGGTTTCTATTTGCTATAATGATCAAACTTACTCTATTGTAAAGAGAGTAACAATAAGAGGTGTAGATTTACATAAAATAGAAAGAATTAATGATTTATCAAGAAGAATTGCAAGAACTAAACCATCTCTTAATAAAGTTGAAGCAGAGTTAAAAGATATAGATAATACTGAAAGATATTCTCTAGTATCAACCTTATTCTTTTCTGGTATAGCAGCAGGTTTTTTTTCAATACTGTTTGGAGGAAATTTGAAAGATTTAGTTGCGTCCTTTTTTATAGGTGGTTTTATTAAATATCTTTCTATGATATTTACCAAAATGTCTCTTAACGATTTCTTTATAAATACTATTTGTGCAGGTGTATCTGCTGCTTTTGCAATATTGTTTTTAAATTTTGGCTTTATAGATAATATTGATGAAACTATAATTGGGGCAATAATGATATTAGTTCCTGGTCTTGCTATTACAAATGCAATAAGAGATACAATAGCAGGTGATTATTTAGGTGGAATAATAAAAGCTAGTGAAGCATTTTTAGTTGCTATTGCAATTGCTGTAGGCACAGGTGGTGTTATAAGTTTCTGGCTTAAAGTATTAGGAGGTATTTAAAGATATGACTATATTTATTCAAACAATTTGTTCTTTTATTGCTACTATCGGATTTGCAGTAATATTTAATATACATGGAAGAAATTTAATTTTTGCTGGTATAGGTGGCGGAATAAGTTGGTTTGTTTATAGTTTATGCTTGCAAGTTAACTTTTCACAAACAACATCATTTTTCTTATCAGCTGTTGCGTTTAGCATTTACTCTGAAATACTAGCTAGAAAACTTAAAACACCTGTTACAACATTAGTTGCCTGTGCATTAATACCTTTAGTTCCTGGTTCA
Source organism: Clostridium sp. Ade.TY (assembly GCF_000498355.1). Lineage (GTDB taxonomy): Bacteria > Bacillota > Clostridia > Clostridiales > Clostridiaceae > Clostridium. The sequence goes on along the minus strand of NZ_AVSV01000027.1, from coordinate 30,071 downwards.
GGAATGTATTACACAATGTATGAAGCTGTAACTGGGAATATTATTCACTCTATCGAATTAGGATTAAATACATTATCAAGTGCTGGTGCATTAGCACTTGGAGTAATATTTGTTTCAACAATAACTAGACAATATTATATAGTAAAAAATAAAAATTATATAAAAAGAAAATTATATAAAAAAAAGATTGAGAAAAATTAATTCTCAATCTTTTTTATTAATTTTCTAAAATTAAATCTATACTATTAAGCTTATTTCTAAGTTCATATATATTTATAACTTCTTCGAATTCACTTGATGGATATTTTATATTTAAAGGTATACTTATATATTTATCTAAATATTCTTTTGCTAAATTAAATTTATATTTTTGTATTTTAATTAAACAATTTATAAAATAAACATCTCTAAAATCATTATAATCTTTCACAAAATTTTCTATTTCATTTTCTGCTTCATCATATCTATTTAACTGATAAAGAGCTTTTATTTTATTTGCAATTAACCTTATATAAATATATTCACTTTCAGCCTTATTTATTAATTTAAGTGACTTATTATAATTTTCCAAAGCTTCTTTAAATTTTAAATTTTTACCATATTCATTCGCTAAATTATAAAAATAAATAAAGTCTTTTTCATAATCTTTATAACTATTTAATATATCTATAACTCTATTATTTTTTCTTTCTATATCAACATATTTAACATCATTACCATAACTACATATTTCTATGTCACTAAAAGATAAACTATTTTCCCCATAAAACTCAATTATACTTTCAGTAACACTTTCTTGTATTTTTCCACTAAATTTTATATTTTTATCATTTCTAAAAAGCCTTATAAAATTATCAATCCCCCTAATTTTATTATCTATAATAGATTTCACTCTAACATATATACCTTTATCCCTTTTATTTTCATTTATATATTCAAATATTTTTTCTTTATTTTCATTGTCAATAACTTCATCACTATCTAAAATTAATATCCATTTACCTTTAGATCTTTTTATCATTTCATTTCTTATTTTAGAATAATCACCTTCAAATTTTTCATTTATAATTATTCCACCATAATATTCTGCTATATATTTTACATCTTTTTTATTATCTATATTTGCAATTATTATTTCATCTACAACATCTTTAATACTTTCAATTGATTCTCTAATAAAATTTTTATCATCTTTACATATCATGCAAAGACTTATTAAAACATCTTCCATAATGATTCTCCTTACAATATATAATATTTCATAATATTTATATTGTATATTTTTATATTTTATTACTTAAAATATAAAATCCTTGGTTTTTAAACCAAGGATTTTTCTATTTATACACCTAAAGGTATTCCTAAAACAAAGAATCCAATAAGTAATATAGTCCAGCATATTAAGAATCCAACAGAATATGGGAACATTAATCTTATCATGTCTCCTAAAGTATATTCTGGCTTATACTTCTTCATAAATACAAGTATTATTCCAGCATATGACATAAGCGGAGAAATTACATTTGTAGATGAATCAGCTAATCTATACGCTGCTGATACGAAATCTGGAGTTAAATCTGGATTTACTTGATATAACATAGGAATAAATATAGGTCCAAGTAACATCCACTTAGAAGTCAATCCACCAACAAATAAATTAATTATTGCTGTTATTATTATAAATCCAATTAAAAGCATTATTGGATATTTATCTATTCCTAAACCTTGTAAGAATGTAGCACCCAAATATGTTATATAAGTTCCAATATTTGAATAACTAAGCAATGCTAAAAAGTTATATGAGAAGAATGTTAATACTAAAATATAACCCATACCACTCATTTGTTTAGACATAGCTTTTACTATATCCATAGCATTATTAAATTTGCCCATTTTTCTACCAAAAAATAATCCTGGCATAAAGAATAAAAATGTTATCATTAATATTACATTATCCATAAATGGATTAATTGTTTTTCCATCTTCACCAACATAAGCCTTAAGTGGTCCAAAATAAAGTATTGCTACTATTACTAATCCTATTAATAACCCTATTCCTGCATATTTTAATGCTTTATTCTCTTCCTTTTTAACAGTAAAGTCATCTAAATGCATATCTTCTGGAACAATATAACTTTCTTTTTCAAGTCTTGGTTTTACAAATTTAGCAGTTATTATAAATCCTACAATTGAAAGTAATACAGTTGATGCAACTATAAATATATAGTGCATCGTTGCTGGATTAAGTGCTTGTCCAGCTTGTGATACAAAAGGTACACCTTGTCCTTCTGCAAATATTTTTGCATTATTTCCAACAATAACATCAATTGGAGTCGCTGGAATTAGATTTGCACTAAATCCTGCTGATACCCCTGCAAAAGCAGCTGCCATACCTATTAAAGGATTTTTCTTTAATCCTACATATAGCAATCCAGCAAGTGGTATAAGTATTATGTATCCTGCATCTGTTGCTATACTACTCATAATTCCTAAGAAAACTAAAACTATCGGTAAAAACTTATCTGATACTTTTAAACCTATTTTTTTAATTAAAGTTGTTAAAAGTCCTGATTCTTCTGCAATACCAACCCCAAGCATAACTATAAGTATAGTTCCTAAAACTCCACCACCATAAGCTAGCCAGTTATTTAAAAGTGCATTATTGAATATCCATCTTACATTTTCAGCTTGAAACATATTTTTTACTTCATAAGCTATAGTATTTCCATCAGCTCCTAATGTTTCAAATTTAATACCACCCATAAAAATTGTTGCAATTATTACTATTGCATATAATGACATAAAAATAATTACTGGATCCGGAATCTTCTTACCAATCTTTTCAATAAAAGATTCCTTTTTTATTTTCCCTTTCTTCATATAAATAATAACCCCCTTTAATAAAATGTTCACCATTCAGAAACATTTGTTTATATTTATTCATAATTACCTTTTCATTATATCATCTTTAATTATTTTTTAAATATAAAACATAAAATTTATACATTTTTATATATTTTTCTATTATGTATATAATTTAGACATTATTTTTATTAAGTTATTAATATATACGTTATATTTTTCATTATTTAATATTATTTATATATAATTATAATTTTTCTAAACAAAAAAGACAGTCTTTAAAAGTAAAGACTGTCTTTTTATTATTTAATTTCAACTTTATTTTTGTGATAGTTATATATATAAAAAGGAACTCCTATAAGCATTAATATAAATCCCCACATTACAGTTTCTGCACCTGAACCATATATTGTCCATATTGAATATATAAATGCTAATAATGGAATTATAGCTTTCTTTATAAATATTCCAAAATTAAATTCTTTTGCCCCTTTAAACATAAGCATTATTTCAGCAGCCGCTGTTAAAAGGTAAATAGGTAAAAAGGAAAGTGTTGCAAGTATTGTTATAAATGTAAATGCTGATACCATACTTTTTTGATAATTCATTATTAAAAGTATATTTACTAAAATTGATCCAACTATTAAAGCATTTGCAGGTGTTCCATACTTTGGATGAAGTTTTCCAAAAAATTTAGGAAAAACACCATCTTCACCAGCTGCAAAAGCTACACGAGCAGTTGATAAAAGCCATCCTATAGTTGTACCTAATATACATATTACAACTGCAATTGTAATTGGCTTACCTATTGAACTACCTAATATTTTAGTTAATATATCAGTAAGAGGTGCTTGACTATTTGCAAGTTCTGAGTTTGGCATTGCCCCCATACTTGCTATACTAATTAACATATATATTACAGATGCTATTATCATTCCATAAATAGTACTCTTTTTTACATTCTTTTCTGGATTTTTAATTTCTCCTGCTGTAACAGTTGCACTTTCAAGTCCTACAAAAGCCCAAAGAGTTGATGTAGCTGCAAGTGATATTGTTGAAAATCCTTTTCCTTCTGGAAGTAAAGGTATTATATTTGCAGTATCAAAATTAATTAATGCAACTATTATAAATATAGCAAAAAATGCAATTTTAAATACTGTTGCAATAGTTTGAAGCTTTCCGGCCTTTTTTACTCCGATTATATTTATAATTGTAAAAAACCATAAAATTCCGCTAGTATATATTATAGAAATTAAAGGATTTCTTAATGCAGGTATAACTGCAGCACTATAACTTGAAAGTGCAACTATTATAGCAGCATTTCCTATCCATGAGCCATTCCAATATAACCACGCACTTAAAAACCCTGTAAATTCTCCAAAAGCTATCTTAGTGTACTGATAAGCTCCACCAGTTGAAGGATACTTTGATCCTAAATTAGCAAATGACATTGCAATAAGTATTGACCCTGCTGATGTTACTATCCATGCAATTATTGTAGCAAGTGGTCCTGAAAGTTGTGCAAGTGTTGCTGGAAGCATAAATACTCCAGAACCTATCATATTTCCACATACAAGCATCGTGGCCATAAAAAGGCTAATCTCTTTTTTTAAGTTTCTCTCTTCCATCTGCTCCTCCTTAAAGTGTATCTAATATAGTAAAATAAAAAAGCTCAGAGAAGTAGTCTAATCTCTGAGCCTGAATAAAATCCAAAACACAAAGATAGCCCTCCACAAACTTGTGACAGTTTTGTACATATTTTATACAAACCCAACATATAACTTTAAAGCTTCCATTATACATTTCGGCAATAATACCTTTCCTAAAAAATCATCCTGCTTATCTCATTCAAAGTACTAATTATTATTGCGACCTCTATCTTACTTATTTTTATATTTTTCGACTATGTAATTGTAGACAAATTTTTATAAAATGTCAAATTATTTTATGCTATTCTTAATGTCATTAAAGGTACTTTTATTAATATTTATACTATTTATGTCAATATTATTTGGATTAGTAGTTAGTTTATATTCTCTTATCCAAAAATTATCATCTACATTAATTCCTTCTTTAACTGGTTCACTTGGATTTTCATCATATACCTCTTCAATATTATTATCTTTTGTTAATATTACTAAACGTCTACATGCCTCTTCTGAATCATCAAATATATTATAAAATGCATTATAATTATTAAAAGATCTTACTGATGTAACTATTTTAATATTTAATCCAAGTTCTTTTGCTGCGTCTTTTAAACTAATAGTGTCATTCATTTAAAATTCTCCTTCTTTTATAAATTAAAATAATTCTTTCACTTTTTTAGCTATTCTTTCACCAAATATCATAGGTGTTTCTATATCATTATCATTAACTCCATTTACACTAACATACCCTAAATGTATAAAAGGTTTTCCAAGGGCAGCTCCTCCTGAATATAAAAGCATTCCCTTTACTATTAAATGATTCATTAGCGTTAAAATAGCAGTGTCTGCTCCACCCCATATGTAATCAGCCGTTGCATACATAGCTCCTATTTTGCCTTCAAAATTAATGTGATGTGAGTTATCTAACCAATTTTTTAAATTTGAAGTTGTATTTGCTAAATAAGTTGGTGTACCAAATATTATTCCTTTACTTTCATTTAAAAAATCTATATCAATATTATTGATATTCATACATTTTACTTGAATCCCCTCTACTTTTTCAGCACCTAGCTTTATATTTTCTCCAACTGTTTTAGTATGCCCACTTTTAGAATCATATAATATAGAAATTTTCATAAATACTCCTCCTAAACTTATCTTTTGTTTTATATAAAATTAGGTGTAAGTTAAAACTTACACCTAATTTTATAATCTTTTAATTAAAGTTCCTCTGTTACTTCAACAAGTTCAATTTCTTCTTCATTTTCTTCTTTTTCCTTTGAAGATATAAATGAACTTAAATCATTATATGTACTTTTAGCAAACTCTAAAAATAAATCTTCATCGATTTCCTTAAATTCTCTACTGTTAACTACAACTAAATCTCTCATTAAAAGATTCACATCTATTCTACCAACAACCTTAGCAAGATTTGCTGAAGTTATAGCATTTAATACTCCCTCACATTCATTTCTATTATTTATAATAGCATTATTTGATTTTGGTAAGCTTTCTTTATAATCTAATGTAACACATTCATAAAATTCACCATACTCATCATATACCTCTAAAGCTATATTATTAGTATCTAAATATCTTTCCATTACACAAGTTAAATTTAAACCATCCCAATGTATCTTTTTATTAAATACTTTTATAGTTTCCATCATTTCTACCTTCTTCCAAATATACTTTTATTAAGTGCATATAAATACTATCATATGTCTAACCATAAAAGAAGTTAGATTACTCACTTAAAATAAATTACCTATTACATTATACATTAAAATATCCGTTTTTTGAAATATTTACTTTAATTCTTAAATAAATATATTAATTTTGTTCATTATTAACTATTTTATCTAATATACCTTTTCTATCATCGCCTAAAAAATTAGCTAACTTTGATGGCATATGACCATCTTTATAAACAGCATTTTTATTTGCTTCTACTATTCTTAATACTTTTTCTGTTAATTTTTCATAAGTAATTAGATCTTCTAAATATTGATCTACTAAATCTTTCAAACAAGTTGCTAATTCTTTTGGATTTCTATAAACTGCTCTCATAATTTACTCCTTCGTATTAATAATTTTCTTAAATATATAATACCATATTTTATTATTATTTCAATCTTACCTTTTCACTCCCTTATCTTTATAAAATGATTAGGATTTAAAATATCCATTTCATAAAGAGTTCCATCAACAGTAACATAAAAAAAGCCTAATGATGATGTATGCATATACATTATAGCTCTAGGATTAAATCCATAAGCCTTTTTACCATTTATAAAGGTATCATCAATATAATCAATAAATATTTCTTCTTTTATATTGTTATTTAATTTTATATATTCATACACAATATTTTTTGCCTCTTCTTTTGATATTTTACTTTTTGAATTATTAAATACACCTATGGAACATCCCAAGATACTTAATATAAATAAACTAATTATTAAAAGTTTTACTTTTCTCATACCAACTCCTTAAATCCTTAATTATTTATAATTATGAATACTTTTCCCCTTAAATGCTATTTATAATCTTCTTATAAAAAAGAGCAATTAAAAATTTAATTGCTCTCTTTAACTATTTATACTTTTTTAACTTCTTTAAAATCTATCCAACCTTTTTTCGCAATATACCTCATATATGGTACAACTCTATATATAGAATCATCTATACTTTCATTGCATTCTTTAGCCATAATTTTTGCTATATCATAAATTGATTTTTCACCATCTATAAGTAGCCATGCTTTTGTGCAAAGTTCATCAAATGTAACATCACATGCCGGTGATGTTTTATAAAGCCATCCAACAAACTTTTTTACTGGATCTTTAACTTTAAAATAAATTACAACTTTATTATCTACAATCTTCCAATTATTATGTTTTATTTCTGGGACATATAAAAGAAAATTGTATTCATCTTTTTTATGAGAATTATCCTTTTTTGATTTATTAATCATTACTTTCTTTCCTTATTTTTATTTGCATTTGCTATCTTAAAATCTTTACCACCTTTTACTGATGAATTATAAAACCAGAAAGCTAGTATTAAAAACATAACAAGAGGCAACCAATTACTTTGTGTTATACTTGGTATTATATTAGCACCAAAGCCTATATTTATTCCAAAAGTTGTAAACATAGCTACTATTATTCCCATAATAGCTCCTCCTGCAACAAGACCTGATGCAGTTAAAACCCCTTTCTCAACGGCTTCTCCCTTAGCATCTTTATCTTCTTCTTTATTAAATCTCTTTTCAACTAGTACTCTTATAAGTCCACCAAAAAATACTGTTGCATTTAATGTTATTGGAAGATAAACTCCAAGTGCAACTGGTAATATAGGAATTCCAGCCATTTCACAGAATATTGCTATAAATGCTCCAATAATTACTAATATCCATGGTATTTGTCCAGTTATTATACCATCAGCTAACATTTTCATAAGTGTTGCTTGTGGTGCTGGTGCATTTATTGAACCTAATCCATATGCTTTATTTAACATAAATATTGTACATGCAACAATAACACCTGAACACATAACAGCAACCCACATCCATATGTGGTTTTCTTTTGGAGTACCACCTATAACAAATGTTGTTTTTAAACCTTGTGATGCGGCTCCTGCAATACCAATTGCAGCTGCAACTATTGAAGTTACAATTAATGATTTTTCTATACCAACTTGTCCAGAAAGTCCTGTCAATTTAAATATTATTGCAATAAATAATAGTGATGCAATAGCCATACCTGAAACTGGGTTATTAGATTCTCCAATTATACCAACCATTCTTGCTGAAACTACAGCAAAAAAGAATGCAAATAATATAGCTAGTAATCCACCAATTATTCCTGCTTTAAACATAGGTAAAAGCCATGTAGCAAAGAAACCTAGTAATGCAGCTCCTATAAGCCATACTATTGGAGTTTCTTTATCTGTTCTTTTAGTAACTTTATCAGCATGCTTTTCTTCTTTTACAGCACCTGTGATAGCTTGTTTAAAACTAGTCATAATAGTAGGAAGTGATTTTGCAAGTGATATGAATCCTCCCATAGCAACGGCACCAGCACCTATATATTTAATATAGTTTGACCATATTTCCATAGCTGACATCTGTGATATAAGATGTGTTGATGGAAATATAGCGCTAGTAAGTCCATTACCAAAAAACTTTATTAACGGAATAAGTGCAAACCATGCAACAAGTGATCCTCCAAACATTAATAGACCAACCCTTATTCCAACAATAAAACCTACACCTAAAACTGGTGCTAAAGTATCCATACCAATCATTGTTCCTTGATAACTTTTAAATGTATAAGTAGTTTGACTACCCCATAATTTAAATCCATCTGAAAAAAGATTGTAAATTCCTCCAAGACCAATACCTGTTAAAACTGTTTTAAATGAATTACCACCTTGGCTAGCTGTAACTAAAACTTCAGCCGCTGCCATACCTTCTGGATAAATCAAATTACCATGTTCTTCAACTATTAAGTATCTTCTAAGTGGTGTTATAAAGAAAATACCCATAGTACCACCTATAGCTATAATAAGTATTATTGTAACTAGACTAACATTAAATCCTGCTAATATAAGTGAAGGAAGTACAAATACTGCACATCCAGCGGCAGCTTCTCCCATTCCTGATAGAGAACAAGCAAGATTTGCTTCTAATATATTATTTCTTTTAAATGCACCTCTAAGTATACCTACTGATAATATAGCTCCAGGTATAGCAGATGCAATTGTCATACCAACCTTTAATCCTAGGTAAGCATTAGCTGCTGCAAATACACAAGCAATAATTATACCTGCTATTATTGAATACCCTGTGGTTTCTGGCATAACATCAGATGTAGGTACAAATGGTACATAATCTTCTCCTTTACATCCACCATACGCTGTAGGTGACAGTTTTTTTCTTTCACTTTCCATATGTTTACCTCTCCTTTAAGTCAAAAGCTTTAAGAGGTCATTATTTTAAAAAATAATGTCCTCTTAATACTTTTTAAAATTTACTTAATTTATTTCTTTTAAAAGCTCAACTAAAAATTTATACATTCTTTCAGCTGATGATATGCTTAAATGTTCTGTAGGAGTGTGAGCATTAAATATATTAGGTCCAAAACTTATCATATCAGTATTTTTCATAGTTTCTTTAAATAATCCACACTCAAGTCCTGCATGAATTGCTGAAATTTCTGGCTCTTTATTAAACATTTCTTCATACACTTTTACGCAAAGTTCTCTTACTTTTGAACTTGGATCATATTCCCATTCTGGATACTCAGTAAGTTTTTCCATTGAAGCTCCTGTTCTTTTAGCCATTACAGTTAAAATATTGAATATTTCATATTTCAAACTTTTAAGTGAACTTCTTATAGAAGTAGTTATAGAAATAGAACCATTTACAGTTTCTATAACTGCTACATTTAAACTAGTTTGAACTAACCCCTTTATATCTTCACTCATATTTTGAACTCCATTTGGAGACATAACTAAAAAGTCTATTAAATTAGAAGTTGTATCTAAAGTAAATTGCTTATTTATATTTTCATTACAATCACTAACTTCAACATTTAATCCTTTATCCGCTACTCTATATTCAGATTTAAAATCATTTGTCATATTTTCTACTATTTTTTTTACTTTATCTATATCTTCTGCATTGCTTAAAGTAATTAAAACTTCTGATTGGCGTGGAATAGCATTGTGCTTTGATCCTCCATTTATACTTACTAAATTAAATGGAACTTCTTCTCTTAATGCAAATAATAATCTTCCAATTAATTTATTAGCATTTGCTCTTTGTTTAATTATTTCTAGCCCTGAGTGACCACCAAGTAATCCATTAACTTCTAATTTAATGCACTTTCCGTAAGCTTCTTCTAACTTATCTTCAAAAGTAACTTTAGTATTTATTCCTCCAGCACAAGCTGTTAAAAATATTCCTTCTTCTTCTGAGTCAATATTTAATAATATTTTTCCTTTTAAAACACTAGTGTCTAGTGCCACTGCACCATCCATACCAACTTCTTCAGCTGTAGTAAATACTGCTTCTATTGGAGGATGTGAAATATCATCTGAATCTAATATAGCAAGTGTATATGCAACTGCTATTCCATCATCAGCACCTAAAGTAGTATCATTTGCATATAAAAAATCTCCTTCTATTTTTAATTCTAAAGGATCTTTTTCAAAATCATGTTTGCTATTAGGTCCCTTTTCACAAACCATATCCATATGTCCTTGGATTATTACAGGTGTTTTATTTTCATAACCTTTGCTTCCAGGTTTTCTTATAATTACATTTAAAGCATCATCTTGTATAACTTCAAGATTTCTTTTTTTTGCAAAATCAACTAAATAATCACTTATTTGTTGCTCCTTGTATGAACCATGAGGAATTTTAGTTAATTCTTCAAAAAATTTAAATACTTTTTTAGGCTCTAAATTTTCACATACTGACATAATAATCGCTCCTTCTTAATGTCAAATTTAAGTAAATTCATTTTACTTCTTAACAAAAATTGTAGACATTTTCAAGTTAAGAATCAATAGATTACAAATAAAATTGATATAAATTATATATTAGTAATAGTTTTTTCACAAAATAAAGAGTACTATACATATAGTACTCTTTATTTAATAAACTAATTATTTTTTATTATATTTTCTATCTTTTTTACATCTATATTTTCTTCTAAAATTTTAGCTATTTTATCATATTCTTTACTTTTATATTCTTTATATGATTCTTTATTTTTTAAATCAACACCTTGTATATTATGATTATCGCATATGAATTTTATAAGATTTTTATTAAAATTATCTGAATCAAAAATACCATGAAGGTAAGTTCCTATTACTGTTCCATTTTCATTTATTGATCCAACAATTCTATTCTCATCTCCATATACAAATGGAATTGCATCTTTATTATATTCATTAAATCCGTTATGAATTTCATATCCATTTACATTTAAATCATTAAAATATTTATTAATAGGATTATTATTATTTATTTTTCCATTAGTTTGAATAGTTACTTTTTCACTACTAAACTTAGTTTTAAAATTTAATAACTTAAATCCCTCTTCAGATATTGAATTACCTTCAACCCCAATATCATCTCGAATTTCTTCCCCAAGCATTTGATATCCACCACATACACCAAATAAAATAGTTCCATTTTTATTTAAATCTTTTAATTTATTAAAAAAACCTTTTTCTTTAATAAACTTTAAATCTTCTATACTATTTTTACTTCCAGGAATAATTACCATATGAGGAGTTTTTAAATCTAAAATATTATCTATGTATCTTAAATTAACATAATCTATTCTTTCTAAATTGTTAAAATCAGTAAAATTAGACATATGTGGAAGCTTTAAAACAGCTATATCAATTTTATAATTTTCTCCGTAACTATTACTAGTTCTATCTGTTACGCCATCTTCATCCTCAATATTTAATTTAACATATGGCATAACTCCAAGAACTGGTATATTTATTATTTTCTCAAGTTGTTCCATAGCTTCTTTAAAGAAATCTACTCTACCTCTAAATTTATTTATAATTACACCTTTAACTCTTTTTCTATCTTCTTCATCTAAAAGCATAAGTGTTCCAACTACAGATGCAAAAACTCCACCTCTATCAATATCTGCAACTAATATTACAGGAACATCTGCCATTCTTGCCATTTCCATATTGGCTATATCTGTATCTTTTAAATTTATTTCTGCACAACTTCCTGAACCTTCAAGTACCATTAAATCATAATTGTTTTTTATTTTATTATATGTACTTAGCACTTCTTTTTTTAACTCTTTATTTATTTCTTTATACTTATAAGCATCCATTATAAATTTAACTTTTCCGTTTACTATTACTTGAGTTTTACCTCCATTTGGTTTTAAAAGTAATGGATTCATAAAACTTTGTGGTTCAATATTACATGCTTCAGCTTGCACAACTTGGGCTCTTCCCATTTCATCACCTGACTTTGTAACAAATGAATTTAAAGATATATTCATAGCTTTAAATGGGCAAACTTTTAAATTTTTATTTGTAAAATATCTACATACTGCAGTTGCTAAAGTACTCTTTCCAACTGATGAAGCTGTTCCAAGAAACATTATCCCTTTAGTTTTCATTTTATCATTCCTTTATTTAAATATATTTATAAGTGAATTTTTATGTATATAATCATTTATTTTATTAGATGATAATATAAGATAGAAAGTATCTCCCTTTTCATGCTTTCCAGTTATTGAATTAGTTATATGATCTCCTGTTATAATTATAGAATAATTGTTATAATTTAACTTTATATAGTTTATAAAAGGATTTACAAATTCATCGAAACACTTATTTATAAAACTAACCTTTCCATCTAAATTACATGTATGAGCTAGTTCATCACATCCATTAATATGAGTAAATAAAAAATCTTTATCTTTTATAGCTTCTTTTGATTTAATTAATTTTTCATCTAAAGAAGTATCAAAGTTACCAGTAGCTTTTTCTAAATTAACTGAATCTAACCCTAACGCTAATCCCATTCCTTTTATTAAATCTATTCCAGCTACAACATATCCATCCAAAGAATACTTTTCATTTAAAGTGTTTATATTAGCCTTTTTAGATAATCCCCATGGAAATAACATAAGTCCATCATAACCTTTACTTTTGAAATATTTTTTTGATAATTCAATCATTAAATATATTTTATTAAATATTTCATTTTTAAATTTGCATTTCGGTAGTATATTACTTATCTCTTTTCCTACATTTTCATGTGGTTTATAAAACTTTATATTTTGTATATTTTCATATTTTTCATTTATAAATAATAAATTTCTATAATGACTACAATTAACAAGTTTTAAATAATCTTTTAAATCTTCTCTTTTAATTACATCATTTATAAAGCCATTTATTAATTCTTCTTCAAGATTTTTATTTAATCCGCCAGTAAAATCATGTAACTTATTTTTATATACTTTAATTAAATTACATCTAAGAACTGATTCATTATCACTTATGTTATATCCTTTTGATATCGCTTCAAAATATGCTCTTTCATATATTTTTTCTTCATTGAGCTTATATCCTAATATATTAAATATACAACTTAAACTATCAACATCATATCCTTCTATTGAATTATCTATATATCCTTTTTTGTAAAATGGTGAAATTTCTATTATTTTATTAAAATTATTATTTATTGTATTTTTAATAATAGAATTTTCTTCATAATATCCATCTAATATAATAAGTATTTTTTTACTTTCCATGTAAAACCCTATTTAATATTTCTAATATTTTTTCATTTTCTTCTCTTGTTCTAACTGCTATTCTGTAAAAACTACTATTTAAACCATTATAGTTACTGCAACTTCTAATTATTATTCCGTACTTTAACATTTCTTTTTTTAAATCAATATTTTTATTTATGTTAAAAAATATAAAATTTACAGAAGGATTGTATACATTTAATCCTTTTATATCGCATAAATTTTTATATAAAAATTCTCTTTCTTTTTCTACATATTCAATAGTTTCTTTTATGTATACCTCATCTTGTAAGCCACTTATTGCAGCTTCTGAAGCTAAAGTATTAACATTCCACGCCATAGTTACATTATCTAACTTTTTAAGCAACTTTTCATTTTCTGTAATTCCAAAACCTATTCTTAGACCTGGTATTGCATAAAATTTTGTTATTGATTTTATTATTACTAAGTTATTATATTTACTTAATAATTCCTTAACTGAATATTTGTAATTTTCTTTAACAAAGTCCATAAATGATTCATCAATAACAACATATATGTTATTTTCATATGCCTTTTTTATTATTTCTTCTAAATATATTTTTTCTATTAAAACTCCTGTTGGATTATTTGGATTACATATAAATAGTAAATCTATATTAGAAGTTAATCTTTTAAGTATTTCATTATCTATTCTAAATTTATTTTCTTCTTTTAAAAAATAGTATTCTATATTAGAATCAATACTCTTTACAGCTTCCTCATATTCTGAAAAACTTGGTGCTAAAAGAAGAGTATTTTTAGGATTTATAGCTCTAACTACATTAAATATACATTCAGCCGCTCCATTACCTAAAAATAAATTTTCACTATTTATATTTTCAAAATTACTTATTTCTTTTTTAAGATTATAATAAGTTATATCAGGATAATTAATTATTAAATCTACACTATTCATTATAGTTTTTTTAACATTTTCACTTAATCCTAAAGGATTTATATTCGCTGAAAAATCTATAATGTTTTTTCTATCTATGCATAAGTTTCTACAAACCTCATCTATATTACCGCCATGGGTAAATTTTTTCATAAAACCACCTCAATAAACTTACTTATAATACAAGCTAATATGATACCTAAAAAAGAACTTAAATATAATATTTTATTTACTAAGTAAACTTTATTTAAAGTTATTTTTTCTGTATCATCTCCTATTTTAGGTTTATAAACTATTTTCCCAAAATAATAATTTGGTCCACCAAGCATTATATTTAAAGCTCCTGCCACTGCAGCTTCTGGATGAGCACTATTTGGGCTTGTATGATTACTTTTATCTCTCTTATATATGAAAAAAGCTTTTTTATAATCTAATCCAAGTAAAAATGAAGATATTATAATTAAATAAGCTGTAAGTCTTGCTGGTATATAATTAAATACATCATCAAGTTTTGCAGGAAAATATCCAAAATCCTTATATTTTTCATTTTTATATCCAAACATAGAATCCATTGTATTTACTGCTTTATATACAAAAATTAAAGGTGCTCCTCCAATTCCCGCAAAAATTATAGGTGCAATAACTCCATCTGACATGTTTTCTGCTACTGTTTCAATAACAGCTCTTATTATTGAAGTTTCATCTAAATTTTCAGTATCTCTTCCAACTATATAAGATAATCTTTTTCTTGCACCTTTTATATCATCTTTCTTTAAATATTCTATTACTTTTAGCCCTTCATCTTTAAGTGCTTTTGTTGCTATACAAAAATATATTGCTAAAGCTTCATATATAAAAGCTAGGTATACATTTATACTGCTTAATAATTTTATTATTATTACGTTAATTAAAAAAGTTATTAATATAACAACAATCCATGTTATAAATCCAGCTAACTTTAAACTATTTTTAAATATTTTTCTAAATATATTTTCAGTAAATCTTGCTAAAGATCCTAAAAATCTAATTGGATGATAAGGATTTTGTGGATCCCCTATTATTAAATCTAATATATATCCAAAAATTATTTTAAACATATTAAAACTCCTAAACTATACTATATTTATCTATTAAATAATCTACTAGTTCTTTTTCATCTGAAAATGTTATTCCATATTCCATATTAGGCTTATCTATAACTATAATATCTATATTTTCATCAATACAAGCTTTAAGCTTTTCAATAGTTCCTCCAGCTTTTCCACTATCTTTTGTTATTATTGCCTTTGCAGAATATTGATTTATAAAGGCTCTATTAAGCTCATAAGATATAGGTCCTTTTATAGCTATAATATCTTCTACATCAACTCCAATATTTAAAATATTTTGAAGTATTTTTGCATTTGGGAGTATTCTATGTATTATTCTATTTTTTATATTAAGATTATAAATAGTTTCTATATTTCTACTTCCTGTTGTATTTAAAATATTTCCATCAATATGTTTAACAGAATCTTTTAATTTATCATAACCACTTATATAAGAAATCTTCTTATAATTTGATTCCTTTAAAACACCAAGTCTTTCATATCTTATGTAATCTATATTGCACTCTTTAGCACTCTCTATAGCATTATTACTAACTTCTTTAGCATAAGGATGACTTGCATCAACTAGTACTTTTATATTGAACTTATTTATTAAATCAACTAAGCCATCTCTATCAAGTGGCTTAGTATTTAAATATTTAAATTTATATTCCTTAAGTAATTCGCCACCATATTCTGTGGCAGTTGAAACTATAACTTCATCAGTAAATCTATTAATATATCTTAAAATATTTTTACCTTCTGACGTTCCAAGTATAAAACCTATCATTATTTATCACCTATTTTATATCCTCTTGGAGTTATAAATTTTCCATCCTTTATATAACTTTTTGAATTTCCAACTATAACAATACTCATCATATCTACTATTTCTACATCAAATTTATCTAACGTAGTTATAGTATAACTCATATCATCTCTTAAAGCATTTCTAACTACAGCAATTGGAGTATCACCATTTCTATAATGTCTAATTATATCTAAGCATTCTTTTAAATACTCTGGTCTTCCCTTACTCTTTGGATTGTATAAAGATATTATAAAATCTCCTTCAGCTGCAAGTTTTACTCTCTTTTTAATATCTTCATATGGAGTCATTAAATCACTTAAACTAATATTACAATTATCATGCATAAGAGGTGCCCCTATAACAGAACCTGCCGCACTTGATGCTGTAAGCCCTGGAATTATTTCAATATTTTCATCTTCTCTAAGTTCTAATATAAGACCTGCCATTCCATATATTCCTGAATCTCCAGTGCTTATTAAGGCTACATTTTTATCTTTTGAAAGTTCTAAAGCTTTTTTACATCTTTCAACTTCACCTCTCATACCAGTTTTAAATACTTCTTTACCGTCAACTAATTCAGAAACCATGTCTATATATTTAGTATATCCAACTATTATATCTGAATTTAATATAGTTTCTTTAGCCTTTAAAGTCATATGTTCTAATCCACCTGGACCAATTCCTATTACATATAATTTTCCCATTTTTTATTCTCCTTTACTAATTATCTCACCTATTGCTAGAGTCATTCCATTAAATTTTATTTTCTTAACCGTAACATAACTATTCATTAAATAAATTACTGGCTCGCAAACTCCATAAACACCTAAAGTTTTAAATACAAACTCACTTTTTTCATAATCACAATTTACACTGTTTATACTATCTCTATCAAAGGTTAAAAAATCGCAATTTAACCTTTTAGAAAGCTCTATAATTGCAGTTTCTTCTTTTTTTACATCTACAGAACCTATTTTACATACAGACCTATAATCATATCCATTGCTATTTAAAGTATCTAATACGAACTTCTCTAAATTTTTAGGATCTGTGTCTTTTCTACAACCAATTCCTAAAACTACATCACGTCTTATAAGTTTTAGAACATTTTCTTTATTATAATTTTCATTTTTATTAGTAATTAAAATAGTGTTACTATCTACATTTTCAGAATCAATATATCCTTTTTCATTCTTTATAATATTTTTTTCATCATTTATAAAGACTTCCTTATTATTTACAAGTAAAGATGCTATATTTTTGCATATTTTTAAATCATCAATAATAAATCCATTTTCTTTTGCAATAATATCCGGAGCTTTTATATTCATTCCATCAGTTGCCGTTGTAATAACTGGAGTATTTTTTAATATATTAGATACTTTTAAAGTTAATTCATTTGCTCCACCTAGATGCCCACTTAATAAACTTATTGTAAAATTATTATTTACATCAACAACTACTACAGCAGGATCCTTAGTTTTTCCTTTTAAAAGATTTGCAATCATTCTTATAGCAATTCCTGTTGAACTTATAAAAATAATTCCATCAAACTTTTCAAAGTACTTTGAAACTACACTTTTAATATCTAAATCTTCCTTGGATTTTAAAAACACTTCAGAATTAAAGTTATTTTTTAATTTATCCGCTAAAATATCTCCTTTTTTAGTTACACTAATAATTCCGATCATAATTTATTCCTTTGCATCTCTAAACATATGTGTAAATGACTTGTCATATAGTTTACTTTTTTCATAATCACAATCTATAAAATCACCAACTAAAATTTGAGCACATTTTGTAATTCCACAAGCTTTAACTTTTTCACTTATATCGTCAAGTGTTCCAAGGATTACTCTTTCATCTTCCCAAGTTGCTCTTTCTACAACTGCAATATTTACATTTCTTCCATAACCTTTTCTTAACTTTTCCACTACTTTATCTATCATTGATATAGATAAGAATATTGCCATTGAAGCTCCTACACTTGCAAGTTTTTCTAAATCTTCTCCTTCTGGAACTGGAGTTCTTCCTTCTACCCTAGTAAGTATTACTGTTTGAGTTACACTTGGAAGAGTAAACTCCTTTTTTATTGCTGATGCTGCTGCTGTAAATGAACTTACTCCTGGAACAACTTTATATTCTATATTAAGTTTATCTAAATCATCCATTTGTTCCTTTATAGCACCATATATAGCTGGATCACCTGTATGTAATCTTACGATAACTTTATCCTTATTTTCTTTCATAACTTCTATAACTTCATCTAAAGTCATCTTTGCTGAATTATATATTTTAGCTGAATCCTTACAGAACTTTAAATGCTCCTTTGATACTAAAGACCCTGCATATATAACTACATCAGCACTTTGTAAAATATCTCTTCCTTTAACTGTAATTAAATCAACATCTCCTGGACCTGCTCCTATAAAATAAACCATAAATTATTCCTCCTTAATCTCTACTTGCTATAATTAATGACATATATTCTCTTGAATTTATAATATCATCTCTATTTTCTAAAACTTTTTCTCCATCTCTACCAACTCTTTGAACACAAACATATTCAAAGCCTTTTTCTTCTAATAAGTTTAAAACTTCTTCTTCTTTTCTATATAATTTCATTATTACAACATACTTTTCATCTTTAATATCTGAAACTCTTGCTGCTGGAAGTACTAGTAATGGCTCATTTCCTATTACTAATGTTCTATTTACAAGACTTGCTGCTGCACAAAATGATGTTACTCCAGGTATAGTTACAACTTCTATTCCACTTTCCTTCATATGTTTAAGCATATGTATATATGTACTATAAACATAAGGATCTCCTATAGTTAAAAAACCTACAGTTTTTCCTCCATTTATTTCATTTTCAATATAATTATAAGCATCTTTTGCTTTTGAAACTCTATCTTTTTTTCCCATTGGAAAATGTTTAAGTATAACTTCAGTGTTCTCATTTATATATTCTTTTGCTGTTTCATAAGCTACACTTTCTCCCCCGATTTCAGCTACTGGTGAAACAATTATGTCACATTTTTTTATTGCATTTACTGCCTTTATAGTTAAAAGTTCTGAATCTCCTGGTCCTACACCTATTCCATATAATTTAGCCATTTATGTCTTCCTTTCTACACTCTACTATGAATATTGGATTATTTGCTATAAGCATTAAACTTTTTCCCTTTGATTTACTTACTTGTAGCATTGTAACATCCACTTTATAATTTAAACTTTCTATAACTTTAATTGCATCATAAACATTTTTCAATGTTATAAAGTTCATAACAAGTTTTCCAGAAGGTTTAATTAGTTCATTAGATAATTTTAATATTTCTTCTAAATCTCCACCACTACCTCCTACAAATATAGAATCAAACTTTATTTTTTCTCTTAGAAGATTGTTTAAATGTTCTACTGCATCTCCTTCTAAAAACTTTACATTATTACAATTAAACTTGTAGAAATTTTTCTTGCTTATATCTATAGCATCTTCATCTTTCTCAATTGAATATACAGTTCCATTTATGCAAAGCTTTGAACACTGAACTGTAATTGACCCTGTTCCACTTCCTATATCTAACACATTAGAATCTTCTTTAATTTCTAGCTTACAAATAGAATTTATTCTTATATCCTCTTTTGTCATAGGACAATTTCCTCTTATAAATTCTTCATCTTTTATAAATTTCATTTAATCACTATCCTCTTTAAATAATCTCTACAATTAATACAGATAATCTATCATAATCTCTATTTTTCAACTCATTAGGTTTACCTATAGTAATTTTTTCATCTTCATATGATAAGTTTTCTCCAATATAAACTTTAGCACAAATATTATTTTCACTTAATATATTACATAGTTTCTTTGGAGTATTTACATTATCAGTTAACCAAATACTTATTTTGTTTTCTAATACTTTTTTTAAAAACTCATCATTTCTTCCATGTAAACTTCCAAGGTACGCTTTACTCCACATTATAGAAACTTTACTTGCAAAATATTGAAAAGAACTAATTCCAGGTATAATCTCTATATTTTCTTCTATATTCTTCTTTATATAATCAGTTATTCCATAAAACAAAGGATCTCCTGATGCTATAACTGATATTTTTTTATTTTTATTTTGGTCTATTTTACTTATAATTTCTTTAATTGAGCTTACACATATAAAGTCTTTTTCTAAAAACTCTACAGACTTTAAAGCCCTAGAAAAACCTATAATTATATCACTTGCTTCTAATGTATCAATAGCTTTCTTCAATATATAATCTTTACTTCCAGGACCTATTCCAACTATATAAACCATAACATCTTCTCCTTTATATAGAACTCCATAAAACTTTAGGATTTAATGGATCATAATACATAACAGCTTCACACTTCATTTCATTATAAGTATAAATTTCCATTCTATTTTTTATTTTTTCTACTATATTTTTATATAAATCATTATATCCTTCGCCTAAAATTTTTACTGCACCTTCTGATGTTTTTTGCTCTAAAACTTCTTTTACAAAATTTATATCATATCCTAACAAAGCAAGTTCTAATCCTATAACTTCTAATCTTACATCACTTACTCTACTATGAGTATTAAAACATCCATAAGCTATTTTGCTAATTTTTCCTATATGTCCTACTAAAATAACTTCTTTTATATTTAAATTCCTACAACAGTCAAGTGCATATCCTACAAAGTTAGATATTATAACTATTTCACTTTCTTTATATCCAAGTTCTTTGCAAAGTCTTTCTCCCATATTTCCAAAAGTTAATATAAGTCTTTCATTCTTTACCGCTTTTTGATTTATTTCTAGCTTTATAGATGCTTTTAATGCATCTTCAGACATTGGATATACTATTCCTGTTGTTCCTAGTATAGATATACCTCCAACTATTCCAAGTCTTGGATTAAAAGTTTTTTTAGAAACTTCTTCTCCCTTTGGTACAAATATAGTAATTTCTACACCACTATCCTCTGGCATAACTTTCATTACTTCTTTCTTTATACATTCTCTTGGAACTTTATTTATTGCAGGTTCTCCTTTTGGTGTAAAAAGTCCATCTAAAGTAACTTTTCCTACTCCTTGTCCGCCTTTTAACTTATAACCACTTTCAATAATTTTAGCTCTTGCCCAAATATCCAATCCACTTGTTACATCTATATCATCTCCACCATCTTTTATAATGGAACATTCAACATAATCAGTACCAAACTTAATATCATTTATTTCTAAGTTTAGTTTTATTCCCTTTGGAGTATCTATTTCTATATTTGAAATTTCTTTTCTATTAAAAAGCATATATGTAGCTGCCTTTGCAGCAGCTGCTGCACAAGAACCTGTTGTATATCCACATCTTAATTTTTTACCATCTGGTCCTTCAATATATAAATCAAGCATAATAAATTACTCTCTTTCATAAAGCATATACATGATAGCATTAATTATTGCTGTTGCAACTGTACTTCCACCTTTTCTTCCATTTACTCTTATAAACGGTATATTTAAATCTTCAAGTCCAACCTTACTTTCAGCTGCTCCAACAAAACCAACAGGAACTGCAATTATAAGTTTAGGATTAGCTTTTCCTTCTTCTATAAGTTCTCTTAATTTAAAAAGTGCTGTAGGCGCATTACCAAATACAAATATATCAACATTTTCTGCTGATGCTTTAAAGACTCCAGCCATAGATCTAGTTATTCCTTTTTCTTTTGCCTCTTTATGAACTTCTTCTAAATTAACATAACAAATAGCTTCTGAATTTAAACTATTTAAAGCTCTTTTATTTATTCCAGATAAAATCATATTAGTATCTGTATAAAGTTTTGCTCCTTTTTTAAAAGCATCTATTCCAGCTTCTATTGCTCCATCACTTATTTCTAATAAATTTTTATATTCAAAATCAGCTGTTGTATGAATAACTCTCTTTACTATAAGAAGTTCTTCATCCGAAAAGTTATTTTCTCCAATTTCTTCTCCTATAATTTCAAAACTTCTTTTTTCAATTCCCATAGGATTTTTTATATAACTCATTAAATTTACCTTCTTTCAAACTAATATCTTTAGTAATTTTTATATCCTATAACTTCTTTTAAAAATTCAATATTCCCTAAAAAATTCACATGTGGATATCCTGCTATAGTATTATTTTTTTCATATCCACATGTCCAATCAATTTTTTTACCTAAAAAATTTTCTTTTGTAACTTTATAAACTTTATTTTCATTTAAATTAACTTTAGATTTATGAAATTCATGACAATTTATAGTTAAATCTTTTCTATCTTTTAATACAAGAGTTGCATATCCAAATCTTTGTAATTTTTCTGTCATTTCACTATTTCCATTAAAAAATCCAACCATATCATATCCATCGATACTTTCAGTTAAATACATAAGACCACCACATTCAGCAAAACATCTAAGTCCATTTTCTAATTCCTTTTTAATACTATTTCTCATAGTCTTATTTTTAGATAATTTTTCTTTAAATATTTCAGGATATCCTCCACCTAAATATAAAAAATCTAAATTTTTTGGTAATTCCTCATCATGTAATGGACTAAAATATACTAAATTTCCGATTTTCTTTAATATTTCTATATTTTCTTCATAATAAAAACTAAATGCTTCATCTAAAGCAATACCAATATTTATATTTTTATACTCTATATTTAAACTTTCATTTTTACATTCAATACTTTTAAATTCATGTAATAATCCATCTATGTCAATATTTTTTTCTATAATACTACTGCAATAATCTATTTTTTCTTTTAAATTATTAACTTCAACACTTTGAACTAATCCAAGATGTCTACTCTTTAACGATAATTTTTCATCTTTTTCTATATATCCAAATACTTTTATATTACAGTTTTTCTCAATAGCTGCTTTTAAAAGCATATAATAACTTTTACTTATAGAATTTAATACAACTCCAACTACATTTGCTCCCTTAAAATTAATTATTCCATTAATTTCTGCACAAAGAGTAACGCTTTGTGCACCTGGAGTAATAACTAAAAGTATTGGCATATCATTAAGAACTTTCGATACATGATAAGTTGAAGAAAAAGTATCTATTCCCTTACCATCATAAAGTCCCATTACCCCTTCTATTATTCCTAAGTCTCCACTACCCTTTGAATATGTATATTGAAGCTTTTCTTCTCCCATCAAAAATAAATCTAAATTTCTTGATGGCTTTCCTGTAATAAAGTTATGAAAAGCTCCATCTATATAATCTGGTCCAACCTTATATCCTTGAACATCAAATCCTTTTTTAATTAATAAATTCATAAGACCTAATGTAAAAGTTGTTTTTCCTCCACCACTTTTGTTTGAAGAAATAATTAAAGATTTCATGCTTTAATCTCCTTATTCTTAAAGTTTTTTAGTTTCTCCAATACCTTTAAAAGTATCTTCTATTGCATCTTTAACATGTTTTATATATATGTCTCTAAAAGTTTTTTCTTCTCCTAAACCCTTCATGTGTATACTAACTTCTATTCCTTTGCTTTCTAATATACTCTTCCATGAATCCTCTTCATCTGATGCCATATCATTTTTAACATGATCTCCAGCAACAACCATAAGAGGTGCAAGTTTTACCTTCTTTATATTATTTTTCTCTAATCTATTTATAACAGTATCTATTGTTGGATATCCTTCTACAGTTCCAACAAAGGCTCTCTCATAACCTTCATCATAAAGCATTGATTGAAGAGCTCCATATACAGCATTTGAATAATGCATACTTCCATGTCCAAATAAAACTACTGCCTCATCATCTTCTGAATCCAAAATATGTTTTATACTATTTATAAATATAGAATAATCATTAGGTGCTTCTTCTTCTCCTTGATAGAAGAATATTGGTCTTCCAAATTTTAAAACTTTAAAATCATCTTTAAAATTTAATACATTTCCTTTTACATAATCATATTCTTCTCCTGGTATTATATGAAGTGGTTGAACTATAACTTCTTCATAACCTAGTTCTTTTAACTTTTTAAGTACAAATTCAGGTTTATCAACTTCTATGTTATGTACTCTTTTTAATTTATTAATTATCATATGAGAAGTAAATGCCCTAAATATATCGTATTCATTAAAATTTTCTTTTATTTCTTTTTCAATCTTTTCAATAGAACATTCTAATGCATCTAAATAACTCGTTCCAAAACTAACTACTAAAATTGCTTTTTTCATTTTACACCTCTAAATTTATTTCTTTAAACAAAAAGCACCTTTACCCTCAAAGGATAAAAGTGCTAATAAATTGCAACATATTAAGTAAGAAATTTAAATATTAAACTAATTTACCTTAAACATTACTAAATATCACCTATATTCCTTCCCTCCGAAGAATAGATAATTATTTATAGGCAGGTTTCCTGACTTAAGGGTCATCCTCATTTAATCCTTCCCGAAAAATTCAGTGGCATATATTAAACTTGTCTCCTATTCACAGTAGCGGGGGCTGTAATGGTATCTCACCATTTTCCCTTTTAAAATGTTTTTTACATTCACCTATAAAATAAATATTTACTTTTGTCGTTCATTAATTATATATTAATTTTTAATAATATTCAACTTTCTTTACTATTTGTTTGTAAAATTATTCTTTTATATAAAACTTATATATAGTTTGTTTTTTATATTCCTTATTTTTAGAAATTATAGAATCTTCTATAAAGCAATTATTCCTTCCAATTGGTGGACTTTGTGTTTCAATAGCTATTGCACTTTGTTTATTTGCACATTTACCATTTTCAACTAATTTATCATCTGGAAAGTTAAGTGAGTATAATACTAAAGCTTTTTGATTAGTATATATGTCCATACATCTTCCTGAAGCTTCATCCCAAAGCCTTGCTTTAACATTATCTCCTTCATGAAGCATCCAAGGATGATCATAACCAGACCCTATAGTTAGTTGATAATTATTTTTTTCTATATCTCTTCCTATAGTTTTTGGTATTATAAAATCAAATGGAGAGTAACTTAAATCTATTAAATTTCCTGTTGGAACTTGAGTTTCATCTAATTCTATTAAATAATCACTATCCACATATAAATAATGTTCTAATATACTACTTTTTTCATATCCTGATAAATTAAAATAACTATGATTAGTTAAATTTAAAAGTGTATCTTTATCAGATATTCCATTATAATCGATTTTTAATGAACAATCTTCTGTAATAGTATATCTTACTTTAACTTTTAAATTACCTGGATAGCCTTCTTCATTATCTTTACTTATAAATGAAAATTCTATATAACTTTCTTTTTTACCTACACTTGTTTTGACATCCATAATTTTTTTATCAAAACCCTTGTCCCCTCCATGACCTTGATGCAGTCCATAGTTTTTATTAAAACTTAATTCCTTTTCATTTAATAATACTTTTCCATCGCAAACTCTTCCAGAAGTTCTTCCAATTAATGCTCCAAAGTAAGACGGATTATTTTTATAATCATTAATATCATTATACTTCATAACAACATTTTCTAATTTACCATTTTTATCTTTTACCATAATATCTGTTATTATTGCACCATAATTAAGTGCCGTTACAGAAAACCCACTAGAATTAGTTATAGTATAACTTTTAATTTCATCTGAATTAAATTTTGCAATTTTCTTTTCATCTATTCTCATTTTTCACCCTCACAAAATAAATTTTATATTAAATCCCATATATATTTATTAGTTTTCAAAAATAAATAGTACTATTTTAAATTTAATAATAAAGTTCCCAAAAAAGCTTTATAATTTTTAGTAAAATTTTACTATACCCCTCCTTAAACAATTATACTATTTTAAAAATAAAATATGTCTTAATCATAATAAATAAGCTATAGAAAATGTTTTCATAACTATAATTTAATTTTAGTAAAATATTATATAAGTGTCAATTATATATATAATAAAAAACTTCTTAAAGAATTTTTTTATTCTTCAAGAAGTTTTTAAAATTTATTTCACTAATATTTTTTCTAATTTTTCAACTATCGCTTTATCCATTTTTTCCATATAATCATTAAATACTTTTTCACAATTTAAAAATGGAGATAGAACGCAAGCTCTTAATACAGTAACTTTTTGTACTCTTTCCCATTCCTCTCTTGGTATACCACATCTTTCTATGAATTCTACTGGTGAATTACTATAATCACTCTTCGTAAAATCTGTATGAGATGTTATAAAGTCATTTACATATAATTCTTCTTTTACATATGAAGCTTCTTCATAAAAATCATGATTTAAATCATTCATAATTTTCAAATCTTTATTTCCTCTTATATTAAATGAAAAATTGACCATATTAAAATCTGGTTTAACTAAAGGATAAACATCAACTATCTTATCTAAAACTTTATATGATTTTTGCATTTTAAATTTATTATAAAGTTTATAAGCCCCTTCATTACCTGCTCCAATAAGCTTTCCATATCCAGTTATATTAAGCGGCATAACTTTATGTGCTGTCCATACAGCAGCCGCTGTAGCACCAGCCTTTGACCCCTCTAACATAAATGCTCCTAAAAGTGATGGTATATCAGCACCTTTTTCAAAAACATATGTTGCAAAATACGAAATAGCATCTCTCATTCTCTTATCTTTAACTATGATTCCACCTGCTGAATATGGAATATATCCCATTTTGTGTGGGTCTATTGTTATAGTATCAGCATCTTTCATTGCCTTAAATGCTCTATATACATCAGTTGTTGGCCATTCTGTATTAGAATCCTTTATTGCTTTATGCTCTAACATTTTATTTTTTAATTCATCTTCGCTTATAAATGAATAATTCTCATCTAAGAAAATTGACCTTGCATATCCACCATAAGCTGCATCTACATGAATATAAAAATTTACTCCTTTTTTTGAAAATTCGTCTCTAAGTTCTACGATTTTATCAATATGATCTATTGCACCTTCTTCTGTAGAACCTACAACGCCTACAACTCCAAGTATAGGAACTTTCTTTTCTGTATATTTTTCAATTGTTTTATTTAATTCCTCTATATCCATTCTATATTTATTATCAACTTTTACTGGAACTACAGCCTCAACACCAAGTCCTAATATATCTCCAGCTTTAAGCCATGAATAATGCTTAGTTTCTGGAATAAGCCACTTTCCAAGTTTATGTATTTTTTCTCCTACACCTCTTGCGGAATGTTCTTTTATTTGATCTAATTTATCTCCTGATTTATCCATTAAATCTAAAATTTCTGTAACACTAAAATTTAAAAGTTCCCATTCTGATTTTTCACTAACTAATTCAGGTGATATTTCTTTTATAGCAAGAGGAATTGACTTTAAGTTTCTTGCATACCAAAGGCCTTCATAATTTGCAATTGATCCATCTGCACATATGTGTCCCCAACCATTTTCATTATAGTTTACTAACTTACAAAAATCTTCGCCAACATCTTCTTCCATTTGTGATGTAGCTGGTGATGATTCATATGCTACATTATTTCCGTTATATAGCATAGCAGCAAAATATCCTAGTAACGCTGGCATTAAAGTTTCAGAGTTCATATGGCCTAAAAATCTTGGTGAATGCCATGGAACTGAACCCGACCTTAACTTAGATGATAATTCTATAAATACTTCTTCTAACCTTTCTTTACTTATTACAAAGCTTTCTTTATGTTCATCTGCTACTTTTATTATAGTACTATCTTCTGGATGATAATTTTTTCTCCACTCTGCATGTTCTCTAAACAATTTTAATAAACTTTCTTCAAAAAAATCTTCATTTTCTGATTTAGGTCCTAAAAACATAGCTTTTAAATTAACATCTTCACCATTACCTAAAGTTTTAGTTCCAAAATTATTCTCTTGTTTCATTTTTCAAAACATCCTCCTTGTCTATTTTCTTCCAAGAATCCTTCTTAAATTTATATATAATTAATGGTGCTATAAAGCATACTAGTGTACCTATTGCTTGAAAGGATACATACATATTTTTATTTCCTGCCGGTATTGAACTTGGTGGTATGAAGCTTACACCTATTGTAATAATTACTCCAATAAATGCCAGAATACAAGTTATCCACATACCAATTTTTCCACCTGGAATTGTAAATGCTCTATGTACATCTGGTCTTTTATATTTAAGTACTATTTCCGCTATTATTATAAATATATAAACTATACTATAAAGAATAGTCGTTAATATAAGCACCATAAAAAAACTATTGTTAACATCTGGTACTACTACATATACAATAGCAACTAAAGATATTACTATAGCTTGAATTAAAACAAATGTTATAGGAACATCTCTTTTAGTTCTTTTTTGAAATATCTTAGGTAAATTACCAGCCTCAGCAACTTTTATCATAGCTTTTGAAGGTCCAAGTACCCATGCACTTAATTGAGCTAAAACTCCAATTGCAATCATTCCTGAAATAACATTAGTAAGCCAAGGAACTCCTAATTCATTAAAATATATTTCAAATGGTTGAGTTATATTTGATAATTGTATTTTATTAGGAGGTATTGTATTTGCTTCTGTAAGCCCTGCAATTAAATTAAATATTACTAATAATCCCATTGATAAAAATACTGATATTGGATAATTTCTCTTTGGATTTTCTATTTCATTTGCATGAACAGATGCAATTTCAAGGCCTGAAAATATAAATATTATTCCAGCAAAAAATGATAATTTATCAAAAGATCCTAAACTTGGTATTGCAGTATTAACATTTAAGGGTCCTAAATTAACATTTCCATGTTTAAAAGCCCACCATAAACCAAGTCCTACTAAAACTACAAATGGTATATATATACCTACAACAGCTCCAATACTTCCAACCACTTTACCCATATCAAATCTAAAGTTTAATAAAGTAACTGCCCAATAAGAAATTAAAATTACAATAAATATAAAATTATTATTTTGTGAAAGACTAGGCATACCAATTGCATAAGCTAACATAACTCCAACTGTTGATGCTACCATAACCATTCCAAAAAATAATTGAACCCATAAAAGCCAAGCTGTCACAAATCCCCACTTTTCTCCAATAGCTTCAGTTACCCAAACTTGTGATCCACCTTCTTCTGTCCATCCTGTTGCAAGTTCTGCAGCAATAAGTGATATAGGAATAGCAAAAATTATAGCAGCTCCTATTAAAAAAAATATTTGTTGCCATCCAACTATAGCTAAAGTTGGCACACTTCTTATACTTCCATAGAAAGCTATACTTATTCCTACTAATTGAAACAAAGTAAGTTTTTTATTTCTATGTTCTAAATCATTCATTTTTTACATCCTCCTTTAAGTAGATAATTTTATTATTTGTCTAAATTTATTATTTAATCCAAGTAATGATTTCCTATAATCTTATTTAATCTAAACAAAAAAGCATA
>NZ_AVSV01000026.1 GCF_000498355.1 Clostridium sp. Ade.TY | reverse complement strand
ATGATTTATATTAAAAGTCTCTTTTTTATACTGAATATTCTATTTTGAAAGGAGAAATTTTAATGAAACAATTTTTTAATAAGTCAACTGACGATGTGCTTAAAAATTTTGGTACAACAAAAGAAGGCTTAACAGATAGTGAAGTTAAAGCTAAAAGAGAAACATATGGTGAAAATGCTTTAAATGAAAAAAAGAAAAAAAGTACTGTTCAAGTTTTCTTTGAACAATTTAAAGACTTGCTTGTTATAATCCTTATAATTGCAGGTGTTGTATCTATGGCTACTGGCAATATTGAAAGTACAATAGTAATATTTGCAGTTATTATTTTAAATGCAATACTTGGAACTGTTCAACACGTTAAAGCAGAGCAATCTTTAAATAGTTTAAAAGCTTTATCTGCCCCTAATGCAAAAGTTCTTAGAAATGGAACTAAGATTGAAGTTCCTTCAAAGGATATAGTTCCTGGAGATATTTTAATTTTAGAAGCTGGAGATTTAGTTGTTGCTGACGGTAGAATTATTGAAAACTACTCTCTTCAAGTTAATGAAAGTGCTCTAACTGGAGAATCTGAAAGTGTTACTAAAACTGCTGATTGTATAGATAAGGACGAGCTTGCTTTAGGAGATCAAAAAAATATGGTTTTCTCTAGTTCATTAGTTACTTATGGACGTGCTTTAGTCGTTGTTACTGCTACTGGAATGAATTCTGAACTTGGTAAAATTGCTACACTTATGGAGCAAACTCAAGAAAAGAAAACTCCATTACAAATTAGTTTAGATGACTTTTCAAAGAAATTAGCAATAATAATACTTATTATTTGTGCTATAGTCTTTGGTTTAAGTGTTTACAGAAATACTCCAATACTTGATTCATTAATGTTTGCTGTTGCTCTTGCTGTTGCTGCTATACCAGAAGCTCTTAGCTCAATAGTTACAATAGTACTAGCTATAGGTACTCAAAAAATGGCAAAAGAACATGCAATTATTAAATCACTTAAAGCTGTTGAAGGATTAGGTTCTGTTTCAATTATTTGTTCTGATAAAACTGGTACTTTAACACAAAACAAAATGACTACTAAACAAATTTATGTTGATGGAAAGCTTATTCCTTCAGAAAAACTTGATTTATCAAATGAAGTAGAACAATATCTTTTAAATGGTGCTGTTTTATGTAATGATTCAACATCTATAGATGGACAAGAGTTAGGTGATCCAACTGAAGTTGCTTTAGTAAATCTTGCTCACTTATATAATTTAAAAGAAACTGATATAAGATCAGAATTTGAAAGATTAAAAGAATTACCTTTTGATTCTGATAGAAAGCTTATGAGTACGGTACATGAAATTGGTGGCAATACTATAATGTTTACTAAAGGTGCTGTAGATGTGCTTTTAAATAGAATTACTTCTATTAAAACTTCAAATGCTGTAAAACCTATAACCGAAGAAGATAAGCAAAATATAATAGATACTAATATGGAACTTTCTCAAAATGGTTTAAGAGTTTTAGCTTTTGCTTACAGAGAACTTCCTGAAGTTCGTGATTTAACTTTAGAAGATGAAGATAATTATATATTCTTAGGATTAATATCAATGATTGATCCTCCAAGAGAGGAATCTGCTGCAGCTGTTAAAGATTGTATAACTGCTGGTATAAAACCAATTATGATTACAGGAGACCATAAAATTACTGCTTCTGCAATTGCAAAACAAATTGGTATATTACAAGACGGTGATATGGCTGTTACAGGACTTGAACTTGATAAAATGGATGATGAAGAATTATCAAGAAAACTTGATCATATATCTGTATATGCAAGAGTTTCACCAGAGCATAAAATCAGAATAGTTAATGCTTGGCAAACTAAAGGCAATATAGTTGCAATGACTGGTGATGGTGTTAATGATGCTCCTGCACTTAAACAAGCTGATATAGGTATTGCAATGGGAATTACAGGAACTGAAGTATCAAAGGATGCTGCATCTATGATACTTACTGATGATAACTTTGCAACTATAGTTAAAGCTGTTACAAACGGAAGAAATGTTTATGCAAACATAAAGAACTCAATTAAGTTCTTACTATCTGGTAATACTTCTGGTATACTAGCTGTACTTTATGCATCAATAATGGCACTTCCAGTACCATTTATGCCAGTTCATTTATTATTTATTAACCTTTTAACTGATAGTTTACCAGCTATTGCAATTGGTGTAGAAAATCCAACTAAAGATCTTCTAAAGGAAAAACCAAGAAATAGTAAAGAATCTA
Source organism: Clostridium sp. Ade.TY (assembly GCF_000498355.1). Classification (GTDB taxonomy): domain Bacteria; phylum Bacillota; class Clostridia; order Clostridiales; family Clostridiaceae; genus Clostridium. Next base: position 54,333 of record NZ_AVSV01000026.1, on the reverse strand, counting down.
TATTAACTAAAACTTTTATTACTGATATAGCTATAGAAGGTTTAATCATTGCTATATTTACTATAATTTCTTTCCATATCGGACTTGAGTCTAGTGCTGCTGTTGGTGCTACAATGGCATTCTCAACATTATGTTTAGCTAGATTATTCCATGGATTTAACTGTCGTAGTAAATCTTCAATATTTAAACTTGGTTTAACTACTAATAAATATAGTATATATGCATTTTTAACAGGTGCTATTCTTTTAAACTTAGTTTTATTTGTTAAGCCATTACAAAAGCTATTTGAAATAGCTCCACTTAATGGAACCCAAATAGGATTTATTTATCTTTTAGCTTTCTTACCTACAGTTATAATACAAGGTATTAAAGTGTTTAAAGAATCTTTCTCAAAAGATTCAAAAGAAGAAAGTAAAGAAGCTACTATATAATTTTAAAAAAACTCCAATCTATAAAGATTGGAGTTTTTTTTATTTCATAAGTTTTTTAACTAATTTAATCTTATCTTTAAAAGGTGCAAATCTAAATGGAAGTTCCATAAATGTTCCTCTATGAACTACTGATTTTCTATGAGTAAAAGTTTCAAAACTTGCCTTTCCATGATATTCTCCAATCCCACTATTTCCCACTCCTCCAAAAGGAAGATATATTGATGCAACTTGAAGTACAGTATCATTTATTGTAGCACCACCTGATGTTGTATTTGTAATTATATTATTTATTTTATTTTTATCTTCTGAAAAATAATAAAGTGCTAATGGCTTTTCTCTATTATTTATAAACTCTATAACATAATTTAAATCATCAAACTCAAGAATTGGGAAAATAGGTCCAAATATTTCATTAGTCATTATACTACTATTTTTATCAATATTAACTAATATAGTAGGCTCTACAAATCTATCCTTTATGTCAAACTTTCCTCCATAATATATATGTCCATCATTTAAATATAAACTTAATCTTTTAACATCATCTTCTCTTATTATTCTTGGATATTCAGAATTATTTTCAATATTTTCACCATACTGCTCTTTTATTTCCGAAACTAATAATTTTAAAAATTCATCTTTTATATCTTTATGTACAAAGAAATAATCTGGTGCTACACAAGTTTGTCCTGCATTTAATAGTTTTCCCCAAACTATCCTTTTTGCACTTAATTTTAAATTTGCATCTTTATCTATAATACATGGACTTTTACCACCCAGTTCTAATGTAACTGGTGTTAAATTTTTAGCTGCGGCTTCCATTACAATTTTTCCAACCGAAACACTACCAGTAAAAAATATATAATCAAATCTAAGAGACAATAATTCTGATACTGTTTCTTTTCCGCCTTCTGGTTCAACAACTTTTATATATCTTTCATCAAAATTTTCATTTATAATTTTTTCTAAAAGTTTTGCTGTATATTTTGATCTTTCAGATGGTTTTATAATTGCACAGTTTCCACCTGCTATTGCTCCAATTAATGGTGCTATTGTTAATTGAAATGGATAATTAAAAGGACCTATTATTAAAGAAACTCCATAAGGCTCTTTATAAACATAAGCTTTACTTGGGAAATAAATTATTGAACTTTTTTTTCTTTCTCTTTTACTCCACTTTCTTAATCCTTTTATCATAGTATTTATTTCTTCATATACAATTCCAAGCTCAGTTGAATATCCTTCAAAATAACATTTATTTAAATCTTTTTTTAAAGCCTCTAATATTTTGTTTTCATTATTTTTTAAAACTATTTTTAATTTTTTTAATTTATCAATTCTAAAATCAACATCTAAAGTCTTTTTACTTTTATAAAACTCTTTTTGTTTAATTAAAATATTTTCTAAATCCCCCATCCTATTTTCACCTCTATTTTTTTACTTTATTTAATTTTACCATATAAAAAATTACCATCAAATTTTTGTATAGGTATATTAAACTCTGGTATTCCTGAGGCGTATGGTGCTATTTCATATTGCCCATAATATATAACTAAATTATCTCCATTTATATAAAACTTAACTTCATCATTTATTCCATTAAAACCTTCTAAACCTTCAAAATATTTTTCTTTATTAGCATCTACTTGCTTCTTAATCTCTTTATCTATAAAAGATTTATAATCATATCCATTTTTAAATAAATTTTTTATTTTTAATTTATTTCCATTTTTAACATCTAAAGTGTATGCTCTTCTAGTTGTAAGTCCATGTGCTCCACCTGTAAATTGATAATAATCTATATAAAAGCTTAATAAATCATCTCTTTCTAAGGTAACAAAAAACTTTGAAAATAATTCATACTTCATGTTGCATATATACCCTGATTTTTTATAATCTTCTAATATACTTTTTACATCATTAATCCAATTATCCGTCCACCATTTTATTTCATTGTTTATTAATTTTAATGTATTTGGTATCAATTGTGGATAACTAACATTTACTTCTATACACTCATTATTTTCATTTATTTTATTTTCAATAATAAATTTATTATTTTCTAACTGATTAGTATCCCCAAAAGAAGTTATCCACATACCCTGTGCAAAGTTTGTGATTAAAAAACTTATTAACATTACTGCTGAAGCCTTTATTATCCTTAATTTCTTCATATCAAATACTCCTTTTTTTCTACATAATATACTTTAAAATGTATCTTTTTATTAGTATTCTTCAAAATTCAATAAATTATCTACAGTTATATCAACAACTTTATCACAAGTTATCCACAGGCATTTGTGGACAATGTTAGTAATATTTTGAATTTATATAAATATTTAAAAAATTAATACTTATTTAAACCTACAAAAAAGAAGTAGATTTATAAATCTACTTCCTTTGTCTTCTTAGACTGTTGTATTAAATTATTTATTCCTTGAAGTTCTTTCTTGGATAAATCTCTCCATTCTCCAACTTTAAGATCATCTAAATTTACATTCATAATTCTAATTCTTTTAAGTTTAACAACTTCATACCCTAAAGCTTCACTCATTCTTCTTATCTGTCTATTCATCCCTTGAGTTAAAATAATCCTAAATGTTTTATCTCCCTCTTTTTTAACAAAACATTTTTTAGTAACTGTTCCAAGTATTCTTACTCCATTACCCATCCTTTTTATGAAATCATCAGTTATAGGCTTATCAACAGTTACTATATATTCTTTTTCATGGTTATTTCCAGCTCTTAATATTTTATTTACTATATCTCCATCATTAGTTAGCATTATTAATCCTTGAGAATCTTTATCTAATCTTCCTATTGGAAATATTCTTTTATTATGATTTACAAAGTCAACAATATTACCCTTTACTTTTTTCTCAGTAGTACATGTTATTCCAACTGGTTTATTAAGAATAATATAAACTAATTCTTCTTCTTTTGATATAACTTTACCATTAACCCTAACAACCTGACCTTTAGAAACCTTAACTCCCATTGTTGCTACTTTACCATCAACAGTTACTTTTCCATTCTCTATAAGTTTATCTGCTTCTCTTCTTGAACATATGCCAGTTTCACTTATATATTTATTTAATCTGATTTCTTCTCCTCTATCTAAATGTTTTATAACATTTTTAGTATCTTCTTTTGTAATACTTTTCTTCTTAGATTTTTTAATAGACTCATTAATAGTTCTATTTTTTTTATTTTTATTGAAATTATTATTTTTTCTTACATTATTTCTGTTGTTAGTTTTTTTTGTTTTCATTTTTTATTCCTCTATTTTTCAGCTTGTTGATTATATAAATTTCTCTCATTTCCAACATTATTTATAGTTAAATCTATTTTATTCTCAACTACATATTTTCTTGTATTTTCTAAAGTTCCATACTCTAAAGGTTCTCCAGTTACAGTAACTAAAACACCTTTCTCTGGTAACATTCCATTTTCTTTTGAATATTTTAAAATACCTTCAAGTGTTTTATCAAATTTTGCATGATTTAACTTTAAACTATTAATCATATCTTCTCCTTTATCAGTTGGAGAATATGCCTCTATTACATTATTAAAACAATTAAGTTCTATCTTAACTTTTGATGTAGTATTTATAAGGATAGTTCTATCTACTGTATTATATTTATAAGTAAATACTCCTCCAGCTATAGCCAATGCTATTAAAGCTATGACAATAAATGGTTTGAAGTCTTTCATTCTCTTTTTGGATTTAGCGCTAACCTCTTCACCAATAGACATTCCATCCTCTTTATAAACTTTACAAACCTGCCCTAAACTAGTCAATATAAGAGCACTTTTTTTGAATATTTTTAAAACTATACCTCTCTCTGTATTAACTTTCTCAGCTTCATTATTTTCTTCTTTATGATTTACTTCTATAACTTCTTCTTTATTTCCATCTTTATTTTCGCCATTATCTTTTTTTTCTATTATAAGTTTTTCAATTACAATTTTTTTATTTTTATTATTTTTTCTTTCTTTAAGAGCTACTACATTTTTATGTTTATCTTCTTCTTTTACTTCTTCAATGGCTAAATAATCTTGCAAGTATTTATAATTAGGATTTGAAAAAATAATAGTATACGCTATTATATAATCGCTCCATTCTATTAACTTTTTCTTATGCCTTTTCACCTTTTTTGATAACATATTAAATGGTATTTTTTTATGACTATTAATATAGTCCAAAAGTTCAACTTGCTCCACTATAAAAAAAGCAATATTTAATATTAAATTTAGTTCATTTTCACTCGGAACATAAGTAAATAAATCTTTAATTAAAATATTATAAGAAAAAAGTTCTTCCTCAAATTTTAAAATTTCTTCTTTTCTAAGTTCGTTTACATTATTACTTATCTCTACTAAATTTGGAGTAGTTGAGAATTTATATTTATTCTTATCAAATATATCCAACTTACAATTCTCCCCTTTTAACAAATGGTTTTTAAACCCTTGTTATTATATATCTTTATCTATATTAATTATACATAAATACCTGTTGTTTTTAAATGAATTTGATGATTTATTATCATATTTTGTAATATATTCTATAAACTATATTTATTTTTCAACTTATAAAAATATTATTATATAAATTAATTTTAAATATAACTATAAAGTTATATTTTCCCTTTACTTCTTTATGATATTCTTTTATGTTAAACTTATAAAAGAAATATTAAAGAGGTGATTATATATGCGTATAGGTTTAGGTTATGATGTCCATCGTTTAGTAGAAAATAGAGATTTAATACTTGGTGGAGTAAATATTCCTTACGAACTTGGATTGCTTGGTCATTCTGATGCAGATGTACTAGTTCATGCTATAATGGATTCTCTACTTGGAGCAACAGCTCTTGGTGATATAGGAACACACTTTCCAGACACTGATCCAAAATATAAAGGAATCTCAAGCATAAAACTATTATCAGAAGTAGGTAAGCTTTTAGATAAAAATGGCTATGAAATAAATAATATAGATTCAACAATAATTGCTCAAAAACCAAAAATGGCACCACATATAGAAGAAATGAGAAAAAACATAGCAAAAGCTTTAAATATCGATTTTGATATGATTAATGTAAAAGCTACAACTGAAGAAGGACTTGGCTTTACAGGCGAAGGTCTTGGAATATCATCACAAAGCATATGCTTAGTTAGTTTAAAATAATTAAAAGAACACTATTTTTAAAATAGTGTTCTTTTTTCAACTTAATTTTCATTCTCTATATTTTTCTCTTTATTTCTTGCCCAATATATAAATATTGCTATTACAGCTGATATACCCATAAGATATGGATAATATAAATAACCCATTATTTGAAATGCAGATACTCCTGCAAGTGATGATGCTGATATAAGCTGAGCTCCATATGGAATTATTCCCTGGAATGCACATGAGAACATGTCCATAATTCCTGCAACTCTCTTTGGTTCTAAGTCAAATTCATCCGATATATTTTTAGCAATTGGTCCAACTGTTACTATTGCAATTGTATTATTTGCTGTACATACATCAACTAAACTTGTAAGAGCTGCTATTCCAAATTCTGCACCTCTCTTTGTCTTAAATCTTTTCATACCTTTATGAAGTATATATTCTATTCCACCATTATATTCAATAAGTGCTATCATTCCTGATATTAATAAAGAAATAATTATAAGTTCACTCATTCCACTAATACCTGTAGCTACATTTTGAAATAATCCAATTATATCAAAACTTGAAGTAAATATTCCGATAATACCAGCCAATATTATACCTGATGATAAAACAAAAATAACATTTACGCCTAAAAGTGCTGCTACTAAAACTCCTATATATGGAACTATTTTTATGATGCTATATTCATAATTTCCTAAATTAAATCCTTCAACTCCACTTGTTATAACGGCAAAAAGAATTGCTGTAATTATTGCTGCTGGAAGTACTATTTTAAAGTTCATTCTAAACTTATCTCTCATATCACAGCCTTGAGTTCTTGTTGCTGCAATTGTTGTATCTGATATTATAGACAAATTATCCCCAAACATTGCTCCACTCACAACAGCTCCAACCACTAAAGCTACTGCAATTCCAGTTTTTTCTGATATTCCAATTGCAATTGGAACTAATGCAACTATAGTTCCCATTGAAGTACCTACTGAAAGTGCTATAAAACAAGCTACTATAAATATTCCTGAAACTAAAAGATTTGGAGGTAACACTGAAAGGCCTAAGTTTACTGTTGAATCAACAGCTCCCATTGCTTTTGCAATACTTGCAAATGCTCCCGCTAATATAAAAATTAAAATCATTAATATTATATTTGGATTGCCTGCACCTTTACAAAAAATATGCAATCTTTCATCAAAGCTAATTTTATTATTCATAACTAAAGCTGTAACTGCTGCAATTAAAAATGGAATTATTACAGAAACAGCATAAAAATCTTTTGCTACTAAAGATATTGAAACATACGATACTATAAAGACCAATAAAGGTAACAATGCCCATATACTACCTATTTTATTATTTTTCAAATTAAAAATCCCCTTTCATTTTTGAGTATTAAAAAAAGCTTCTGATAGAAATCAGAAGCTTTATAAATCCTATATAAACACCACTTATCTATCAGTTTTTAACTGCTGGAATTAGCACCACACCAAATAATTTAGAGCATAACAAAATCACAATATAAAATTAATTACATTGAAAATTTAAGTCTCTCCTATACTATTTAATAGGTTGCCGGGTTTCATAGGGCCAGTCCCTCCACCACTCTTGATAAGACTTTATTTAATTTTAATTCATTGTAACAAGTATTAACCTTTTATGTCAACACATTTTTCACTTTTTAAACTACCATTTAATACCTTTAAACAAAATAAAATATAGGATAAAACTAAGTTTCATCCTATATTTTTTATTTATAATACTTCAGTTAGTTTATCCAATATAATTTTTCTGAATATATTAGAAGCCTCTTTATCATGTGAAATTTTATGTGATATTTCAACAAAATCTTCAGTTGAAATACCAATAGTATTTTTAAATTCTTCACTTTTCCCAGTCATACTTACTGAATCCTTTATAAATTCTGCTAGATCTGAAGCTTTTTTAAATACTTTTATATACAAGAACTTACTATTATCCCCAAGCCAAACTTTATTAAATTTTCTTCCAAATTTTATAAGTTCACTTAAAATTTCATCTTCTGGCTTATCCCACATATAATTTAGTTCATCATATTCTTGTTTCATCTTCTCCGCTTCTTCTTTTGTTATTTTTCCCTTTAATCGTAAATCAGAAATTAATTCCTTTGTCGGTAATGCAGGTACTTTCATAATTAATTTTTTTGTTCCATTTGCCCAATTATAAAAAGCTTTTTGCATAAATGAATGTTGAAGATATCCTAAAAGAACTCTAGGATTTGGAAAATATGAGTATAAGCTTTCGATTCCATTCTTATCGGAAAATATAAGTGCATGTATGTATACAGACTTTGAATTTGGCATTTCATGCGTGAATGCATGCCCTCTCACAGCATTGCAATCATTTACATTTTTGCCCCAAAAGCTAAATGAATTGTAATTATCTTTCATAAATATCACCTTTCCTCATAAACCTCAATATACTATACTATAAAGCATATACTATACACTATACTCTATATAGTATAGTATACTACTTTTTGTTGTTTCTATTCTTGATTTTTACCAATTTTTATATTAATATTCTGTAAACTATATAAAATTCTAAGGAGGTTAATCATTTGTATTTTTGTGAAATATGCAATAAAAAAGCCGATATACACCACATTGTTCATAAAAGTGAGGGAGGATTTGATATAGAGCTAAACTATATATATTTATGTCCCGAACATCATCGTGGAAAAAAAGGGCCCCATCATTGTATAAAGACAGATATACTCTATAAAATTAATTTTCAAAAAAAATTATACAAGCTATTACCTAAAAGATTTTATTCATTTAAGGAACTTTGTATAATACTAAATGCATCAACTAATATAATAAAGCGCTTAACAAAAAGCTTAAAATTATACAAAGAAGGCTATAAAAAAGAGGAAATTATTTTTATATTGATGGGAAAAGCATATTATTCTGAAGAATTAATAGAAAATATAGAAATTGAAGAACTTTGTGAAAGCATTTATTGACATCTTAAAATTGTATGATTATAATTAATATAAATTAATATTAAACACATTGATGAGAAGAGTAAGTTAATCACTTATATTCAGAGAGAAGGTACATTAGCTGTAAGTACTTTTATATAAGCTTAACCGAAGACTACCTCGGAGTGGCTCTAATCCAGCCCGTCATTGTCACGTTACGACATGCTAAAGTGACTCTTTATTTTAAGAGTAACTAGAGTGGAACCACGGATATTATACTTCGTCTCTATATTTTGAGACGAAGTTTTTTTAATTTAGAAACTAAATTTAAGTTTAAAATAAATTTCAGAAAGGAGTTTTTTAAAATGGTTAAAATCACTTTAAAAGATGGATCAGTTAAAGAATTTGAAAATGGTGTATCAGTATTAGAAATAGCAAAAAGTATTAGTGAAGGTCTTGCAAGAAATACATTTTGCGCTAAGATTGATGGAAAAGTAGTTGACTTACGTCATCCAGTAAACGAAGATTGCGAGCTTGAACTTTGCACTTTTGACTCACAAGAAGGAAAAGATGCTTTAAGACATACAGCTTCTCACGTATTAGCTTATGCTGTAAAAAGACTATTCCCAGATGCAAAAATTGCTATAGGACCAGCAATAGAAAATGGATTCTATTATGACTTCGATAAAGAAGGTTCTTTCTCAACAGAAGACTTAGCTAAAATCGAAGCTGAAATGAAAAAAATAATTAAAGAAAACCCAGAAATAGAAAGATTTGAACTTCCAAGAAATGAAGCTTTAGAACTTATGAAGGATGAACCTTACAAAGTTGAACTTATAAATGATTTAGATGAAAATGAAGTAATATCATTCTACAAAATTGGAGATTTCACTGACCTTTGTGCAGGTCCACACATAATGTCACTTAAACCAATGAAAGCAATAAAATTATTAAGAGGTGCTGGAGCTTATTGGAAAGGCGACGAAAATAACAAAATGCTTTCAAGAATCTACGGAACTGCATTCTTAAAAAATAAAGACTTAGAAGCTCATCTTGAAGCTATGGAAGAAGCTAAAAAGAGAGACCATAACAAACTTGGTAGAGAATTAAAATTATTCACTACTGATGAAAATGTAGGTCAAGGACTTCCTCTATTAATGCCAAAAGGAGCTAGAATAGTTCAAACTCTTCAAAGATGGGTTGAAGATGAAGAAGAAAAGAGAGGTTACGTTTTAACTAAAACTCCTCTAATGGCAAAGAGTGACCTTTATAAAGTTTCAGGACACTGGGATCACTATAAAGATGGTATGTTTGTTTTAGGAGATGAAGAAAAGGATGCTGAAGTATTTGCTTTAAGACCTATGACTTGCCCATTCCAATATGCAATTTATAACTCAGAGCAACACAGCTATAGAGATCTTCCTGTAAGATTCGCCGAAACTTCAACTCTATTTAGAAACGAATCATCAGGAGAAATGCACGGACTTATAAGAGTTAGACAATTTACTTTAGCTGATGGTCATATTGTATGTACTCCTGAACAATTAGAAGAAGAATTTAAAGGTGTTGTAAGTTTAATTGATTACATAATGAACACATTAGGAATTGATGGAGATATCTCTTACAGATTCTCAAAATGGGATCCAAACAACACTGAAAAATATATAAATAATCCAGAAGCTTGGGAAAATACTCAAGATATAATGAGAAATATATTAGATCATTTAAATATAGATTATGTTGAAGCTGATGACGAAGCTGCATTCTATGGACCAAAACTTGATATTCAATTTAAGAATGTACATGGAAAAGAAGATACAATAATAACTGTACAAATAGATTTCGCTTTAGCCGAAAGATTTGATATGACTTATATTGATAAAGATGGCGAAAAGAAACGTCCATATATCATCCATAGATCATCAATCGGATGTTATGAAAGAACTTTAGCAATGCTTATAGAAAAATATGCTGGAGCATTCCCAACTTGGCTTGCACCAGTTCAAGCAAAAGTTCTTCCACTATCAGATAAGTACAATGATTACGCTGAAAAAATCGTTAGAGATTTAAGAAATAATGGTGTAAGAGTTGAAGGAGACTATAGAGCTGAAAAACTTGGTTACAAGATTAGAGAAGCTAGACTTGAAAGAACTCCTTATATTCTAGTTGTTGGTGAAAAAGAAGCTGAAAACAATACTGTTTCAGTAAGAAGCAGAAAAAATGATGATGAAGGTTCACTAGACTTTGAAAGCTTCAAAGCTAGATTACTTTCAGAAATCGCAAATAAAGAAAGATAATTTAATTAAAAAGAGCTTAGAAATTTCTAAGCTCTTTTTTTATAAATATAAATTTTATTTATTTAAAATACCTTTTGCTACTTTAATTATATTTTCAGATGTTAATCCATGTTTTTCTAATAATTTATCTGGATCTCCTGATTCACCAAATACATCATTAACTCCTATTTTCTTTACTGTAGCCTTGCATTTATCACAAACTACACTCGCAACTCTATCTCCAAGTCCACCTATTATTGAATGCTCTTCAACTGTTACTATTCCTTTAGTTTCATTAGCAGCTTTTATAATTATTTCTTCATCAATCGGCTTTATAGTTGATATATTTATAACTCTTGCGTTTATACCTTCTTTTTTTAGTTCTTCCGAAGCTTTTAACGCTTTATGAACCATTATTCCAGTTGATATAATCGCTACATCATCACCTTCTATTAATACACTTCCCTTTCCTATTTTAAAATCATAATCTTCATTATAAATATCATCTAAAGGTATTCTTCCTAATCTTATATATACTGGTGAATTTATTTTTGCAGCAGCTTTTACACATTTACATGCTTCAATATCATCTGCTGGTGATAATACTATCATATTAGGCAAAGCTGACATAAGAGCTATATCTTCAATAGCTTGATGTGAACCTCCATCAGGACCAACTGTAATTCCCGCATGTGTTGCAGCTATTTTTACATTTACATTTGGATAACAAACTGAATTTCTTATTATTTCAAAAGCTCTACCTGCTGCAAAAACTGCAAAAGTAGTTGCAAATGGTATTTTACCTGCATTAGCAAGTCCAGCTGCCATTCCAATCATATTTTGTTCAGAAATACCTACATTTATAAATCTATCTGGATAAGCCTTTGCAAATATCTCTGACTTAGTAGCTTTTGAAAGATCCGCATCTAAAACTACTATCTCTTTATTAGTGCTTCCTAATTCTACTAAAGTTCTTCCATATGATTCTCTAGTTGCTCTTTTCATCCTAAATTCCTCCTTACTTGCTAAGCTCTATTAAAGCTTGTTCCTTTTGTTCCTTTGATGGAGCCATTCCATGCCATTCCACATTATCTTCCATAAATGAAACACCTTTACCTTTTACTGTGTTCGCAATTATAGCTGTTGGACTATCATTAATTCCAACTTCATTGAATGCATTATTTATTGATTCAAAATCATGTCCATCACATTCAACCACATTCCAACCAAATCCCTTTATTCTCTCTTTTAAAGGATCAACTCCCATAACTTCTGAAGTTCTTCCATCTAATTGAATTCCGTTTTTATCTATTATTGCTACTAAATTATTTAACTTGTATTGTGATCCTGCCATTAATGTTTCCCAAACTATTCCTTCTTGTATTTCTCCATCTCCTAACACTACATAAACATTACCTTTTTTATTATCAAGCTTATTTGCTAATGCTAATCCACATCCATTAGAAAATCCTTGTCCTAATGAACCAGTAGAAATTTCAACTCCTGGACATTTTTTTGCATCTGGATGACCTTGAAGAAATGATCCAATTTTTCTTAAATTATATATTTCTTCTTTATCAAAGAAACCTTTTTTAGCTAATGTTGCATACAAAGCTGGTGCTGCATGTCCTTTACTTAATATAAATATATCTCTTTCCTCTAATTTTGGATTTTTACAATCTACATTCATCTTTTCAAAGTATAAATAAGTGATTATATCTATTACAGAAAGTGATCCTCCTGGATGACCTGAACCTGATTCATAAATCATTTCTATAATATCTTTTCTTAATTCTTTTGCTATATCATATAATTTATCTTTATTCATAACCAATACCTCACTATTTTTTATATAAAAAAGGAGGAATTTAATTCCTCACTTTTTAATAATTATATTAATTCTCCTGAATTTTTTTCTTATTGCTTACAACTGATATTACAACTAATACTGCTACTATACCTATTAATGTAATAGTTAATCCCATACCACCAATATATTCTTGAACTTTTCCTAAGAATATACCTGCAACTCCAAAATCTGCATCTGAGAATGTTGAATTAGCAAATCCTAAGTTTCCTAATACAGGTAATAACGCTACTGGTAAGAATGATATTATAATACCATTTACAAATGATCCTATAATAGCTCCTCTTCTACCTCCAGTTGCATTACCAAATACCCCTGCAGTAGCTCCTGTAAAGAAATGAGGAACAACTCCTGGAATTATTATTACTAAACCTAATGCTCCTAATGCTATCATTGAAACTATTCCACCTAAGAATGAGCATATGAAGCCTATTAATACAGCATTTTGTGCATATGGAAATACTATTGGACAATCTAATGCCGGCTTTGAGTTAGGAACTAATTTACTTGAAATTCCTTTAAATGCTGGAACTATTTCATTAAGAACTAATCTAACTCCATTTTGTATTAATATAAATCCAGCAGCAAAAGTTAATGCTTGAATTAATGCATAAACTATAAAGTTTTTACCACCTGATAATTGAGTTTCTACGAATTGTGGACCTGCCGCAATCGCTACAATAACATATAAGATTAACATTGTAATTGATATTGATACTACTGAGTCTCTTAAGAAGCTTAATGACTTAGGTACTTTCATTTCTTCTGTTGATTTTGATCCTTTTCCAACAACTTTCCCAATAGCTGCTGATGCTGCATATCCAACACTTGAGAAATGTCCTAAAGCAACTGAATCATTTCCAGTAATTTTTTTCATAAATGGTTGAAGTATTGCTGGTGATAATATCATTATAAGACCTAGTGCTAATGATCCTGTGAATATTAAATGGAATCCACCCATTCCAGCTGATCCTAATATAACTGCGATCATACAAGCCATAAATAATGTATGATGTCCTGTTAAAAATATGTACTTAAACTTTGTAATTCTTGCTATTATAATATTTGCTATCATACCAAATGTCATAATTAATGCTGTGTTTGTTCCGAATTTATCCATTGCCATTGCAACTACAGCTTCATTATTTGGTATAACACCAGATATTTTGAAACCTTCTTCAAACATTATTCCAAACGGTTCTAATGATCCAACTATTATTCCAGCCGCTGATGAAATAACAACAAATCCTACCATAGCTTTTAATGTAGCTTTTACTATATTATCAGCTGATTTTTTTTGTAATAATAAACCTACTAATACTATAATACCTATTAATATTGCTGGTTCTGATAAAAAATCTACTGCAACTTTTAAAATACCGCTCATCTCTTTTCCCCACCTTTGATGTTTATTTATATTGTTTAATAATTTTTCTAGAAATGTGATAAAAAACTATCACACTCCTAGAATAACTTTCTAAAGACCTAATTTTTCTTGTATTTTTACTTTTAATTCATCTCTATCTAGTAAAGAATCTAATATTATAAGTTCTGGTAAATGACTTGCACTATCTGCTAAGTCAATTCCAGTTACAAATATATCTGCATCTGTTGCAACAACATCTGCTAATGATGTATGACTTGCTTCATATTGATCGTCAACTCCTAATTCTCTTAATACATCTGTTATATTCATTTCCACCATAAAACTTGATCCTAATCCTGATCCACAAACAGCCATTATTTTTTTCATCTTAAAATACCTCCTGAATTTCATTTTCACATTTTGAATTTATAATTAAATTTAATTTTTCTTTATTCATACAAACTTCTGCTATCTTTCTTAATACTTCTAAGTGTGATTTATTATCTTTAGCAGCAAGTGTAAAAAATACATTTACTTCTTTTCCTAAAAAATCTATTGGAGTATTTAACTTTACTATGCTAACTCCTTCTTTTATAACACCATCTTCTGGTCTTGCATGTGGCATTGCCACTCCCTCTGCTATACAAAAGTATGGACCTAATTCATCTATCTTTCCTAATATGGCATCATAATATCTTTCCTCTATAATTCCATTCTCTTGTAATACATCACATGAAATTTTTATAGCTTCTTTATAATCTCTTACTGACTCAATAACCTTTACTAGCATATACTCTGCCTCTCCTAAATTATATTTTTAAATTCATCATAACTATTGCAATTTTTAAACTTTTCTATATTATCGTCTTTAGTCAATATGTTAATTAAATTTACTAAATTCATATTTTGATTTTTGTTTGCTAATACAACTATTGCTTTTACTGGTACCTTATTATTGCTTCCAAATTTCAATTCAGATTTAAGCGTTAATAATGACATTGAATTTTCTAAAACATTATCTGGAGTTGCATGTACAAAAGCAATCTTTGGTATAAAAACCATATAATTTCCTAATGTTTCAACAACATTTATTATTTCAGTTGTGTAATTTTTGTTTATCTTCTTTTCTTTCAATAAAGGCTCTGCTGCTACCTCTATAGCTTCTTTCCAATCATTTATTTCTAAATTAAACTTGGTAAACTTTTCTGGAAATAACTTTTCAATATCAGCTTTTGATTTTCCTTTAACAGCATCAATAAGATATTTACAGTTTTTTTCATACCTTTTGTTGTATATTTCATTTTTTATTTTTTCAGCATCAGTACTATCTAATATAGGATTTACTTTTATAACTTTATAATCATCAACTTTAATTGGTATCGTACTTACTATAAAATCAATTTCTTGACTTTTAAGCACATTATCTAAATCTCTCATCCTACATATACTGCTTATTTCGACTTCTGGAAGCATTGCATTTATTCTTGCTTTTAATAAACTTGAAGTTGCAAGACCTCCATTGCAAACAATCAATATTCTATAAGTAAAATTACTTTTTATATTTCTTTCAAAGATAGCATCGAAGTACATAGCCATATAAGCTATTTCTTCTTCTGGAAATTTAACTCCTATAATATTTTCTTTTTTAGATAATATATCTTCTGTTATTCTATAAATAAATGACATCTTATACTTTATTTCTTCTAACATTGGATTTTCTATTACTAAATTATTTTTTATTCTATGTATAGCAACTTTTAAATGCATAGAAATTTGACTTGTAAATTCTAAATCATTTCTACAATCAATCTTAAGAACACTACAAAGTTCATCTAGTATTTCTTTTGTTATGTTATCTACTTCTCCTCCTATGGTTCTTCTTAAACCATCTATTATTTTTAATAAATAACACATTTCATCTTCTTCCATATGAAGTATCTCTTTTAAAATGTTGAATTCTCTTCTTTCTAAAAGATATTTCTTATCTTCATACTTATATTGAACTTTGAATCCATTTTTATATCTAATTGTAGATAATAAAATTATCATTTCTAATTCTTCAAATGACTCTTCCGAATATAATGTTCCAATATCAACTTCAATTTCAGTTAATTTACTTTTTATAACAGAACTTTCAATTTGAATATATTCTTCTATTCTTGATTTAATATCAGATTTCAGTTCATTATTTAACTTACTAAATATACTAAAAAATACATTCCTTATTTTTTCTTCATTATCATTTATAGTTATTCCATGATACACTTTTTTTAAGACGTTTATATCATATTCTTTTAATTTATCTACTACTTGCCTAAAATCCTGAACTAATGTATTTTTACTAACACCTACATCATTTGCAAGTTCTTCAATTGTAACTCTTCCTTTAATTATTAAAAGTAATATAATAATTGTTATTCTTTCGTCAGATGAATAAACATTATAATCAATCTTTTCTATTAATTTTTCTACATATTGATCTTCATTTAATATAAGTCTTATTCCAAGTCTCGGCTTTCTCTCTAGTGTCACTTCAGAATTCACAAGTAATTCTTCTATAGCACTTAAATCATTTCTAACTGTTCTTGGACTTACATCAAAGTTTTTTGCTATTTCATCTAATTTTGTATAAGTTTTTTTTAATTCTAAAAACTTAAGTATATCTTTTTGTCTCTTATTAAGAGTTATCAACTTGTTACCTCCTTAGCTATCTTACAATATCATTGTATTCGATTTCATAATTAGCTACTATACCAATCTCTTTCATTAAATGTGGCAATTTTTAAACTAACTTAATTTCAATTATTTTTATTGTAAGTTTTATATTTATTAATATTTTTTAAATAAAGTTACCAAACTATGTCTTATTTATGTTGTTTTTGTATTATATCATGTATACAAAAAATTTTTAAGTAATTTTTTTCAAAAAACAACAAAAAACAACATCAGAAAATTTTCCGATGTTGTTTTATTAATTTATTATTTAATTACTCTTTTTTCTGTTATTATTTTATCTACTTTTATATCATGATTTTCAGAATAAATACTTTCTAAAACTTGAAAATCATAAGCTAATGCAATTTTATAAGCTGATATATTGGAATTATATAATAACTTATCATAATATCCACCTCCATAGCCTATTCTATTTTTAAATTTATCAAAAGCTACTCCAGGCATAATTATTAAGTCTAAATCTATTATATTAATATTTGTTTCATTGCCAACTGGTTCTAATATTCCATAATTACTTTTAACTAAGTTATCTAAGGAACTTATTTTTATAATGAGCATTTCTTTTCCTTTTACTTTAGGTACACATACTATTTTACCTTTTTTCAATGCATCATTTATTATTATTTTAGTATTTATTTCTGATCCAAATCCTATATATGAGAAAATAACTTTAGCCTCTTTATATTCATAACTATTTATAAAATTATTTATTATTTCACTATCTAATATCTTTTTTTCAGTACTATTTATTTTATCTCTTATATCTATAATATTTTTTCTAATCTCTTTTTTACTTTTCATTATATTTTTAACCTCCTAATATAAACGATTAAAACCATCTACTAGAAACTTCTATTAAAAAATATTTTAAAATTAATATAATTATAATTATTGAAAGTAAAGTTTCTTTAATAGCATATTTTCTTAACTTAATATACTTCATATATTCTTTTGATTTTAACAAAAATATCATAGCTATTGATATTAATATTAGATTCATAAATACTCTATAAAACCATAAATCAAATCTTTTCACTATAAAAAATAGTAAAATTAATATTATCAAAAATATAACCACTAATTTATTTAAATTATTTGGATATTTCCTACTGAAGTCTTCCCCATAAACTTCTTTCAAATCATTAGTTTTTATATAAGCTAAAAATATTATAATTCCACTTAAAATACATATTATTAAAATTGAACTTACTATATTAAACATATTTAATATCCCTTCTTATAATTAAACTTATTATTTATTCAATTATTATAATATCCCAAATATTGCTACTTTAAAATAGTTTCTTCACTTTAGTCTATATTCTACAAATAAATAATATAACAATTTAAAAGTAAATAAACGTAAACTTATAAAAATAAAAGCTTATACACTTTGTGTATAAGCTTTTAAACATAATTTACTTAATTATATTTTCTAAATCTTCAATGACCATATTGATTACATCAATTTTTGACCTTGCAGCGTCATTATCAGGTAACCATTCTAACCCTGATTTCAAACATCTACCAGTATCCTTATACTCTTTAATTAATCTTACTAACTCATCTCTCATAAAAAAACCCACTCCTTATCTTTACTGGAAAATTATCTCAACTTAAATATTATACATCTTTATTGAGTCTTATTCAACTGTAACTGATTTAGCTAAATTTCTTGGCTTGTCTATATCAAATCCCTTAAGACTTGCTACATAGTAAGCTAATAATTGTAACTCAACAGCTGCAAGAATTGGAGCAAACATATCTATAGTTTCTGGTATAAATAGCATTTCATCTAAAACCCCTTGAGCTTTTTCACTTCCTTTAAATGTTATTCCAAAGTTTATAGCTCCTCTTGATTTTATTTCAACTACATTACTTATCATCTTATCCATTAGCTCTCTTTGAGTAAGAACTGAAACAACTTTTGTTCCTTCTTCAATTAAAGCTATAGGTCCATGCTTTAATTCTCCTCCAGCGTAAGCTTCTGAATGAATATATGATATTTCTTTTAATTTTAATGATCCTTCTAATGCAAGAGCAAAGTCCATTCCTCTTCCTAAGAAGAATATATCATCTTCATCTTTAAGTGATTCTGCTACATTTTTAACTTTGTCAGCATCATTTAATAAATCTTCTATTTTTCCAGGAATCATTAATAATTCTTCTTTTAATTTATTTATTTCTTCTGTTTTTAAAGTTCCAAGTAATTCTGCAAAGTACATTGCTATTGTGTGCATTATTACAACTTGTGTAGTATATGCTTTAGTTGAAGCTACTGAAATTTCAGGACCTGCCATAGTATATATAACATGGTCTGCTTCTCTTGACATTGTACTTCCTACAACATTTGTAACAACAAGAGTTTTAGCGCCTATTTTATTACAATCTCTTAATACTGCTAAAGTATCTGCTGTTTCTCCTGATTGACTTAATACAATTACTAATGACTTTTCTGTAACTAATGGATTTCTATATCTAAACTCTGAAGCTATATCAACTTCAACTGGTATTCTAGCTAATTTCTCTACTGAATATTTTCCCATAAGTCCAGCATGATATGCTGTTCCACAAGCTACCATATATATTCTATCTATATTTTGAAGTTCTTCTTTTGTAATTTTAAAATCATCAAAAACAATTTCATGATCCATTGATACTCTTGAAGTCATAGTATCTTTAATTGCTTTTGGTTGTTCGTGTATTTCTTTTAACATGAATGAATCAAATCCACCCTTTTCAGCAGCATCAGCGCTCCATGTTACTTCATATACATCTTTTTCTATTTTCTCTCCATTTTCATCTAAAAGCTCAACACCTTTAGCTGTTATAACAACAAATTCATTATCTTCTAAAAGATATACTTTATTTGTTCTATTTAAAACTGCTGGAATATCTGAAGCTATAAAATTTTCTTCATCTGAAAGTCCAACAATTAATGGGCTATCTTGTCTTACTGCAATAAGCTTATCTGGTTCATCATTTGAAATAACACCAATTGCAAAGCTTCCTTGTAAGTCTTTTGTAGCTCTAACTACAGCTTTAAACAAGTCTCCTTCATAGTAATACTGTATAAGGTTTGGTATAACCTCTGTATCTGTCTCTGAAATAAAGTTACATCCTTTATCCTTTAAAAATTCTCTAAGCTCTATATAGTTCTCAATAATTCCGTTATGAACTACAGCAATATCTCCTTTAGAACTTAAATGTGGATGTGAATTAGTGTCTGATGGTGCTCCGTGTGTTGCCCATCTAGTGTGACCAATACCTATTGTTCCATTAATAGGAGCTTCCTTTAAGCTTTCTTCAAGATTTGAAAGACGTCCTTTTTGCTTCTTTACTTCAATCTTTCCATCAGATATAACAGCGACTCCTGCTGAATCGTATCCTCTATACTCTAACTTTGATAATCCTTCCACTAAAAAGTCTGTTGCTTGTTTATTTCCAAAATATCCTACTATTCCGCACATAAAATCTTCCTTCTTTCTTAAAAATATTTAATTGTAATCTTCTTTAAAGTTCTCTCCTAGCAAAATTGAAAGAAGGCATAATAATCCTAGGACTACAAAAACCTTAAATTAAATTTTTTACACCAAGCTAGATTTGTGCTATAAATTACTTTATAGTTTTGCTAGCCGTTATCGGTAGTGTATATACCGTGGGGCACCCGCCGAAAATTTCGATAACTCCCCAACCTCGTCAACTTAAGTTAATATCTAGTATTTAATTTGGATTTTGGTGAACTTACTTAAAATAAAATTATTAAGGTTCTATTGTTTCCATCCAAATAAACTATAATTACGTAAACTTAAGTTCTGGCGCTTTTTAAAATTTATTATTAATTTTTAATTTTATACTTATCACACTCCTATTTTTATAAATTTTATACCTTCCTAGTAATTTTATCATAAATTTATTTTTTGTCTATATATTTAAAATACTTTTTTCTCCAAATTTTGCTACAAATTTTATTAATTTTTTTAAATTTTTTTGCAAATTATTTATTCTTATTCTCTATTAATTTAAGCTTATCTTTTTTACTTAATTTCTTTATTTCATATTCTCTTTTCATAGCTAATACTTTATCTTCAAATTCTTCAAAGTACACTATTTTAAGTGGTCCTCTACCTCTAGTATATTTTGCACCTTTTCCATCACAATGCATTTTAAATCTTTTTTCTAAATTATTTGTCCACCCCGTATATAAAGAATTATCTCTACACATTATTATATATACATAGTTCATTTCATCACCTCTTATAATATAATTTAATTATATAAAATTTATATAATCTATTATTAAATTTTTTCAATTTTTTTCTATTGCATTTTAAAGAATTTGATATTACAATATTAAAATAATTAGTCGTCTAACTAATTTTAGAAAGGAGTTATTTTATGGATAGTGAATTTAATTTTCCTTTTTATAAACTTTTAGGAGAAGTTTTAAGAGCTCATTTTTCTTTAAGCCATAAAACACTTGAAAAAGAAGGTTTATATCCAGGACAACCCCCTGTTCTTTTTACAATATATAAAAATGATGGTATAAGTCAAAAAGAGATTGCAGAAAAGACAAAGATAAGACCTGCAACCGTTACTGTTATGATAAAAAGATTAGAAAAAGCAGGATTCGTATCAAAAAGTATTGATTCTAATGATCAGAGAATTTCAAGAATTCATTTAACTGAAAAAGGTATAACTGCCTGCAAAAATTTAAAGACAGTTATAAAAAAAATAGATTCAATATGTTTAAAAAATTTTACTAAAGAGGAAGTTAATTCTTTGCAATATTTATTAAATAAAGTAAAAAATAATCTTAAAGACAATAAAACTGAACTAAATTAAGGAGTGAAAATATATGATAAAGCTGTTTAAGCATTTAAAGCCATATACTAAAAGTTTAATATTTATTCTTATATTACTTTTTGTTCAAACTATGGCTCAACTATATTTACCTACTTTACTATCTGAAATAGTAGATACTGGTATTATAAATGGCGATGTAAATTATATACTTAAAATTGGTGGTATTATGATTTTAGTATCTCTTGTTGGAAGTATATGTACAATATTTGCTAGTTATATTTCTTCAAAAGTATCAATGTCTTTTGGTAAAGATTTAAGAAGAAATATTTTCGTTAAAGCAGAGTCATTTTCTTTAAAGGAAATGGACAAAATAGGTAATTCATCACTTATAACTAGAACAACTAATGATGTTAACCAAGTTCAACAAGTTTTAATTATGATACTTAGAATGATGGTTACTGCCCCACTTACTTGTATTGGTGGTATTATAATGGCCATTTCAGTTGATAAGGATTTATCTCTTATTCTTTTAGTTTCAATGCCATTAGTTATTTTAGCTATAGGATTTATAGGAAAAAAAGGAATGCCTTTATTTAAGGCTATGCAAACTAAACTTGATAATATAAATAAAGTTTTAAGAGAAAACCTTACTGGTATTAGAGTTATAAGAGCCTTCAATAAACAAAACTTTGAAACAAAAAGATTCTCTAAAGCTAATACTGATTTTACTACAAATGCCATTAAGGTAAATAAAATTGTAGCATTACTTATGCCACTTCTTATGCTTATATTAAATTTAACTTCTGTTGCCATACTTTGGTTTGGTGCAAATAGAATAGATGCTGGTGTTATGGAAGTTGGTAATCTTATGGCATTCTTACAATATGTTATGCAAATAATGTTCTCACTTATAATGGTAAGTATGTTATTTATAATGATTCCAAGAGCTTCTGCTTCTGCTGATAGAATTAATGAAGTACTCGAAACTGAACCTTCAATATTAGATAGTAATAATATTGAAAATGAAACTACTAAAAGAGGTTATGTTGAGTTTAAAAATGTTTCCTTCTTCTTCCCTGGTGCTGAAAAAGGTGCATTAAATAACATATCATTTGAAACTAAGCCTGGTGAAACTACAGCTATAATTGGTGGTACTGGATCAGGTAAATCAACATTATTAAATCTTATTGAAAGATTCTATGATCCAACTAAAGGAGAAATTTTAATAGATGGATTAAATATTAAAAATATGTCTCAACAAGAACTTAGAAAGAAAATAGGATTTGTTCCTCAAAAAGCAGTTCTTTTTTCAGGAGATATAAAAGAAAATTTAAGATATGGAAAAGAAGATGCTTCTATGGAAGAGCTTGTGCATGCTGCTAAAATATCTCAATCTTATGATTTCATTATGGAAAAAGAAGATGGTTTTGATTCAGTAGTTGAACAAGGTGGTAAAAACTTCTCAGGTGGTCAAAAACAACGTCTTGCGATAGCTCGTGCTTTAGTTAGAAAACCTGAAGTTTACCTTTTCGATGATAGCTTCTCAGCTCTTGACTTTAAAACTGATTCCAAACTTAGAGCTGCCTTAAAAAGTGAAACTAAAGATTCAGCTGTTATAATAGTTGCACAAAGAGTAAGTACTATTATGGATGCAGATAGAATCTTAGTTCTAGATGACGGTAACATCGTTGGAATAGGAACTCATAAAGAATTACTTAAAAACTGTGCAATTTATAAAGAAATTGCCTCATCACAACTTTCAGAGGAGGAACTTTCAAATGAGCATAGATAAGAATAATCATAAAAAACAAGCTCCTATGATGGGAGGCGGAAAAGGAGGTCATGGTGTTGTTATTGGCGGTGAAAAAGCTAAGAATTTTAAAGGAACTACCAAAAGATTATTAACATACTTAAGACCTCATAGAGCTAAACTTATATCAGTAATATTTATGGCAATATTAAGTACTGCTTTTACAGTATTTAGCCCAAAATTACTTGGAGAAACTATTAACGTAATACTTGAAGGTATGATTGCTAAATTCAAAGGAATACCTGGTGCATCAATTGACTTTACTAAATTATCACATTATATTTTATTACTTTTATTCTTCTATGTTTTAAGTGCAGCATTCATGTATATTCAACAATATATAATGGCTGGAGTTGCTCAAAATACTGTTAAAGACATGAGAAGTGACGTTGATAATAAACTTAATAGACTTCCAATAAAATATTTCGATGCAAATTCAAAAGGTGATATATTAAGTAGAGTTACTAATGATGTTGATAATATAAGTAGTACTTTACAACAAAGTTTAACTCAACTTATAACTGCTATTGTAACTATAATTGGTATTACAATTATGATGCTTACAATAAGCCCACTTTTAACTTTAATATGTATTTTAACTTTACCTGTATGTATAATTGCAACTAGACCTATAATAGGTAAATCACAAAAATACTTCTCAGATCAACAAAGAGAACTTGGAGCTCTTAATGGCCATGTTGAAGAAATTTATACTGGTAATACTGTTGTTAAAGCCTTCGGACATGAAAAGAAAGCTATCAAAGAATTTGATGATATAAATGAAAAACTTTATGATTCAGCTTGGAAAGCTCAATTTATGTCAGGTCTTATAATGCCACTTATGAATTTTATAAACAATGTTGGTTATGTAATTATAGCAGTTGTTGGTGGTATATTAGTTACTAAAAACAAATTAAGCGTTGGTTACATTCAATCATTTATTCAATATTCAAGACAATTTACTCAAATGATTAACCAAACAGCTAACATTGCAAATATTCTCCAATCAACAATGGCTTCAGCTGAAAGAGTTTTTGAAATCTTAGATGAAGAAGAAGAAGTTGAAGATCCAATTAATCCAATAACACTTGATAACCCTAAAGGAAATGTAGATTTTAAGCATGTTAAATTTGGATATAGTAAAGATAATATATTAATGAATGACATGCAAGTATCTGCTAAAGAAGGTCAAACTGTTGCTATAGTTGGTCCTACTGGAGCTGGTAAAACAACATTAATAAATCTTATGATGAGATTCTACGAATTAAATGGTGGAGCTATTGAATTCGATGGAGTTGATATAACTGAATTCTCTCGTGGATATTTAAGAAGCATGTTTGGTATGGTTCTTCAAGATACTTGGTTATTTAATGGTAGCATTAAAGATAATATAGCTTACGGAAAAGAAGATGCTACTTTTGAAGAAGTTGTAAATGCTGCAAAAGCTGCACATGCAGACTATTTCATAAGAACTTTACCTCAAGGATATGACACAATATTAAATGAAGAAGCTTCAAATATATCACAAGGTCAAAAGCAATTATTAACTATAGCTAGAGCAATACTTGCTAACCCTAAAGTATTGATACTTGATGAAGCTACAAGTTCAGTTGATACTAGAACTGAAAGTTATATTCAAAATGCAATGACAAGACTTATGAAAGGCAGAACAAACTTTGTAATTGCACATAGACTTTCAACAATAAAAGATGCAGACCTTATATTAGTTATGAATCATGGTGATGTTATAGAACAAGGTACTCATAATGAACTTCTTGAAAAAGGTGGTTTCTATGCAGATCTTTATAACAGCCAATTTGCCCATGAAGATGAAGAAACTGCATAATTTAAATAAAATAAAAATATGCTACTAAAATTTAGTAGCATATTTTTTATTTTAATTAAGCTTCATTATTGTAAAATATGATATATTCTCTTCTCTACAACCTATTCTTATATCTTCATTTCTAAATGATTCTACAGATACTCTTGTACTGTCAGTTAAAAATATTATTCTATCAAAAAATGCTTGAGTTGTTATTTGACAATGAGAAAATACCGGAACAATATTCCCTTTATCTCCAATTCCATTTACTCTTAATCTATCAATACAACTTCCTCCTGGTATAGTTATACTAAATGTTATTCTATAATTACCACTTTCGCCAATAATAATTTCATTATTAGTATGCTCTAGTGATCCACTCTCATTGACTATCCCATTAAATAAATTTAATAATCCCTCTGAATTATTTATTGAATTAACTTTAGTATATGAACCAAAAGTATTTATATTTGCTTCTCCCGCTGGTCCTTCTGGTCCCTCTGGGCCTTGTGCTCCTTCTATTCCTCTTGGACCTCTTGGACCTTGAGCCCCTTCTGGTCCAATTGGACCTACTTCACCTGTTTCTCCTCTTACTCCTCTTGGGCCTATTGGACCTCTCTCACCCTGAGGACCTCTTGGTCCTCTTGGTCCTACTGGTCCTTGAGGTCCCTGTGGACCTATTGGGCCTACAGTTCTTATAGACTCTAAGAATATGAAAGGATTCCTACTTGTATTATTTGAACAGAATACTGCTGCTCCATTTCCTTCTGGTGATACATTTATATTAATTTCATTAATCGTATTTATATTTAAGCATTCAAAAGCTTTTAATAAATTTATACTAATATATTTTCCTACTTCTGATGAATTTACTCTATAAGTTATACAACTATTTTCTATAATATTAGTTGAATTTTCTCGTATTTCTACATTTATTTTTATTATCATAGAATTTGTACATTTTAAACTATCAAGATATAAACATAATCTAAATACATCTCTATTTAATTGATTAAATGCTAAATTAACATTAAATCTTAAATAAAAAGAACCTTTAATATTTGAACAGTTGCAATTATTTTTCTTACAAATAACAATTAATTTATCTCGTACATCTCTAATTTCTCCATTTAAATATTGTTTTTCTTCAATAGGAGTAATTTTAAATTGCATAAATACCTCCCCTTTTTTTAAAGTTTACTATTACTTAAAATATCCCTTTATATTAATATATTAGAATGCTAAAGGAAGGTTAAAATTAAATTTAAAATACTACAACTTCTGTTTCATTTATAGCTTTTTCTACTAATTCATCTATATTTAAACTTTCTTCTGATTTTTGTATATATTTAACTTTTGGTTTTGTTTTTGGATGCTTTGGTACAAATATAGTGCAACAATCCTCATATGGAAGTATTGATGTTTCATATGTTCCTATTTCTCTTGCCATATCCATAATATCTCCCTTATCCATTGTTATAAGCGGTCTAAATACTGGTCTATCAGCAACTTCAGTACTTACAGTAAGCCCTTCCATTGTTTGACTTGCTACTTGACCTATACTTTCTCCACTTGATATACACTGAATCCCCTCTTTTTCAGCCATCTTGCAAGCAACTCTCATCATAAATCTTCTCATTATTATTGTTAATTCATCTTCTGGGCAATTGTTTATTATTTCCATTTGAATATCAGTAAATGGAACTATAAAAAGTCTAACTTTTTCTGTATATTCACTTAATATTTTTGCAAGCTCCTTTACTTTATCTTTTGCTCTTTCAGATGTGTATGGATGACTATGATAATAAATACAATTAAGTTCAACTCCACGTCTTGCCATTAAGTAACCTGCCACTGGTGAATCAATTCCCCCAGATAACATAAGCATTGTACTTCCATTTATTCCATAAGGAAGTCCTCCTACAGCTTTTATTCTATCAGCACTAGTGTAAACATAAGCTTTATCTCTTATTTCTACATTTACTAGGCACTCTGGATTTTTAACATCAACATCTAAACTATCCTCATATATTGAAAGAACATACGCCCCTATTTCTCTTGATATATCCATAGATGTTCCTTCAAAACTTTTATTAGCTCTATTAGTTTGAATTTTAAATGTATTTGGATCTGCTTCTTTAATTTTATTTAAAACTTCTTCTTTAATATCATCCATATTTCTTTCAACTTGAGTTACTACACATATTTCTGCTATTCCAAATACTTTTCTTATTCTTTTAATTCCTTCTTCCATATTATCTACTTTAATAAAGTATCTATTTTGATCATTTAATATTTCAAAATCTAAGCCTTTAAGTTTCTTTTTTATGTTGTCTCTTAATCTTTTTTCAAATTTATTTCTATTGAGACCTTTTAAAAATATTTCAGATGCATATTTTACTAATATAAGTTTACTCATCTTTTCATCCTCCTTAAAAATGGTAATGACCTTTTTAGATTATTTATAACTATATCTATTTCTTCTTTTGTATTGTCCTCACTAAAAGAGAATCTTACTCCACCTTCAGCATCTTTATCACAAAGACCAATTGCCTTTAATACATAACTCCCACTTGCTATATTAGTTTTTGAAGTGCAAGCAGATCCAGTTGAAACATATATATTATCTTCTTCTAACATATGAAGTAATACCTCAGCTCTTACACCTTTAAATGTAACATTTAATATGTATGGTGAATGTTTATCATCATTAGGACTATTTATATAAATATCATTTATTTCTTTTAATCTATCTATCATATATGTTTTTAATTCTAAAACTTTAATATAATTTTCAGTTCTACTTTCACAAGCTATTTCACAAGCTTTTTTGAGTGCTATTATTCCTGGAACATTATGAGTCCCTGCTCTCAACCCATTTTCTTGACTTCCACCATGTATTAATGAGTTTGGTCTTATTCCCTTTTTTAAATATAAAAATCCTGTTCCTTTAGGTCCATGAAATTTATGCCCTGTTGTTGTTAAAATATCTATATTCATTTTCTTTACATCTATAAAAAACTTTCCATATGCTTGAACTGCATCAACATGAAATTTTGCTCTACTACTTTTTTCCTTTATAAGTTTTCCTATTTTACATATATTCTGAATAGAACCAATTTCATTATTTACAAACATTATGGATATAAGTACAGTATCTTTATTTATAGAATCTTCTAGTTGTTTTAAAGAAATCATTCCTTCTTTATCAACATCTAAATATGTAACATTAATACCTTGCTTTTCTAACTCCTCATATACTTTAAGAACTGAATGATGTTCAAATTTAGTTGTTATAATATGATTTCCCTTCTTTGGTATACCTTTTATAACTAAATTATTTCCCTCACTTGCACCTGATGTAAAATAAATTTCATCCTTAGATGCATTTATAGTACTAGCTATATATTCTCTGCATTCATTTATCTTTTTCTCTGCATTAATTCCTATCTTATGTAATGATGATGGATTTCCATAATATTTTTCCATTGCATTTGCCATCTCTTCAATTACTTCTTTATAAGGCTTTGTAGTTGCAGAATTATCTAAATAAATCTCCAAAGTAATACCTCCTTTTTATTAGTATTTACCTTTAAAATTAAGTTAATCCTAAAACTTTATCCTTAGTATTCCTATAAACTTACTATGAATTAAACTTTATTGATATAATATCAGTTTTTTTTATTTTTTAAAAGTATTATTTTATTTATCTTAATAATATGCTATCTTATTTTTAGGAAGTGATAATATGAATAACAAACGTAAAATTTCAAAAAACAATTTAAAATGTTTAATTTGTCCTATTTGTGGAGATACTATGGAAGAAAACTTATATGCTTATGATAATTCTAAATTTGAAAAAATTAATTTTAAATGTCCAACTTGTGGTCATAAAGAATCAAAAGTTTTATAAACTTTATTAAAATAAATAAAGTTATTTTAATAATTCAGTTGACAAAGGTTTTATTTAAGAGTATAGTTAACCTACTGAATGATTTAAATTAATATCGCGGGATGGAGCAGTTGGTAGCTCGTCGGGCTCATAACCCGAAGGTCGTAGGTTCAAGTCCTGCTCCCGCAACCAAAATAAAAGCTAGTTAGATTTCTAACTAGCTTTTTAAGTTTGTTTTTTTAATTAAATTCTTTTTTAACTGTATGTTTTAATCAATTACTTAACTATTCCATAAACTCTGCAAGGAGAGCCATCTCCACCTTTTATTTTTAATGGTGCTATTATTATTTGAAATTTACTATTTATATTATCTAATCCACAGAGATTTTCTATTATAAGCTTATCATTCTTTAAAAGATTTTTATGATTTATTAAATTCTCATCATTTTCACCATCAATAGATATACAATCTATACCTATGCCTTTTAACTTTTTTATATTGCTAAGAAATTTTGATGCTTCATAAGATAATCTAGGATAATTAAAAAAATATTTTTTATTGTTCCAATATTTTTCGTATCCCGTATTTAATATTAAATAATCACAATCTTCTATCTCTTTTTTATAATTTAAAAGGAACTTTAAATCTATTATATTTCTCTCTTTGCAGTTTATTATATATGCCCTGCCTATAAATTCTTCTACATTAAAACAATCTAATGTTTTGCCATTATTAAATATATGTCTTGGAAAATCTATATGAGTTCCAGTATGTGATGATAAAGATATTTTTAAAACATTATATCCATCTTTATCTATTGTGCTTAATCCTTCTTTAAAATATCCTTCTTCTTCTGAATAAGAAGTCATATTCTCATCTAAATAATGTGTTAAATCATATACTTTCACCTTAATCTCCTTTTCAATTTTATATTTTTATTTATTTTTTATAGTTACACTAACTATCTCTGGCCTATTCAATATTCTAAATGGGAATGCACTATTTCCAAGACCTCTACTTATTACTAACTTTGTATTATTAACTTCATTCATACCTTCAGTATACTTTGGAAAAAGCCCTTGACTTGGAGCTATTACTCCTCCTATAAATGGTATTCTTACTTGCCCACCGTGTGCATGGCCTGAAAAAACTAAGTTTATATTATGATTACTATAAATATTAATTCTCTCTGGTCTATGTACTAAAAGAATTTTATAATTATTTGTATTTTTAATAATTTTATTTAATTTTAACTCTGTACTGTAACTATTTATATAATCTTTAATTCCTATTAAATCTACTTTATTATTTCCTATATTTAAACTTTGGATTTCATCATCTAAAACAACTACACCTATATTTCTAAATTTTTCTTTTAATTCATCATAAGTATTAGTTCTTATTTCATGATTTCCTGTTACATAATATACTTTTGCTATTTTTATTAATTCTTCCATTAATATAATAGCAGGCTCTTTATTTAAAGTATAACTATCAACAATATCTCCAGTAAAAACTATAATATTAGGTTCTAGCTTTTTTATTTTATTAATTAATCTCTTTTGTTTTTTGCCAAAAAGTTTATTATGTAAATCACTTAAATGAACAATCTTATATATATTATTTAAATTAAATTCTTCTACTTCTATATTAATACTGTTAACATATATCCAATTATTTTGAACATATAAAAATATTATTATAGTTAATATAACCACCAATATTAATACCATAATATCCTCCTATGCTTACAATTTTATTATATTAAATTCTACCACTTATTAACTTAAATTTCATTTAATGTTTAAAATTATTGACATTATAAATTTGTAATATTACAATAAGCTTGTCAATTAAATATTATTTTATGTGCTAGGGGTGCCTTTATGGCTGAGAGATGCATAAGTTAGCATTAACCCTTTAACCTGATCTGGGTAATACCAGCGTAGGAAAGCAAAAGACTCAGTTCTTTTACATCCTTCTAGCACAAATAGGAGGTTTTTTTTATGGAATTTTTAAGCGATTGGGGAGAAAGATTTACAAATCTTTATACAAATATCCCAGAAAAATTTAGGACGATTTTAGAAAGCCCTATGTCTATACTTACTATAATTGCTTGTTTAGTACTATTTTTTGCTTTATTTAAATTCAGAAAAATAAAATTAAATGCAAGAATAATGACTAATATAGCTATCGCATTAGCACTTTCTACTATTCTTAATGTTTTTAGAATATATAGATTTCCTCAAGGTGGAAGTATAACTTTAGGTTGTATGGTTCCAATACTTATAATAGCCTTTGCTTATGGTAAAGAAATTGGTTTTTTAACTGGCTTTTTATATGGGTTAATTAATTTACTTACTGATCCATATATAATACATCCAGTTCAAATGCTTTTTGATTATCCATTACCGTCACTAGCTATGGGGCTTGCAGGAATAAATTATTTTAGAAAAAATCATAGGATGCTCGGTGTATTTGTAGCATTTTTCACTAAATTTTTATGTCACTTTATATCTGGAGTTGTGTTCTTTGGTTCATTCGCTCCAGCAGAAATGGGTGCTTTAGTTTATTCAGCAATAGTAAATCTTCCTTTAGTTGGAGCTGAAATGATAATATGTATGATTATTTTAAAACTTATTCCAACTGATAGATTGTTAAGAACTTTAAATCCAAATTTTAATAATAATCTAGTTAATACTATATAAAATAAAAAAGAGAAGTTATAGAATATAACTTCTCTTTTTTATTTAAAATTTACTAACACTTAGCTAATATCATATCAGCTAAATTATGAGCTAGCTTATCTATTTCTTCTTGGTCTTCTCCTTCTAGCATAACTCTAACTAATGGTTCTGTTCCTGAAGGTCTTATTAATACTCTTCCTTTTCCATCCATTAATTTTTCCATTCTTTCAATTTCAGCTATGATTTCAGCATCTTTTAAATAAATATCTTTTTTATCATTAGGTACTGTTGCATTTACTAAAACTTGTGGAAGTTCTTTCATTATTGAACATAACTCACTTAAAGTTTTATTTTCTCTCTTTAATATTGATGCAACTTGAAGTGCAGTAACTAATCCATCTCCAGTTGTATTGCACTCTAAGAATATAATATGGCCTGATTGTTCTCCACCAATTACATATCCTTTATCTAACATTTCTTCTAGTACGTATCTATCTCCAACCTTAGTTTTTACAGTTTTTATTCCTAAACTTTTACATGCAATATCTAAACCTAAGTTACTCATAACAGTAACAACTAAAGTTTCATCCTTAAGTCTTCCTATTTCTTTTAAATGTTTAGCACATAAAGTTAAGATAAAGTCTCCATTTATTAAATTTCCTTTTTCATCAACTGCTAAACATCTATCAGCATCTCCATCAAATGCAAATCCAGCATTACAACCCTTTTTAACTACATATTCCATAAGTTCTTCTGGATGAGTTGATCCACAATTTTCGTTTATATTTGTTCCATCTGGATTATCATTTATAACATAAACTTCAGCTCCTAAATCTCTAAAAGCTTGAACCGCAGCCTTATATGCAGCACCATTTGCACAGTCTAAAGCTATCTTCATTCCTGAAAGATTTACTGCTGTTGTACCTTTTGCAAACTCAATATAATCTTCTAAAGCTGAAACTTCTACTCTTTCTCTTCCAAGTGAAGTTCCTACTGGACTTGGTACTCCTTCAAAACCTGATTCTATTACTCTTTGAATTTCATCTTCAAGTTCATCAGAAAGTTTGTAACCTTTATTATTAAAGAATTTTATACCATTGTATTCTACAGGATTATGTGATGCTGATATCATAACTCCAGCATCTGCTCCATACTCTCTAGTTAAGTGTGCTACTGCTGGTGTTGGTATAACGCCAAGAACTACAGCTTCAGCTCCAACTGATAATATTCCAGCAACTAATGCAGCTTCTAACATATCTCCTGATATTCTTGTATCTTTTGCAACTAATATTTTTGGTTTGTGAGCTCCTTCTGTTAATACATAAGCTCCTGCTCTTCCTAAATTATATGCAAGTTCAGCAGTAAGTTCAGTATTTGCTACTCCTCTTACTCCATCAGTTCCAAACATTCTACTCATAAAAATTTACCTCTTTCTGTTCTTTTAAGTTAACTTTTTTTGTAACTTTTCTACTATTATATTATATTTGTTTCACTATTTATTGACAACTTTTTCAGAGTTAATTCTATCTAAAATTATACTGTATCCATCACTTCCATAATTTAAGCATCTATTTACTCTACTTATAGTAGCAGTACTAGCTCCTGTTTCTTCTGCAATTTCTGTATAAGTTTTCTTTTCTTTTAAAAGTTTTGCTACTAATATTCTTTGTGATAGGCTCTTAAGTTCAGTAATTGTTGCTATGTCTTCAAAAAATCTATAACATTCATCCTTATTTTCTAATTTTAATATAGCTTCAAAAAGTAATTCTATATCTTCACCTTTTATCTTTGAATTTATTGTACCCATATTTCTCCTCCGTACTTCTAAATATACCCTAATTATATCATCTTTACTTTAATAATTCACAACTTTATCATACAAAAGAATTTACATTATTTATCATCAAATTCTTCTTCTCTAAAATTATCTTTAATATTCATTTCTTTCATCTTATCATATACTATTTTTGTCGGAACTAACCATACTTCTCCAGTTCCTTTATAAACATTTAAAAATCCTTCTCCACTTGTTGCACTACCAATTATTGATGTTGCTGACTTTTCTACTGAAAATTGAATATTTCCACTTCTTAATATGGCAAAACTTCCATCAACCTTTAAAGTATCATTATTTAATCTACAAGCAAAAACTTCATTTTCAGGTACCGGAAGCTCTAATGCAACTATTCCACTTCCATAGACCTTTGTTTGAAATAGACTCTCTTCTCCAAAAAGCATAGCTGAAAATGTTTTCTGTCCAGTTGCCTCTATATATACATCTTCTTCGCTTGCTAAAAACATTCCATCATCTATTATTATTTGTTCATCTTTAAGTTCTATAAGTGCGTAATGTTTAAAAGATGGCTCTAAAAAAATTTCTCCACTACCTTCATATATAGGCTTAAACATTTCTTCTCCTGTTAACTTACTTGATATAAATTTTTTTGATATACCAATTAATCCACCAGTTTTATTTACTATATCTATGTCACCTTTCATATAACTTAAAGCTCCATTTTCTACCTTAACGCGACTTTCATTTAATATTATCCTTATTTGCTTTAATTTAATTCCACTTTTTTTCATAATATTTAAATCAAAAGCCGTATCTATATCAACTGCACCATTTAGCTCATCATACTCTAAAACTTGAAATCTAGCATCATTTGTCATTTGAGCTATCATAGTTAATTGATTTTCAAAATTTAAGCTTGTCCTCATAACAACCTCCAATATATTGGTATTACGCATCTAAAAAAAGAGATACATCTACATTATAGACATATCTCCTTTTTTTATTCAATTAACTCATAGGTCAATATGTGCTATTTAAAATAAAATTTTTAATTCTTACAACTTTTTTCTTAATCATTTAACAATATTATAATTCTTTACCAAATATACTGTTTTAAGTATGTATATTAAAACATTAAAATACCTCTTCCTATGTTGAGTTATTTTAATGTTTTAACTAAATCTTCTGAATCTAAAACTTTAGTTATTTTTATTCCAAAGTTTTGCTTAGAAACTACCACTTGTCCATATGCTATCTTCTTTCCATTTGCAAGTATTTCTACCTCTGCATCTTCTAAAGTATCTAATTCAATTATAGATCCTTTTCCAAGTGCCAAAACTTGACTTAATGACATTTTAGTTCTTCCTAATACTGCCGTTATTTCTATTGGTATGTCTAATATTCTAGCTATATTATCTATCATTTCTTACCTCTCCCTACTAATAATATCGGTTATTTGAATACCTTTTTTAATACCTAATACTCCTGGCTTTGCTTTATATGTATCTGCTCCACCAACTTTAACTATAATATCATCATTTATTTTTTGATTTAAAATAACTACATCTCCTTCTTGAAGATTTAACAAGTCATTGATACTTATATTTATAGCTCCAAGTTTAGCTTGTATGTCCATATTAACATTTTTTACATATTCAAAAATTTCATTAGAAAAAATATCTTTCAACTTTTCTTCTTCTTCAGAACTAATATTTATATTTACTAAAGTATTTATTACAGGTTCCATACTTTTATAAGGTATACAAAATCTCATTTTTCCAATAATATCATTATTAATTTTAACTCCTATTATTGATTCAAATACAACATCTTTACCTGTAAGTCTTTGGTACTGAGCTGGAGTTGTATATATATTTGTTATTTCAATATTATCATATTGGTATGGTAAATATATTCTTTGTAATAAGCTTTGTAATAAATACCTTATAAGTTCTAAATCTATACCAGTAGCTTCTCTGCTAATATCTCCAACATTTCCACTACCGCCTAAAAGTAAATCTACTAAACTAAGTACAACACTTTTATCTATAAATAAAGTTAAATTCTGAACATTAGAATCAATATTGTATTTAATTATAATATCATCTTTATTCGTTCTTTCTAAAAAATCATCATAACTAACTTGATTACTTGTTTCTAACTCTAATTTAAAGCCTTCTTTTTTTGTTTCATAACTTATTTGTATATTTGAAGTTTTACAAAATTCCTCACTCATCATTACTAGATGTCTTATATTTTCTATAGAAAACTTTTCACTTTTCTTAAAGTCATATAATTGTACATCATTCATATCTTATCCTCTTTCTTATCTTGATTGTAAATTGTTTATCATAGACCACATATCATCTGCGATTTTAAAACTTTTACTATTTAATTGAAATGCTCTTTGAGTTGCCATTAACTTAGTAATCTCTTCTGCCATATTAACATTTGACATTTCAGTATATCCTTGCATAATATTACGATTTTTTTCTACCTTTATATTAGTTCCATTTTTAGGAGAGAATAAATTATCACCAATTGATAAAAAATCCATATCTCCATCAGATTTATATGTATTAATATTTGCAACTTTATTGCCTTTAACAAATACTTCTCCTAATTTATTAACAGTAAAATTATTATTTTTAAGTCCTATATTAGAGTAATTATTATTTCCTATAAACTGCATATATAATATATTTCCATTACTATCTACTAATTTACCACTAGAATCTACATTAAACTCACCATTTCTAGTATACGCATATGTATTATCACTCTTAATTACTCTAAATAAACCTTCTCCATCTATAGCTAAATTACTATTTTTTTCAGTTTTAATTAATGTACCTTGCTTAAAGACTCTAAATTCTTCAGTCTCTTTAGATCCTGTTCCTATCGTTGTACTTTTATCATTTATAGGAAAAGAATCTCTTTTCATACTTTTTCTAACCAAATCCTCAAATTGAGTATCTAATTTTTTATATCCTACAGTATTAATATTTACAATGTTATTTGATATAACATCTATTTTATCTTGATTAGACCCCATACCACTTTTAGCAATATTAATTATGTCAAACATACAAATTCACCTACCTAACAGTTCCTATTTCATTAGCCATTTTACTTAAAGTAGAATCCATTATTTGAACTACCCTTTGATTTGCTTCAAATGCTCTTAAATTACACATTAATGCTGATGAAGCTTCAATAATATCAACATTTGATCTTTCTTTACAACCGTTTTTTATTTTATAGTTAGTAATTGTATTAGGACTCTCCCCATCTACTAAGTTTTGTCCAACTTTTTTCAAAGTTTTATAATCTTTAAAATCTACTATATTAAACTTATATTTCACTTTTGAATCTAATAAAATATTATTATTTTTATCCATAGTAATTTTAGATTTTCCAACTCTTATTGGCTCTATATTATTATTGTTTTGATTTATTCCAATAATTTGATATCCTGAACTATTAACTAAATAACCCTTACTATCTATTCTAAAACAACCATCTCTAGAATATTTTGTATTACCGTTTTCATCTCGTATAGTAAAAAAACCCTTTCCCTCTATTGAAAAATCTGTATCATTATTTGTTTCAACAATTAATCCTTGAGAGTAATCAGTACTTATTTCATCAATTCTAACTCCAGGATTTAATGTTCCTAAATTTTGCTTTACACCTTTTCCATTTATATATCTATCTTTATTGCTTAACATCATATCATCAAAAGTTTTTGATATAACTTTTTCACTTTTATATCCTGTAGTATTTATATTTGCTATATTATTACCTATTACTTCTTGACTAGCTTGTAAATTAAGCATGGCAGATATTGATGAATACATTCCTCTTAACATATTAGTCCTCCTAATCTATGTTATAATTCATTTTCTTTATTGCATTTCTTAAGTTAATAATTGCCTTACTATGTAATTGAGATACTCTAGATTCAGATATTTCTAATATCTTTCCTATTTCTTTTAAAGTAAGTTCTTCATAATAATATAATGATAAAATTAATTTATATCTTTCCTTTAAACTATCTATAGCCTTTGTTAAAATCTCTATCTTTTCTTCTTTTTCAATAACATTTAATGGCGTTTTCTTCTCATCATCTTTTATTGTATCAATTAGACTAATATCAGTATTTTCTTGAAAAATAATACTATCCAAAGAAGTTATACTCATTTTATAAATTTTATTTTCAAGTTTCTTTACTTCATCTACATTTATATTTAAGTAACTAGAAACTTCAATATCTGTTGGTTCTCTAAGTAATTTATTTTGTAAAGTAAAAATTGCATCATTGTAATTATTTATTTTGATAATATCATTTCTTGATATAGGTGATTGCCTTCTTATTTCGTCTATTATAGAAGCTCTTATTTTTAAACTCGCATAACTTGAAAATTTGCACCCTTTAGTATCATCAAAAGTATTAAACGCTTCTAAAAGCCCAACAGTACCGCAGCTTACCAAATCTTCATACTCTATTCCAATACTATTATTTTTATATTTAGAGGCTATATATCTAACAAGATTAATATTATCTAATATATATTTTTCCTTATCCATCTTATTGAGCTACCCCCTAGTTAAATATTTACTACTGCACTTGCCCTTATTTGAACATCATTTGGAATTTCATTAAGTGACAATATAGATACATTAGGAAATACCATTTCAACTAATTTTCTAAATGGAGCTCTTATTTTAGGAGATACTAAGATTACTGGTATATTATTATAAAAATCAATACTTTCTGAGATTTCTTTAATGCTTGTAAATATTTTATTTGTACTATCAGGATCTACTGCTGGATAAGTTCCATTCATAGATTTTTGAAGATTATTTAGTATTAAACTTTCCACATCACTAGATAATGTAGCTACTGTTATATAATTATTTTCATCTACAAGCCTATTACAAATGCTTTTGTTTAATGCCATTCTTACATACTCTGTTAAAAGTTCGATATCTTTAGTATTTACTGCATTATCTGCTAGAGTTTCTAAAATTGTTACTCTATCTTTAATTGATACCTTTTCTCTAAGTAAATTTTGAAATACTTTTTGTACTTCACCTAATGTCATTAAATCTGGTATTAGTTCCTCTACAACTACACTATATTTTTCTTTAGTTGCATCTATTATAGCTTTTACTTCTTCTCTTCCTATAAGTTCATAAGCTTTATCTTTTATAATTTCTAATAAATGTGTAACTAATATAGTTGATGGATCTACTATTGTATATCCTCTTAACTCTGCTTCTTCAACTTTATCACTACTTATCCATTTAGCTTCTAATCCAAAACTTGGCTCTATAGCTTTTATTCCTTCTATATCTAAGCCTAATCCCATAGGATCCATACATAAAATCATTGTCGGCATTAATGCATATGTAGCTACTTTATTCCCTCTTATTTTTATACAATACTCATTTGGTTCTAACTGAAGGTTATCTCTAATTCTAATAGGTTGTAATATTATCCCCATATCAATTGCACATTGTCTTCTTATTGAAGATATTCTTTGCAGTAAATCTCCCCCATTACTTTCATCAGCAAGAGGAATAAGTCCATAACCTATTTCAACTTCTAAAACTTCCACATTAAGAAGTTCAGTAACATCCTCAACTTCATTTGCTGCTACTGTCTCTTCATTTTCTACTTCTAATTTATTTTCTTCTTCTTTAGCTTTATTTTTATTATTTCTTAAAGTAAATCCAATTAAAACAAGTCCAATTCCTAAAGTGAAAAATGTTAATGTTGGTAGCCCTGGCATAAGTCCTAAAATAAATAACACTACTCCAGTCATCATCATTGCCTTTGGTATAGATGTAAGTTGCTGTCCAGCTAAACTTGCAAAACTTTCATCATTGTCTGCTCTAGTAACAAGTATCCCTGCTGATGTAGATATTAACAATGCTGGTATTTGGCTAACAAGTCCATCTCCTATTGTTAATCTTACATAAGTTTGAGTTGATTGAAGAAAATCCATATTAAGCATTACAACACCAATAATTATTCCTCCAATAATATTAATTATTGTAATAATTATTCCTGCTATTGCATCACCTTTAACAAACTTAGATGCACCATCCATAGAACCGTAAAAATCTGCCTCTTGTTGTAATTCTCTTCTTCTCTTTTTTGCAGTAACTTCATTAATCATACCTGCATTTAAATCTGCATCAATACTCATTTGTTTTCCCGGCATAGCATCTAATGTAAATCTTGCTGATACTTCTGAAACTCTACTTGAACCATTCGTTATAACTACAAATTGAATTATTATAATAATTAAGAAAATAATTATTCCAACAACATAATTTCCTCTAACAACAAAACTACCAAAAGATTCAATTACATTTCCTGCATAACCTTCTCCTAAAATAAGTCTTGTTGAGGAAATATTTAATCCTAATCTAAAAAGAGTTGTTATTAACAATATAGTTGGGAATATTGATAATTGAAGAATATTAGTTGAAAAAAGTGTCATTAATAAAATAAGCACTGATAAACTAATATTTAATACTAACAGTATGTCCAATATAAATGGAGGTAATGGTATTATAATCATTAAAATTATTCCAATAACTCCAAATCCAATAGCTATTTCAAATCTATTTTTTTTACTCATATTTGCCATATTTTTAGTTCCTCTACCTATTTCTTCTTATATCTATTCTTTATTTTGTATACAGCTACTAAAACTTCAGCAACTGCTGAGTACATTTCCTCTGGTACTTCTTTATTAACCTCTACTTCTTTATATATAAATCTAGCAAGAGGTTTATTTTCTATTATTGGTATATCATTTTCTTTAGCTATTTTTCTTATATTCATAGCAAGAACATCAGCACCCTTTGCAAGTACTATAGGTGCAGAATCAATCTCTCTATTATATCTAAGTGCAATTGACAAATGAGTTGGATTTGTTACTACAACTGTTGCATCCTTTGTACTTTGTATCATCCTTGCATTTGCCATTTCTCTTTGTTTTTGTTTTATTTGACCCTTTACTTGTGGGTCTCCTTCTGATTGTTTAAATTCTTCTTTTATTTCTTGTTTGCTCATTTTCATTTTTTTATTATGAGAATAAAATTGATATGCAAAATCCAAAACACCAATTACAACTGCTATTAATATAGATATCTTAAATAACTTTTTTATTAATTTAACTATTACATATATAAGGTTTGGAAAATAAATATTCTCTGTCCTTAAAATCTCACCATAATTATTTTTAACAAAAGAATACCCTATGTAACTTAATATAATTAATAAAAGAGTATTTTTTACTGAACTAATAAAAGCTCTTTGAGAAAACATATTTTTAAATCCATTAATTGGATTAATTTTTGAAAACTTAGGTTTTATTGATTCCTTTGAGAACATTAACCCTGTTTGCATTACATTTGCTATAACCCCAATACATAACACAATAAGTCCAATAGGTAAAAATATTTTCAAAAAAACAATTATTCCATTATTAAGTAATGTATTGGCTATATTCTTATTCAGATCTATACTAAAATCAAATTTTAAAAATGATACTATTAATATCTTTAATTGCTTTATTGTATAATTAAACATACAAAATATAGATAATACAGCACCTATTAATGTTAATGCATTGATAACTTCTTTACTTTTTGCAACATTACCCTTTTTCCGCTCATCCTTCTTTTTCTTAGGGGTGGCTTTTTCAGTTTTTTCAGATATACTACTCACCTCCAAGTTTTTGACTTTAGACCTTTTCTAAAATAAATTTATACTAGTTATATTAAATATAAATGTTCCATCTAAAACATCCATTAATCCTTTAAACATTTCATTCATTCCATTTATTATAAATGGTAGCATACTTAAAAAGAATACTAACCCAACTAGCATCTTTAAAGGCATTCCTATTATCATTACATTTAATCCAGAAATACTTCTTGATATTATTCCAGTTATTAAATCCGTTATTATAAGAACAATTATTATTGGTATTGCCATTTTAATTCCTAAAATAAAATAACTTAAAAATACTTTTAAAATATAACCTAAGTTATTTTTTAATATAAATTGTCCAACTGGTATAATTTTAAAACTCTTTTCTATAGAGCTTATCAAAATATAATGTATATTTAATCCAAAAAACACTACTATTCCAAGAAAATACATTAAATTTTCCATAATTGTAGATTGACTGTGGACATTAGGATCATATATGCTTGCCATAGATAATCCTAATTGATTATCTATTAATTTACCTGCTAATCTTATACTATAAAAACATATGTTAACTATGTATCCTAATACCAGTCCATTAATTGTCTCTAATAAACCAATTCTTATTAATTGAAATAAATTTTCTACTGAAATACTGCTATCAATATTCATTCCGATTATAATTGATAAAAATATTGAAAAACTTATTTTAAAAATTTGTGGTGTTCCATTTGGAAATATAACATTAACTACTACAAAAAAAGCAGCTATCCTAAAAAATATATAAATAAACATATCACTTATTTATAATTGCTATCATATTAAATAGCTCATTAGTTAAGATTATTAGTTTATTAAACATCCATGGTCCACCTATAATTAAAACTAATATAATAGCAACAAGTTTAGGTACAAATGTTAAAGTTTGCTCTTGAATTTGTGTTGTTGCTTGAAATATGCTTATTATTAATCCTACAATTAGCGATATAACTAAAATAGGTCCTGCCACCATAACACCTGTTATTAAAGCTTTTTTTACTATTGTCATTATTGCCATTTCACTCATAGCATTTCTCCTATCCTGTAAAACTTTGTATTAAAGATTTCACCAGTAAACCCCATCCATCAACCATTACAAATAATAATAATTTAAATGGAAGTGATACCATTGCTGGTGGAAGCATAAACATTCCCATAGACATAAGAACACTAGAAACTATTAAATCTATAACCAAAAATGGAATATAAATAATAAATCCTATTTGAAATGCGGTCTTTAATTCACTTATAGCAAATGATGGTACTATTATTGTTAAAGGTAAATCTTTTTTTTCTTTTACAGTTATCTTTTTTGGCGAATTATTAATAAATAACTCTAAATCCTTATCTCTTGTCTGTTTTAATAAAAATTCTGCAATTGGTTTTTTTGCCTCTTCAACTGCTTTTTCCAATTTAATTTCTTTTTTTATGTAGGGCTGTATTGCTTTATCCACAACATCATTAACTACTGGAGTCATTATAAACATAGTTATACACAATGCAAGTCCAATAAGTATTTGATTTGGAATTATTTGCTGAGCTCCTAATGCGGATTTAATAAATGAAAATGTTATTATTACCCTTACAAAACTTGTCATCATAAAAATTATTGTTGTTAAAAACATAAGAGCTGTCATTAAGAAAAACACCTTCATAATTGGTGCCATATTTGAATTGTTAATAAAAATTCTACTTATTGTATCCGTCATATTTTTTCCCCATAAGCTTTTTATTTAAAATA
The DNA here is from genome assembly GCF_000498355.1 of Clostridium sp. Ade.TY. Lineage (GTDB taxonomy): Bacteria > Bacillota > Clostridia > Clostridiales > Clostridiaceae > Clostridium. The sequence goes on along the minus strand of NZ_AVSV01000026.1, from coordinate 11,191 downwards.
TCTTTAAAATCTATATCAGATATTTTGAATAAATCTATAGAACTTTGTTTTTGTTTTTTCATAATCATTATTTCATTCATTTTTTCTTCATCTAACTCTTTTATTTTCTCTATATAGTGCGTTGAAGCTATTATCACACATCCAGTGGATCCAGTCTTTATAAAATAAAGACTTAAATCTTTATTTAAATTAAATCTTTCAATAACTTGAACATATATACCGGAATTCACCTTGTTTATACTTTTTTTACCAAGCCTTATGGAAATAACCATTAGTAGCACTCCAATTGGTATAAGCACAATAATATTGATTAAATACTGTATAATCGTTTTGTCCATATTTTATTTAAATTCCTTCCTTTGGATTTTCTCTATTTCTCCACATCCTTAGAATTTACCTTCTTAATATCCCTATGTTGCATAATTAATATATCAACTCTTCTATTGATTGCTCTATTCTCTTCATTATTATTTGATACTAAAGGTCTATACTCTCCATATCCATTTGCTGAAAATCTCTTAGGATCAATCTTTTTTACTTCAATAAAGTATTGAAGTACAGTTACAGCTCTAGCTGTAGATAACTCCCAGTTTGATTTATATTTACTATTATGTATAGGAACATTATCTGTATGTCCTTGAACGCTAATTTCATTATTTATTTCAGGAATAATTGTACTTATTACATCTAATATTTTTGTACTATTATTTTTAAGTTCTGCTTGTCCAGTATCAAATAAAATACTATCACTAAGCTGAAGAACTACTCCTGCATCTTCTTTTCTAACTTTAATAATATCAGCTAAATTATTCTTCTTTATTACTTCTGTTACCTTGTCCACAAGGTTATCATAATCTGTTTTAATTCCAACTCCAGGTTTTACTTCAGGTATCTTATTAGATGGTTTTCCTAGCATTTCATTTTGAAATGCAGATGCAATAAGTCTAAGTTTCTTATTGTCTGTTGTAGAAAAAGAATATAGTAATATAAAAAATGTTAATAGTAATGTTATTGTATCTGCATATGTATCCATCCACCCATTTGTGTTAATATCATCTGGCTTTCTTTTTTTACGCGGCATTTATCTCTACCTTCTTATTTCTATTTTTTTCATTTTTATATTTTTTCTTTTCTTTTTCTGTTAAAAAACTCATTAACTTTTCTTCTAAAACTCTTGTTGTTTCAGAGTTTTTAATACATAAAATCCCTACTAACATCATCTCTCTATTTTCTGTTTCTTTCTCACCTTTATTTTGCAAATTAAAACCTAAAGGATTTAAAATTAAATTAGCTAACAATGCTCCATAAAAAGTTGTTATAAGTGCTTTTGCCATTCCACTTGCTATAACATCTGGATTATCAAGCTTTGCAAGCATTTGAATTAGTCCAATAAGAGTACCAACCATACCAAAGGCAGGTGCATATGAGCCCCATGTTTTAAATATTTTAGCTCCTTTATTGTATCTATTTTCAATTTCTAATATTTTATTATTCATTACTTCTTCTATTAACTTATCATCTACTCCATCAATAACTAATTCTAAACCGCATTTTAAAAAATCATCTTTAATTCCTTCAACTTCATTTTCTAAACTAAGTAATCCATCTTTTCTAGCTTTTACTGATAAATCTTTAAACATTTCAATAGTTTTAATCTTTGACATAGAAGGATTTGTAAACAATTTTGATGTCATACCAATACATAATCTAATATCATCTAATGGAAATGTTATTAATAATGCTGCAAAAGAACCTCCTACCGTTATGATTATTGATATAAAATCATAAAATGCATTTATTCCAACTGCTCCTTGGGATATAGCATAAATAGTAAATCCTACGCCTAGCAATATCCCAATAGGCGTTAATATATCTTGTTTTTTCATTTCCTTAACCTCTTATTTATCTTTTAAGATTTATTATTTCCTGCAATAACTCATCACTTGTTGTTATTACTTTACCTGATGCTTGAAAAGCTCTTGTTGCAACTATCATATCTGTAAATTCTTCTGATAAATCAATATTAGACATTTCTATAGCTCCTTGATTTATAAGACCAATCTTTGCTGGTGCATCCCCTGCATTATACAAAGGTTTTCCTGAGTTTGCAGTTTCACTATAAACATTCCCATTTATCGCTTCTAATCCAGCTTCATTTTGAAAGACTGCAACTTTAAGTGTTTGAAGATTTTCAACCTTAGTTCCATCTTCTAAAAGATATGTTAATTTACCTTCTGTTGAAATATTAAAAGAAACAACCTTCTTTTTAGCTCCATCAGGTTGTGCTCCATATTCTTTTGGTATTGTAATAGGTTCATTATTTGTATTTAATACTTTATATCCTTTAGATGTTACTAAATTACCATTAGCATCTAAAGAAAAAGAACCATCTCTAGTATATCCTTCAACAATAGTATCTTTTTTCTTATCCATTTGAATTACAAAAAATCCATCTCCATCTATTGCTAAATCTGTAGGTCTTCCTGTTGGTTGAATAGCTCCTTGAGTCATGTACTTTTCTATACTTGATACTTTAGTTCCAATACCAACTTGTCCTGGATTAACTCCACCAACATTTTTCCCTGGAGAACTTGAATATATTATTTTTTGATTTAAAGCATCACTAAATCTAACACTAGATTTTTTAAAGGCAACAGTTCCTGAGTTTGAAACATTATTTCCTACTACATCCATCTTTGTTTGATTAGCTTTCATACCACTTATTCCAGAATACATTGATTTTAACATTTGTATATCCCCCTTATAATCCTATACATTATTTTTTAATTTACCTTTACTAATTCAGAATACTTAAATTTTTTTATTTCTTTAGTATTATCTAAAGACACATCTAAAAATACTGAATTATTTTCTATAGATACACTTTTTATATCTCCTACAAATTTCTTAGTAGCTCCATTTTCATCTGAAGAATGTAATTCTACATTTTTCCCAATCAATGATGATGCTGTTTGTAATGAACTATTAACTAAAATTCCATTATTCATATTTATTAAATCTTTTACGGAATCATTTAAACTTATTATCTGTTCTAATGCAGAAAATTGTGATAACTGAGTAATATATTGTGATGGGTCTTGGGTATTTAATGGATCTTGATTAGTCATTTGAGCAACTAACATTTTAAGAAATATTTCTTTATTAACTTCTCTACCTTTTTTAACTATTGATGTTCCATTTTCAGTCTTATTATTACCTACATCTCTCACACTAGTTATTTCCATATCTTTTCTCCTTCTATATCAATAAATTAATATTTGTATCTTCTACTACAGTATTTTCTAATTCACTATCATTTTTTTTAATTAAAGTTCTCTCTTTTTTTTCTTCCCTATTGTTATTTCTATTAAAATGTCCATTACCATCTTCATTAAATGTATTCCCAAAATTACTTAATTTAACTTCAATATTTACTTCTCTATTATCAAAATTCATATTAATAAGATGTGACTTTATCTCACTTAAGTTATCTTTAATCATAAGTAAAGTATCTTTATTCGCTATACTAATAAGATAACTACTTTTATCTTCTGTTTTTATAATACTTATTTTCATACTTCCTAATTCTTTAGGATTCATAGTTACATTTATTTCTTCTGACTCACTATTTTTAAGATAACTTATCGCTTGTACAATATCATTTTTAATAAATTCTCTTCTAACAACAATATTTCCATTATCGCTAATTGAATTATTTAAATTAACATTACCTAAATTATTTAAATTTGATATACCTGTACTTCTATCTAAAGTACTATTTTTATTTTCTAAAATATTATCCACTTTATTTTTTGAGTCCAAATTTTTTTCTTTGCCATTATCTAAATTATTATTTTTTATAGTTAAAACATTAGAAATCTTATTATCCCCAAGTTGACCACTTTCCATTATATTAGTATTTTTATTTGAAAAATCAGTAAAACTTGATTTAGTAGTATTTTCATTATTAATATTTAAAATACTATTCTTATTAAATTTATCTTTATCTAAAGCTATATTATTTAATATATCTATATCATCTTTAGAAACCTTAAGTATATTTCTATTAATAACTAAATTCTCACTTGATAATTTATCAGTTTTTTCATTAAATATATTTAAAATATAATTTTTTAAATCACTTAAGCTATTATCTATTTCATTCTTAAAATCGCCATTTAAATTTTTTATATTAGTAATATCATTCTTACTTAGAATTTCACTAAAATTTTTATTATTTTTGATATCTATTAACTCTAATAATTTCTTTAATTTATTAATCTCATTAATATCATTGACATTATTATTTAAATTATTTTTTAAATTATTTTTTATTGTATTTATAACTTCATCAAAATTTTGTTTAACATTTTCAGTATCAATACTTTGTAATTTTTTGTTATTTATTATGTTAAGTTTATTTAATAATAAAAATAATATTTCATTTAAATTATCATTTATTTCCGCATCATTATGATTATTCTTATTACTATTATTTATGTCCTTATCGGTTATACTATCTAAAGCTTTTTCATCTAAAACAGATACAAATTCATTTTTGCTTTTATTATCTTTTGCAATATCATTACTTTTATAATTAACTTTTGTTTCCAATATATCTATTTTCATAATCTAACTCCTAAACAATTTGAGCTCTATTTCTTAAAAATGAATACATTCCAAATTCATCATTTGCTATTTGTTCCTTATATTCCGCTTCCTTCATAAAAGCTTTATGCTTACTTTCTTTAATTTTTTCTAAGGATTTTCTTTCTATTTGCTTATTTAAAAGCTCTAATTTAACTTCATTTAATAAATTATTTTTATCTTTTAATTCTGCATTAGTTTCTTCAATTGTTCTTGATAGAGAATATAAATAATTAGAGACTATTTTTCTTGAAATTGTATCTTCACATTTTATATCCTCTGAATATTTTTCATAATTAGCTTTAAGATTCTCCAATTTTCTTTCTATAACTCTTTTTTCGTTTTGTAATTTTGAATATTTAATTTTACTTTCATCTTCATTCTTAATCTTTATATCTAATACTTTTTGAAGTTTAAATCTAAAATTATTCAACGTTAGCTACCTCTTATCTAAATATATTTTTTAAATTATTTATATTCTCATCAAAAGTATTACTCTCATTTATCCCCTGCCTTAAATATGAATTAATATCATCTATAAATTCTATAGATTTATCAATTTTAGGATTTGACCCATGTTCATATGCTCCTATATTAATTAAATCTTCTGCTTCTTTATATGTAGCTATTAAATCTCTAGCATAAGATGCTATCCTTTTATGTTCTTCATCACATATATCATTCATAAGACGACTTACACTATTTGATACATCTATTGCTGGGTAATGATTTTTATGAGCTAAGTCCCTTGATAAAACTATATGTCCATCTAATATTCCTCTTACAGCATCTGCAATAGGTTCATTAAAATCATCACCATCAACTAATACAGTATAAAATGCTGTTATTGAACCTTTATCTGATAATCCGCTTCTTTCCATTAACTTTGGTAACTCAGCAAAAACAGATGGAGTATATCCCTTTTGTGCTGGTGGTTCTCCTATAGCTAATCCAATTTCTCTTTGCGCCATTGCAAATCTTGTAACAGAGTCCATCATAAGTATTACTTTTTTACCTTGATCCCTAAAATATTCTGCAATAGATGTTGCTGTTAATGCTCCCTTTAATCTAACCAAAGGAGGCTTATCTGATGTTGCACAAACTACAACTGATTTTTTCATTCCTTCTTCTCCTAAATCTCTTTCTATAAAATCTAGCACCTCTCTACCTCTTTCACCTATTAATGCAATAACATTAACTTCTGCTTCAGCAGACCTTGCTATCATTCCAAGAGTTGTACTTTTTCCAACACCACTTCCTGCAAATATACCGATTCTTTGACCTTCACCACAAGTAATAAATCCATCAATAGCTTTTATTCCTGTAGGCATAACATTTTTAATTCGCTTTCTTTTCATAGGATCGGGTGGTGCTTTAAATAAACTACACAACTCTCCCCCTAATATCCTACTTTCATCTATTGGATTTCCTAAAGGATCAATTACTTTTCCTAAAAGTTTATCACTACATTTAACACTACAAGGCTTTCCACTTGCTATTACTCTACAGCCTGGTCCAATTCCAACTAAATTTCCTAAAGGCATAAGTATTATTTGAAACTCTTTAAATCCAACAACTTCACAACTTATTGGAATATTACTTACGTTATAAACGGTACAGAGCTCACCAACTGATGCCTTTAATCCTACTACTTCAATAGTAAGTCCTATTACTTTTTCTACTTTTCCTTCTGATATAAATGGAGTTATATTTGAAATTTTTCTTAGTGTATTATTAAAATCTAAAGATATCATATATCCTCCTATAGTAGTTCACTTCTAACTTTATCTAATACTACATCTAAACCTACAGTTAGCTTTCCATTACCTATATCTATCTCTGCATTTCCTTTTTCTATACTACTATCTGGAATAACAAATATTTTTTGCTTTAACTTTGATTCATTAATTATTTTATCTATACTTATTTCCATTTGTTTTGAATGGTTAGGATTAACTTTTATTATCAAGTCTTTTTTAAGTCCATATTCTTCAATTATTTTTATAATCATATTATTCATAGAATCACTTTCTTCAAATTTTTCTTTAAGAACTTGTTCTGCAATTCTAATTGAAATATTTAATATTTCATTTTTATTTTCTTCGATATATTTAGCCATTTTTTCATTTATTTTAAGTAATGTATTATATCCATCCTCTTTAATCTTTTCACTTTCAGAAATAGCTTTTTCTATATTCTCTTCATAAGCTTCCTTATAACCATCTTCATAACCATTTTTTAATCCTTGATTATATCCATCTTCATAAGCTTTTTTTTCAATATCTTTAGCTTTTTCATTTGCTTCTTTAATAATGCTTTCTTTTTTCTGATTTGTTTCAATAACTATCTTTTCATATTCTCTTTTAGCTTCTATAATTTTATTCTCTATATTTTCTTTTTCCAAAAGCTGTTTTTCTTCAATACTTAAAAAGCCACTTTCTTTGGATTCCTTTAACATTACCTTACCTTTTACTTCAACGTTTTTATTTCTTAATATACCAGTGAATCTAGACAAGGATTTCTTCCTCCGCTTCTTTACTACTTATAACACCATCTTTTTCAAGCTGCCTAACTACATTTACAATCTTTCTCTTAGCTTCATCTACCTGAGAAACTTTTACCTTTCCAAGTAATTCAATTTCTTCCTTAAGTTCTTCCGCTGCTCTAGTAGATTGATTTTGTAGTATAACATTTAATATATTCTCATCTGAATCCTTTAAAGCTATTGCTACATCTTTTATATTTACATTCTTTAATACTTTTTGTATTGCTATCCTATCAAGATTTACTATATCTTCAAAAGTAAACATATTCGCTTTAATCTCATTAGCTAATATATTATTTTCATGCTCTAAATAATTAATAATATTCCTTTCTGTCTTTCCATCAACTTTAGGAAGTATATTTAAAAGATTATCAACACCTCTTGATTCATCAACATTACCAGTCTTTTTAGATTTAAGTTTTTTAGATAACACATTATCTACAGCTTTTATTACAATAGGTGATATCTTAGAAATTGTTCCAAGTTTAAGTGCAACTTCCCTTTGTAATTTTTCATCTAAACTAGATAATATCTCTGCAGATTTTTCTGGTTGAATATAGGCAAGTATTATAGCAATAGTTTGTGGACTTTCACCCAAAATACATGCTTTTATTGTTTTTGCATCAGCTTTTCTTGCTGTGATAAAAACTTTAGTGTAAGCATCATATCTTATTCCTTCCATAAGTTTATTAACTTTATTTTCATCAAATGCTCCCTTTAATAAAGAGTTTGCATACTCAATTCCACCCTCTATTGCAAAGTTATTACTTTTCCTCTCATTTAAAAATTCTTTTAATATTATCTTTCTTTCCTCAGCTGTAACATTATTTATATTAGCTATTTCTACACCTATTTTTTGTATTTGTTTATCTGATAATTTTTTTAGGATATTAGAGGATATATCAGCGCCTAAAGTCATAAGTAAAACAGCAGCTTTTTTTGATCCACTAATATTTTTTGAACTTATTTTTTTTAAATCATAAGCTTTTTCATTTTTTTCTTCACTTTTATACACTTAATACCGCTCCTAATCATTTAACCATCTCTTTATTAATTCACTTACTTCATCTGGATTATCTACAGCTAGCTTCTTAACTTCATCTTCAATATTTGTTTCAACAGTTTTATTTTTATCTAATTCATTTTCCCTTTCTTTAGTTTTTAATAAATTAGCAAAATACTCTGTTTCCTTTGACATTTCTTCTTTATTTTCTAAGTCAATTTTCTTTCCTTTTTTCTTAAATATAATAAATGCTATTATTACTAGTAATATTAAAAACACTATTGCTATAGCTATAGATACTTTCATAGGAGTTATATTTAAATTTTTCACTTTTTCTTTATTTAGTTCATTTGTTCCTTCTTTATTAAAATTAATTCCTATAACTGAGATGCTATCTCCTCTTTTAGGATCCATTCCTATAGCTGTTTTTACCATATCTTCTACATTTCTTATTACATCATTAGAAATATTTCCATCAATTGCAATAGAAGCAGTTATACGTTTTACATCTCCTGGAGGAGATAATGTTTTTATTTCACTTTTTCCTATTTCATATTTAATTGATTCTTCTTTAGATTTATTATCACTAGATTTTGCATTTGCAGTATTATTCATATTGTTATCTACTGGTGATCCCTTAGTATTTTCATCAGTTGTTGAGTTTTCACTCTTTGTTGAAGATGAAACAACTTTATTTGGATCTAATTTCAATTCGTTTTTTTCTACAGTAGTAGAATTTAAAGTAGTATTTATACCAATTTCAACCTTACCTTCTCCAAATATAGGCTCAAGCATTGATTTTACTCTCTTTTTTAATTCTTGACTTAATTGTTTTTCAGCATTTTTAGTTCCTGTTAAACCTGCTTCATTCGTAGCCTTTCCAGATTCATCATATATTCCTTCTGATAGCAAATCCATATTTTGATCTATTACTTCTACATTTTTCTTAGGAATATTAATTCCACTAGCTGAAACTAATGATATTATAGATTTAATCTGACTTTTATCTAATGTTCCACCATCTTTTAAAGATATATAAACAGCCGCTTTTCCATCTCTTCCACTTCCATTAAATATTGACTGTTCTCCTTGTGTTATATGTACTCTTGCATTATTTATACTAGGAAATGTCTTTATTGTTTTTTCTAATTCACCTTGTATCATCCTAGTCTTTTCTATTTTAAATTCTTCATCTGTCATAGAAAGATTTGAACCGTTATCCATTAATTCAAATCCCTTTGAACCATTGGTTATGTTTGGAGATAATTCTATTCTTAATTTATCTACTTGATCCTTAGGTACAAGTATTGAATCTCCATCTATTTTTGTATCAACTTTTTTATCTTCTAAAGATTTAGTTACATTTGCTGCATCTACAGAATCTAATCCTGAGAATAATACTTTATATTTATTTTTTACACTGTAATTTATAGTAAAGATTATGGCTAATATTAATGTTATTATTCCAATACATATGGCAACTTTAGTACCAAATTTTAAATTTTTTATTTTTTGTACTGAATCTCTTAAAAAATTTTTTATTTTTTCTATTAATTTATTCTGCATACTATCTTCCTTTTATTAAAGACTTTTATAATTGCATTCTATTTATTTCTTGATAAGCTTCAACAACTTTGTTTCTAGACTCTATAAGTAACTGCATTGATATTTGTGCCTCTTGCATTGATAACATAACGTCGTGCATATTAACATTATCACCCTTAATTAAACCTTCAATTTTATTATCTGCCGTTACTTGAATATCATTTACTTTATTTATTGCATCACCTAATACTTTAGAAAAACTTTCATTATTTTCTTTAACATTTGTTACTTTTTGTGTATTAAAACTATTTACTAATGAATTTGTTTCCATTATTGATTTTATATTCATTTTATCCCCCTATTTACTTTCCTATTTCTAAAGATTTAGAAATCATATTTTTTTGTGCATTTAAAGAATCCACATTAGATTCATATGCTCTAGATGCAGTTATTAAATCAGACATTTCAACTAATAAATCAACATTAGGATATTCTACATATCCATCTTTATCAGCATCAGGATGTTTAGGATCATACTTTTTTTTAAGTGGTGATTTATCATTTTCAATTTTAACTGCCTTAACACCGAGCATCCCCAACTTGCTATCATAATTTTCTGAAAAGACAGCAACCTTCCTTACATATGCGCCACCTTTTTTAGTTCTAGTTGTCCTTGAATTTACAATATTTGATGATATTACATCTAATCTTAATCTTTCAGCACTTAATCCACTAGCACTTATTCTCATTCCACTAAATATACTCATTTAAATTACCTTCCACTTATTGCACTTTTAGCCATAGCTAATTTAATGTTTGTAATACTTATCAAGCTATTATACATAAGCGTGTTAGCTGCTTGATCTACCTTTTCACTTTGTAAATCTACATTGTTTCCATCAGCTCTCATACTTGTTGATTTATCTTCTTTAATTTGAATATTATTTTCCCCACTTTTATCATTTAAACTTTCCTCAAATGTAACATACTTTCTTTTATAGCCAGAAGTGTTAACATTTACAATATTATTTGCTATTGCTTCTCCTCTTAATTTAGCTACATCTAAGCTTGTTTTTATCAGTCCGTAAATCTCCATATATTCCTCCTTATATTATTAAATCTACATAATTATTAAAATATATTTTATACTTTTACTCTTTTTTTGCTCACAAAAAAAGCCACTCCCAAAGCGAGTAGCCTAAAATCAAAAAAATAAGAAAATAAGATAATTATTCTTATTTTATTTGTGCAACTGGCTGGCTTAATATTTGATCTTAGCCCCTATAGCTTTGCGTCATTAAGTTTCCTTAATTTTGCTAATTATTAGGTTGTAATATGCTTAATATTATATAGTATTTATTTGTATTTTTCTACTTATTATTTTAATTTTATACATTTTTTCTTCATAATTTATACCATTTTATTCTTATTTAATTCATTTTTTACTTTAA
>NZ_AVSV01000025.1 GCF_000498355.1 Clostridium sp. Ade.TY | reverse complement strand
CTTACAAGCAAGAGTAGATGCTGAATTTGGAGCATGTGAAGGAAAGAAAGAATTAGCAACACTTGCTAAACAATTAAATTTAGATGCAATTCATGATACAGTACACGAAATGTGTAAAGATGAAGCAAGACATGGTCAAGCATTCAAGGGCGTATTAGATAGATATTTCTCATAATTAATTAATATATAACACTTTACATGATTATAAAAAAGAGTCTTTAGTTTTACTAAAGGCTCTTTTTATTTTTAATATTAGAGTATAGATAATAACAAAAAATATGATTAAAAACACCAAAATATCTTAGACTTCTTAATATATTTAAATTTAATTTTTGAAAAAAGAATATTTTTAATAACAAAGTAATTTCATAGGAATATAATGTAATGATTACTTAAAGGCGGTGATTTTTTTTGAAAATCAAAAATATTAAGATATTTGAGGATACCTTTGTTTCGTCAAGTTATCCTAATAAAAATTTTTCAAATGAAAATGTATTAGTTGTATTAAGGAGAGAAAACTCAGATTGTGATGCTAATTTAATTAATTCACTTATAAAGTTTGACATTAAAGAAAATTTATATTGTGCAGATATATGCAAAGCGGAACTTAAACTTTTTGTAAGAAAAGTTGGATGTAATGGAGTATACATTGATATATTATATAATTTAACTGATTTTGATTATGAATGTGTAGATTATATAACAGCTCCTAATAGTAAAACATTTAAAAAGAATTTATTTATATCAGGAAAATCACAGGGAAATTATATAAGTATAGATTTAACAGAGCTTGTTAAAGATTTTGCAGAGTGTAACTTAGATAATAATGGAATAACTATAAAGGTATCAAATAATTATAGTGGTGAAGTTGTATTTGATTCTTCAAGAGGAATTAATGATCCAAGTTTGACTATTTCTTATAATGAAGATTGTTGTGATTGTCAAGAAGGTCCAATGGGACCAGAGGGACCAAGAGGAAAAGAAGGTCCAATGGGACCAGAGGGAGAAATGGGACCAGAAGGACCAAGGGGCGCAGAAGGACCAAGAGGAGAAGAAGGCCCAGAAGGCCCAGAAGGACCAAGAGGACCAGAAGGCCCACAAGGACCAAGAGGATTTACAGGTGAAATGGGACCTATTGGATTAGAAGGTCCAAGAGGTCCAAAGGGAGATAAAGGAGATAAAGGAGATACAGGAGCACAAGGACCTATTGGGGAAGAAGGACCAGAAGGCCCACAAGGGCCAGAAGGACCAGAAGGGCCAAGAGGAGAAGAGGGACCAATGGGTCCAATGGGAATAGAAGGCCCAAGAGGGCCAGAAGGTCCAAGAGGAATAGAGGGACCAGAAGGACCAAGAGGACCAGAAGGACCTATGGGAGAAGAAGGAGCAGAAGGACCAAGAGGAGAAGAAGGACCAGAAGGCCCACAAGGAATCCAAGGACCAATAGGACCTATAGGACCGATAGGATTAAGAGGACCAGAAGGACCAGAAGGACCACAAGGAATAGAAGGACCACAGGGACCGCAAGGAATAGAAGGACCGGAAGGTCCACAAGGAGAACAAGGAGAAGAAGGACCAGAAGGCCCACAAGGTATTCAAGGATTAAAAGGAGAAAGAGGACCTAGAGGACCAGTAGGCCCAATGGGACCAAAGGGAGATAAAGGAGATAAAGGAGAGCAGGGACCAAGAGGCCCAGAAGGAGTTCAAGGACCAAAAGGAGATAAGGGAGAGCAAGGAATAGAAGGACCAGAAGGCCCACAAGGTATTCAGGGACCAGTAGGACCGAGAGGATTAAGAGGAGAAAAAGGAGAAAAAGGAGATACAGGAGAACAGGGTTCAAGAGGACCAGAAGGACCAAGAGGACCACAAGGTATTCAAGGAGAAAGAGGTCAAAAAGGAGATCAAGGTGAGCCAGGACCAGAAGGACCAAGAGGGCCAGAAGGACCAAGAGGAAAAGTTGGACCAGAAGGACCAAAAGGAGATATTGGACCAATTGGACCAATGGGGCCGATGGGACCAAGAGGACCAGAAGGACCAAAAGGTGAAAAAGGTGATATGGGATTAATGGGACCAAAGGGCCCAGAGGGACCAAGAGGACCAGAAGGACCAGAGGGACCAGAAGGACCAGAAGGACCAGAAGGAGAAGAAGGACCAAGAGGACCGGAAGGACCGGAAGGACCGGAAGGGCCAAGAGGACCAGAAGGATTAATGGGACCAATGGGACCAAGAGGACCAATGGGGCTAAGAGGAGAAAAAGGAGATAGAGGAGAAGAAGGGCCGATGGGACCATTAGGACCAATGGGACCAAGAGGACCAGAAGGACCAGAAGGTGAAAGAGGACCAGAAGGACCAGAGGGACCAGAGGGACCAAGAGGACCAGAAGGACCAAAAGGAGATCAAGGAGAAATAGGACCACAAGGGCCAATGGGACCAATAGGCCCAAGAGGACCAGAAGGACCAAAAGGATGTCAAGGAGAAAGGGGGATAGAAGGGCCAATAGGACCAAAGGGACAAAAGGGAGAAAAAGGAGAAAGAGGACCTCAAGGACCAAAAGGTGATCCTGGAACTTCATCAACAGAAGAGCATGCTTATATTTCAGCAGATAAATGTAAAATAGTCCAAGGACATGAAGACATTAAACTTTTTGAGAATATAGTTATAGAAGGAACAGCTATACAACATGTTGAAGGATCAAGTAATATAACTCTAGATGAAGGTAGTTATTTAGTAAACTTCTCAACATCTGTTTCAGGAGAAACTTGCTTAATTGCAGAGATGAGATTATTATTTAATGGAAAATCATTAGGTATTGCTGCAGGGGAGATAAGTAAAAAAGGAATGTTAGTTAATATAGCAAGTACAGCAATAGTTAATGTTACTGAATCTGATAATGAAAATATTTTAAAATTGATAAATGGAAGCAAGTTCCCATTAAGTTACTTCTTAACACGTATAACTATAGTGAAAATATCATAAGTAATGAAATAAGGTATAAGTTTAGACTTATACCTTATTTTATTATATTTAAAATAGTATAATAGTATTTTAATTAAATTTATATTAATAAAATTTAAAATATAGCAATTGAATACAAATTTCAAAGAGAATATAATATACTAAAAAAGTAAAAATTAAAATAGGAGATGTAAAAGCATGAGTATATTTGTAGCGATTATAGTTTCATTAGTAATATTAAATATTATTTTAGCTTTTTCTTTAATCTTTATAGAAAGAAAAGATCCAACTACAACATGGGCTTGGCTTTTGATATTTATATTATTGCCTGGATTAGGATTTGTAATATATATATTATTAGGTCAGAATTTTAGTAGACAAAAATTATTTAGAGAAAAAATAATAAAAGATGTTAATAAGAAAAAGCAATTAAATGAAATATTAAATGATGAAAGTGGACATGATGGTGGAAAAAGATTTTTAGATTTAAGAAGAATGAATTATAATAATAGTAGTGCAAGATATACTATTGGAAATGAAGTAGATATTTTTGTAGATGGTGAATTGAAATTTGAAAGCTTATTGAAAGATATAAAAAATGCTAAAAAATATATTCATATTCAATATTACATATTTAGAAAAGATATATTAGGGGCAGAAATAATAAAAGCTTTAGAAGAAAGATTGGCTCATGGAGTTGAAGTAAGATTATTAGTAGATAGTATGGGATCTTATACTATAACAAAAAGAAAGCTAAAAACATTTTTAGAACTTGGAGGAAAGTTCGCTATATTTTTCCCTGGAATACTTCCACATATTAATACACGTATAAACTATAGAAATCATAGAAAGATTGTTGTAATTGATGGAGAATATGGTTATGTTGGAGGATTTAATGTTGGTGATGAATATGTAAGTCGTGATAAGAAAATAGGTTATTGGAGAGATACTCACGTAAGAATAAAAGGAAAAGCAGTTAATGATTTAAATGAAAGATTCTTATTAGATTGGTGTTATGCTTCAGAAGAGAAAATAGAAGACTTTAGTATTTTTATGCCAAAGATTGAATATACAGATGGCGATGTTGGAGTACAAATTGTAACAAGTGGTCCAGATCATAATGAGGAGTATATAAAAAATGCATACATAAAAATGATAAATAATGCTAAAGAAAGTGTATATATAACTTCACCTTACTTTGTTCCAGATGAACCAATGTTTGAATCTATAAGATTATCAGCATTATCTGGAGTTGATGTTAGAATTTTAATACCAGGAAAACCAGATCATATGTTTATGAAATGGGCAGCTGATTCTTATATAGGAGAACTTTTAAAATCAGGAGCGAGAGTTTATTATTATCAAAAAGGATTTATTCATGCAAAAACTTTAGTTGTAGATAGTGCTGTGGCAAGTATAGGAACAGCTAATATGGATATGAGAAGTTTTTATCTTAATTTTGAAGTTAATGCATTTATTTTTGATGAAAATAAAGCAAAAGAATGTGAGAATGACTTTATGATGGATTTAAAAGATTCAACAGAAATAAAGCTTGATAAATTTATAAATAGATCAAGAAGTAGAAGAATAATGGAGTCTATAGTAAGACTATTAGCTCCAATACTTTAGAAAAAAAGAGCTAATTTAGCTCTTTTTTATTTTATTGTTTAGAAATTTATAGATAAGTAAAACTTATACTTTTATAGTTTGATTTTTTAATTAAATAAAATATACATTATATATTTAAAATAGATTAAAATTAAATTTATAATTTGGAATAGTCCATAAAATATAATGTTTATGGTAAACTATTATAAGAATTATAAGGAATTTTGTGTCCTTATTAAATAATATTGTATATATAATTAATTATTAAAACAATTATATAAATCAGAAGAGGTGTTTTATGAAAAAACTTTTAGTTAATTTAGGAGATAACTCTTATAATATAGAAATAGAAAAAGGATTAATAAATAATATAGGTAAAAAAATAAAAGAAGTATTTAATGGAAATAAAGTATTTATTATTACAGATGAAAATGTAGATAAATATTATGGAGATATAACAAAAAAGTCATTAGAGGAAGCTGGCTTTGAAGTAGGAAAATATATTATTGTGCCAGGAGAAGAGAGTAAATCATTTAATTCTCTTTTACCTATATATAATAAATTATTAGACTTTAAATTAACTAGGAAAGACTTAATAGTAACTTTAGGTGGAGGAGTTATAGGAGATCTTGGTGGATTTATTGCATCAACATTTTTAAGAGGTGTTCCTTTTGTACAAATTCCAACAAGTTTACTTTCACAAGTTGATAGTAGTGTTGGCGGAAAAGTGGGAGTTGATTTAGAAAGAGGTAAAAATTTAGTTGGAAGTTTTTATCAACCAAAACTTGTTTTAATTGATCCTAATGTATTAAATACTTTAGAAGAAAAGTTCTTTAAAGATGGAATGGGTGAAGTTATAAAATATGGATTTATAAGAGAGTTTAATCTTTATAAGCTTTTAGATAGTTTAAATAGTAGAGACGAGGTTATGGAACATATAGAGCATATAATTTATACTTGTTGTAATATTAAGAGAATAATTGTTGAAAGAGATGAAAAAGACTTAGGAGAAAGAATGGTTTTAAATTTTGGTCATACTTTAGGGCATGCAATAGAGAAAAAATATGGATTTAAAGATTTTACTCATGGAGAAGCTGTTGGAATTGGTATGTATTTAATTACGAAGCTTTCAGAAGAAAAAGGATTAGTTTTAGAAAATTATTCTGAAAATATTAAAGAGATATTAGTAAGACATGGTCTTCCTTTTAGTATAGATTTAGGCGATAAAGATGAAATAATAGAAACTATATCATTAGATAAGAAAAATATGGGAAGTACTTTGAAAGTTGTAATTATGAAAGAAATAGGTAAAGCAGAAGTTTATAATACAACAGTAGATTTCTTTAAGTAGAAGGGAGAATTATTTTTATGGCAAGTATTAAAATTTCAAATAATAAATTAAATGGTGAAGTTTTAATTCCTCCTTCAAAAAGTATGGCTCATAGAGCTGTAATATGTGCAGCTTTAAGTAGTGAGGAAAGCTTAATTACAAATATAGATTTATCAGATGATATAATAGCAACAATAAATGGAATGAGGGCTCTTGGAGCTAAAATAGAAATATTAGAAAAATCATTAAAGATAAAAGGAATAGATTTAAATAATAATAATTTAATAAATAGGGAAGAAAGAGTAATAGATTGTAATGAGTCAGGTTCAACATTAAGATTTTTAATTCCAATTGCTACATTAATAGAAGGAACTAATAGATTTATTGGAAAAGGTAATTTAGGCAAGAGGCCATTAAACGTTTATTATAATATATTTGAAAAGAATAATATTAAGTATACATATAAAGAAAATAAACTTGATTTTATATTTTCTGGGAAATTAAATTATGGAGATTTTAATATAAGAGGTGACATAAGTTCACAATTTATAACAGGACTTATGTTTACACTTCCATTATTAAATGGAGATTCAAAAATTATTATAGAAGGAAATTTAGAATCAAAGGGATACATAGATTTAACATTAAAAGCACTAAATGATTTTGGTATTACTATAGAAAATAAAAATTATAAGGAATTTTTAATAAAAGGAAATCAAAAGTATAGAGGAAGAACATATAAAGTTGAGGGAGATTATTCACAAGGAGCATTCTTTTTATGTGCTGATGCAATAGGAAGTAAAGTTTTATGTAATGGGCTAGATAGTAATTCTCTTCAAGGCGATAAAGAGGTTTTAGATATATTAAAAGATATGGGAACTGAATTTGAAATAGAATTAGATAAAATAATAGGATATTCAAATGGAACTTGTGGTACTGTTATTGATGGTTCAGGTTGTCCAGATATTATTCCTATATTATCAGTAGTAGCAGCTCTTTCTAAAGGAAGAACTGAAATAATAAATATTAGAAGACTTAGAATAAAAGAGTGTGATAGACTTCATGCAATAAATTTAGAGCTTTCAAAACTTGGAGCTAAAATAAGCGAAGGAGAAGATTATTTAATTATAGATGGAATAGAAAACTTTAATGGAAGTGTAGAAGTATGGAGTCATAAAGATCATAGAATTGCTATGATGCTTTCTATTGCTGCAACTAGATGCAAGGAAAGTATTACACTTAAAGATTTTGAATGTGTATCTAAATCTTACCCTAATTTTTTTGAAGACTTTAAAAGTTTAGGAGGAAAGATAGAATGAGTGGAAACTTTGGAAATAATATAAAATTATCTATATTTGGAGAATCTCATGGAAATGCGATTGGAATAACTATAGATGGACTTCCATCAGGATTTTATATAGATTTAGATAAAGTTAACTTTGAGATGGAAAGAAGAGCACCAGGAAGAAATAATTTATCAACTTCTAGAAAAGAAGGAGATAATGTAGAAATATTGAGTGGAGTATTTAATGGAAAAACTACAGGTACACCTATCTGTGGTATTATAAAAAATAGTGATAAAAGATCTAAAGATTATAGCAAACTTAAAAATTTAATGAGACCTGGACATGCAGATTTTACAGGATTTATTAAATATAATGGATTTAATGATTATAGAGGTGGGGGACATTTTTCAGGAAGAATAACAGCCCCACTTGTTTTTGCAGGAGCAATATGTAAGCAAATATTAGAAGAAAAAGGTATAAAAATTGTATCACATATAAAAAGTATTTGTAATATAGAAGATATAAGTTTTGATTATACAAATATAAGTGATGAATTAATAAATAATCTTCCAAAAGAAGAATTGCCTTTAATAAATAAATCATTAGAAGAAAAAATAAGAGAAAAAATATTAAATGCTAAAAGGATAGGAGATTCAGTTGGTGGAGTTATTGAATGTGCAATAATAAATGTAAATCCAGGAATTGGTGATCCGTTTTTTGATTCTGTAGAATCGGTTTTGGCTCATCTTTTATTTTCAGTACCAGCTGTTAAGGGAGTTGAATTTGGAGAAGGATTTAATATTACAAAGCTTATGGGGTCTGAGGCTAATGATGAATTTTATTATGATGGGGATAAGGTAAAGACTAAAACTAATAACAATGGTGGATTATTAGGTGGAATAACAAATGGAATGCCAATAGTATTTAAGGTTGCAATAAAACCTACAGCATCTATGTTAAAAGCTCAACAGACTATAAATATAGAAGAAAAGATTGAAGAAGAATTGAAAATAGAAGGAAGGCATGATCCTTGTATAGTACAAAGAGCAATACCTGTTATTGAAAGTGTAGCAGCTATAGGTATTTTAGAACTTTTGAAAGGACGATATTAATGAGTGATTTAGATAATTATAGAAAAGAGATTGATGATATAGATAAAGAGATTACAAGGTTATTTGAAGAAAGAATGAATGTTGTTCTTAAAGTTGCAGAATATAAAAAGAAAAATAATTTAGAAATATTCCATAAAGGAAGAGAAGAAGTTGTAATTAATAAAAATATAAATAGATTAAAAAATAAAGATTATAAAGTGGAGTTAGAAAAATTTTTTGTTGGTATGATGGAAGTATCTAAAGAGCTTCAAAAAAGAAAATTAAATAGAGAAAACTATGGATTAGTTGGGGAAACTCTTTCACACTCACTTTCTCCAGAAATACATAAAGTTATATTTGATAAACTTAATATAGAGGGAGAGTATAATTTAATTGAAATTCCAAAAGAGAAGATAGAAAATATAAAGGAAATACTTAATATATCAAATCTTAAAGGCGTTAATGTAACAATACCATATAAAGAGACAGTTATTAAAAATTTAGACTTTATTTCAGATGAAGCAAAAAAAATTGGTGCTGTTAACACAATATTCAATAAAAATGGTGAACTTTTAGGTTATAATACTGATTATTATGGATTTAAATATATGTTAGAAAATAACGAAATTAATGTTTTAAATAAAAAAGTTGTAGTGCTAGGAACAGGTGGTGCTAGTAAAGCTGTAGTTACATATTTATTAGATAGTGGTGCTAAAGAAATAATTATAGTAAGTAGAAGCAAGAAAAAATTATATGAGGATTTTAAAAATATAAAAGTTTTAACTTATGAAGAAATGAAAGATATAAAAGGATACGCAATTATAAATGCTACTCCTGTTGGAATGTATCCCAATATTGATTTTTCACCTGTTTCTGAAGAAATAATTGAAGGCTTTGATGTAGTAATTGATCTTATATACAATCCACTTAAAACAAAGTTTTTAAAATTTGGTATTGAAAAAGGAAAAATAACTTGTGATGGACTTATGATGCTCGTATTACAAGGGGTAAAGGCTGAAGAAATATGGCAAGAAAAAAGTATTAATAAAGAAGTTATATTAGAGATATATAACAAACTTTTAAAACTTTTGAATTAAGGAGAAGTTATGGAAAAGAAGGATAAAATAATTCTTATTGGAATGCCAGGGTGTGGCAAAACAACAATAGGCAAAATTTTAGCAAAAGAACTTTCATATAACTTTTATGATATGGACAATTATATTGAAAAGATGGAAGGAAAATCTATTAAAGAGTTGTTTAATGATTCAGAAGAAAGATTTAGGAAAGCTGAAACAAAAGCTTGCATGGAACTTATAAAAAAGAAGAGGTGTGTTATAGCATCAGGTGGTGGAGTAATAAAGAAAGATATTAATATTGATATATTAAAATCAGGTATTATTATATTTATAAATAGACCAAATGAAAAAATAATTGGAGATATTGATATATCAAATAGACCATTATTAAAAGAAGGAAAAGAAAAACTTTATAAATTATATAATGAAAGATTTTATAAATATAAAAATGCTTGTGATATTGAAATTTTAAATGAAGGTTTTATAAGAGATACTATTAATTTAACAAAGCGTAATTTAAAAGGGAAAATAAAATAAAGTTTTACGTTATATATAAGGTATAGAACAGAATTTAGGGGTTAGTTATAGCTTATAATAAGTTTTGGAGGAAAGTACATATGATTATTGCAATGAACAAAAATGCAACAAATGATGATATAAAAAAAGTAAGGGAATGCGTAGAAAATTTAGGTCTTAGTACATATCTATCAATAGGAGATAATTATACTATAGTTGGGGCTATGGGAGAGACTGGAATATTAGATGAAAAAAAGTTATTAAGATTTGATGGTGTAGATAAAGTAATAAAAATTGAGGAACCTTTTAAAAAGGCAAATAGAATATTTAAACCAGATGATACTATAGTTGATGTTTTAGGAAATAAAATAGGTGGCGGTAATCTTGGCATTATGGCTGGCCCATGTTCAGTAGAAAGTGAAGAACAAATTATTGAAATTGCAAAAAGTGTTAAAAAATCTGGTGCAAATTTTTTAAGAGGCGGAGCTTTTAAACCAAGAACATCACCATATAGTTTCCAAGGGTTAGAACTTGAAGGACTTGAACTTTTAAAGAAAGCAAAGGAAGCAACAGGATTACCAATAGTTACTGAACTTATGTCAACTGATTACTTAGATGAGTTTGTTGAAAATGTAGATGTAATACAAATTGGAGCTAGAAATATGCAGAACTTTGATCTTTTAAAGCAAGTTGGTAAAATAAGAAAACCAGTACTTTTAAAGAGAGGATTATCAGCAACAATAGAAGAGTGGCTTATGTCAGCAGAATATATAATGGCAGGTGGAAATGAAAATGTAATTCTTTGCGAAAGAGGAATTAGAACATTTGAAATAGCAACAAGAAATACATTGGATTTAAGTGCAATACCAGTAATAAAAAGATTAAGTCACCTACCAGTTATTGTAGACCCAAGTCATGCAGCTGGATATTGGTATTTAGTAGAACCTCTTGCAAAAGCAGCTATAATGGCAGGAGCTGATGGACTTATGATAGAAGTACATAACGATCCTAAAAATGCATTGAGTGATGGACAACAATCAATAAAGCCTGAAAATTTTGATAATCTTATGAAAAAAATTAAAGGAATTGCTGATTTTGAAGGGAAAATAATTTAATTTTTACAAATGGAGGGAATTATATCCCTCTATTTTTTATTTTATTAGATTACACAGAAAAAGTTTAAGAGTGTAAAGAGTGTGTAATATATTTACACAGTTCATAGCGTAAGTGTGTAATAAAATCTTCTTTAAAACTGTATAAATAGGTTAAAATTTTAGTTTGTGAAGGAAAAATATTTTGGCATACAAATTGCTAAATATAATAGTGTAAACGTAAAACAAAAATTTTACTAAATTGTTTCTATGAACAAACAGAACTAATTTAATATTATAGAGTTTTAAATTAACATGGAAGCTTTTATGTAAATTAAAATAGGAGGGGAATTTTTTATGAAAAAGTTTTTTGAATTTATGGAAAAATACTTTGTTCCTGTAGCAGCTAAAATAGGAGCACAAAGACACTTAGTTGCTATACGTGATGGTTTCGTAACAATAATGCCATTAATAATTGCAGGATCATTTGCAGTATTAATTAACAACATACCATTTAAACCATATCAAAATTTAATGGTTAGTATTTTTGGTCCAAATTGGACATCCTTTGGAGGAGCTATTTGGAATGGTTCCTTTGCGGTAATGTCAATACTTGTT
This sequence comes from Clostridium sp. Ade.TY, assembly GCF_000498355.1. Taxonomy (GTDB): domain Bacteria; phylum Bacillota; class Clostridia; order Clostridiales; family Clostridiaceae; genus Clostridium. The sequence continues at coordinate 83,567 of NZ_AVSV01000025.1, read as the reverse complement.
ACCTGTACAATAGCATATCATTTAGCTAAGAGCTATGATAAGGATGGAGTTGGTGCAGCAGTTGTATCACTTGGAGCATTCTTTATATTATATCCACAAGCTCCACTTAAGTTAGTTGAAGGAACTGGATTTTCACTTCAATTCTTAGGTTCATCAGGATTATTTATTGCAATTATAGTAGCTATTTTAGCAACAGAAGTTTATGTAAAACTTATTGGAAATCCAAAGTTAGTTATTAAAATGCCAAATGGAGTACCACCTGCAGTAGCAAGATCATTTGCTGGTTTATTCCCATCAATTATTGTTTTAGCTTTAACAGCAGCAATAGTAATAATACTTAAGATGGTTGGAATAGAAGATGTATTTGCATCATTATTCTCAACAATTCAAAAGCCTTTAGAAGGTTTAGTTGGTAGCTTTGGTGGAATACTTGTATTAATATTAATTCAACAATTATTATGGTTTTTTGGTATACATGGTTCAAACATTATTGCACCAGTAGTAAATGCTATATTATTACCAATGACACTTGCTAATACTGACGCTTTAAATGCAGGATTAGCACCTCAAAATATAATTAATAGCCAATTCTTAGATTCATATGTAAATATGGGTGGATCAGGTACAACACTTGCACTTTTAATTGCAATATTCTTAGTTGGCAGAAAATCAAAACAAGAAATGATGATTGCAAAACTTGGTATAGCACCTGGATGCTTTAATATAAATGAGCCGGTAATATTTGGTATGCCATTAGTACTTAACCCAGTGTACTTTATACCATTTATATTAGCACCACTTGCATCAGCTAGTATAGCTTACTTCTTAACAGTAATTGGTTTTGTTCCTAAAGTAAGTATAGTAACAAGCTGGGTAATGCCTCCAGTATTTGGAGCTATGATGTCAACAGCATCAGTAATGGGAGCTGTAACAGCATTAATTTGTTTAGCAGTATCAATATTAATATATATTCCATTCGTAATGGTTGCATCAAGAAAAAGCTTAGAATCAGAAGGCCTTTAAGATTTAAACTTTATAATAAATTAATAAAGCTCTTAGGAAATAGTCCTAGAGCTTTATTTTTATATTTTAATATTAAATGGATAAACTAACTTTGATTAAAATATTAATTAGGAGGTCTTTTATGAGTAGAGATGAAAATAAAGAAAATGAAAAAAAGAGAGAAGTAGTAAAAGAACATACAAATAGAAAGAAAGATCTAGAAAAGGATGAAATTGATTGGGAACTTATAAGGTAGAATAAATAATAGAGGAATATTGTATTCCTCTATTATTTATTTCATGTAATTATATAGAAAAAATATAAAAAAATGTATTAAAATATATTGAAATTTGTTATTATATTTTTATAGGAGGGGGAAAAATGGGGATTAATTATAAAAAGATAGGAAGGATTACATTAGTACTTATTTCAAATATATTATTTTTAGTTTATAGTTATTTTTCTACTATGCTTTGGCTAACAACTTTTACTTTTTCAATAGATGGTCTTTCTATTCCTGTTAGTGAATTTTTATATTTTTTTAAGATTGTAATAATATTTGCTATTATAGCAATAATACCTTTAATATTTTCAAGATATTTATTAATAAACATAATAATAACTATAGTAATGGCATTAGGATGGCTTATAACTGCTATAAATTCACCAACAAAAGATATTATGAATATGAATATATATGGTTTTTCACTTAATATGATTTTAATTGCTATTATGTCATATTCAATTATAGTGAAAAAAATAAATAAAAGAGGAGATAATTTAAGTGTTATTTAGAGGGGGTATTATGGACAAATTTAAAAAATTAAAGCTAATGAAATTTTTGTTATGGGCAGGACTTATAATTGTTCTTATATTAGATAAAAAATACACTATAGAAAATACATTAACAATAGCATTATTATTTATGATATTAATAGCAACTATTGATAAAAATATTGAAAAATATTTATTAAAAAGGGCTAAATAAGATTTTGGCATCATAATTAGGAAGTTTGTTTTAATAAAACTTTTTAATAATTATGATGTTATTTTTATATAAAGATAACTACTTTTTTATACTTATATAAATAGATTTTTAAAATATTTCAATAAAATAAGAATAATATTAAAATTTTATTGTTAATTAATAATTATTATTTATTAATAATAAAATGTATTGTATAATATGATTAATGAAAGAGAGATAATGAGTTTGAGGAGGAAAATTTATTATGATTAATATGAGAGAAGTTGAAATATTTAATAAAGTAAAAGAAAATGATGTTGTTACATCTTTTTATATGAGACCAGTAGATAAAGGTGAATTAAAGAAAAATATGCCAGGACAATTTATATCAATAAATCCTATTAAAGAAGGAGAAAACAAAGGAGCTATAAGACAATATAGTTTATCAATGAAGCCAGGTTCAGATTTTTATAGAATAAGTATAAAAAGAGAGGACAAAGGATTAGTTTCAAGATATATGCATGATAAAGTAAATATTTCTGATACAATATTTATAACAGAGCCACTTGGTGATTTTATATTAAAAAATGGAGATAAAAAGGTAGTTTTATTAAGTGGTGGTATTGGAGTTACTCCAATGATGGCAATGTTATATAAGTCATTAGAAGACAATAGAGATGTTACATTTGTACAAGCAGTTTTAAATTCAACAGCACATACTTTTAAAAATGAAATTAAAGAGTTAAAGAAAAATAATAAAAATATGAAAACAGGAGTATTTTATCAAGATCCATTAGATTCAGATGTATTAGGTGAAGATTATGATGAAGTTGGATTTATAACAAAAGAATGGATGGAAGAAAATTTACCTAAAGATGGTGATTTTTATTTCTGCGGACCATTAGGCTTTATGAAGCATATATATGATACATTAAAAGGAATGGGAGTTAAAGATGATTCAATACATTATGAAATGTTTGGTCCTTCAAAAGATTTAGCAAATTTATAATGATATGAATATAATATATTGAGTGAAAGAAATTATGGCTGGACTTAGTAAGAGACTTTGCCCAGCCATTTTTTTATTTGCTTTTATTATATTCATCAATTAATTCATATATAGTTTTTGAAGTAGTATCTTTCATTGAATATCCAAGTAAATTAAGCATATTATCTAAAGATTCTTCAGATGATGTTTCTATTTCTATATAAGGGAATGGACAAAAATTTTTATCATTTATATCTATTTCAACTAAACCATCTAAAAGCTTGTAACTTTCTCTATATTTCTTTATAGATTGACAAAGCTTAAGGCCCAATGATTTAAATATTCCTTCAGCCATAGTTTTGTTATCAACAATAACTTCATTTTCTTCCATTTCTTTAAATTTTCCTTGGGACAACATTTTCTTTGTTGTCATAAATATAATTTCTTTATTATGTAATTTATCATTTATAGTTCTTATTCTTGCATATCCTTTATCTTTAAGTAGTCTTCCATCTTCAAAATCATAAATATCATTAATTTGATCTTCAGATTTTATAAGTTCAGCATTTAAACTTTTAAGTTTTTTTCTCATATAATCCACATCTATATTAATAATTCTAGTTTCTAATTCTTTTGCCATAAAAAATCCTCCTAAATTTATTTGTTTATAATATTATATCAGATGCATAAAAAATAAAACTAGATATAATAATTTATTTAAGTTATGTTAAAACTAAGTTATAAAACCCGGTAGTTTGTAAATAAACAATAAATAAACCATAATTAGTATTAACTTTATTTTAAATAGTATATAGAATGATTTATATAAAACAAATTTTTATAAAAAAGAAGATTTGGAGGAATTTAATTTGGAAATACTAGGAATATTTTCAGGACTTATAGGTGGATTAGGTTTATTCCTTTTTGGAATGAAGTTAATGGGAGATGGACTTGAAAACGCTGCAGGGGATAGACTGAAAGGAATAGTTGAAAGAGTTACTAGCAATAGATTTATAGGAGTATTAATAGGTGCTTTAGTTACTGCTATAATTCAAAGTTCTAGTGCTACAACTGTTATGGTAGTAAGTTTTGTAAATGCAGGAATAATGAATTTACTTCAAGCAACTGGAGTAATAATGGGAGCTAATATTGGAACAACAATAACAGCTCAAATGGTTTCACTTGATTTAGAAAGTATTGCACCACTTGTAATTGGTATAGGTGTATTTATAACATTTATAGCAAAGAGTAAGAAAAATAGAGATATTGCAAGTATACTTTTAGGATTTGGTTTACTATTCTTAGGAATGGGATTAATGTCAGATGCGATGAAGCCAATTGCAGAATCAAATATGTTTAAAGAATTTGTATTTTTAGTTGGAAATAATAGAATATTAGGTCTTTTAACAGGTCTTGTAATGACAGCTATAGTTCAAAGTTCATCAGCGACAACTGGTATACTTATAGCTCTTGCAACAACTGGAGCAATAGATCTTTATGTTGCTATTCCAATAATTTTAGGTTGTAATATAGGTACATGTGTAACAGCATTACTTTCATCAGTTGGAGCAAATAGAACTGCTAAAAAAGCCGCTATTATACATCTTTTATTTAATGTTATAGGAACTTTAATGTTCTTACCATTTGTAGGAATATTAATAGATGCAGTTCAAGCAATAAGTAGTAATGATATAACAAGACAAATAGCAAATGCACATACAATATTTAATGTTATAGTAACTCTTGTTTTATTACCATTTGCAAGAGGTCTAGTGTTTATTGCAAATAAAATATTGCCAGGTGATGGTGAAATAGAAAAAAATGGTGCAATATATTTAGATGAAAAATTAATAGAAAATCCTGTTATAGCTACAGTTCAAGTAGAGAAAGAAACTATTAGAATGGCAAATAAAGCTAAAGAAAATTTTGAACTTGCTATGAAAGCTTTTTCAGAAGGAAATGAATCATACATAGATCAAGTTGTTAAAAATGAAGTTTTAATAAATACATTAGAAAGAGAAATTGCTGATTATTTAGTTAAAATTTCTCAACAAGAATTATCAGGTGATTTATCAAATGAAATAACATCAGCATTTAATGTAATAAATGATATTGAGAGAATAGGCGATCATGCTAAAAATATAGCAGATTTAGCAAGAGAAAAAATATACGAAAAAGTTGTTTATGATGAAGAGGATAAGCATGATTTAAAAGTTATGTTTAATACTACATTAGAATCAATGGAAATGGCAATAACAACTTATGGTGAAAAAGATACTAAAAAGGTTTGTCATATAGATAAGTTAGAAGATGCAATTGATGCAATGGAAAAAGAACTTAGAATTAGTCATATTAGAAGATTGAATAATGGAAAAACAACTGCTTATGCAAGTGTAATATTCTTAGATGTTATAAGTAACTTAGAAAGAATAGGAGATCACTCAGCAAATATAGCAGAGAGTATTTAATATTTAATGGATATAGAAAAATTTATTCTATATCCATTTTTTATTTACAAATATGGATATTATGGTAATATATAGTATGTTGAAAAATATGTAAAAAGGTGAGGGTGAAATTAGGATGTAGAAAAAATATTAAGTAATAAAAAGCATACTTTATATTTGAAAAATACTTATTTAATAAGAGAAAATATGACAAATATATATTTAAATAAAATTGCAATATTAAATATACTTTTAAAGTAAGAAAGGATACCAAAAAAGAAATTTTTAAAGGTCTGAAAAAGTAATTTTTATTAATATTTAATATAGAAAATATTTAAATTAAGGGGATATTATTTGATGATTAGGATTAAAAATACACTTACATTAGGGAAAATAAGTGTAGAAACTATAATAAGGAGAGCCTTCAATACTTTTGTTATTTGGGGATGTTTAAATTTAATTTTTGAATTAATTAAAAATTTAATTGATTTTTCTTTAGTGTATAAAAGTAATTTGTTTTTTACAATTAGTATAGAAATAATAAAGTTTTTTCAAGAGTTTGCCATTTTAGTTCTTACGGTAATAATGTTTAAATATATATGCGAGATAATATATAAAATTTTAAAAGCTTCAGAAAATATAATTGAAAACAAAAAATAAGGACTATAAAAGTCCTTATTTTTTGTTTAAATAATTAATTGCTTTTTCATGGTTTGAAAAAGATTTTATTTTATTAAAATTAAAATCCATAATTACATATTCATTATTAACAGATAATATGAAAGCTTTCTCATTTATATCTAATAAGTAAATAGGTTCTTTATATTCTAACTTTTTATTTTCAAGTGTAGACATATTAAGAATGTTTATTTTATTATTGGATTGATAAACTATAAAATTATTATTAAATAACATATTATTTATATAATCAGAAGTTTTTAATTTATAACTATGATAATTATTAGAACTATCATATATATTTAATATATAATTATTATCATTTTTAATTAAATAACCGAATTTGTCATTAAATATACTAAATTTAGTTATATCTTCTATACTATCAATATTATTAATAATTTGTTTTATAACTCTTAATTTCCCATTTTCAATATTTAAAGATATAAGTTGTGGTGGTGAATTTTTTTGTTTAACTATTCCATATAAATAATTATCTTTATAATAGAAGTCTTGAAGTAATGCAGATGGACTTTCTGGCATAAAACCAATAAAGCTATTAATTATATTATTAGTATTTTCATTTAATACTACAACAGAACCGTCATAAGCCACTTTTACATTTCTATTTTTATCAATTGTTAAATTGGTAGGTGTATTATTAATATCGAAATTTAAATTATATTCTTTATAATTTTTATTGTATTCTAATTTTTCGTAAGTTTTATTTTTAGAAACAATATAGTCACCAATTAATATATTACCAAAAGATTGAGACGTATTATTTGATATTCTTGTATATAATTTTTGGATTTTAGTATTAAAAAAGTAATCACCTATAACGATATTATCTAAAGATCTATAAATTCCATGTATTCCATTAATATATTTCAATATATCTTTTTCTGTTTCTAAGTTGTTATTAAAATCTATTGATAAAGATACAAAATTATTTAAATAATCATTATATTTTTTAGCAGTATATATAGTATTTTTATAAAGTAAAATATCATCTTTATATAAAGGTGCTGTTTTACTTAATAATTTATTACTATCTGTAGAATATAAGTAAATACTGTTTTCAAAAAGAAATGCAGCTTTGTTAGAACAAATAGTAACGGGGATTTCAGTATGAATATCAGACTTAAAAATATTAGTTATTTTATTTGTATTTAAGTCAAGTATATTTATAAAAGAACCTCCTTCATCAACACCGGAATAAATGAGTTTATTATCAGTTACTTCAAAATCTTTTATAGTAAAAAGTCTATTAGAATTTTCCACTCCACTTAATAGTAATTTAATTTCTTTATTATTTATATTAATAGATGTAATTTCTTCAGAAATTAAATCATGTATGAAGATAAAGTCGTTATTATTTTTTACATTTGTAATATAAATAGATTCATCATTATTTTTACTAAAATCTTTTAAAGTAAAAGTTTCATTTTTAAAATTTTTATTTTTATCATATGTTTTGAGAATTAAATAATTTGTTTTACTTATGTTATTAGAACTCCCATTTGATGTTGAAAGGGTAAAGTAATAATTTTGATTAGTATTTGCAAAAAACACTGAATTATATTTATTAGAGTTGTATTTGAAAAATAATATTCCTATAAAGGAAAAAACAACTAATAAATATATTAATATATTCTTTTTTTTCATAATTATTTAAATTGTCCTCCTTAAAAAGCCTTATATACAATTATTTATAAATTATGCTTCACCATAAGCTGATGCAAAATATAATAAGCCTGTTTTTTTCACCTTAAAATTAAAAAATTCATTGGTATCATTAGACTCAAAATTTGTTATTTTATAGATTTTTGAATTTTCTTTTGATAAAGTTTCTGAATCTAAATTATTTTGGAACTCATTAATTTCAAAGTTATATTTAAGTGCTTCAACAGGATGACCGGTTAAAAATAAATGAGATTTTATAGAAAGTTCTGGACTTGTATGAAATATTATAAATAATAATATAAATATTCCAATTATACTTAATAAAATTTTTTTTAGCCTTATTTTTAATGGATTAGGCTCTTTAGAAAAATATCCCATAAAAATACCCCTCATTTCACAAAATATATTTATATTATAACAAAACTTACAAAAATTGCTATAAAAATATAAAATATTAATGTTTTTTCATATTAAATAATGACTGGGCTTAATAATGAATTTTTAAAATTTTATGTTACAATATAAAATGTTGTTTAAAATTTGAATTGGAGGATTTAAAGTTTATGGAATATATAAATGATATTAATATAAATGAGGCTGTTATACATATTTTAGATAGTAATGGGGGAGAACCTATACTAAATGAATATCCATTAAATTTAAATGAAGATATATATAAATTTGTATTTAAACATATAGAAAAATGCTTTAAAGATGAAGAATTAAAGTATGCTAAATTTAATGATGGAAGAAGTATAGTAAAAGAAGTAACACAAGATTTTTTAAATGGTATAGATAATGACTTAATAGGACTTTCAAAAGAACTTGCAAGACAAATGTTTGCAATAATGAATGGTAACACAAATATACCATCTTGTGACTTGATTATAGCATCTATAGTAACAGATAAAGGCCCAATGATTGCAATTTTAAAAATGGATTATATAAAGAATTTTACACATAAAGTTGATTTTATAGATAACAAAATAGGAATTGGAATAGTACCACAATCAGCAGGTCTTCCAGGAAGCTCTCAAAAAATTCAAAAGGCTGCATTTATAAAACCTATAAGACAGGATGAAAAATATAACCTTATGGTGCTTGATAAACAAAAGAAAAGTAAAAACGAAGATGAATATGGTGCTAATTACTTTATAAATAATTTCTTAGGTTGTTCTATAATAGCAAATGAAAGAGATATTACAAAAACATTTTTAAAGGCTACTGAAACTTGGACAAGAGAAAAATTTCAAGAAGATGCAGATCAAGCTGAAAGAGTAAGGTCAACAGTAAAAAATAAATTAAAAGAAGATGAAGTTATAAATGTTGATGAACTTTCAGAGCAATTATTTAAGAATGAAAGTACAATAAAAAATGATTTTTCAAGTTTTGTTAAGGCTCAAGGTATTGAAGAAGTAGAAGTAGATAAGACTTGGATTGAAAAAAAATTAAAAAGGGTAAGACTTAAAATTGATAAAGAAATAGACCTTTATATAGATGAAGAAGTTTATAATGATCAAGATAAGTTTGAGATAGTAAGAAATGGTGATGGTAGCATAAACATGGTAATAAAAAGAGTTAAAAATTATATAGAGAAATAATAAAAATAAGGATGTAAGTAATTACATCCTTATTTTTATATTTTAATTATTTAGATATTTTATTTTTTATAATACAAATACCTTGAGTCATAGTTCCCATAGGACAATATACGCACCAAGAACGAGGCTTAAATAATATCATAGTAATAATTCCAAGTATTGTAGAAGTTAACATAATACTAAAGAATCCAAAAGAAAATTGAGCAATCCAAGGTGTTATATTGCTTAAATCATTAAAATTCCAAGGCAATTTAAATGTCCATAATAGTATAATAATTTCTTTTAAATTATTAACTCCGCTAAAAACTAAATAAGTGTTAAATAGCATGTTAAAAAACATAATGAAAAAGAATATTAAAAATCCATATCTAAAAGATTTAGATTTTAAAAATTTAGGAATTGTTTTATTTCTAGATAATTTTAATTTTGTACCTAAAAGTTCTAAAAGCTGTCCTCTACCACAATACTTATTACAATATAATTTATTTTTTGAAGTTAAACTCATTATAATAGGTACTAAAAAACATATTAATCCAAGCCAAGCAAATAATATATTAAACAGTCCAAGTGTTAAATAAATAATTGTTGCAATCCATAAATAATCATACCATTTTTTATTCTTATTCATTATTATCTATCTCCTCTTTTATTTCTATTATAGAAGCAGGACATACATTAGAGCATTTACCACAACCTACACACTTATTAAAATCAACTTTTGCATAAATTCCTTTATAAATTGATATAGCATTTAATGGACAAGTTTTTGCACACATACCACATGCAACACAATAATTAGTATGGACAAAAGCTTTTTTTCTTATAATGGTTTTTCCCATAACATAAACCTCCGTAAAATAAAATTTTTCTAATTAAATAGCTTCCTTAAAAAATAATATGCTATGATTAAAAAAAATTATATGATTAAGTCACTAAAATAATGTAACAAAGTTACATAAAATAATCTAAAAGTATATTAAGTAATTTACTGAATTAGGGATTAAAATAAGAAAATTTGCAAATAATAACATAGTAAATAGAATAAAGGAGTGGTTTTATAATGGCTACATTAAGATGCGGAGTTAATGAATGTGCTCATAACAAAGAAAATTTTTGTTGTAATCAATCAATAAAAGTTGGTGGAGTTAATGCAAGTATAGCAGCACATACAGCATGTGAGAGTTTTGATGAAAAAGGAAATGAAATGAATAGTTTATTCTCTCAATCACCAAATCCTAGTATGGCAATTGGATGTAGTGCATCTAATTGTATACATAATGAAAATCAAAGATGTGTATCAAGCTATGTTGATATTTCATCAAGTGCATCAACTTATGGAAATACTACAGAGTGTTTATCATTTACTAAGAAATAATAAAAATCCTTCTACCAAATGGTAGAAGGATTTTTATAATATATTCTCTATAGTAACTTTTTGAAGATTCATCAATCTTTCTGCATTATACTTAATTAAATGGAGGCTTGCAAGAGAGCTACTAAGATCTTCAGATTTTATAAGAACTGTAAGTTTTACAGATTCATCTACTATAGAATCTATATCTAAATGATTTAGATATATAGTATATATAAAAGCGCTTGATTTTAATAAATCTAATAAATCAAGACTGTATGTATAAGCTGTTTCAAAATCTTTCTTATCAAGAGTTTCTTCTAATTTATTACTCTTATCGATTATATCAGCGCAAAGAGTTTGAATTTCTGAATTAGAAAAAAGAATAAAAGTAGTAACTATTAAAAATAAAACTAAAGAAAATATTATATTCTTCATTTAATTGCCTCCTGTTTTTGTATATTCATCAAATAGTTGATATTTAAATTTTCCTTCTGTATCATAAAGTGCAATTAAAATTTTCTTTATATCATGTAAATTATGCTTCTTAAGTTCTTTTTTAATCCATTCATCATCTTTATTAACCCTTGTTAATGGATTTTTATTAATTTTACCATCTGAGATTAATATTTTGGGAAGCTTAGGATTAATTTGTTTTGATTTATTATTAGAATTACTATTTTCAGTATTAGATTCACTGATAGTATTGGGCAATATTGATATATGTCCGTTTGTTTCTAATATTGCATATTGTATTTCTTCTAAATCAAAATATCCAAGAAGGCGAATTTCTTCCATAAGTTCATCAATATTAATTTGTTGACTTTTAAGAGCTGAGTACATAATTTTACTTTTATAAATAAGAATAGAAGGTTCACCTTCAATTAATCTTCTTGCAAATTGAAATTTAAGTTGAATTTGAGATAATAAACCTTTTAGAAGTAATAAGGTTATTATTGGAACTATACCCAATATAAGAGGAAGTCTGGCATCTTGCATTGGGATAGAAGCTAAGTCTGAAATCATTATTGTTATTACAAACTCATAAGGTTGAAGTTCGCCAATTTGACGTTTACCCATAAGCCTCATAGTGATTACGACTATAATATATAAAATAGTAGTTCTGAAAAAAACATTTAACATAAAACAAACACCTCATAAATAATATCTGTAAATTTTATTATTTTATACAAAATATAAATATAATAAGTTTCACCAGGGAATAAAAAGTAATATAATAATATTAAAAATATATAAGCTACAGGAGGGATATAAATGACAAAATTAAATATAATACTAGAAGATAAAAGCTCTGTATCCATAGATAAGGGATTAAGATTTAAAGATTTTATAGATGAATATTACAAGGAAGAATTAAAAGATATAGCACTATGTAAATTTAATAATGAGTATTATGAACTTATGAAAGAGATACCTTCTAGTGGCACATTAGAGAAGATTTATTTTAATACTGTAGAGGGAATGAATGTATATACAAGGACATTACAATTTATATTTATAAAGGCAGCATTAGATTTATTTAAAGATTCAAAAATAACAATAGAACATTCAATAAGCAAAGGTATATTTGGAGAAATTCATAAAGAAAAAGTTTTGTGTTATGACGATATTATAAAAATAAAAGAAAAAATGAAAGATATAATAGAAAAAGATGTTCCTATAAATAAAATAAAAGTATCAAGAAAAGAAGCTATAGATATTTTTAAAGGTTATAAAATGGAAGATAAGGTTAAACTTTTAGAAAGTGTTGATTTTGAAAATGTAAACTTATATGAATTACAAGGAAGATATGATTATTTTTATGGAGAAATGGCATATTCAACAGGTGTAATAAAGGCTTGGGACTTAATGTTTTATGAACCTGGATTTATACTTAGAAGACCTACGGAAGATGATTTAAATAGTCTTCCGCCATACAAGGAACAAAAAAGACTTTCTAGTGTATTTTATGAAACAGAAAAGTGGTTATCAATATTAGATGTTGGTGAAGTTGGAAGCTTAAATGAAAAAATAATAGATAATGGACTTAAAGATTTAATATTAGTGTCAGAGGCACTTCATGAAAAGAAGATAGCAGAAATAGCAGATAGAATATCAGAAAAAAATGGAGTGAAAATGGCACTTATTGCAGGTCCTTCATCTTCAGGTAAAACTACTTTCGCAAATAGACTTAGTATACAACTTAGAGTAAATGGCTTTATGCCAGTACCTCTTAGTATAGATGATTATTTTGTTAATAGAGAAGATAGTCCAAGAGATGAAAATGGGGATTATGATTTTGAATCAATATATTCAGTAGACCTTAAAACTTTAAATGAACATTTGGAAAGATTATTAAATGGTGAAGAGGTAGAGATACCAACATATAACTTTAAAAGAGGAAAGAGAGAGTGGTGTGGACATAAAGTTAAGTTGCCTCAAAATGGAATACTTGTTTTAGAAGGTATACACGCTTTAAATCCAGTATTAACTCAATCTATTGCTGATGAATATAAACACAAAATATATATTTCTGCATTAACTCAATTAAATTTAGATAATCATAATAGAATACCAACAACTGATGTAAGAAAAATAAGAAGAATAGTTAGAGATTTTCTATCAAGAGGATATGGTGGAGAAGAAACATTAATGATGTGGCCTTCAATAAAAAGTGGAGAAAAGAAAAATATATTTATATATCAAGAAGAAGCAAATGATATGTTTAACTCAACACTTGTTTATGAACTTGCAGTTTTAAAGCCATATGCTTTAAATGAACTTAAAAAAATAAAAAAGGAAAGTAGTGTATATAATGAAGCAAAAAGACTTATATCATTATTAAATTTCTTTAAAGAAGTTCCAATAGATAAAGTTCCTGAAAATTCAATATTACGTGAATTTATTGGAGGTAGTTGTTTTTATAAATATTAAAAAAGAGGCTAAAAAGCCTCTTTTTATTTTGAAATTTTTACTCTAAATTTTTTAAATGATGCTTCTGCAAGATCTTTATTGCTTTTATTAACCTTAAAGTTAAAGTTAGATCTATTTGTATAGATAATAAATTTAAATTTATCTTTAACTTTAATTATTTGAACTTGTTTTATTATTTTGTAGTCAAAAAATTGACCTAAATAGCAAACACCATCTTGGCAAAATACAAATTTTAAAGAAAGGTAAATTTGATAAATTATAAAGAGTATAGGTATTAAAATATATAACCAAATACTAGCGTTTTCAGCAGTATCTTTAAAAGCAACAAATGATGAAATACCTAAAAATATTACTACTATAACATTAAATATTGCCATATTTGAAAATACTCCAATAGTTATATATGGACCCTTTTTCTTATGATTCCTTTCAAGTAAAATGCTTCTTACCATAAAAAATATAATAGCTAAAATTAATAAAATTTCGATTAGTAAGTTATTCACTAAAATCTCTCCTCCCTAGATGACCATAGTCATATAATACCAAAAATCTAAAAGAATTTCTTTAAAGATTAAGTATTATTCATATATTTTTACATGAACACGGCTTTCTCTAAGAAGTTTAGCTAAAGGTTCTATTTTTTTAGTTCCAATTCTAAAGTTTAATGAATCGTTTTGTAATTCTATTAAAACAATATTTCCAAACTTTCTTTTAGCAATGCTAACTTTTTTTATTTTCTTAAAATCAGAATATTGTCCCATACAAATTAATCCATGATTAAAAATAACAAGTCTTGAAGCTTGAATTGCTTGGAATACAAATAAAATTAAAATTATAAGTACAAAAATATAATTTAGGGAAAATATATTTATATTATTTGCAAAAATATAAGCTACTGGAATAATTATTAATCCTATATTAATTAAGGCAACTCCAGAAAAAATAAAAAATTGTGTTTTTTTAGATGTTTTGCTACAAATGTGTTCAATATATATAGCCTTACCTATTAAGAATATTAAAGTAAGAACTATAACTATGTCTAAGATAATTGAAAAAAATTTCATAAAAATCCTCCTTAAAATCTGTGTACATTAAATTGTATAAAGAAAAAAAGATTAGGGTATGAACAAAATGTTAAATATCAATAAAAGAATAATTTTAAAAAAAAGACAAAAACTTGTTAATTTGATATAAATGTAGTTAAATTATTATAGAAAAAGTAAAAGAGGTGTAATTGATGGAAAATAAAGAAGCTAAAGAATACATAAAAACAATATCAAAATCATCAGCATATTTTATATTTAGAAATGGACCAGTAAAAAAACTTTATGAAGAAGGAAAGTTAACTGATGAAGAAATAAAAGAAATGCAAGAATATCTTCAAAACCATTTAGCTTATCTTTATAATGTGTTATTAGAAGAAAATAATATACAAAAATTTGATTTAATAACATCAACAATGAGTAAGTTTTTTGTAAATGATAATTCTACTGTAGAACTAAATGATGATGGATTTGACAATTTCTTTAATAGTTTATTTAATCCAGAAAGTAACAAAAAAGCTGGAATAAGCTTAAAGAAATAACTTCAAATGTAACACAAAGGAGGTCTTATATTTAAGTATAAGACCTCCTTTATATTCTGTTAAGCTTTTTCTACTTTTACTTTTTTATATTTTAATACTTCATAAAAATCATCAAATGATTCTTTTTTTAGAGAAAAATTAAAAGCTGTTTTTTCAAATTGTAATTTTATTAAATAACTATCTTTTGATTTTTCTTTATATGTAACTAAATTTATAGAATTATAAGGAACATTATAATACATATAATAAAGTGAACCATGTGTAAGTAATACTTTAGAATTTATAAGTATATTTAATATTAAAAGCAATATTATTATAGATGATAATACCTTTTCAAGTATTGAACTTTGATCAACACATATCATATAAATACAAACTATTATAGCAAGTATAATTATGTAAATAGTTGAGGATAAATTATAGTTTTTTAGTACTACAAAAGGACCTTCTTTTTTTAGTGTATTTCTTTTAAAATAATTCTTTAAAATTGCGAATGAATATATAATTATAAAAGCTAACTCTATAATTACAAATAAATTCATAAGAATTCACCCCTTAAATTTAAATTGCATTAACAGTAAGTTAAATATAACATCATTGTATGAACATTAAATTAACAGCTTTTGAAATAAAATTAAATGACTTAATTTATAGTATTGATAAAAGTAATAGTAATAGATTAAACTATAATTAAATAATAGTATTAGATTAAATAATAGAAAATATTTTAATTCATAAAATTTATTCAGAGGATAAGGTGGTAAAGATGAACAATGTAGGTGTTTTTGATATTTTAGGACCAATAATGATAGGTCCATCAAGTTCTCATACAGCTGGTGCTGCAAGACTTGGTAAGGTTGCAAGAGCAGTAGCTGGAGATGATGTTGTAAAGGTTGTATTTTACCTTCATGGATCATTTGCAAAAACATATAAAGGTCATGGAACTGATAGAGCTTTAGTTGCAGGAATACTTGGAATGGAACCAAGTGATAAAAGGCTTAGAGATTCTTTAAATATTGCAAGAGAAAAAGGATTAGAATTTTTATTTGCAGAAGTTGATTTAGGAGATGTTCATCCAAATACAGTTAAATTTGATATGGTAACTAAATCAGGAGAAAGAAGAGAAGTTGTTGGTTCATCAATTGGTGGTGGAAGTATAAAGATAAGTGAAGTAAATGGAAATAAAGTTGAATTTACTGGCGATTATCCAACATTAATAATAGCACAAAAAGATGTTCCAGGAGTTGTATCTAAAGTAACAACACTTCTTTATGGAGAAGGAATAAATATTGCCTTTATGAGTGTATTTAGAAAACAAAAGGGACATGGAGCTAATATGGTTTTTGAATTAGATCATGGAATAGATGAAGAAACAATAAAGAAAATAAAGGAAATAGAACATATAAGTAGAGTTATTATGGTAAATCCTGTTAAGGAAGGTGAAGAATAATGCAAGCAAGAAGTGGAGAAGAACTTTTACAAATATGTGAAGAGAGAAATATTTCATTAGCAGAATATGCTATAGAAATTGAAATGGAAAAATCAGGAGATTCAAGAGAGGCTGTTATAGAAAGAATGAGAAAAACTATAAAAGTTATGATTGACTCTGCTACAGAAGGAATGGAAAAAGAAGTCTATTCAGTAAGTGGACTTATTGGAGGAGACGGATATAAAATACATGAATATTTAAAATCAAATGAAACTTTAACAGGAACAACAACGGTGCTAGCAATGGCAATGGCATTATCATCATCAGAAGTTAATGCATCAATGGGAAGAATAGTTGCATGTCCAACAGCAGGTTCATGCGGAATACTTCCAGCGGTTATATTAGCAGCTGGTGGAAAGTTAAATAAAACAGAAGATGAACTAATTATGGGACTATTTGCTTCAGCAGCTATAGGAACTATTATAGCTATGAATGCAACAGTATCTGGGGCTGAAGGCGGATGTCAAGCTGAATGTGGTTCAGCAGCTGCAATGGCATCAGCGGCTACAGTATATATGATGGGTGGAACTACAAAGCAAAGCTTAGATGCAGCAGCTATAGTGCTTAAAAATATATTAGGTCTTGTATGTGATCCAGTTGCAGGGCTTGTTGAAATTCCTTGTGCAAAAAGAAATGCAGCAGGAGCCGTTAGTGCTCTTTGTACAGCAGATTTAGTTATGGCTGGAGTAGAATCAAAAATTCCTTTTGATGATACAGTTTCAGCTATGTACAAAGTAGGAAGACAATTACCACCATCATTAAGAGAAACTGCAATGGGAGGAGTAGCTATAACAAAAACAGGACTTGAACTTAAAAAGAAAGTTTTTGGTGAAGACTAAATATATAGTAATAAGATTATTCATTTAGAATAGTATAATAATTGAAAGCACTATTTAAGGAGTTTAATTTGAATTACGATGAAATGAATGATTTTGATGGGTTTATGAAGCAATTTTCATCATTATTTGAAAATAGTTTTAATAATAAAAATAATTCAAATTGCAATAGTAATGAAAGTTCTAATAATAGTGCAAGTTCAGAGCCACATGAGCAGTGCAGGGATATTCCAGGAGGCTTTCAAGACTTACATCCCCAAATGTTTGTACTTATTGGTGATATAATTGGGCAAGTAATGTCAGGAAACATGCCATTTAATGTTCAAAACTCTATAGGAAACTGGTTTGAATTAATAGGTCAAGTTATTTTAACATATAGTGCACAGCAACAATATTTTCAAAATGGACCTGGAAGATATTATAATAGAAAATATAAAAATGTAGGAAATCCTTTTTGTGAACAAAATCCAACACCAGATAATGCAAATGATGGAACTCCAAGTACAATAAAGACAACAGGATTTAATACTACAACTAATAAAAATGTAAATTATGAAGAAGAAATAAAAAAATTAAAGTCTAATATAAATAATCTTGTTTGTGAAATAGAATTATTAAAAAGAGAATTACAAGATTTAAGAAAAAAATAAATAGAAAGCTAGGGGAGCTATTGTGCATAGCTGAGATTGAAATTTAAAATTTCTAAACCCTTATTACCTGATATGGTTAGTACCAGCGTAGGGATTGCTTATTTATAAATATATTTAATAAATGGAGTATAGCCTATTTAATGGTTATACTCCATTTATATTTAGGGGGATTTTTATAATGAATAAAGAGAAAAATTTAACTTACAAATTAGTATTAAGTGGATTACTTATTGGGATATCTGTACTTTTTGGAACATTTTCAATACCCATATTTGGAGCAAAAATTTCTCCAATTCAACATTTTGTAAATGTTATTTCAGGTATAACTTTAGGACCTTGGTTTGCGCTTTTAAATGCATTTTCTGCATCACTTATTAGAAATATATTAGGAACTGGAAGTTTATTAGCTTTTCCAGGAAGTATGGTTGGTGCAGTATTTGCAGGGTTATTTTACATAAGATTTAAAAATATGTTTGCAGCAGTTATTGGGGAATTTATAGGTACTGGTATCATAGGGGCTATGCTTGCATATCCAGTAGCATCTCTTTTACTTGGAAAGGAAGCATCATTATTTATATATATAATACCATTTTCATCAAGCTGTTTAGTTGGTGCAATTTTAGCATATGTTTTTCTAAAAGTTTCATCAATTAATAAAATATTAGTTATTAAAAAAGATTAAATTTAAATACATTTTATTTTTTTGATTTTAATTAAATTCAAGAAAATAAATAGTTGTATTATTGTTTATTTTAAAGTTTTTATTTAATTTAAAGCCAAAGCTTTTATATAGACTAATCATTTGCATTGTTTCTGTTTCAACTAATATTTTAATATTTTTATCAAGGGATTCTTTTACTACAAATTCTAGCATAGCTTTTAAAAATTCATCTTTATAAGGTTTAGATTTATCATAAGCTATGCTAGATAAAAATAAATATTTATCCAAAGAACTTAAAAATTCTTTTACTTTAACTAATATATCTTTACTATCAAGTAACTTATTTGAAATATCAATAATACTAACTTTAGATGAAATTTCAAAAAGACTAGGTAAGGAATCAAAAATAATATTTAAATTTGAATTTTCTTTGTTTTTAAAATTAACTAAAGAAAATGTACCTTCTAAATCAATTGATGTTACGTAAGTAACTCCAATATCTTTATAAAGTTCTAAAAGTCTATTAAAAAATATCTGTAATATTTCATATTGAGTATCATCACTATCTATAAAATATTTAATTAATGGCGAATCTAAAAATTCACTGGCAATAAGTTTTGATAAAGGTTCTATCATAGAACTATTACTAACAATAAATTTATTATCCATAAAAACTCCTATATTATTTAACTTCTATTATTGATGATTTTAATATTATATCTTCAGTATTTGATTCTGGTATTAATGCTATTCCTTTTACAGCAATTGTGGAACCAATATTTAAATAAGTTAAATCTTGATCTTCTTGAAGATTAACTTTTATATTTTTATAAGCTCCTTTAAGTAACAATTCTTTATTTTCAGCATAGATATTAGTAATTTCTCCAGTAATCTCAACAACTTTATCGTTGTACTTAGAATAATTATATGTTTTTAAATTGGAATTAAGTTCTATAGCGTTAACATAGATTGTATTTTCGGTATTAGAATTTTTAACTAACTCATTAGATTTATTAGTTGAGTTAAAAATAAAATAAGTTCCAATTAATATAAAAAATAATAAGAAAAATATAATAATAGATTTTTTCTTCATAAAATAATCTCCTTAAACTATTTAGCTTTATTGGTATTATTTACATAAATATCTAAGAAATATTCAATATAATATTTAAAATATTAATTCTTACATAAATGAAAGTTTATTGTAATGAACATAAATATGAGAAATTTAATATTTAGTTTAAAATAAAATTAGGGAGAAGTTATAAGTAATGAAGAAAATAAAAACTATAGTTATATTATAAATTATATAATATTAATAATTTTGAAAATTCCTTTATATAATTATACAAATGACTACTAAGTAATAATAAAGGAGTATTAAGATGAAAAAAATTATAATAAATATATCTTTATTAATAATTTTATTTATAATACCATCTTTGCCTTATAAAAAAGCAGCAGATTATACATGCTTTGATGGAAATGGAGTTAATTTAATAGTTCAATATAATTTAAATAAGGAAGAACCATTAGTTATAAAAGGTTCTTCATATATAAAAGCATATGCTAGTGTAAATAATTTAAATGACATAAAATATTCAGAAGTAAATGTAATTGGAAATACTCCTTATAAAGAGTTATCTACATTTAATTTAGGAAAACCTAAATATGTGGATTTTTTGGTTAAAGGTAATTTTGTTGATGATATAAATAATATTGAAACTTTGACATTAAAAGTATATGAATGGTATCCTATTGGAAAATATATAAAAATTATGGATACTGTATTATGGCATAGGTATAATTTAAGTTTAATATTTAATTATTTGGTAGTTATAATTATAATTGTTATAATTTATAATATAAGAAAAGTCTTTTTTAGCAATTAACATTAACAATACTACGAAGGAAGAGGGATAAAATGAAGAAATTAGGGGAAGAAAGAATTTTAGTAATTGAAGATGATCAAGATATAAATGGATTAATATACAGCATTTTAACTAAAGAGGGTTATAATGTTACTCAAGCTTTTTCAGGTAGTGAAGGTAGAATGTGTGTAGAACTTTATGAATATGATGCTGTTCTTATTGATTTAATGTTGCCTGGAATGAGTGGGGAAGAAATAATTAAAAAAATAAGAGAAGAAAAATTTATGCCTATAATAGTTATATCTGCAAAAACATCACAAACAGATAAAGTTAATGCATTAAAAATAGGGGCAGATGATTTTATATCAAAACCATTTAATATAGAAGAATTACTTGCAAGACTTGAGGCACAACTTAGAAGATATAAAAAATTTCCACAAGAAAAATCTGAAGAAGAAAGTATTTTAGTATATAAGGAAATTCAATTAGATAAAGAAAAGTTAGAAGTTAAAGTTAAAGGTGAAGTAGTTCCGTTAACAGCAAAAGAATTATCAATATTAAAGTTACTAATAGAAAACCCTAAAAGAGTTTTTACAAAGGCAAACCTTTTTGAATCTGTATGGAATGAAGAATTTTTAGGTGATGATAATACTATAAACGTACATATAAGCAATATAAGATCTAAAATAAATAAAATAGATAAAGATAATGAATATATAAAAACAATATGGGGAATAGGATTTAAATTACAATAAAATAATGATATATTTAAGACTTTCTTAATGTTTAATTTAAGATATCTTTCATAAAATATTTTAAACTCTATATATAAGCATTTATAAGAAGGTGAAAAAAATTTGAGAGAAAATATAGTTATTACAAGAAATGTAACTAAAAAATATAGTAATAAATTTGCAGTAGATAATGTTAATATGACTATAAAAGAAGGCGATATTTACGGACTTGTAGGAAAAAATGGAGCAGGGAAAACTACTATAATTAAAATGATAACATCATTAACAGATCAAACTTCTGGTGAAATAGAGTTATTTGGAAAGGTAACTAAGAATGAAAGAATAAAAGAACATTCAAGAATTGGAGCAATAATAGAAACTCCAATGTTCTTCCCTAAAATGACAGCAAAAGATAATTTGGAATATTATAGAATACAAAAAGGGATTGTAGAAAAAGAATCAGTTGAAAGAGCATTGAAAATTGTAGGGCTTGATCAAACGGGAAATAAAAGGTTTAGGGATTTTTCACTTGGTATGAAGCAAAGATTAGGGTTAGCACTTGCTATACTTGGAAGCCCAGATTTTTTAATATTAGATGAACCGATAAACGGATTGGACCCAATGGGAATAAAAGAAATTAGAGAGATTTTATTAGAGCTTAACATAGTAAAAAGAACTACTATTTTAATTTCAAGTCATATATTAAGTGAACTGTCTCAACTTGCAACATGTTATGGGTTTATAGACAATGGAGTTCTTATTGAAGAATTATCTGCTGAAAAGTTAGAAGAGAAGTGTAGACATCATATATCAATAAAAGTAGACAACTCTGAAAAAGCAACGGTAGTATTAGAGAAGTTAGGATGTACATCATATGATGTATTAAATGGTAATAATTTAAGGGTATATGATTTTATAAATGAACCTTATATAGTTAATTCAGAATTAGTAAAAGCTGGAGTTAAGGTATTTGAACTACAAAGAATTGGAAGTAATTTAGAAGATTACTTTATACAATTAATTGGAGGTGAAGATAATGCTTAACTTAGTAAAAGCTGAACTTTATAAATACAGCAGAAAATCATTTGCATATAAGTTACTTGCTGTACTTATAGGACTTATAATTTTAATGCCAATAGCAATAAATTCATTTAATCCTCCAGGAATAACAAGAGAAGTATTAATATCAAATTTTGGATTTACATTTAACTTTATACTTATATTAGTAATGGTATTTGCTGTTGTATTTTTAGATGATTATAGAGAAGGGACTTATAAAAATCTTATAGTATCAAATTTATCTAGAACAGAAATATATTTAGGTAAATTTATAGCTCAAATTATATTAGCATTTATAATAATGTTTATTTGTTTAATAGCAGTAACTATAGCATTAATGTTTATACAATCTGATGGAAATTCCTTAGTTTTATTAAGCAATGTTATAACAAGATTTTTATGTTCAATTCCTATATATATAGCTGGAATTTCAATTGCGAATTTATTAGCAATAACTATAAAGAGAGGACTAATTTACATAGTATATTATTTAGTAATTACTAATATGAAAGGTTTAGTATGGATTTTATCAATTTTTATATGGAAAAAATTTAACTGTATTAATAATATATTACTTACTACATTATTATCAAATGTTGGGTCAATAAATACAAGCAAATTAACTTTAGTATTTTCCATTTTAGGTGGAACAATATATACTATAATATTTGTTTTAATTGGTATAATTATATTTAATAAACAAGAAATAAAGTAAAATTATAATATAGATTTTAGGTGATTTAATGTGCAAGGAATATTCATGTTTTTTTTATTAGTAATAATATTAGTTTTAATTATAATACTAACTTTACTAGTAAAAAATATAAAGGCACTTAGGTTTGATGTTAAAAAATTAAATAATAGAAACACAAATGAACTACTTAAGGTTAAATATCCAAGTTTAGAACTTGAAAAATTGATAGTAGAAATAAATAAAAATATAATTTTAAGAAAAGAAACAGAAGAAAAGTATAGATGTATGGATTTAGAGCTTAGGCAAGCTATAGCAAATATATCTCATGACTTAAGGACACCATTAACTTCAATTATTGGATATGTTCAATTACTTAAAGATGACAATGTTGATAAACAACTAAAAGAAGAGTATTTAAATATAATAGAAAAAAGATCAATAGTACTTAAAAATCTTATATCAAGTTTTTATGATTTATCAAGACTTCAGGCAAATGAGTATGATTTAGATATAGAAAAAGTTAATTTAAATAATATATTATGTGAAATAATAGCAGCTTTTTATGAGGAAATATCAAGTAAAGGAATAGAGCCTAATATAAATATAGATGAAAACTTATGTAAAGTATATGGAGATGTAAAAGCTATAAATAGAATTTTCACTAATTTAATTCAAAATATATTAAAATATGCAAAAGATAGTGTAAGTATATCATTAGAAAAAGAAGGAGATTATATCATAACTAAGTTTTCTAATAGTACAAGTGAAATAGAAGAAATAGATGTAGATAGAATTTTCGAAAGATTTTTTACTGTTGATAGAATGAGGACAGGACAAAACACTGGGCTTGGTCTTGCAATAACTAAAATTTTAGTTGAGAAACAAGGTCATAAAATATGGGCAGAAAAAGATGAAAAACTGGGAGTGCTTTCTATAATAATAAAATGGAAAATAATTTAAATATAAAAGTGGCGAAATTTTTCGCCACTTTTAGTTTATTTTAATTTATTTTTTTATCAAAATTCAATTTTAATTCTTCTTCAACAATACCTAATGATATGAATATAGAAAATAATGTTCCGAATAAACCTATCATTGATATTAAATCATCTGTAAGATTTAATGTTGATTTAATTATACCAATAAGAATAATTGAAATAATACCAAGTATAACCCATATCTTTCCTAATTGAGTATTAGCAAATCGCCAAGCTTCTTTAGATTTCATAGAACGTTTTGTTCTAAAACCGTAATGCTCATTTATATCACTTGGTGGATTAATAGCAAATAATACTCCGAAAATTATCATTGCAACTGGTAATAAAAAATCAACAAAATGACTTAATGGGTTCATAAAATCTCCTCCTTTTAAATGTGAGAAATATTTTAATTTATATATATATTATACCATGTAAATGTTATCATTTGACTATTTTTATTAACTATAATTGTAAAATTAATATTACATTTTAGTGGAATTTATTAAAGTAAGATGGTATAACTAATTATATGAAATATATGAGGAGGATAGACTAAAATGAATAATATAGATAGAGTTTATCATGCTTTATATAAGTTCTATGGATATAAAACATTTAGAGAAGGTCAACTCGAAATAATAAATACTATATTAAATAAAAAAGATGTTTTTTGTCTTATGCCAACTGGTGGTGGTAAATCTATATGTTATCAGATTCCAGCAATATTATTTGATGGAATTACTATAGTAATATCTCCTTTAATTTCACTTATGAAAGATCAAGTGGATAGTTTAAAAGAAATAGGTATAAATGGAGTTTATATAAATAGCACATTAAATAACAATGAAATAAAAGAAATACTTAAAGATTGTTCATTAGGTATTTATAAGCTTATATACATATCCCCTGAAAGGTTGGAATCAAATTATTTTAAAAATATGATAAAAAATTTAAATATAGCACAAGTTGCAATTGATGAAGCTCATTGTGTTTCAGAGTGGGGACATGATTTTAGAAAAAGTTATAGATATATAAATAAGTTCTGTAATGATTTAAAAAGTAATCCAGTTATTTCTGCTTTTACAGCTACAGCTACAGATGAGGTTAGAAAAGATTCAATAGATCTTTTAGGACTTAAAAATCCATATATATATTTAGGAGATATAAATAGAAGTAACTTAAATATACATGTACTTAAAGAAGTTTATAAGGAAGAAGAACTTAAAGATATAATAAAGTCTCATGAAAATGAATCAGGAATAGTATATTGCAATTCAAGAAAAGAAGTAGAAATTATATATAAAAATCTTAAAGATTTAGGTTATAGCGTTTTAAAATATCATGCTGGAATGTCAGATGAATTAAAAGATAAATCACAAGAAGATTTTTTATATGAGAGAAAATTAGTAATGATTGCAACAAATGCTTTTGGAATGGGAATAGATAAGTCTAATATAAGATATATTGTACATGTAACATTACCAAAAAATTTGGAAAGTTATTACCAAGAAATAGGCAGAGGGGGGAGAGATGGAGAGGAATGTGACTGCTATTTATTTTATTCAAGAGATGATATAAGAAGAGTTGAATTTTTAATAAATAAAAGTAGTGGAATAGGTAGACGTGAAATAGCACTTAGAAAACTTCAATCTATAGTTAATTATGCAGAAAGTGAAGGTTGTTACAGAGAATTTATATTAAAATATTTTGATAATAAGTATATAACTAATTTTTGTAATAATTGTACAAATTGTATAAACAGTGATGAAATTCAAGACTTTACAAGAGAAAGTCAAATTATTTTATCAACTGTATTTAGAACTAGAGAAAGATTTGGTATATCTGTTTTAATTGATATATTAAGAGGAATAAAAGGCCCTAAAATAATACAAAATAAATTAGATAATATTACAACCTTTGGCATTATGAGAGAGTATAGCAATAAATTTATAAGAGAGATAATAAAAGGTCTAATACAATGTGGATATGTAAATTTAAAGCCAGGGACATATTCTATGTTAATATTAAATAATAAATCTATAAAAGTATTAAAGTCAGAAGAAAAAGTTCTTATGAAAATTGAAAAAGACTATGAAGAAATAATAAATAAAGAACTTTATAATGCTTTAAAATCATGGAGAAGAATTAAAGCAGTAAAAGAAAATATTAGACCTTATATAATATTTTCAGATTCAACACTTATAGAAATTTCAAATAAAAAACCAGAAAACAAAGAAGGTCTTATGAATATTCGTGGAATGGGTGAAAAGAAACTTTTAAAGTATGGAGAAGAAATAATAAGTTTAATAAAAAATATGAATTTAAAAAAACAATAACTGTATAAGAATTTTCTTATACAGTTATTTATTTTTTATAGATTTTTCTTTTTAGCTATACCTGTAAGCATAAGAGCAATTGCCCCGTCTCCTGTAACATTACAAGCAGTTCCAAAACTATCTTGAAGTGCAAATATAGTTAAAATAAGAGCAGTACCAGCTTCATCGAAAGCTAATATACTTATAATTAATCCAAGTGATGCCATAACAGTACCTCCTGGAACACCTGGTGCACCTATTGCAAAAATTCCAAGCAAGAATATAAATAATATCATTGTTGAAAGGCTAGGAAGCTTACCATAAAGTATTTGTGAAACTGTCATTAAGAAGAAAACTTCAGTAAGAACAGAACCACATAAATGGATATTAGAACAAAGTGGTATTGCAAAATCAACTATATCTTCTCTAAGAGATTTGGATTTTCTAGCACATTCTAAAGCAACAGGTAATGTAGCAGCACTAGACATAGTACCTACAGCTGTAAGATATGCTGGTCCATAATATTTAACAACTTCCCATGGATTTTCTTTTGATATAATTCCACCTATTATATATAAAACAGAAAGCCAAATAAAATGTCCTATTAGAACTATTATAATTACTATAAAAAATATTGGTAACTGAGTTTTTATTCCTCCCTCATATGTTAAAGCAGCAAAGTTTGTTGCTATAAAAAATGGAAGTATTGGAATAATTACTTTGTTTACAATACTTAATATTATATTTTGAAATTGATCTAATAGTTTTTCAAATAAATCTGATTTTGTCCAACCAGTAGCAAGTCCTAAAAGTAATGCTAGAGCTAATGCACTCATAACACTCATTATAGGTGGTATATCTAGTTTGAATAGTAGTTCAGGAAGTTTTTTCAAACCAGATGTATTTGATGCAATTGAAAGCTTTGGAATTAAATTATATCCAGCTATCATAGATAAAAATGCTGCAAAAACAGATGAAAGATAAGCTATAAGTACGGTATACATAACAAGCTTTCCAGCATTTTCTCTAAGTTTTGCTATGGATGGAGTAATGAATCCCAAAATTATTAATGGAACTGAGAAAAATATAATCTGACCTAGTATATATTTGATAGTTACTACTACACCTATTACTGAAGTAGAAGCAATATTACCAATTATAATACCAATTACAACTCCTAAAAGAAGCTTAAAAATTAAATTATTAAATAATTTCTTCAAAAGAAGTCCCCCTTTTTATTAATTTATTTATAAGCATAAAAAAACTCCTGCCTCTAAATACAGAGGCAGAAGTAATAGCTTCCACGGTTCCACTCTGTTTATATGTAACAAGATACATATAACTCAAAATTTTAAGTACAAAAATACTATAACGCTATAACGTGCGTTCACGCTTTAATCTACTTTTGATAAAATTCGACTAAAGAACTCATAGAGGCACTTTAAAATGGAAAATTACCTTAAAGTCTATCTCAGCTAAAAAGACTATTCTCTGTATAAGTTAAATAAACCACACTTTTCTAATCAAAGTTTTTAACATTATTTAATTATATTTAAAATAATAAAATACAATTAAATTATAAAGGAAAATTTTGAGAATGTAAATATAGTTTATATTATTAAATTTTATAAAATCTAAATATTTTTTTGTCATAGATTATATTACCTAATGAATATATTTTAACAAAAGGGGGGAGGAACAATATATGGATTTTAAACAATTTATTCAAAATGATAGAGAAAGCAGAGAAAAGGAAAAGTTTAATGGTACATTTCTTGACTATTTAGAAATAGTTAAAAAAGATCCAACTATTGCAAAATTAGCTCATAATAGACTTTATGATACTATTTTAAGAGATGGTGTAGAGGTTTTAAAAGGCGAAGATAACTATAAAGTAAAAAGAATTTATGGAAATGAAGTAATAAGAAAATATGGATTCTTTAAAGATGATTTTTTCGGAATTGATAAAATTTTAATGAAACTTGTTAACTATTTTCATTCAGCTGCAATGAGAGGAGAAGAAGCAAGGCAGGTTCTTTATTTAGTAGGTCCTGTTGGAGCTGGTAAATCATCATTAGTAGAATCATTAAAGAAAGCTCTTGAAAGTTGTGATCCTATTTATAGTATAAAAGGATGTCCAATGCATGAGGAGCCTCTTCATTTAATTCCTAAACATTTAAGACCTGAGTTTGAAGAACTTTTAGGAGTTAAAATTGAAGGTGATCTTTGTCCTGTGTGTAAGTATAGACTTATGCATGAATATGGAGGAAGATATGAAGATATTCCAGTGGAAAGAAAAACTTTTTCAATAAGATCAAGAAAAGGAATTGGAGTAGTGCCACCAGTTGATCCTAATAACCAAGATACATCAATTCTTACAGGTTCAATTGATATTTCAAAAATGGATATGTATCCAGAAGATGATCCAAGAATATTTTCATTAAATGGAGCATTTAATGTTGGTAATAGAGGAATGGTTGAATTTATAGAAGTATTTAAAAATGATGTTGAATATCTTCATACAATAATTACTGCAACTCAAGAAAAATCAGTACCTTCACCTGGTAAAGGTTCAATGATTTATTTTGATGGAGTAATTGTTGCTCATTCTAATGAAGCTGAATGGAATAAATTTAAAGCTGACCATACAAATGAAGCTATATTAGATAGAATAGTAAAAATAGAAGTTCCTTATTGTTTAGAACTTGATGAAGAAGTTAAGATTTATAAAAAGATTTTAGGAAAGAGTAGTTTTGATGCTCATATAGCTCCTCATACAATTGAAATAGCTGCTATGTTTGCAATACTTTCAAGACTTATGGGATCAAATAAAGTAGATCCTATAACTAAACTTAAAATATATAATGGTGAAGAAATAGTTGAAAAAGGCTCAACAAAGAGAATAGATATAGGAGAGCTTAGAGAAGAAGCTGGACCTTACGAAGGAATGAAAGGAATTTCAACAAGATTTATTATTAAGGCTATAGACAATGCTCTTTCTAATTCAGAGCATAATTGTATAAATCCACTTAGTATAATGGAAAGTATAATTAAATCAGTTAAAGAAATGGATATCGGAGCTGATGATAAAAAGAGATATTTAGGATTTATACAAGATACAATTAGAAAAGAATACAATAAAATTTTAGAAAAGGAAATTACAAAAGCATTTATCCATTCATTTAGAGAACAAGCTGAAAGTTTATTTAATAATTATATAGATAATGCAGAAGCATTTGTAAATAAGAGCAAAATAAAAGACTCATCAACTGGAGAAGAACTAAATCCAGATGAAGAATTTATGAGAAGTATAGAAGAACAAATAGGAGTATCTGAATCATCAGCTAAAGGATTTAGAGCTGATGTAACATCATATATGTTCTATCTAGTTAGAAATGGTGGAAAGATGGAATACACATCTTATGAACCAATTAAAGAAGCAATAGAAAAGAAACTTATGGCATCAGTTAAAGATCTTTCAAGAATAATAACTAAATCAAGGGTAAGAGATAAAGAGCAAACTGAAAAATATAATGCTATGGTAGAAGAAATGCAAAGAAATGGTTACTGTCTACATTGCTGTGATGTAATCTTAAAGTATGCTGCTAATAATCTATGGAAAGATTAAATAAGTATTATGGCTATATTTAGAGATAATACAATAAATCCTGTAGATCATGATAGATCTATTGAAGATAGAAGAAGACATAGGCAATTAGTAGAAAAATCCATTAAGGAAAATTTAGGTGATATTTTATCTGAAGAAAGCATTATTGGAGAAAGTAAAAATAAAAAATTTAAAATTCCTATAAGGGGAATTAAAGAATATCAGTTTGTTTATGGTAAAAATTCAAAAGGTGTTGCAACTGGTACTGGAGAAGAAAAGCGTGGAGATAAAATAGGTCAAGGAAAACCAGGACAAGGTCAAGGAAATAAAGGGGCTGGTAACTCAGAAGGTGATGATATTTATGAAACAGAAGTAACATTAGATGAGTTATTAGATTATATAGCAGAAGAATTAGATCTTCCTAATTTAGATAAGAAAAAGTATTCCGAAATAATTAGTGAAAGTGCAGGAAGAAGAAGTGGATATCAAAGATATGGAATAAGACCTAGACTTGCAAAAAAGAAAACTGTAATGTCTAAAATAGCTAGAAAGCAAGGAAAAAAGAGAGCACTTATGGAATTAAGTGATAGCAATAAATCTGTAGATGTAGGAAGGTTTCCTTTTAGGGAAGAAGATTTAAGATATTATAGAGTTAAACAAAAACCGAAAAGAGAAAGTAATGCTGTTATGGTATTTATAATGGATGTATCTGGTTCTATGGATAGTACAAAAAAATATCTTGCAAGATCATTTTTCTTTGTGTTATCTAAATTTTTAAGAAAGAAATATAATAACTTAGCATTTGAGTTTATATCTCATACAACAGTAGCTAAAAGAGTCAATGAATATGAGTTTTTCCATAAAGCAGAATCAGGTGGAACTTATATATCAAGTGGACTTAATTTAGCATTAGATATTATAAAAGAGGAATATCCTAAGGAGATGTGGAACATTTATCCTGTTTATGCAAGTGATGGTGATAACTGGACTGAAGATAATGAAAAAGCCATGGTAGCAGTAAAAGAACTTTGTGGTATTAGTAATATGTTTGGATATGCAGAGCTCTTACCGTCAACTTATTCAACAACTATGTATTATAGATTTAATAAAGAAATAAAAGAAGATAATTTTGCCACAGTTATTGTAAAAGAAAAGAAGGATTTATGGGAAGCACTTAAACAAATGCTAAGTAAGGAGATGGGGGAGGAGTAGATTTTCTTGGAATATAATTTAAAAGATTTAGAGATATGGAATGAGAAAATAGAAAAAGAAGCTAAAGCTTTAGGACTTAACTACTATCCTCAAGAGTTTGAAGTAATAGGTTTTAATGAAATGATAGGATATGAGGCATACGTTGGTATGCCTTCTAAATATCCTCATTGGAGTTATGGAAAGTCTTATGAAAAAAATAAGACTTTATATTCATTAAATCTTACTGGATTACCTTATGAAATGGTAATAAATTCAAACCCTTGTCTTGCTTATCTTATGAAGGATAATACTTTATTGCTTCAAATATTAACTATGGCTCATGTTTATGGACATAATGATTTCTTTAAAAATAATAGATTATTTAAAGAAGGTACAAATGCTGACAGAGCTCTTGAAATGTTTAAGTTAGATGCAGAAGTAGTAAGAGGATATATAAATAACCCTAATATAGGTTATGAAAAGGTTGAAAAAATACTAGATGCAGCTCATGCTGTAAGATATAGTATTAAAAGATCTATAGGAGTAAAGGAGTTAAGTGATAGTGAAATAAAAGATAGAAGAATTAATGATTATAAAGAGAAAATAGTAAATAGAGATTTTCTTGATATGGATACAAAAATAGAAGAACCTGAAGTAGATAAAATTCCTTTAGAGCCAAGAGATGATGTTGTTGGTTTCATAATTGAATATGGAAAGCTTGAAGATTGGGAAAAAAATGTTCTAAGAATAGTTAAAAGAGAAACTGAATATTTTCTTCCACAAATAGAAACTAAGACTATGAATGAGGGTTGGGCATGCTTTTGTCATTACAATATATTAAAAAATTTAGGATTATCAGAAGATTTATATTTAGAATTTTTGAAAAGACATAATGATGTAGTATCTCCAATACCTGGTGGTTTAAATCCTTATTATGTAGGGTTTAAAATATTTATGGATCTAGAAAAAAGATATGGAAGAGAAAAAATATTTGAAGTTAGAGCTCTTGAAAGAGATGCTTCATTTATAAGGAGATATCTTACAAAAGAGTTATGTGAAGAACTTAATCTTTTCCAATATGGAAGGAGAAGTTTTGACTTTGTAGTAGAAGAAGTTTCAGATGATGTTGGATGGGAAAGTATTAGGGATAATTTAGCATTTTCATCTGGTATAGGAAGTATACCTCATATTAGAGTTATAGATTTAAATAAGAGAGATTATACTTTAACATTAGAGCATGTTTTTGATGGACGAGAATTAGAATTATCTTATGCTAAAGAAACATTAAGATATTTAGGAAAGCTTTGGGGTTATAGAGTAAGACTTAACACTAAAGATAGAAATGGTGAGAAGTTTACTCTTATATGCGAAGGTGGCAAGGTAGCAATATCAGAAGGTAACAAATTTAAAAGATAGGAATAAAATAAATAGAAATTAATATTACTTAGGAGTATAAGGTGAAATTAAAAGGAAGTAAAACGGAAAAGAATCTTTATAAAACTTTTTCAGGAGAGTCAAGGGCACGAGGCAAATATAATTTGTATGCAGAGAAAGCTAGAGAAGAAGGATATAGATGGGTTGCTGAAATATTTGATGAAACAGCAGGAAATGAATATGCTCATTCAAGAGAGGTTTTTAAAAAATATTTAAGTAAAATAGGTTCTACAGAAGATAATTTAGTAGATTCAGCTTATTTTGAAAATCAAGAGAGTGAAAATATTTATAAAGAATTTGAAAAGGTTGCAGAAGAAGAAGGATTTGAAGAAATTGCAAAATTTTATAAAGAGCTTAGAGAAGTAGAAGAAAAACATAAGGAAAGATTTTTGGTTCTTTGTGAAAAAATAAGAACTGGTAAGATGTTTAAGTCAGATGAAGTAACTTATTGGCAATGTATGAATTGTGGTTATATACATGAAGGAACTGAAGCGCCAGCTGTTTGTCCATTATGCAAATATGAAAGATCATACTTTAAACCTTATTGCAAAATAAGTAAATAGGAGGAGTCTTTATGTATTGTAGATATCCAGATGGAAATGAATTCTTTTTTAAAGTTGATATATTAAATGATGAATTAGAAGAATTTGTTGAAGTAGAATTTGATTATAGAAATAAAGAGTGCTCAAAATGCCAAAAAAATATTAGTTGTGAAAAGGCAATGAATAATAAGGAGTTACAAGATGATTTTTTAAGATGGATAAATACAGATGTAGAATTTGCAGATGAAATTACTTCAAATAAGTAATTTATGGGCTGTTTTTTAGCAGCCCTATTTTTATGCTTTTTAGTAAAATTAAGTTATAAAAATCAGTATTAAAATAATGGAATAAAATATTTTTAAGAAAATAATATAAAAATATAGAACTATTTTGAAGGAGTACTTTATGCCAAAGAAAGCAATGGATGTACAATATGAAGAGCTTAGAAGATTATCAGATTTATTAAAGTCTTATGTTGATTCATATAGGTTATTAGTTGCTGGTGCGGCAGAGCTTAATAATATATATGGAAGAAAAGATAAGGAAGTAAAAAATGCAATTTGTAGAGTTGATGCAGTTGGGGAAAAAATAGATGAAATAATGGATGTTATAGAAAAACATCAACATAATTATTTGAAGTATAGCAAAATAAAAAATGATGTAGTATTTGATAGCTACACAAATGGAAAAGCAAAAAATGGAATGAAGAGTGTAATACAGACAGAAATAGATACAGAGTTAAATTTATTTAATGATTCAACACATCCTCATCCAATAAGGGATGAAGATGAAAGTGAATAAAAAATATCTCAGATACTAAAAATATCTGAGATATAAAATGTTATAATTTCTTAAGTTTTAATGTACTCACCATTAAATAAGATCCTAAAATCATAAGTATTACTGGTATAAATATGTTTATGTTTTCTATTTTGATATAAAATGATATAATTGCGAATAATGCCATAACACAACCTACGATTGTAATAGGAATTCCAGTAAATACACCATCAAATGTAGATGCATTGTATCTAGCTAATCTAAATGCACCACAAATTGGGAATGCTAAAAGTATAGCATAACCTATTATTCCAAATGGTCCTAAATCTTTAAAATTAAATAAAGTATAGATTAAAATAGAAGGAGCAACTCCAAATGATACAAGGTCTGCTAGTGAGTCTAATTCTTTTCCAAGTTCACTTGATACATTTAAATATCTAGCAACTCTTCCGTCATACCTATCTACTAATCCTGCAAGCAACACTAATATTGATGCTTGAACGTACTTTCCTTCAAATGTTGAAAGTAGAGAAAGAACTCCACATGACAAATTTATGAATGTAAATACGTTAGGAATACAACTTTTTTTCATATAACCACTCCTAAAAATCATAAATAACTTACAGTTAGTAATTATAGCATACAAATTACTGAAATATAAGGAAAAAATAAATCTTAAGAAAAATTTTAGATAGACTTTATAAATAATTATTAATTAATATTTCCGTTAAATTAAGTAGACAATATTTTCTAAGAAATGTATAATATTAGTTAACTTTGACTAAAGGAGGAATAATAATGAAAAGAGTACGTTTCATTTATAATCCTTACTCTGGAGAGAATGCAATAATAAATGAACTAGATAATATAATAAAAATATACCAAGAATATAATCATACAATAATTCCTTATAGAATAGAACGAGGAAGAGATATAAGTGAAGCTTTGGATTGTATTGATAATAGTTATGCACATATACTTATAGCTGGTGGGGATGGAACTGTAGATTCAGTTTTAAATGCCATGATGAAAAAAGGTGTTAATATACCGATAGCTATTCTTCCAGTTGGTACTGCAAATGATTTTGGAAAATTTATTGATATGCCTCAAGTTGTAAAAGAAGCATGTAATAGAATACTTACATCAATACCACAAAATGTTGACATAGGAAAAATTAATGATAAATACTTTATAAATGTTGCAAGTACTGGGCTTTTTACAGATGTATCTCAAAAAACTGATGTTCATCTTAAAAATGCAATCGGAAAGCTTGCTTATTATATAAAAGGAATTGAGGAATTACCTAATTTTAGAAAATTAAATGTAACGTTAAAATCAAAAGAAGTTAATTATAATGGAGAGATGTATTTATTATTAGTTTTTAATGGTAGAACTGCTGGAAATCTTAATTTAGCAACTAAAGCTGATATACAAGATGGAAAACTTGATTTAATTTTATTTAAAGCTGTTCCTGTTATAGAATTACTACCTCTTTTCTTAAAAGTTTTAAGAGGAGATCATTTAGAATCAGATAAAGTAATTCACTTTAAGACAGATGAAGTAATAATAGAATGTGATGAAGATATAGTAACTGATATAGATGGAGAAAAAGGACCAGATTTTCCGCTTAACGTTAAGTGCATAAAGGGTGGAATACAAGTTTTAGGTTTAAAGGAATAAAATAAAATAATATTTAATAAGTATAAGTAACATAGTTTTAAATTAGGAGTGTTTAATATGATAAGTATTATATATTACGTAGAACTTTTACTTATACTTTTTTTATTTTTAGGTATAATAAAAAAATTTAACAGAAAATTACCTATAAAGATAAAGGTATTTTTTATAATTGGTATGATGGGAATATTTTTAAGAAATTTAGCTATATTACTTATGTGTATAATAAAAAATTCTTCTATAGCATATAGTTTGAAAGGATTATTATATTTGGATTATTTAATAATACCATTAATTATAATAGGTATATATTATGTTTATTTTAGAATTGAAAAATTTTCATTTAATAAAATATATTTATTTAGTATTATATTTATAGCATTATATGTAATATTTAATAAATATTCTAAAGGTAAGATTATATTAAATAATACTTTTGGATATACATTAAAATTATATAATAATATATATATAAATCTAGTATTTATAATAATTTTAATTTTACTTTTAATTTTAGGAACATTATTTTTAAATAAAAAAAATGTTTTAAAGAGTAATTTAATTGAGTTAATGATAATAGTATCATTAATATGTATAGATATTATAACAATAATGATAGGAATAAATCCTATTCCATACTCTATATTTGGAGAAGCATTAATTTTAATAAGCTTAAATAGTTGTATTAAAACATTTAAATAATGTAGAAATATTATAAAAATGGTTGCCTTTTGAGTTTTATATAATATAATGTAATTATAGAGTAAGTTTATTATAAACATAAAATAAATTTATTATGTGAAAATTTATGCGGTTTTGTGTTATAACAAAGCCATTTTTTATTGTTATAAATTCAAGAAAAAAGGATGGTGAATTAATAAATGGAGACTGGACCCAATTTAAATGACAACCCAAAACTCAATAATGTCTTAGGGGAAACTCCTATTTAATTTATAAACTTTTTAACTGTCATAATTAATAGTTATAATGTTTCTCCTATAGGCAATAAGGAGGAGAATTATAATGAAGCAAATGACAGTATTTTCTTATACAGATATATTAGGAAAAAAGATATATGATGAATTTAACGATAGTATGGGTATATTAAAAGATGTATATGTAACTACAGAAGAAGGGTACCCAAAAATAATTGGTTATAAAGTAAAGAGAGATGGTTCTATATATCACTATGAATTTAGAGATATAAATTTTTATAAGTCTGATGGTAAAGTAACTATAGAAACAAAGGGAAGTAAAGAAATACTTCCAAGAACTTATAGTTATCTTTTATCAAGACATCTTCTTGATAAGAAGATTGTAGATATAAATGGTAAAAAAGTAGTTAGAGTTGATGATTTAAGAATAGCTAAAATTGCTGGTGAATATAGAGTTGTGGCAGTTGAAACTGGGCCACTTGTTAGATATAAAAGAATGGGACTTAGCTTTTTAATAAAACCTATATATAAATTGCTTGGGAAAAGTTTTGAAGAAACTGTTTTAATGTGGGATGACGTTGAATCATTAGAGATGATAAATAATAATTTAAAGTTACAAGTGCCATATAAAAAGCTTTCAAAATTACATCCAGCTGATCTTGCGGACATATTAGAAGAACTTGATACTAAATCAAGAAAGCAAGTTTTTGAATCACTTGATGATGATTTAGCTGCAAATACATTAGAAGAATTAGATCAAGAATATAAAGGTAAAATTATAAAGGAATTATCAGAAAGCAAAGCAGCTGAACTTTTAGAAAATATGCCAAGTGATGAAATTGCAGACCTTTTGGATGAATTAGATGAAGAAGAAAGAGAAAAAATATTAGTAAACCTTGAAAAAGAGGATGCTGAAGAAGTAAAAGAACTTTTAGAATATGAAGATGAAACTGTTGGTAGTATAATGGCTAAAGACTTCATATCATTAAATTTAGATATAACAGTTAAAGAAACAGTTGATATATTAAAAGAGATGCAACCTGATGAAGAAGTTATGTATTATATTTACATAACTGATAATGAGGACAAATTACAAGGTTCAGTTTCTTTAAGAGAATTAATATTAAGTAATGGAAATAATAAATTAAGTGAAATAATGGAAACGAATATTAACTATCTGAAACATGAAGATTATGTTGATGAAGCGGTAGAAATAGCTAATAAATATGATCTTTTATCAGTTCCGGTAGTTGACGAAGAAGAAAAACTTATAGGTATAGTTATAATTCATGATATAGTTGATGAATATTTATATCCATTATGGAAGAAGAAAAATAGAAAACCAAAAGAAAAATATTAAAATATAAGTGTGGTAAAACTATTTAAGATGTTTAAATCTTTTTAGTAATACTGCACTTTTTTTATTAAAATTTAAATTTTATAAAAGTGTTGACAATAAAATAAAAGAGAATATAATAATATATATAAAACATATCAGAATACTCTGAATTAAAAACTATGAAGAAGGAAAGTAGTATAAAGGAATATTACAGAGAGAAAAGCATTGCTGAGAGCTTTTTATAAAGAATTTATATGAAGTGCCCTTTGGAGTTGTGGTCTGAAATTTTAGTAAGACTCTCCGGATTCGCCCGTTATAGCGATAAAGTATTTTAATGTACTTGAATTTAAAAGAGGAATTATTTTAATTCAATTAGAGTGGAACCGCGGAACTTACTTCGTCTCTATATATTTAGAGAAGGAGTTTTTTTTATACATAAAATTAAAAATAGAAATTTTGGGAGGTATTAATATGATTTACAATAACAGTTTAGAAATGATAGGAAACACACCAATATTAAAAATGAGAAGTACGGATAAAGATAGTGCAGACATATATGTAAAACTTGAAAAATTTAATGTTGGTGGAAGTGTAAAAGATAGAGCTGCTCTTGGAATGATAGAAAAGGCAGAAAAAAATGGGATACTAAAAGAAGGAGATATCATTGTTGAACCAACAAGTGGTAACACAGGAATAGCTCTTGCAATGATAGGAAATCTTAAAGGATATAAAGTAATAATAGTTATGCCAGATACTATGAGTGAAGAAAGAAGAGCTTTAATAAGAGCTTATGGAGCAGAACTTATATTGACTGATGGAAGTAAGGGAATGAAGGGAGCTATAGAAAAAGCAACAGAACTTTCAAATAAAGATGGATACTTTATGCCACAACAATTTGAAAATAATGCAAACAAAGAAAAGCACTATGAAACTACAGCTATAGAAATATTAAATGATATAAATGATTTGGATGTTTTTGTTGCAAGTGTTGGAACAGGTGGAACAGTTACAGGAATTTCAAAAAAATTAAAAGAACAAATAAAAGATTTAAAAACTGTAGCAGTTGAGCCAGAAAATTCTAAAGTATTAAGTGGTGGAAAACCTGGACCACATAAAATACAAGGTATAGGGGCTGGATTTATTCCTGCAATATATGAAAGTGAATATGTTGATGAAATAATTACGGTAACAGATGAGGAAGCATTTGAGGCAGCAAGAGATTTTGCAAAAGAAGAAGGAGTATTAATT
The DNA here is from genome assembly GCF_000498355.1 of Clostridium sp. Ade.TY. Lineage (GTDB taxonomy): Bacteria > Bacillota > Clostridia > Clostridiales > Clostridiaceae > Clostridium. The sequence continues at coordinate 44,286 of NZ_AVSV01000025.1, read as the reverse complement.
GGAATATCTTCAGGAAGTGCAATAGTAGCTGCTAAAAAGATAGCAAAAAAATTAGGAAAAGGTAAAAAAGTTTTAGCTATAGCACCAGATGGTGGAGAAAAATATTTATCAATGGGTTTATACTAAAGAAATTTAAAATCTAAAGGAGGAACTGCTCTTGTTTAAAAATTTAAATTATGATTTGGAAAGAATATTAAAAGAAGATCCAGCAGCAAGAAGTAAATTAGAAGTGTTTTTATTATATCCATCAGTTCATGCATTAATTGCATATAGAATATCAAATAAATTATATAAGCATAAATTATTCTTTTTAGCTAGATTAGTATCGCAAATAAGTAGATTTTTTACTGGAATAGAAATTCATCCAGGAGCTACAATAGGAAAAGGGTTATTTATAGATCATGGAATGGGTGTAGTAATTGGAGAAACAGCAGAAGTTGGAGATAATGTTACTATATATCATGGAGTAACTTTAGGAGGAACAGGAAAGCATAAAGGAAAGAGACACCCCACTATTGGAAATAATGTTATAATAGGAACTGGGGCTAAAGTTTTAGGTCCTATAAATATTGGGGATAATGTAAAAATAGGTGCTAATTCAGTTGTTTTAAAAGATATAGATGATAATAAAACAGCAGTTGGAATACCTGCAAAGGTTGTTCAAAAAGTAAGTGCTAAAATTATAACAATTAAAAATATTAAAGGTGAATATAAAGATATATATAACGAAATGATAATTTAAATATGGAGTTTAGTAAATGTGTTTGAAAATGGATATAAGAAATGAAATTTTAAAATTTTGTAGCAGTTTAAATTTAGATTTAGTTGGCTTTATAAAGTGTAGAAAATTTAAAGAACTTGAAAGTTTCTTAATAGAAAGAAAGGCTTTAAATCTTCAAAATGAATTTGAAGAAGAAGATATAGAAAAAAGAATAAATCCTAATATATATATGGAAGAGGGAAAGACTATTATATCAATAGCTTTCCCTTATGCTACTTTAGAAAACTTTAATGATAATGGTTTTTCTATTTATACAAAAGGGTTAGATTACCATAAAGTTTTGCATGAATATTTAGATAAAATATGTGAATTTATTAAAGAAATTGGAGGTAAGGCTGTTTCTTTAGTAGATAGTAATTCTTTACCTGAAAGATATATAGCAAGTTTAGCTGGTATTGGATTTGTTGGAAAAAATAATATGATAATTACGGAAAAGTATGGTTCATATATTTTTTTAGGTGAAATAATAACTGATTTGGAAATATATGAAGAAGATAAAATTACGTTAGAAGAATCATTAAAATATAAAAAATGTGGTGAATGTAACATTTGTTTTAATGAATGTCCAACTAAGGCAATTAATAAATTTAGGAAAAATACTAATATTTGTGTTTCTTATTTAACTCAAAAGAAGGAGTTAAGTGATAAAGAATTGAATTTATTAAATGGAAGAATTTTTGGCTGTGATAGTTGTCAATTAAAGTGTCCATATAATGAAAATATAAAATTTTCAAATATAGAAAAATTTAGAGTAAAAGACTTTATGAAAGATAATGATGAAGATTTTATAATAAATTTAAATAATAAAACATTTAAAGAAAGTTATAAAAATACTTCTTGTGGTTGGAGAGGAAAAAATACTTTGATAAGAAATGCAATAATAAGAAAAGCTAAGCTTAAAAAAGAATGTATAAAAGATATAAAAAGTGAATCTCCATACATAAATAATTATATAGATAGACTTTTGTAAGTATCTAGAATATAATATAGGTTGATTAATATTTTAGGAAGTGGGTGGGAATTTTATGTTATCACCATTTATGGCAAAGCTTATAGGAATGTTACCAGAAAGCTTAGTGGTGTACGTTGGAAAGAAAATTACTGACGGATACATAAAAAATCATGCAAATATGCATATCAATGGATATGAAAAAATAAAGGATATAAAAGGCCCTATAGTCTTTATATGTAATCATTTGAGTAATGCAGATGGGTTACTTTTAAATAAAATGCTAAAAGAAGATTTTGATCCATATTTTGTAGCAGGAGTTAAGTTATCAGGTGATCCTATAACTAATATAGGTATAAAAATGGTTAAAAATATTCCAATAAAACCAAATACAGCTGATAAGGAAGCTATGACAAGAATGGTAAAAGTATTAAGAGGGGGAGAAAATCTTTTAATATTTCCTGAAGGAACAAGAAGTAGAACTGGGGCTATGATAGAAGGTAAAAAAGGAATATTACTTCTTGCTAAAGTTAAAGGTGTAACTGTTGTACCAATAGGAATGGCTGGAACTGATAAACTTTTACCAATATGTAAAGATGGTGATATGGGTGGAGAAGTTTGGCAAGATGCTGATGTATATGTAAACTTTGGTGATCCATTAACATTACCAAAAAAAGAAAAAGAAGAAACTAAGCATGAATACGATGATAGATGTATGGAAATTTTAATGAAATCTATAGCTAAGGAATTACCAGAAAGTTATAGAGGTGTATATAAATAATTAAATTTTAAAAACTCGCTCTAATATTTTTTAGGGCGAGTTTATTTAAAATAGAAAACGGGGTGTGAATTATGAAGAAGAGAACAAAAGAAATACTTGAAATATTAAAAGAAATTTATCCAGATGCAAAATGTGAATTAAATTACAAAACACCTTTTCAATTATTAGTGGCAACAATTTTATCAGCTCAGACTACTGATAAAAAGGTTAATGAAGTAACAGAAACCCTTTTTAGAGATTATGGAGATTTAGATTCATTTTTAACTTTAACAAATGAAGATCTTGAAAAAAGAATAAAACAAATTGGTTTATATAGAAATAAAGCAAAAAATTTAGTGCTTATGGCAAGGCAGCTTAAAGAAAACTTTAATGGTGAAGTTCCAAAAACAATGGAAGAGATAATGTCACTTGCTGGAGCTGGAAGAAAAACAGCAAATGTAGTCTTATCAAATGCTTTTAATGTTCCATCTATAGCAGTTGATACACATGTATTTAGAGTTTCAAATAGATTAGGACTTGCTAACTCAGATAATGTTTTAGAAGTTGAAAAGCAGCTTCAAAAAGAATTACCTAAAAAGGAATGGTCACTTACACATCATCTTTTAATCTTTCATGGAAGAAGATGTTGTTCATCTCAGAGACCAAAATGCTTTGAGTGTCCTTTAAATCATTTATGCAAATGGAAAGATAAAAAAGAATATATGTAAAAAGCTAAGACAAATTTTGTCTTAGCTTTTTTAAAAATTATTTTAAAGATTTACTAGCTAATTTATTGTTATATATAAACATTGCAATTGAAGCTCCTATTACAATTAAATAACCAATTAAACTAAACTCTGTTGGAACTTGTCCGAAAAGTATAAATCCAATAAATGCAGTAAATATTATTTGAGTATATGAATAGATTGAAATTTCTTTTGCTGGTGCATATTTATATGCTGAAGTTAATGAGAATTGTGCAACAGATGCAGCTACCCCAGCCATTAATAAATAAAATAATTGAATTAGACTAAATGGTTTAAAAGTTACAATTACAAATGGTAATGTAAATAATATTGAAAATAATGAGAAAAAGAATACTATAGTAGGACCTTTTTCACGATTGCCTAAAAATCTAACAAAAGTATAAGCAGCACCTGCAAATATAGCTGAAGATAATCCAATTAAAGCTGGTATAATACTTAAGCTAAAGGAAGGTCTTATTATAAATAAGCTTCCAAGAAATGCAGTTATTAAAATTATAAATTGATTTTTTGTAATTTTTTCCTTTAAGAAAAGACTTGAGAATATTATTACAAAAAATGGTGAAAGTTGATTTAACATATTAGCGTCAGCTAATATTAAATGTTCTATTGCATAATAGTTAGCTATAATTCCAAGCGTTCCAAGAAGTGCTCTACAAAATAAGTATTTTCTATTTTCTTTTTTACCAAATAAACTATCTCCACTTTTTTTAATAACATAAAAAGCAACTACACAACTTACAAGATTTCTAAAAAGACTTTTTTGGATTGATGGTAAGTCGCCAGATAGTTTTACAAATGTACTCATAACAGCAAATGAAAGAGCTGATATTATCATAAGAATAATAGCTTTGTTTTTATTATTCATGTAAAAATCCTCCTATTTAAAATTTTTCTATGATAACAATATACTATTCTACAAATAAATGCAAATTTCATATTAAAGTTATACATTTTTTTTTAGATAGTGATATAATATTATAAGTTAAAATTTTATGCGCTTTGGAGGTACAGTATGAAAGTTGGAGTTATAATGGGAGGTATCTCATCAGAAAGAGAGATATCATTAAATAGTGGAGAATCAATATTAGAAAGCATAGATACTAAAAAGTATGATGTTTGTAAAATTGTAATAGATAAAAAAGAAGATATAATAAATAAAGTTAGAGATGAAAAGATAGATTTTGCATTACTTGCACTTCATGGTCAATTTGGTGAAGATGGAACTGTACAATCAGTATTACAATGTTTAAATATACCTTATTCAGGTTGTGGTCCATTAAGTAGTGCAGCATGTATGGATAAAGATATGACAAAAAGTCTTTTAAAAGCAGCAGGAATTAGAACTGCACCTTGGTTAAACTTAAGAAGTGTAGAAGAAATAAATTATGATAAAATAGAAGAACTTGGTTATCCAGTAGTAATAAAACCAACACATGGAGGATCAAGTGTTGCTACATTCATTATAAAAGATAAAAGTGAAGTTTTAAAAGCTGTAGAAGAAGGATTTAAATGGGATACAGAAGTTATGATTGAAAAATTTATAAAAGGAGAAGAAATAACTTGTCCAATTTTTAGTGATAAAATGTATCCAGTACTTGCTATAAAACCAAAATCAGAATTCTTTGATTTTGAATCAAAATACCAAGATGGTGGAGCAGATGAATTTATAATAAATTTAGAAGAAGACTTACATGAAGAAGTTGAAAATATGGCTCTTTTAACTTACAGAGCATTAAAATGTTCAGTATATGCAAGAGTAGATATGATAATAACAGAAGACAAGGTTCCATATATATTAGAAGTTAACACATTACCTGGTATGACTAAAAATAGTTTATTCCCAAAAAGTGCAGCTGGAATAAATATTTCATATAGTGGCCTAATAGATAATATAATAGAAGCTTCATTAAAAGAAAAAAGATAATAAATTTATAATATAAAAAAGGCTAGGCTTTAAAAGTTTAGCCTTTTATTTTTATATTATAATTTTTAAGAATTTATTAAGGAATTATTGTTTAATTATTTAAGATGTAAAAATTATAATTTTAAATATACTATTAAAATAGTTTGGAGGAATTAATTTGAGAAAAGAGAGAATTTTAATTGTTGATGATGAAAAAGAAATAAGAGATTTAGTTGAAATATATTTAAAAGGTGAAGGATACGAAACACTTAAAGCACAAGATGGGGAGGAAGCATTATATTTACTTAGAGAAAATGATATAGATTTAGTAATATTAGATGTTATGATGCCAAAATTAAATGGTATAGAAACTTGCCTTAAAATAAGAGAAGAAAGTGAAATGCCAATTATAATGCTTTCAGCAAAATCAGAAGATATAGATAAAATATTAGGGCTTAATATGGGAGCAGATGATTATTTAAGTAAGCCTTTTAATACATTAGAATTAATAGCTAGAGTAAAATCTCAGCTTAGGAGATACAAAAAATTTAACAATAAGCCAAAAGAAGATTCAGAATTAACAATAGTTATAGATGATTTATGCATAAAATTAGATACTCATGAGGTATTTTTAGGAGAAAATAGTATTAGATTTACTCCAACTGAATTTGATATATTGGTTTTACTTGCTAAAAACCGTGGAAAAGTATTTTCAATGAGAAATATATATGAAAGTGTATGGGACCAAGAATATATGGAATCTGATAATACGGTTATGGTTCATATTAGAAAGATAAGAGAAAAGATAGAGGAAAATCCAAGAAGTCCTAGGTTTTTAAAAACAGTTTGGGGGGTAGGATATAAAATTGATAAATAGAAAAAAGAAAAAAGATAAGGAGCCTAAAGAGAGAAAAAGAGAGAAGTTAAAAAGAAAATACGAAGAGTTTAAGGAAACAAAGTTAGGTATTAAAATTAGAGAATTAATTGAAAAATTTGATACTAAAATAAAGCAAAGTATTAGATTTGAACTTATGATTATGTTTGCTATATGTTTTATAATTTCAACAATATCATATGGAATATTAAATGATATGTTTAAAAATGTCCATACTAATGCAGAAATAAGATATGATTATAGTGATATGGAACATAGTGCTCAAGGTATAGTAAATGAGATAGAACATGAGAGTATAAGTAATGATATAAAAATAACTAATAAAGATTTCTTTAATAATTTAATTGATCGTTATTCAAGTGATAACAATAAAATTTATATAACTGATATAGATGGTAAAGTTTTATATAGAAATCAAAATGCATCAGAAGAAAAAATAGATATTTATACAGTACTTAAAAATGTTTCTAAAAATCCAAAAGATGAGTATGAATCAAGAGAATATACAGCAGTATATCCTATTGATGTTGATGGTGGTAAATTTTATATGATATATACTGGTATTCCTAGTGCAAGAATAGAATATGTTGATTATTTAGTTTCAAATTCTTATTTAGCTTTAACGTTATCTATAATAATATTTATAGTAATATTCTTAATTGCAACTAATAAGAAAACAAAATATTTAGATGAAATTGCAAAAGGAATTAAAGCTATAGCAGATGGTGATTTATCTCATAAAATACCTGAAAATGGAAATGATGAAATTGCTAATATAGCAACCAATGTAAATAACATGGCAAATGAAATAAATAATAGAATAGAAGCACAAGAAGAGGCTGAAAAAACAAAAGCTGATCTTATAACAAATGTTTCACATGATTTAAGGACACCATTAACTTCTATAATGGGATATATAGGTCTTTTAAAAGATAAAAGATATACAGATGAAAAATCAATGAATGAATATTTAGATATTGCTTATAATAAAGCAGAAAAGCTTAGAATACTTATAGAAGATTTGTTTGAATATACAAAGTATAATAATAAAGGAATAAAGCTTAATAAAGTTGATGTAAACTTAGGTGAATTTGTTGCCCAAGTTTCAGAAGAATTGAAACCTTATTTTGAAAGCTCAAGTGTAGATCAAATAAAAACATTATCAGATGAACCAATAATAGTAAGTATAGATCCAGATAAAATGGTTAGAGTATTAGAAAATCTTTTAACTAATGCAGTTAAATATTCTTATAAACCAGGAGCTGTAATTATTGGTGTTTATTCAAAAGATGGATATGCAACAATAGCTGTAAAAAATAGAGGAGAAAGTATTCCAAAAGAAAAGATGGATAAATTATTTGATAGATTTTATAGAATGGAAGAATCAAGAAACACAAATCTTGGAGGTTCTGGGCTAGGTCTTGCTATTTCAAAAAATATAGTAGAGATGCATAAAGGTGAAATTTGGGGAGAATGTTATGGAAATGATATAAGTTTCTATGTAAGGCTTAGAATTAAATAAATTATATAATTTTATGAATAATGTAACCTTAAGCTATTTTATTTAATATCTTAATAAGGAATAAGTATTTTTACTTTTGGAGGAGTTATGCAAGATAGAAATCCTAAAAGTACCTTTGGAATAGATATAAATGAATATAGCCAAGGTGTTGATTTTACGGTACTAGCAAAAACAATTGATTTTTTATATTTAAGATCTTCAGGGTCAGGCAGTGGATCTTTTAGAGTTGATAAGAAGTTTTTAGAATATGCTGCAGAAAGTAGAAAATATGGCATACCGGTTGGTGCATACCATTATGCAGTGCCTTCTTATAATCTTTTAACAGCTGATTCACAATGTGATGATTTTATAAACATTCTTCAAAAAGGATTTGGAAATAAAAATTATGGGGATTTATTTCCCGTATTAGATGTTGAAGCGCCAATAGAACCTAAAATAGGTACAGATGCACTTCTTAACTGGGTTGATAGATTTAGAAAAAGATTTGAGAAAAAAACTAGAAGAAGACTTATGCTTTATACAGGGTTATTTTTTATACAACTTTATGATGATTTTAAATCCAGTGAAGGAACATATCCATTAAAAAATATGCCTCTTTGGATTGCTATGTATACAAATATACCAAATAATCCAAAAGTTCCTCCAAATGTAGGAGGATGGACAAGGTGGAGAATTTGGCAATTTAGTGAAAGTCAAAAAGTTCAAGGAGTTAATAATCCACTAGATGCAAATTGGGGACCAGATAATTTAGATCTTTTAATGCAACCAAAACAAGTAAATGGATTAAAGGCATGGAAAGATGATAAATATATTTATGTATCATGGAAGAAAAATAGTGATATAGATTTATTGGGATATAATTTGTTTATAGATAATTATTGGGTTGGTACAGTTGATAGAGATGATACTTCTTTTAGAATTCCTTTAAGTAAAATTTATAAACCTAACAATAGGGTTTTAAATATTACTATAGAAGCTTTTGATTATGATGGTGAAACATCACAAATTAGAAGTTTATATAAGTTAGATGGTAGGATAATATAAAATAATATCATAGAAGTTAATAAGAGTCTTTCAAAATAAAAAATGAAAGACTCTTTTAATAAATTAAAAAAAAGTATTAAAAAATAATAAAAAATGTTATATAATGGAAAATGATGGAAGGGATTTTAAATGACAGGGGGAAGGTTAAAAATGAGTTCAAGTGGAGATGAATCATTAAGCAAAAAAGGTGATTCGAAAAAAAAGATAATTATAGGAATTACTGCTTTAGCTTCAATGATGATTATAGGTGGTATTGCATATGGTGTATCAGCCAATAATGCAATAAATGAATGGAGCAATAAAATTTATCCAAATGTTTTTATTAAAGAAATAAATGTTGGTGGTATGACAAAGGAAGAAGCTAAAAATGCATTAAACAATAATTATACAAAAAATATAGGAAATAAAGAAATTATAGTAAATATTAAAGGTAAAGATAAGGAGTTTGAAGCAAATTATTCTGAAATATCCCCTAAATATGATGTGGATAAAGCAATAGATGAGGCGTTTAATTATGGAAAAGACTCAAACTTTTTTAAAAAGAATTCCTTAATAAAAAATAAAAAAAATTATAAACAAGAAATTCAACTTAACTTTACTTATAACAACAAGAAATTAACTTCATTAGAAGATAAAATAGTTAAAAAGTTTACTATATTGCCTAAAGATGCTACTATATCAATAAATGGGAAAATTTTAATAACTCCTGAAAAAGTTGGGTATGGAGTAGATAAAAAAGAGTTAGATAATAAATTTAAAGAAGAATTAAATGGTGATATTGGAAATGAAACTAAGATAGTAGTAGAAGAAAAAGAAGTAATGCCTAAAGTAACTAAAAAGGAACTTTCAAAAATTGATGGTGTTATGGGAGAATTTACAACTTCATATCAATCATCGGATTCAAACAGAGCAACTAATATACAAGTTGTAACTAATTTTGTTGATGGTACAGTTTTAATGCCTGGAGAGGAATTTAGTTATAGTGAAACTAGTCAAAAAGATAAAAGTCTTTATAAAGAAGGAAATGCATATATAAATAATCAAGTAGTAAAAGATATTGGTGGCGGAATATGTCAGGTTTCAACTACTTTATATAGGGCTGTAATGAAGGCTAATATAAGATCAACAGAAAGATATAATCATTCACTAACAGTTGGATATTCAAAACCTGGACTTGATGCTACTGTTGCATGGGGATATTTGGATTATAAATTTAAAAATCCTTATGACTTCCCAATATATATAAAAGGAATAACACATAATAAAATGGTAACCTTTAAAATATATGGAGATGTAGATGGATTAAAAGGTAGAACTTATGATATGACAAATGAAGTACTTAGAGTTATAAATCCAACAGAAGAGATAATAAAGGATCCAAATTTAGAAGAGGGTAAGAGAATTGTTGAATCTAATGGACAAACTGGATATGTAGCAAGAGGTTATCAATTAACATATGAAAATGGACAGCTTATAAAAAAAGAATTAGTATCTACGGATAATTATGCTATGGTACCTAGAAAAGTTAGAGTTGGAACTAAGAAAAAATAAAGTTTGGATTAATGGTTAAAAAAGTTAAAAAACTCTTAATTAAATAAATGAATGTGGAAAAATATGATTATTTTTCATAAAATATAAAATAGGATATTATGAATTAAAAGCAAGTTATAATATATAACTTGCTTTTGTTATAGAAAGATATTGGAGATGGATATATGATTTATAAGATGGTATGTATAGATATGGACGGAACTATGCTTGGAAAAAGAAAATCTGTATCAGAAGAAAGCAAAAAGACTATAAAAGAAGTTAGTAAAAAAGGTGTTCAGGTAGTTGTTACAACAGGCAGACTTTATAATAATGCAGCTTATTATTCAAATCTTTTAGGTGCATCAGATGCTGTAATAGCTGGTAATGGAGCTGTTATAAGAGAAAAGTCTAAAGATAAACCTATATTTAAAAGTGAAATAGATTTAGAAATTATAAAAAAACTCCTTCTAGCAGCAAAAAAATGCAATGTAGTATTACATTTACATACAATTGATGAAGTTATAACAAATAGTAAAGTTAGCAGTTTAATAGCAAAAATAGTATTACCTGATATAAAAAATAGAGATTTCCCAGTAAATATTAAAGTTATTAAAAACTTAAAAGATATTGATGATAGTATAAAAGGTTATAAAGGAAAAGTAACTAAATGTATAATGTTTTCACCTTTTAAAGATAGAACAGAAATGTTTAGAAAAGAATTAGATAAAATTGATGGAATAACTTATTATTGTTCTGGTGGAAGAAGCATAGAAATAAATAAATTAGGTGTATCAAAAGGAAATGCTGTAAAAATGTTAGCTAAATATTATGGAATAAAGAGAGAAGAGATAATTTGTATTGGTGATAATGAAAATGATATATCAATGATAGAATATGCAGGACTTGGTATTGCTATGGGAAATGGAATTCCAAAACTTAAAGAAAAAGCAAATTATATAACAGATACAAATGTAAATGATGGTGTTAGAAAAGCTTTAGAAAAATTCATATTAAACAAAAGATAGAGAGATACTATTTTAGAGGTGATTTTATGTTTAATCCATCTAAAGTAGTATTTGATGAAAAATCATTAGAATATCCTTTAGGAAAAAAATTGTTAGAACTTTTTAAAAAAGAAAATAAAGATATAACAATAAATAAGGGTGGAAGAGTTATTGGAAAAAAAGGAGAAACTCCAATACAAAGTTTTGTATCTGGAAAAAGAACTTTAGTTATAGGAGTAAGAAAGATAACTGAATTTCAAAGTTGTAAGCCTTCAGCTAATTATCAATTACCATTAGTAAGTGGTTGCAGTGGTATGTGTGAATATTGTTATTTAAATACTCAACTTGGAAAAAGACCGGCAACTAAAGTTTATGTAAATATAGATGAAATTTTAAATAAGGCATTAAAATATATAGAAGAAAGAAAGCCGGCTATAACAGTATTCGAGGGTGCTGCAACATCGGATCCAATACCAGTTGAACAATACAGTGGTGCTATGAAGCGTGCTATAGAATTTTTTGGTGAAAATGAGTATAGTTTATTTAGATTTGTAACTAAATTTAAAGATATAGATTCATTAATTGGAGTTAAGCATAATGGAAGAACAACAATAAGATTTAGTTTAAATACAGATAAAATTATAAATGAATTTGAAAGAGGAACAGATTCTTTTAAAGAGAGGATAAATGGAGCTAAAAAGTTATATAATGATGGATATAAAATTGGATTTATAATAGCTCCTGTATTTTTATATGATAATTATAAAGAAGATTATTTAGAATTAATAAAAAGTATTGGAAATGAGTTTAAAAATAAAGAAAGAACAATAGAAATAGAAGTTATAACACATAGATATACAGAAAGAGCTAAAAATCAAATATTAAGTGTTTATAAAGATTCGAAACTTCCTATGAATAAAGAAGATAGAACATTAAAGTATGGACAATTTGGTTATACAAAATATGTTTATAATAAAGATATTTTGTTAGAAGTTAAAAATTTTTTTGAAGAAAATATAAAAAAATACATATGTAATTGTATAATAAAGTATATTATTTAAAAAATAATTTTATCTTATTTAAATTTAAATATTAATGATATAGCCAGCTTTAAATGCTTTGACTAAAGAGAAGGTATGTAGTATTATTTTTATTATAAGTTTAAAAATAAACTTTTGAAATCTTAAGATGAATGCGAATTCATCTTCTTTTTTCTGTTTATATGATTATGGAAGGTGATTTTTTTGAATTTAAATATAGTTATGTATCAACCAGAGATACCACAAAATACAGGAAATATAGCAAGAACTTGTGTATTAACAGGAGCTAAATTACATTTAATAAAGCCTTTAGGATTTGATATAAGTTCAAAACAAGTAAAAAGAGCAGGGCTTGATTATTGGGACGAATTAGAACTTGAAATTCATGAGAACTATGAAGATTTTATGAAAAAGTATGGGGATAAGAAAATATATTTAGCAACAACTCATGGTGGAGAACACTATGATGAAATTAAGTTTAATGAGGGAGACTTCATTATGTTTGGAAGGGAAACATGTGGAGTGCCAGAAGATGTTCATAATGCTCATGAAGGATTAAGAGTACCAATGATAAAAACAAGTACAAGAAGTTTAAATCTTTCAAATACAGTTGCTATAGTTGCATATGAAGCATTAAGACAAATGGGATTTCCTAATATGAAATAAAGTAAAGGGGAATGAGGGAATGGAAAAGATTAAAATTATTACAGATAGTACCGTTGATTTACCAAAGGAACTTTTAAAGGAATTGGAAGTTGAAGTATTACCAGTCCTTATAAATTTTGGAGAAGAAAGTTATTTAGATGGTGTTGAAATAAGTTTAGATGAAGTTTTTAAGAAAATAGATGAAGGGAATGTTTTCCCAACAACAGGTCAAATAACTCCAAATAGATTTGTTGAAACTTACAAAAAATATATTGATGAAGGTTACAAAGTTTTAGCTGTGTTAATGTCATCAGGTATGAGTGGAACATATCAATCAGCTTGTCTTGCAAAGCAAATGTTAGAGACTGAAGATGTTTATATTGTAGATTCACAAACAATAACAGCAGGACTTGGAGTTTTAGTTTTAAAGGCAACAAAGCTTAGAGATAGTGGATTATCTATAGAAGAAATAGTAAAAGAGTTAGAAGAGGTTAAACCTTATATAAATAGTTCATTAAGTTTTGACTCTTTAGATAACTTAGTTAAAGGTGGAAGACTTCCTAAGGCTGTAAGTGTTGTTACAGGAATGCTTGGAATAAAACTTATTCTTGAAGTTAAGGATGGAGTTATGGACGTAAAAGGTAAAGTAAGAGGTCCTAAAAAAGCAGTTAAAAGAATTATAAGTGATATGGAAGAACTTAAACCAAGAAAAGATATGCCAGTACTTTTAGTAGATGTAAATTATGATGAGATAACATCTCCATTAAAAGAATACTTAGAAAGCAATAATATTGATTATATTGAAGGTCCTGTTGGTTGTTCAGTAGGAATACATTCAGGAAATAAAGCAGGCGGATTATTTTTTATAAGTGAAAAATTAAATAAATAATATAAATAGAGGAGTATCAAATTTTGATGCTCCTTTATTTGTATTAAAAAATATTTTTGGGAAAAGATAAAATTATATAAATTTTATCGAGGTGAGTCGCTTATGGATAAACTAAAGAGAAACAAAGAAATCTCAATATTATTGTTATTATTAGTAAGTTTATATTTAATTATGTTAGTTGGAGGTTGTAAAGATGGAGTAAATTTAGTCAATAGACAGCAAATAAATATTGCTATTTTAGCTCAAAATTTTAATGATAAATCGTTTGGCTTTCTAGCAAAAAAAGGTTCTGAAGAGGCTAAAGCAAAATATGGAACAGAAACAGAATATGTTGAATTTCCATTTGAAGTTGAAGGTAGTTCTGAACAGATTGATAATCTACTTAGAAAGTCAAGTGAAGATAATTCAATGGTAATATGTATGGGAAGAGAAACAAAATCTTCAGTTGAAAAAGTTTCTAGAGAAAGAAGAGAAAAAAGTTTTACGATAATTGATTCAAAGGTTGAGGAAGCAAATGTTAAATCAATAATATTTAAACATCAAGAAGGTAGTTTTTTAATGGGAGTAGTTGCAGGTTCTGAAACAAAAACTAATCAAGTTGGATTTGTTGGAGCGCTGAATGATGAAATGGGATTAGAATTTTGCAATGGATATATGGCAGGAGTAAAAACTGTAAATGAAAAAGCTGCTAAAGGACTTATAGATGGAATAGATACTAGATTTATTCAAACTTATTCAGATGAAAAAAAAGCTTATGAAAAAGCTATTGAATTGTATAATCAAGGGTGTGATATAATATTTCAAACTTGTGGCAGGGCCGGAATTGGAGTTTTTAAAGCTGCTAAGGAAAGAGGTAAATTAGCTATAGGTGTAGATGTAGACCAAAAGGTAGAACTTCCAGAGTATAAAGATCAAATAATATCATCAATGATTAAGAAAGTGGATAAAACAGTATTGAATTCTTATAAGGAAATGGAAGAAGGAAGTTTTAAAAGTGGTATAGATAATATAGAAGAATATGGTGTTAAGGATGATATAATAGACTATGCACCTTCAACAGAAGAAAGTGTATCAAAGGAAACTATGGAAAAGTTAAAAAAATATAAAGAAAATATAAAAAATGGAGCGCTTGAAATACCTAAAAAAGTTTATGAAGTTATAGAATTTAAAGCAGAATAGTACAAAAATAGACAATTAAGAAAACAATTACATTTTAGTTTATAAGTAAATTTGTATATGATATAATAATTTATAAAACAAGTAATTTATAAAACTTTAGGTGGAGTTTATCTCCATCTAAATTAATATTATATTAAAACAAAATAAATTTTACATAAAACAAATAATTAAGTTATGGATGTTATATATTAATAATAAATTGTGGATGGGAAGGGTGATATTATGAAGATGGAATATTCTATGAATTTAACTCAAGAACAAAAGTTAGTAATGACGCAAGAAATGCAAATGTCTATAAAAATGCTTCAGATGTCAGTAAATGATTTAAGAGAATACATAGATAAAGAATATGAAGAAAATCCAATACTTGATATAAAAGACAATAGCCAAGAAAAATCTTCAATAAGTGAAGATAAGGTTATGGACAAGTATGATTATAAAGAGATGATAAAATATTTTGAGTTTGATAACTATGGTGCTCAAAGTTATAGCAATTATGATGATGAAGAATTATCACCATTTAATTTTATATCTGAGAAAAAATCATTAAAAGAATACTTACATGAACAACTTATGGAAGTTTCTATTGATGAGTACACAAAGCAAATTGGAGATTACATTATAGAAAACTTAGACCATAGAGGATATTTAGAATGCGATTTAAAAGAAATATGCATAGAACTTAAAATAAGTGATGAAAAAGGAGAGGAAGTTCTTGAGATAATTCAAGATCTTGAACCTTATGGTATAGGAGCTAGAAATATAAAAGAATGTTTACTTATCCAATTAAATAAATTAGCTTTAGATGATGATATTATAGTTAAAATGGTTGAAGATCATCTTGAAGATATAGCAGAAAATAGATATGGAGTTATTGCTAAAAAATTAAACATATCACCTAGAGAAGCTCAAAGATATGGAGATGTAATAAAAAGGTTAGAACCAAAGCCATCAAGAGGTTTTTATACTGGAGAAGAAGTTAAGTTTATAATTCCTGATGCAGCTATAAGAGAAATTGATGGAGAATTTATAATAATAATGAATGATAGTGTTTTACCTAAATTATCTATAAACAAAACATATAAAGATGTATTAACAAATAATGATGAAAATGCATCAGAATATGTAAAAGATAGACTTAATAAAGCTTTATTTTTAATAAAAAGTATTGAACAAAGAAGAAGTACTTTATATAGAGTTTTAGAAATAATAATAAAAAAACAAAGAGAATATTTTGAAAAAGGATATAATTATTTAAAACCTATGACATTAAAAGAAATTGCAGAGGAATTAGAAGTTCATGAATCAACAATAAGTAGAGCAATTAAAGAAAAATATATTTTAACTGATAGAGGAACTGTTAGAATAAAAGATTTATTTACAACAGCAATATCTGCATTAAATAGTGAAGATACTGGAGTTATAAAAATAAAAAATAAAATAAAAGAACTTATAGATTCAGAGGATAAAAAGAAACCTTATTCAGATCAATATATAAGTGATAAACTTAAAGAAATTGGAATGAATATATCAAGAAGAACAGTGGCAAAATACAGAGAGGAAATGCAAATAAGATCTTCAAGTAAAAGAAAAAGGTTATAAAGAATAAAGGAATAAATTTCCTTAAAATATAAAATAAAACGTTAAATTAGGTATAAAAATGAAAAAAAATAAAATTTATACTTTAAAAATTAGTCAATATAACTTATAATAAGGTTGTGGGACAAAAACATTAAGTGTGGGACGCTTTATGACCAAAGGAGTGTTGAAGTTGCAGGAAATATTAAAGTTAGAGAAAAAGATAGTTCCTGAACTTATAGAGGTACTCGAAAAAAGGTACAATATATTAAGGACTATATTTTTGAATCAGCCTATAGGAAGAAGAGTTTTAGCTAATGAACTTTTACTAAGTGAAAGAGTTGTTAGAACTGAAGTAAGTTTTCTTAAAGGGCAAGGATTAATAGAAGTTAACACAGCAGGTATGAATGTAACAAGTGCTGGTGAAGAGATAGTTGATAAATTAAGTGAATTTATTCATGAAGTTAGAGGATTATCAGAAATAGAAAAAGGAATTAAGACAGCTCTAAATTTAAAAGATGTTATAGTAGTACCAGGAGATATAAATATTAATCAATCAGTACTTAAAGATATTGGAAAAGCAGCGTCTAATTACTTAAGAAAAATAATAAAAGCCAATTCAATTATTGCATTAACTGGAGGAACTTCAGTTAAAGAAGTTGTTGAAGCTTTTGGAAGTTTAAGAAATGTTCCAAACATTTTAGTAGTTCCAGGAAGAGGTGGTCTTGGTAGAAATGTGGAAACACAGGCAAATACATTAGTAGCATCGCTTGCTAAAAAAGTAAATGGAACTTATAAAATGCTTCATGTTCCAGAAAGTGTTAGTTTAAAAGTTCTAAATTCTTTAAAAGAAGAAGATTCTATAAAAGATGTTGTAGATAGTATACATAATGCTAATATATTTATATATGGAGTTGGAAATGCTTTTGAGATGGCTAAAAAGAGAGGACTTACAGAAGAAAGTGTAAAAAAACTAACAGAGCTTAATGCTATAGGAGAAGCATTTGGATGTTATTTCGATAAAAATTCAATAGTAGTTTCAAGTACAACTGCTATTGGAATAAATATAAATGAAGCCAGAAAAATTAACACGCATATTGTTGTGGCTGGTGGAGAAAATAAAGTTGAGCCGATTATAGCGACTCAAAAAAATAATGAAAATGGTGTTTTAATCACCGATGAGGCTACTGCAAGAGAAATCTTGGACATTATGAGTAGCCAAAATAATTAATTTGTTTATAAAAAAAATTTTTATAAAAGCTATTTTTAGGAGGTATTTACATTATGGTAAATGTAGCAATTAATGGATTTGGAAGAATAGGAAGATTAGCGTTAAGATTAATGATCAACAACCCAGAGTTTAACGTTGTTGCAATCAATGACTTAACAGATGCTAAAACATTAGCTCACTTATTCAAATATGACTCAGCACAAGGAAGATTCGATGGAGAAATCGAAGTTAAAGAAGGAGCTTTCGTAGTTAACGGAAAAGAAATTAAAGTAACTGCAGAAAGAGAACCTAAGAACTTACCATGGGGAGAATTAAACGTAGATATCGTATTAGAATGTACTGGATTCTTCGCTTCAAAAGAAAAAGCTTCAGCTCATATCGAAGCAGGTGCTAAGAAAGTTGTTATATCAGCTCCAGCTGGAAACGACCTACCAACAGTTGTTTATAACATAAACAATGAAATATTAAAGGCTAGCGATACAGTTATATCAGGTGCTTCATGTACTACAAACTGTTTAGCTCCAATGGCTAAAGTATTAAATGATCAATTTGGATTAAAAGAAGGATTCATGACTACAATCCACGCTTACACAAATGACCAAAATACATTAGACGCTCCACACGGAAAAGGAGATTTAAGAAGAGCAAGAGCTGCTGCTGCTTCAATCATCCCTAACTCAACTGGTGCTGCTAAAGCAATCGGATTAGTTATCCCAGAATTAGCTGGTAAGTTAGACGGAAACGCTCAAAGAGTTCCAGTAATCACTGGTTCATTAACTGAGTTAGTTTGTGTACTTGACAAGAACACTACAGTTGAAGAAATAAACGCTGCTATGAAAGCTGCTGCAAATGAATCATACGGATACACTGAAGATCCAATAGTATCATCAGATGTAATCGGAATAAGCTTCGGATCATTATTCGATGCAACTCAAACAAAAATCATGGAAGTTAACGGACAACAATTAGTTAAAGTTGCTTCATGGTACGACAATGAAATGTCATACACTAACCAATTAATCAGAACTTTAGGATACTTCGCTAACTTAAAGTAATCTATTAATTAGATAGTAAACATAAAGTTTTATAAGTCTGGTTTTGTAGTATAAGGCTATAAGGCCAGACTATTTTAAAATATGGATATAATTTATTTTAAGAGGTGAAAAGAATGAACTTCAATAAAAAGACTATAGAAGATATCAATGTAAAAGGTAAAAAAGTTCTAGTAAGATGTGACTTTAACGTACCACTAAAAGATGGCGTTATAACTGATGAAAATAGATTAAATGGAGCACTTCCAACAATCAAATATTTAGTTGATAATGGAGCACAAGTTATCCTTTGCTCACATATGGGTAAACCAAAGGGAGAACCAAAGCCAGAATTATCATTAGCACCTGTTGCTAAAAGATTAAGCGAAATGCTTGGAAAAGAAGTTGTTTTTGCAGCTGACGACAATGTTGTTGGAGAAAATGCTAAAAAAGCAGTAGCAGAAATGAAAGACGGAGACGTTGTTTTATTAGAAAACACTAGATACAGAAAAGAAGAAACTAAAAACGGAGAAGAATTCTCAAAAGAATTAGCTTCACTTGCTGAAATATTCGTAAACGATGCTTTTGGAACAGCTCACAGAGCTCACTGTTCAACAGTTGGTGTTACTGATTTCATAGATACAGCTGTATGCGGATACTTAATTCAAAAAGAATTAAAATTCTTAGGAGATGCTGTTGAAAATCCAGAAAGACCATTTGTTGCAATTTTAGGAGGAGCTAAGGTTTCAGATAAAATCGCTGTAATAAATAATCTTTTAGATAAAGTTGATACTTTAATAATTGGTGGAGGAATGGCTTACACATTCTTAAAAGCTCAAGGATTTGAAGTTGGAACTTCATTAGTTGAAGAAGATAGAGTTGAATATGCTAAAGAAATGATCGAAAAAGCTAAAGCTAAAGGAGTTAACTTCTTACTACCAGTAGATCATAGAGTAGCTACAGAATTCAAAGATGTAGAAGCAACTATAACAGAAGATCAAAATATTCCAGCAGGAAGTATGGGATTAGATATCGGACCAAAAACAGAAGAATTATATGCTGATGCAATTAAAGATGCTAAAACAGTTATCTGGAATGGACCAATGGGAGTATTCGAATTCGAAAACTTCAACAAAGGTACAATTGCAGTAGCTAAAGCTATGGCTGATTCAAACGCTACAACTATAATAGGTGGAGGAGATTCAGCTGCAGCTGTAAACATCTTAGGATTTGGAGATAAGATGACTCACATCTCAACTGGTGGTGGAGCATCACTTGAATTCTTAGAAGGTAAAGTATTACCAGGAATAGATGCTTTAAACAGCTAATTGGCTGCCTAAATAGTTTTTATAAATAAATATTGCCACTCTTTATACAAAAAAAAGGAGTGGCAATATGTTTCGTTAGAATTTAATAAAAAGAAACATTAAATAAATTTAGAGGTGATTTCAATGAGAAAAGCAATAATCGCAGGAAACTGGAAAATGCACAAAACTCCAGCAGAAGCTGTAGAGTTTATAAATGAATTTAAACCATTAGTAAAGGATGCTACTTGTGATGTAGTTCTTTGCCCAACTTTTGTATGTTTAGAAGCTGCTGTAAACGCTGCTAAAGGATCAAATGTTAAAATAGCTGCACAAAACATGCACTTTGAAGAAAGCGGAGCTTTCACAGGAGAAGTTGCTCCAGGAATGCTTGAAGCTATGGGAGTTGAATATGTAGTAATCGGACATAGTGAAAGAAGAGAATACTTCAATGAAACTGATGAAACTTGCAATAAGAAAGTTAAAGCTGCACTTAAGCACAACATAACTCCAATCCTTTGCTGTGGAGAAACTTTAGAGCAAAGAGAATCAGGAAAATATGTAGAAGTTTTAGCTGGACAAATCAAAGCTGATTTAGAAGGATTAACTAAAGAAGAAGCAGAAAAAGTTGTTATAGCTTACGAACCAATCTGGGCTATCGGAACTGGAAAAACTGCTACATCAGAACAAGCAAACGAAACTATAGCTGCTATAAGAAACGTTGTAGCTGAAATGTTCGGACAAGAAGTTGCTGATAAAGTAAGAATTCAATACGGTGGATCAGTTAAGCCAGCTACAATAAAAGAGCAAATGGCTCAATCAGATATTGATGGAGCTTTAGTTGGAGGAGCTAGCTTAGTAGCTTCAGACTTTGCTCAAATAGTTAACTACTAGTATTAATTAGATTTAATAGCTAGAATTAACATGAAAGGCAATAGTCATGATTGAATAATACCAATTCTTTCATACTATTGCTTTTTGTTGTTTGTAGTATTATCTTGTAGTATAATATAAATGAAAAAAATAGAGTATAATATAGTAATATGTATTATTATTTATTAAAAGGTAAATAAATGGAGGTAGAGTAATGGCAAAGAAACCAGTAATGTTAATGATACTAGATGGTTTTGGAATAGCAGAAGCTTCAGATGGTAATGCTGTTTCATTAGCTAAAAAACCAAATTATGATAGATTAGTGAAGGAATATCCACATTCAATGTTACAAGCTTCAGGAATGGCTGTAGGTCTTCCAGAAGGACAAATGGGTAACTCAGAAGTTGGACATTTAAATATAGGTGCAGGTAGAATAGTATACCAAGAACTTACTAGAATAACTAAAGCAATAGCTGACGGAGAATTCTTCCAAAATGAAGAATTATTAAAGGCTATGAAAAATGCTAAAGAAAATAATTCAGCATTACACTTAATGGGATTATTATCAAATGGTGGAGTTCATTCACACATAGATCACTTAAAAGGACTTTTAGAATTTGCTAAAAAAGAAGGTCTTCAAAAAGTTTATGTTCATGCATTTATGGATGGTAGAGATGTTGCTCCTTCATCAGGTAAAGAATTTATAGAAAAAACTGAAGCTATGATGAAAGAAGTTGGAGTAGGACAAATCGCTACAGTAAGTGGTAGATACTACGCAATGGATAGAGATAATAGATGGGAAAGAGTTGAACTTGCATATAATGCAATAGTTAAAGGAACTGGTGAAACTTCAAATAGTGCAGTAGAAGCTATAGAAAACTCATACCATGATAATAAAACTGATGAGTTTGTATTACCAACAGTAATATTAGAAGATGGACACCCAACTGCAACAATAAAAAATAAAGATTCAGTAATATTCTTTAACTTTAGACCAGATAGAGCTAGAGAACTTACAAGAGCTTTAACTCAAAAAGATTTTGATGGATTTAATGCTGAAAAGTTGGATTTAACTTTTGTTACAATGACTCAATATGATAAAACTTTTGAAGGAGTTAATGTTGCATTTAAAGCACAAACATTAACAAATACTTTAGGAGAATATGTTGCAGATAAAGGATTAAATCAATTAAGAATAGCAGAAACTGAAAAGTATGCTCACGTAACATTCTTCTTTAATGGTGGAGTAGAAAAGCCAAATGAAAATGAAGATAGAGCATTAATAGCTTCACCAAAAGTTGCTACATATGATTTAAAACCAGAAATGAGTGCATATGAAGTAACTGAAGAATTAATTAAGAGAATAGATAGCGATAAATATGACATGATTATATTAAACTATGCTAATCCAGATATGGTTGGACATACAGGAGTGATTCCAGCTGCTGTTAAAGCTGTTGAAACTGTAGATGAGTGTTTAGGAAAAGTTGCTGATAAAATATTAGAAAAAGATGGATCATTATTTATAACTGCAGACCACGGAAATGCAGAAACAATGATAGATTTCTCAACAGGAAATCCATTCACTGCTCATACAACTGATCCAGTTCCATTTGTTTGGGTTTCAAATCATTCAATAGGAAAAACTTTAGAAGATGGTAAATTATCAGATATAGCACCAACAATGCTTAAAGAAATGGGTGTAGAAAAACCAGAAGAAATGACTGGACACTCATTAATAAAATAATATTTTAATTGATATTAAAGAACTCACAAAATTTTTGTGAGTTCTTTTTGTATTAATCTTAATATAAATATAATTTGAATAATATTTATATTAAAAATATAAAATTTATAAATTTTATATAAGCATAATTTATAAAGTATTTTAATTTTAAATATAAAAAACATATATTTTTATATTATTTAAAGAAAAAATATAGTAAAATAAAAAAATAAGATATATTAAATAATAATTAATATTAATGGAGGAGTTATGAAGAAATTAATAAATACATCATTTATTTATGCTATATTAGCGTTAGTGTTAGGAGTTTTTTATCGTGAATTTACTAGAATGTTCAATTATGAAGGTAAAACTACTTTAGCAGTCACCCATGTACATTTATTTGTAATGGGAAGCTTAGTGTTTTTAATACTTGTATTATTCGAAAAACAATTTAAAATAACAGAAAATAAACTATTTAATAAGTTTTTTATAACATATAATGTTGGACTAGCATTTATGGTTATCATGTTTATATGGAGAGGAATAGATCAAGTTTTATTGTTAAATGGAGGAGCTATGATCTCAGGAATAGCGGGGATTTCACATATATTATTTTCTATTGGAATTATAATGTTATTTATTATAATTAAGAAAGAAGTAGTAAAAGATAATGCATAAAATAAGAAAATAACAGTAGAATTTCTACTGTTATTTTTTATTTTATATCAATTTATAAAAATTTTTATTTAAATAATTTAAATACTGTTTGGACTCCTATTCTTAAGTTGTTATTAACTATTTCAAATGAATTTACAGATATATTGTAGTTATTTTTTAACTTAAGTATTATGTTGGAATTAGCTTTATCAAAACTTATTGAATCAGTACTAGTTAAATTATCAAATATAATATCTTTATTAATATTTATAAATCCAAGTTTACCACCTTCATAATGAAGAATTCCATTTCCATCTTTAGAAGAGCATGTAAAAGTAAGTTTTGCTTCTAATGGTATATTTAAATATTTAAATTGGACATAAAGATTTAAATATTTCCCATCAATTAATACTTTTAATCCATCTATTTTTTGACTAAGATTTGAATCTTTTTGTATAGCAAGTATAGCTAAATTAGTTAAATCAACATCAGAAAGTTCAATATTTGATTTTGTTACAATTTCTTTTAAGGAAAAGTCTAAATCATTAGGAATTAATTTTATTGCGATATCTAATGGATCAACTTTTATTTCTGACGTTATAGGTGTAACTGGAACTTTTGGTTCAAATGAAAACTTATATAAAGAAAAAGCACCAATTATTATTACAAGTAATATTATAATAGGTATTAAAATAAATTTACCTTTGCTTTTTGACATAATATCAATCTCCTTTAAAATTCGTTGTATATATTTATGATAACATAAATTAAATAGGCCAAATTTTAATAATATAAAAATAATAGCTAAAGATATAATTATATCTTTAGCTATTTTAAAATTAATATTTATTTATCCAGTATAAACATTTGTTATCCTATAAGTGTTTCCACTTCTTTCGATATCTACAAAATTAATTTTACCTATAATCCAGTTTTGATCAGAGATTATGCCATTTCCAGCATACCATCCATCAGTTTCGTTTGCTGCTTGAACATCATAACTTATTAAAGCAGTAAATTTATTACCTTTTATATTATGGATATTGATATCATTAATTTTATAGTCTATAACTACAGGTAAAGGATCTCTTTTTAAATTATTATCAAGAACAAATGCCCAGTCTGTTGAGTGAATTTTTATGTATTTTTCAAATAAATCACTTGAAATTAAAATCTTATCTTTTTTAGATGTTTTTATTGTTGGATATCTATCCTGTAAAGTATAATCTTTAGGATTGTCTTCTAAAGTTAAAATAATATTATTATATCCTATAAAAGATAAACAAAATAATATTATAAGAAATAATAAATTAAGTTTTTTAAACATAATATTAAGTTTTCCTCCCACATTAACCCTTTTGTGAATTATTATACTTTAAATTTATAATAAGGTAAATATTGTTATATTCAAATAATATTATAAATTATCACAATAAAAAATAACTTTAATATTATATAGTGAGGAAACAATATATTGGGATAATAAAATGAAAAAAAATTATAATTATTCAGTTTGCTTTGATAAGAAAACAGAAGCATTGTTTAAAAAATCAAAGTATTTAGGTCAAGGTAATAATGGGATAGTATTTGAATTACCAGAAAATAAAATAATAAAAATATTTCAAAAAGAAAAGATATGTAAGGCAGAAGCTAATACTTTAATTAAGTGTAGGAAGTCAAAATATTTTCCTAAAGTTTACGCATCAGGTTCATTGTATATTATAAGAGAAAAAGTAAATGGTGTACGTTTGGACAAGTACATAAAGAGAAACGGATTATCAATGGAATTAACAAAAGAAATATATAAATTATTGATGGAATTTAAAAAACTTAAATTTACAAAGATAGATACAAGGTGTAGAGATGTATATGTAACAAAAGATTTTAAACTTATGATGATAGATCCAAAAGGATGTTATAGTAGAAAGGTAGACTTTCCAAGGCATTTAATGAAAAAACTTAATAAGCTTGGAATTTTAAAGACTTTTTTAGAAAATATTAATGAGATAGATTCAAAAGCAGCAAAGTATTGGAAATATCAGCTTGATAAATATTTTGAAAAAGAAAATATAGAGTATTTATAAAGTATAAAAAAGTCCTATTATGGGCTTTTTTATACTTTATAAACATGTAAAATAAATGAATTAATAAAATATAATGTTATGGAAATATATACAATATTAATAAAATTGAAACAAGATATCAGTTGATTGACATTATCAATAAAAGATGTATAATATATATAAACAAAAGATGTATATTATATATAAATAAAATATATTAAACTTGTAAATAATATTTAGAGTGAGAGTGTAAAAGGAGGAGATTACATATGAAACAATATGTAGAAATAGTAGATATAGTAGCAAGAGAAATTTTAGATTCAAGATCATTTCCAACAGTTGAAGTTGAAGTATACTTAGAAGATGGAACAGTTGGAAGAGCAGCAGTACCATCAGGTGCATCAACTGGTATATTCGAAGCTGTTGAACTTAGAGATGGAGATAAAGAAAGATTTAATGGAAAAGGTGTTTTAAATGCAGTTAAAAATGTAAATGACACAATTGCTGATGAACTTATTGGTCTTAATGCTTTAGATCAAACATTTATCGATAAAACTTTAATAGAATTAGACGGAACTAAAAACAAAGGAAAACTTGGAGCAAATGCAATACTTGGTGTATCACTTGCAGTAGCAAGAGCAGCTGCTGAATATTTAGGATTACCTTTATATCAATATGTTGGTGGAGTAAATGCTAAAGTTTTACCAGTACCAATGATGAATATTATAAATGGTGGAGAACATGCTGATAATTCAGTAGACCTTCAAGAATTTATGATTATGCCAGCTGGAGCTAGTGATTTTAGAGAAGCATTAAGAATGTGTTCAGAAGTATATCATGCTCTTAAAAAGTTATTAAATGAAAAAGGATATTCAACAGGTGTTGGTGATGAAGGTGGATTTGCACCAAACTTAAAATCAAATGAAGAAGCAATTGAAGTTATAATAGAAGCAATTGAAAAAGCTGGATTTAAACCAGGTAAAGAAATTTTCATAGCTTTAGACCCAGCTTCATCAGAATTCTTTGAAGATGGTAAATATGTATTAAAACATGAAGGAAAAACATTAACACCAGAAGAAATGGTTGGATTCTATGAAAACTTAGTAAATAAATATCCAATTATATCAATTGAAGATGGTATGGCAGAAGAAGATTATGAAGGTTGGAAAATCATGACTGAAAGATTAGGAAACAAAATCCAATTAGTTGGTGATGATTTATTTGTAACAAATACTGAAAGATTAAAAATGGGTATTGAAAAAGGTCTTGCAAATTCAATACTTATAAAACTTAACCAAATTGGTACATTAACAGAAACATTAGATGCTATTGAAATGGCAAACAGAGCTGGATATACAGCAGTAATTTCACATAGATCAGGAGAAACAGAAGATACAACAATTTCAGATTTAGTTGTAGCTGTAAATGCAGGTCAAATTAAGACTGGTGCTCCAGGAAGATCAGAAAGAGTTGCTAAGTATAATCAATTATTAAGAATAGCAGAAGAACTTGATGATGTGGCTGAGTATAGAGGTATGAATGCTTTCTTTAATATAAAAAAATAATATAAAGCGTATTTTTGTATAAATTTTCAAGATGAGTATAGAAATAAATTTTTCTTTATGATATACTGATTAAGTTAAATAGTATAAAATTAGCTTTTAAATATTAGGAGGTGTTCCCATGCAAACAGCTTTATTAGTACTTGAGGTTATACTTGGAATTGTTGTTGTTATATCAGTTCTTATGCAACCAAGTAAGTCAGATGCTTTAAGTGGACTTATACAAGGAAGTAACAATGATACTTTCTTCTCAAGAAACAAATCAAGAACAAAAGAAGTTATGTTAGAAAGAGTAACTATAATAAGTATGTTACTATTTGCTATAAACACAATGGTTTTAAATATGATATAACATGTGTGGGAATCACAAGTTAAATTTTAATCTGGTACAAATTTAATTTTGTATCAGATTTTTATTTTTTATAAAAATATCTTAAATTAATTTATATTAAATTCTAATAATCATATAAATCTCATAGGTATATAATAGTACAATTTGTACAAAATTATATTAAGTGAGGTGTAAATATGAATCTTTTAATATTACCATTACTTTGTGGAATTATATCATTGATAGTTCTATTATTTATGAAAAGTGGAATTATGAAAAAAGATGCTGGAAATGAAAAAATGAAAGAGATTGCATCACATATAGAAGAGGGAGCTATGGCATTTATAAAGAAAGAGTATAAATATCTTTCAATATTTATTGTATGTATTTTTGCACTTATTTTTGCATTTTTAAATTATAAAACAGCTATAGCATTTTTATTTGGAGCAATATTTTCTATGATTGCTGGATATGTTGGCATGAGAACAGCTGTTAAAGCTAATGTAAGAACAGCAAATGCAGCAAAACATGGGATTAAAGATGCACTTGGAGTTGCTTTTTCAGGTGGAGCTGTTATGGGGCTTTGTGTTGCTTCACTTGGAATAATTGGATTAACTATATTTTCTTATATATTTGATTTAAATGCGGAATATATAACAGGATTTGGACTTGGAGCATCATCAATTGCACTTTTTGCAAGAGTAGGTGGAGGAATATATACAAAGGCTGCAGATGTTGGGGCAGATTTAGTTGGTAAAGTTGAAGCGGGAATACCAGAAGATGATCCAAGAAATCCAGCTGTAATAGCTGATAATGTTGGTGATAATGTTGGTGATGTATGTGGAATGGGAGCGGATTTATTTGAGTCTTATGTTGGTTCTATAATATCTGCAATAACCTTAGGTTCAGTGTTAGCTTCTTCTCTTGGAAAAGAAACTATTTTATATCCATTAATATTAGCATCAGCTGGGATCTTTGCATCACTTATAGGGATGTTTGTAGTAAAGTCTTATAAGGGGGATAATCCTCAAAAGGCTCTTAATTTAGGAAGTTTTTTAGCTGGAGGAATAGCACTTATACTTAGCATAATAGCATGTTTATACTTATTCTCTAATTTAACATTATTTATACCAGTTTTAGTTGGTGTTTTAGTTGGGCTTTTAATTGGAAAGATTACAGAAGTTTACACATCATCAGATTATAAATCAGTAAAACTTATAGCTAAGGAAAGTGAAACTGGTGCTGCAACTAATATAATTTCAGGACTTGCAGTAGGGATGAAATCAACGGTTATGCCAATACTTTTAATTGTTATTGGTATTTTAATATCTTATTTTTTTACAGGAGGAGCTGAAAATTCAATAATAGGATTATATTCCATTGCTATATCTGCTGTAGGAATGCTTTCAACAACAGCAATAACAGTTGCTGTTGATGCTTATGGACCAATAGCTGACAATGCAGGTGGAATAGCAGAAATGAGTGAATTAGATGAAAGTGTAAGGGAAGTTACAGATAAATTAGATTCAGTTGGTAACACAACAGCTGCAATAGGTAAAGGGTTTGCAATAGGTTCTGCAGCTCTTACAGCATTGGCTCTTTTTGCATCATATACTCAATCAGTTAATTTAGAAACAATAAATCTTTTAAATCCATTAACTTTAGTTGGCGTTCTAATTGGAGGAATGCTTCCACTTTTATTTGGCGCACTTACAATGCAATCAGTTGGAAAGGCAGCTGGACAAATGGTTGAAGAAGTAAGAAGACAATTTAGAGAAAAGCCTGGTTTATTAAAAGGAACAGAAAAACCAGATTATTCAACTTGTGTTGAAATATCAACAAGAGCAGCGCTAAGAGAAATGATATTACCGGGATTAATAGCTGTTTTATCTCCAATAATAGTTGGAATTTTATTAGGAGCTGAAGCTCTTGCAGGGCTAATTGCAGGTAGCGTTATAACTGGAGTAATGATGGCTATACTTATGGCAAATGCAGGTGGTGCTTGGGATAATGCTAAAAAGTATATTGAAGGTGGAGCGCATGGTGGAAAAGGTAGTGATGCGCATAAGGCAGGAGTAGTTGGAGATACTGTTGGAGATCCTTTTAAAGATACATCAGGTCCAAGTATGAATATATTAATTAAGCTTATGACAATTGTTGCTGTAGTATTTGCACCGCTTATAGTTGAGTTTGGAGGAATACTATTTTAAATTATATAAATTTTTATAAATAATATTTAAAATTTTAATTTAAAAGAGCTAAATAATATACTTAGTGTCTATTATTTAGCTCTAATTTTATAATAAAAAATTAATAAGTCTAATATTTTTACAAAAATATTTTTATATAATTTTCTAATTAAGGAATTATAGTATATAATATGGTACTATATAGGTAGAATAATATATAGTCGGAATGGAGAACATATAATAATAATATAGATATTAAATGGAGGAAAACAATGGGAATAAAAGATACATTATTACAGTTTATGCAAGAAGATGCATATAAACCAATGGACCTTAGTGAATTAACAGCAGTTTTTGATATAAAGTCAAATGAATATAAAGCTTTTAAAAAAGTACTTAAGACAATGGAGAAAGAAGGATTAATAGTTAGAAATCAAAAGGAAAAGTATACAACACCAGAAAGAACTGGATTAATAACAGGAAGACTTCAAGGACATCAAAGAGGTTTTGGATTTTTAATATCAGAGGTTGAAGGGGAAAAGGATGTATTTATACCATCATCATGTATGAATGGTGCTATGAATGGAGATAGAGTTTTAGTTAAAATAACTAGAGATGATAGAAATGGTAAAAAAAGAGAAGGAGAAATTGTTGAAGTAATTGAAAGAGCTAACAAAACAATTATTGGAGTTTATGAAAGCAGCAGAAATTTTGGATTTGTAGTTCCAGAAGATACAAGATTACATCAAGATATATTTATATCTAAAAAAGATAAAAATGGTGCTACAGATGGAGATGTTGTATTAGTAGAAGTTACTAAATGGCCTGAAAAAAGAAGAAGCCCAGAGGGTGTGGTTAAAGAAGTTCTTGGTAAGAAGGGTGATAAAGGACTTGATATACTTACAATAATTAAAAAGTTTGGATTACCTGAAGACTTTCCAACTAAAGTTTTAACATTTGCAGATTCAATACCAGAAGAAATTGATAAAAAGGAATATAAGAGAAGAACAGACTTTAGAGATGTAAGAATGGTAACTATTGATGGAGAAGATGCAAAAGACTTAGATGATGCTGTATCAATAGAAAGATTAAAAGATGGAAAGTTTAAACTTGGAGTGCATATAGCAGATGTTACTCATTATGTTAAAGAAAACAATCCTTTAGATAAAGAAGCTTTAAAAAGAGGAACATCAGTATATCTTATAGATAGAGTAATTCCAATGTTACCTAAAAAGCTTTCAAATGGTTTATGTTCACTTAATCCAAAGGTAGATAGATTAACTCTTAGCTGTATAATGATTATTGATAAAAATGGTAAAGTCGTTGAGCATGAAATACATGAAGGTATAATAAGAACAAATGAGAGAATGACATATACTGATGTAACAAAAATCTTAAAAGATAAAGATGAAGAATTAATCAAAAAATATGATTATCTTTATGATGATTTTTTAGCTATGGAAGAGTTAGCTAACATATTAAACAAAAAAAGGGTGAGAAGAGGAGCTATAGATTTTGATTTTGAAGAAGCAAAAATAACTTTAAATGAACTTGGAAAACCAATAGAAATAAAACCATATCCAAGAGAAATTGCAAATAGAATAATAGAAGAATTCATGCTTGCTTGTAATGAAACTATAGCAGAATATATGTACTGGACTAACTTACCATTTGTATATAGAGTTCATGAAAATCCAGATGAAGAAAAACTTATGAAATTTAGAGAGTTTATTTATAATTTAGGATATACAATGAAAATGAGTCAAGATGTACATCCAAGATGTCTTCAAGAAGTTCTTGAAAAAGTTAAAGGTAAAAAAGAAGAAACAGTAGTTAGTACATTACTTTTAAGATCAATGATGAAAGCTAGATATTCACCAGAAAGTCTTGGACACTTTGGATTAGCAGCAAGATATTATTGTCACTTTACATCACCAATTAGAAGATATCCAGACCTTCAAATACACAGAATAATAAAAGAACAATTAAATGGTAAAATTGATGGTGGAAGAGCTAAGAAACTTATAGGAATAGTTGATTATGCTTCAAAACAATCATCAGAAACAGAAAGAGTTGCACAAGAAGCGGAAAGAGAAGTTGATGATTTAAAGAAGGCAGAATATATGGAAGATAGAATTGGAGAAGAGTTTGAGGGAATTGTATCTTCAGTTACATCATTTGGTATGTTTGTAGAACTTCCAAATACAATAGAAGGATTAGTCCATATTAATTCATTAGAAGATGATTACTATATATATGATGAAAATCATCTAGCATTAATAGGTGAAAGAACAAAGAAAATTTATAGACTTGGTGATGAAGTAAAGATTAAATGTAGTAGAGTAGACATTGAAAATAGAGAAATTTATTTTGATTTATTAGAAGATAAAGAAGAGGATGAAGATGAAAATTTCTCAAAAGAACTTCAGGAAAAAATACCATATGTTAAAGATAAAGTAAAAGAAGCTTTAGCAAATGGTGAGATTGAGGAATTACTTATTGAAAAATCATTAGAAGAAGAATAAAATATTTTATATTAATAATAAGGGGCTGTATGCCCCTTATTTTAAGGATTATATAAAATAAATATAACTATTAAAGCAGAGAATTGATAATAAATAAAATATATAATATAATTTTAGTAATGTATAACTTTGTATGTAAAAGTAGGTGAACAAAATGGCAAGAAAGAAAAATTCAAATTCTTTAGTAGAAAATAGAAAAGCAAGACATGATTATTTTATACAAGAAACTGTTGAAGCTGGATTAGTTTTAGTAGGAACTGAAGTAAAATCAATAAGAAATGGAAGAGCTAATCTTAAAGATTGTTATGCTGAAGTTAGAAATGGTGAAATCTTTATAAGAGGAATGCATATAAGTCCTTATGAACAAGGAAATATATTTAACGAGGACCCTTTAAGAGATAGAAAGTTACTTCTTCATAAATCAGAAATTGGAAGACTTGCAGGTCTTGTATCAAGAGAAGGATTAACACTTGTTCCTTTATCATTATATTTAAAAAATGGAAGAGTAAAGGTGGCACTTGGAGTTTGTAAGGGTAAAAAAAATTATGATAAGAGAGATTCTTTACTTGAAAAAGCTCATAATAGAGAAATGCAAAGAGAACTTAAAAATAAAAATAGATATTAATTTTAAAGAGTATTTTAGTAATTCTAGAGTACTCTTTTTTTATACATAAAAAAACATAGAATTAATATTTATTAATTTCATATAAGATTATTAAAATAATTATTACAAATAAAATTAATATTAAAGAAATTTAATATGATAGTCCTTTGTATAAAATTTATAATTAGATAATATATTAAGTTGTTTTATATTGATTTTTCAAAAGAAGACATATAAATTTTTTATTTTAGTATTATAATGAGAAATTATCATTTATATTATTATAAATATTATATAAAAGAATTTATACAATTATATTTTTTAGTATTATAATAGTAAATGTGGAAAATATTGAAATGATTGGGTCAGTAGGAGGAGCTAGTATGGAATTTAATAATAGAAATATAATTATTAATTCGCATAAAAGAAGTAGGAAATATGGAATAAAAGAAGATAGAAAATTATCTAATAAAAGAATTAGAAGTGATATATTAGAAAAGCTTCTTAAGGAAAATTGTGAACTTATAAGAACTTCTAAAATATATATGGATATATTTAAAGATGTATTAAAGGATGAAAATTTTATAATAGTTCTTACAGATAAAGAAGGATGTATATTACATATAAGTGGTCAAGATGAAATAATAAAAGAATATGAGAAAATTAATATAAAAAATGGTATGTATATGGACGAAAAAAATATAGGTACAAATGCGATGGCAATAGCACTTGAAGAAGATAGGGCGGTTCAGGTAACTGCTGATGAGCATTACATAAATATATTTAAAAGCTTAACATGTTCTGCAGCTCCTATACATGGAATAGATGGAAGTATAATAGGTACACTTAACTTAACGTCTGATTGGACTAATAAGCATCCACATACATTGGGATTAGTATTATTTGGAGTAAAAGCTATAGAGAATGAATTAGAGAGAAGCCATGTTAGTGATATATTAAAAGAAACATATAATTATGTTGGAAGTGTAATGAATAATGTTGATAAAGGAATTATTACTGTAGACTCAGAAGGTAATATTAATAATGTAAATGACTTGGCTATAGAAGTGTTAGAACTTACTCAGGGAGATTTAATAGGAAAGAAAATTGAGAATATTATTCCAGCATGGAAAAATATATATATAAGTTTTAAAAAAGAAAATTATAATACATATGTAAAAGAAATAAAAGTATCCAATAAGAGAATAGTTTTAAAGATGAAAGCTATAAGGTTAAATGATAAAGTAGTTGGTGCTGTTATAATTATGTCTAATGAAGGTGAAAAAATAAGCAATAAAGCATTGGGAGCTTATAAAACCTTTGATGATATATTAGGTGAAAGTGATGCTATATCAAATGTTATAACAAACTGTAAAATTGTAGCAAATAGTCCATCAACTATATTAATTGAAGGAGAAAGTGGAACTGGAAAAGAAATTTTAGCACAAGCAATACATAATTATAGTTGTAGAAGAGAAAATAAATTTGTTGCTATAAATTGTGGGGCGATACCAAAAAATTTAATAGAAAGTGAACTTTTTGGTTATGAGGAAGGAGCTTTTACAGGAGCGAAAAAAGGCGGCAAAATAGGAAAGTTTGAACTTGCAAATGGTGGAACTGTATTTTTAGATGAAATTGGAGAAATGCCACTTGAAATGCAAGTGCATTTACTTAGAGTAATACAAGAAGGTAGAATTTGTAGAGTTTCAAGTGATAAAGAAATTCCAATTGATGTTAGAATAATTGCAGCAACAAATAAAGATTTAAAAGAAGAAGTTAAAAAAGGAAATTTCAGAGAAGATTTATTTTATAGATTAAGTGTTATTCCTATATATTTGCCACCACTTAGAGAAAGAAGTGGAGATGTGGAAAAGCTTATAAATCATTTTTTAAGAGTAAAAGCATTTAAACTTAATAAAGAAGTACCTAAAATAAGTGAAGTTTTATATAATAAGTTAATAAATTATTCATGGCCAGGGAATATAAGAGAACTTGAAAATTGTATAGAGAATATAGTTAATTTAGATGGCGATATGTCATATGAATTTACAGGAGATATAATAAATAAAGAAATTGCTGCAACATCATCTATTAATAAAGATAAAAGGGATAAAAATATTAATGATTGTGATTATTTAGACGATAAAGGAATATATATTGAAATTGGAAATGGATTTAATATAAAAGATATAGAAAAAACTTTAATTGAAAGAGCAATAAAATTTAATGATTATAATATGAGTAAAACAGCAAAATCTTTAGGTATAAGTAGGAATACTTTGTATTATAAACTAGACAAGTATGGAATATATTAAAAATGAAATGTGTTAATTAATAGAACACTGTACTAAAAAGATACAATGAAAAAAGCGCTTACTGTAATATTTTATTACACAAGTGCTTTTTATTTAAAATTTAATTGTTAAAAAAATGACACAGTTAAAGGGTTTCGAAAAATTTTTTATAAAATAAGAATATTGGCACGGTAATTGCTAATATATTTAAGTGTTAAGAATAAATTAAAAAAATTTAAAGTTTTGAATATTAAAATTTGAGGGGAGTTTTTTTATATGGCAAGATTTACATTACCAAGAGACATTTATCATGGAAAAGGTACAATAGACGTATTAAAAGAAATAAAAGGTAAGAAAGCAATGATCGTAATGGGCGGAGGCTCAATGAGAAGATTTGGATTCTTACAAAGAATAGAAGAAAACTTAAAAGAAGCAGGACTTGAAGTTCAAGTTTTTGATGGCGTTGAATCAGATCCATCAGTTGAAACTGTTATGAAAGGTGCAGAAGCTATGAGAAGCTTCGAACCAGATTGGATTATAGGACTTGGTGGAGGTTCACCAATAGATGCTGCAAAGGCTATGTGGATATTCTACGAATACCCAGATTTTACTTTTGAACAAGCTGTAGTTCCATTTGGATTACCTGAATTAAGAAAGAAAGCTAAATTTATTGCTATAGCTTCAACAAGTGGTACAGCTACAGAAGTAACAGCATTTTCAGTAATTACAGATTATAAAGCAAAAATTAAATATCCATTAGCAGATTTTAACATAACACCAGATATTGCAATAGTAGATCCAGAACTTGCAGAAACAATGCCAGCTAAATTAGTTGCACATACAGGTATGGATGCAATGACTCATGCAATTGAAGCATATGTATCAACAATTGCAGATAATTTTACAGATCCATTAGCTCTTAAAGCTATTGAAATGGTTAGAGATAACATAAAGAAATCATATGAAGGTGATATGGAAGCAAGAGATGAAATGCATGATGCACAATGTTTAGCAGGAATGGCATTTAGTAATGTTTCACTTGGAATAGTTCACTCAATGGCTCATAAAATAGGAGGAGTATTCCATGTACCACATGGATGTGCTAATGCAATATTACTTCCATCAGTTATAGAATTTAATGCAGTAGAATGTGAAGATAGATATGCAAAAATAGCAAAAATGCTTGGACTTGAAGGAAATAATAATAAAGAGTTAACTAAATCATTAGTTAAATTAATAAGAAGTTTAAATGAAGAATTAAATATTCCAAAAACATTTAAAGA
Source organism: Clostridium sp. Ade.TY (assembly GCF_000498355.1). GTDB lineage: Bacteria > Bacillota > Clostridia > Clostridiales > Clostridiaceae > Clostridium. Next base: position 8,124 of record NZ_AVSV01000025.1, on the reverse strand, counting down.
ATATGGAGTAGATGAAGCTGAATTCATTTCATATTTAACATACATGTCAGAAAATGCAGTTTTAGATGCATGTACAGCTACAAATCCAAGAAAGATAGACAATGAACAAATGGCTAGACTTTATAAGGCAACTTTCTATGGAGAAGAAGTTAACTTTTAGTATTTAGGTTAAGATTTAGAAAAGCCTTAGAATACTAGCTAAACCTGAGAGTGTTATTATATTTTCAAGTGTTAGCTTTGTGTTTTAAGACTTTTCTTTTTGAAAATAATCCTTCTATATAATTAGAATGAAGAGGTGTATAAAATTTATGTATAAAATAGTTTCAAAAAGAAAGCTTACAGATAACATATATTTAATGGATATAGAAGCTAGAAGAATTGCCAAATCAGCAAAACCAGGACAATTTATAATTTTAAAGATAGATGAACATGGAGAAAGAATTCCTTTAACAATAGCAGATTTTAATAAAGAAAATGGAACAGTTAGTATAGTATTTCAAGTAGTTGGTAAGGGAACTAAAGACTTAGAAAATTTAGAAGTTAATGATTACATAAGTGATTTTGTAGGTCCTCTTGGAAGACCTAGTGACTTTGTATCAGAAAATATAGAAGATTTAAAGAAAAAAAATATTATATTTATTGCAGGTGGAGTTGGAGCAGCTCCAATATATCCACAAGTAAAATGGATGAAAGAACATGGAATAAATGTTGATGTTATAATTGGAAGTAGAACAAAAGATCTTCTTATTTTAGAAGAAGAAATGAGTAACGTAGCTAATAATTTATATATAGCAACTGATGATGGTTCATATGGTTTTAATGGAAGAGTTACAGATATGTTAAATTATTTAGTTAAAGATTTAGGTAAGGAATATGATGAAGCTATAGTAATAGGACCTATGATAATGATGAAATTTATGTGCATGTTAACTAAAGAATTAAACATTCCTACAGTAGTAAGTTTAAATCCAATTATGGTTGATGGAACAGGTATGTGTGGAGCATGTAGAGTTACTGTTGGAGATGAAGTGAAATTTGCATGTGTTGATGGACCAGAATTTGATGGACATTTAGTTAATTTTGATGAAGCAATGAGAAGACAAGCTATGTATAAAACAGAAGAAGGAAGAGCAATATTAAAGGAAATAGAAGGGGATACACACCATGGTGGATGTGGTCATTGTGGAGGTGAAAACTAATGGATATGAAAGAAAGAATGATTAGAATACCAGTAAGAGAGCAAAACCCAAAGGTTCGTGCGACTAATTTTGAAGAAGTTTGCCTAGGATATAATGAAGAAGAGGCTATTAAAGATGCAAAAAGATGTCTTCAATGTAAAAAACCAATGTGTAGACAAGGTTGTCCAGTATCAATAGATATACCAGGGTTTGTTAAAGAAGTTTCGGAAGGTAATTTTGAAGAGGCTGCAAGAGTAATTGCAAAATATAGTGCACTTCCAGCAGTTTGTGGTAGAGTATGCCCACAAGAAACACAATGTGAAGGTAAATGTGTTCTTGGTGTTAAAGGAGACGCAGTTTCAATAGGTAAACTTGAAAGATTCGTAGCTGATTGGGCTAGAGAACATAATATAGAATTTTTAGAAAAAGAAGAGTCAAAAGGAAAAAAAGTAGCTGTTATTGGTAGTGGTCCTGCTGGACTTACATGTGCTGGAGATTTAGCTAAAAAAGGTTATGATGTAACTATATTTGAAGCACTTCATGAACCAGGTGGAGTACTAGTATATGGAATACCGGAGTTTAGACTTCCTAAGGAAACAGTAGTAAAGGGAGAAATAGAAAATATAAAGAGATTAGGAGTTAAAATAGAAACTAATGTTATTATAGGAAGAACTATAACTATTGATGAACTTTTAAATGAAGAGGATTTTGATGCAGTATTTATAGGTTCAGGTGCAGGACTTCCAAGATTTATGGGAATCAAAGGTGAAAATGCAAATGGAGTATTTTCAGCAAATGAGTTTTTAACAAGAGTTAATTTAATGAAAGCTTTTAAAGATGAATATGAAACTCCAGTAAAGTTAGGAAAGAGAGTAGCTGTTGTAGGTGGTGGTAATGTTGCTATGGATGCAGCCAGAACAGCACTTAGACTTGGATCAGAAACACATATTGTTTATAGAAGAAGTGAATCTGAACTTCCAGCAAGACTTGAAGAAGTTCATCATGCTAAGGAAGAAGGAATAATATTTGATGTTTTAACTAATCCAACAGAAATATTAACTGATGAAAATGGATGGGTTAATGGAATGAGATGTGTCAAAATGGAACTTGGAGAACCAGATGATTCAGGTAGAAGAAGACCAGTTGAAATTGAAGGATCAGAATTTATTATGGATGTTGATACAGTAATAATGTCACTTGGAACTTCTCCAAATCCTCTAATATCATCTACAACTGAAGGATTAGAAATAAATAGAAGAAAATGTATTGTAGCAGAAGAAGAGACAGGTAAAACTTCAAGAGATGGAGTTTATGCAGGTGGAGATGCTGTAACAGGTGCTGCAACAGTAATACTTGCTATGGGAGCAGGTAAAGATGCTGCAAAAGCAATAGATGAATATTTAAATAAAGAATAACTTAACTAAAAAACCTTAAGTGAATTTTACAAAAGGCACTTAAGGTTTTTTTATTTATGTAGAAAATGAATTAATAAATATATATAATAAAAAATTAGTTAACAAAATTTTATTTTTAAAATAAATTATAATGGTTAAATCAGCAAAATAAGTGCAATTAATAGATTATTATATGTATAAACTGTAAACAATAAGATTAAAATAAGAAAAATTTTAAGATTTATAGTACAATGTTATTTGTTCAATGTAAACATTAAACACATTGAATTTACTTATACTATATAATATTTATTAAAAATAGACAGAAAGGAAGACTTGAAATGAACAATAAGAAAAAAGGAATCTCTCTTGTATTAATTGCAACTCTTTTTTGGGGAATGATGGGTGTTACAAGTAGAACACTTACAAATGCAGGAATAGATTCAATGAGTATTTCATTTTTTAGATGTTTAATAGCATCAATTGGCTTTTCAATATTTTTATTAATTTTTAATAGAAAAGCATTTAAAGTAGACTTAAAAGGAATTATAATTAGTGGTATTTATGGAATTGTAACATTTGGATTATCATTTACTACATTTAATATTGCAGTAGAAAGAGTACCAATTGCTGTTGCAACAGTACTTATGTTTACTAATCCAATATGGGTAACTATATTTAATGCAATATTCTTTAAAGAAAAAATAACTGCAAGAAAAGCATTTATAATATTACTTGCAATAACAGGATGTGTATTAATATCAAACATATTTGGAGTTGGATTTGAAAATCTTGATGTAATAGGACTTTTAATAGGACTTTCAACTGGAATTTTATTTGCGCTTCAACTTGTAATACCAAGATTTTTTACTGATACGTATTCAAAAGACAGTATGCTTATATATGGCTTTATATTTAGTACAATAGCATTAGCATTCTTTACAAACTTTGATTCAATAGGAACTGCAATATCAAGCAATTCATCATCAGTATTTGTTATTGCAAACATATTATCAATAGGGGTGTTAAGTACATTTATAGCAAATATAGCATATGTTAAAGCAACTGATTACATAGAAACTGGTGTTGCATCAGTGCTTGTTGCATTAGAACCTGTACTTGGTAGTCTTTTTGCTTATTTAGTATATGGTGAAACATTAACAGCATTCCAATTACTTGGGGGAGTATTTATAATAGCTGCTGCAATTTGGCTTGCAAGAACATCTGATTAATAAAATAATTAATAAAGCTACTAGATAAATTGTATATCTAGTAGCTTTTGTTATATAGTTAATATTAGATAATATTAATTTTTTTGGTGGAAATAATAAAATAGGGAGGTTAATTTATGGATTATAAAAAAACTAAAGAAAAAACAAAGGTTATGAGTTTAATAAATAATACATATAAAAATTTTAAGGTAAATTTCTGGGCATTCACATATTTTGAAATGTGCTATAGAATATTAACTGCTTTTATATTTGGACCAATCATTTTTTTTATACTTAAGTATTTTATGAAAACAGAAGGCTTCTTTTCTTTGACTAATAAAGATTTTATAACTTTTGGATTAAGTATTAAAGGAATAATATGTATATTTGTTTTGTTGGTTATGGCTTTTATTATGATATTTATTGAAATAGGAGCCCTTACTTATATTGGGGTAGAATCGCATAGGGGTAAAAAAGTTAAAGTTATTGATAGTATATTTAATATGTTTGGTATATTAAAGGATACATTTGATATTGGAATAATCCCCCTTATATTAATTACAGGTGTTATAGGTCCGTTAACTGGAGTTGGACTTTGTAGTTCACTTATTAAAAATTATTCTATACCACCTTTTATAACTATAGAACTTAGTAAAACTATATTAGGAAAAATTTTATTATTATTAATAGGGTTAGTTTTAATATTTTTATTATTAAGATGGATACTTTCAATTCCGGTAGTAGTTATAGAGAAGGTAAAGGGAAAATATGCAATTAAAAGAAGTAATCAATTATATAAGAAAAATAAATGGGTAGTATTAAAATCTATTATTTTATTTGAGGTAGTTTTAATAGTATTTTCAGTAATATTAATTTCAATTTTTTTATTTGGTGGAATTTCAATTGGTGAGTATATATTAGGACCGGATTCTTACTTAAGTAAAATAGTTCTTGGAATTTTACTTGTTTTATTTTTTATAGTTTTTGTAATAATGACTATTTTAGTGACACCTCTTTTTGTAAGCTTTTTAGTTGAACTTTATTATAATATTAGAAAAGAAAATGTTAAAGAAAGAGAATTTAAAACATTTAAAGATTATAAGAATAATTCTTTATATAACTTTTCTAAAATAGGATCAAAATGGTTTGTTTTTGTATTAATTATTTGCTTTGTTATTTATAGTGGAACTATTGCTTATGGAACAGTATTTAATAGAGTAATAAATGATAAAGTTCAAATAACTGCACATAGAGGAGCTAGTAAAAATGCTCCGGAAAATACTTTAGCTGCAATTGATGAGGCTATTAAACAAGGAGCTAATTTTGCAGAAATTGATGTTCAAACAACAAAAGATGGAGAGACTATATTACTTCATGATAATACTTTTAAAAGAACTGCTGGAGTAAATATGGCACCAAAAGATTTAACATTAAAGCAAATAAAAGAACTTGATAATGGATCCTTTTTCTCGTCTAAGTATAAAGGAGAAAAGGTACCAACTTTAGGTGAAGTTTTAAAAGAAGCAAAAGGAAAAATTAAACTTAATATTGAGCTTAAACCAAAAGGGAATTTGGATAAGTTACCTGAAAATGTGAATAAGTTAATAGAAGAAAATGGGATGGAAAATGAAGTTATAATATCTTCAAATAATTTTAGTGCTCTTCAAGAGATGAAAAAAATTAATCCGAAAATTAAAGTTGGATATATTGTACTTGCGGCATTTGGAGATTTTGAAAATTTAAGTGTAGACTTCTTTAGTATGGAACAATCTTTAATAAACTCACAAACTGTTTATGCTCTTCATGCAATAGGTAAAGAAGTTCATGCATTTACTATAAATGATGAAGAAAGTGCAGAAAAAATGCTAAGACTTGGGGTAGACAATATAATTACTGACAATGTAAAACTTATTAAAGAAACAGAAAGTGAAATGAAAGAAGAGAAAAGTTATGATTATGTAACATTTTATTATGAATCTATTATAAGTTTAATAAAATTTGCAAAAATTTAATTAAATTAGTTGCAAAATTTAAAAAAAGTGATATTATATAGTAAAAGAAAATTTAATATCGATAATCCGTTTTAGAAGGAAGAGTAGGTAATTTAAGCTTTATTAAAGAGAGTTAGTGATGGTGAGATACTAGCAAGAAGAGAGTTATTGAATGGACCTTTTAGGAATAAAACGAAATCTATATTTAGAAAGTAGCATTTATGGTGGGCTGCACCTTATAGCAGATAGAGTATGTTAGTACTTGAAATTTAGAGGTGGTGATTAATACATAAATTTAATCACAATTTAGGTGGCAACGCGGAAGTTTTATTCGTCCTATGATTTAGTTCATAGGGCGTTTTTTTATTATAAAAATTTAAAGGAGGTGGTCTAAGTGTTATGAAATAGTGAGGAAGTAGGAGAGCTTAGAAAAAACAAAAATTTAAATAAAAAAGGAGAAATATATATGAGAAATACTGAAAAAACAAAAAGGATGATAATTAATGCATTATTATTAGGAATAGGAGTTATACTTCATCAAATTACACCAGCACTTGGATTGCCTATGCAACCAGATTTTGCGCTTATTATGTTATTTATAATTATGATAATAAATAAAGATGATTATAAAACATGTTTAATATCTGGAATAATTACTGGGATATTTACAGCTATGACAACGAAATTTCCAGGTGGACAACTTCCTAATATGATAGATAAATTAATTACTGTAAATTTGATGTTTGTTGTTATTATGTTAATTAATAAATTAAAAATAATAAAAAATATGGCAGACAGTAAGAGAAGAACTATTGAAAGTTTAATATTATTTCCAGTTGGAACATTAGTAAGTGGATTAATATTTTTATTATCAGCAAGTGTTTTAGTTGGATTACCAGTTGGATTTAGTTCATTATTCATAGTAGTTGTACTTCCTTCAGTTGCTATAAACTTAGTTGCAGGATTTATGTTATTTAAAATTATAAGAAGTTCTATGAGGAGTATAAGCCTAAAAGAAAACTAATATAAAATATATAATAAAAAAATTATAAGATCAAAACTAATATTAAATTTATAAAATTATATATTTAAATATGTTATTTATATTTAGGTTATAATATATGAAATTTAGTTTAATATTAGTTTTTTTATCTTTTAATCAAAAATTATAAAGATATTTGGAAAATATTGAATAATTAAACCCTTTGCATTATAATAAAAATGTTACAAAAAGATTAATAATATTAACAAAAAAACAACGATGGGAATAAGGGGTGTTCTTTTGAAAAGTAAAAAATTAAAAATGATAATAAAAACTACATTAATTATGTTAGCTATATCGGTTTCACCGTTATATGGAAAAGTAGCATTTGCAGATAATATATCGAATTTAGAACAGCAATTTTTATTAGTAACAGATGGATATAATAGTGATGAAATAGTTGTAGAAAATGGAATTTCATTGAAGTTTGGAGAAACTTTGAATTTATCAAAATATAAAAATGCTAAAATGTCAAATTCAAACATAATATCAATTAGTGAAACAGGTATTGTTACTCCTAAAAAAGAAGGAACAGTTTATTTAAGTAAAAAAATTGGAAATAAAATTCATGTGATGGAAATTTATGTTTCAAGTAATAATAAATCTGATTATTTTACTAGATCTTCAAAAGAAGTAGATAGAAATTATTATAAAGTTTTTATAGACCCAGGTCATGGTGGACATGATGATGGTGCTTCATCATTTGGACTTAAAGAGGATGAATTAAATTTAAAAATAGGTTTAAAAATACAAAAAAAATTAGAAGCTAAAGGTATAGAAGTTAAAATGAGTAGAACTTCGGATGAATATCTTTCATTAGATGAAAGAGCTAAAATGGCAAATGAATATGGTGCGGATATTTTTGTATCCAATCATATAAATTCATTTGAAAAAGATTCAGCTTATGGAATAGAAACTTATTATCATAGAGATAAATCTCCTCACAAACCTTTAAGTGATAATATACAAGAAAATGCAATAAAAGAAACAGGAGCATTTAATAGAGGAGTTAAAAATGCAAATTTTGCAGTTTTAAGAGAAAGTGAAATGACCTCATCACTTTTTGAGGCTGGATTTATTTCAAATAAGGTAGAATCAGATAAGTTAAAAGATGATAAATATCAAGAAAAGATTGCGAATGCTATTGTTGATGGAATAGATAAATATTTAAAAGATAATATAAAGTTAAATGGTAATACTACAAAGCCAGATACTAAACCTGAAGAAAAGCCAAATGAAAATCCAAATGATAAACCAGAAACTACAGTAAAAAAAGGCATAGTAACGGCAAGTAGCTTGAATGTAAGA
>NZ_AVSV01000023.1 GCF_000498355.1 Clostridium sp. Ade.TY | reverse complement strand
GCATAATCGAATAGTAATAAACAAAATAGTATATTATAGATTATAACTGTCAATAATAATTTATTAGAAGGACTGGGTAAATTACCTAGTCCTTTACAAAGGATAGATTATTGACAGTTTAAATAAATTGTGATAATGTGAGAAAGTAACTCATGAAGTCACGAAACAGATACTGTAAGAGGTATATCTCTTAGAATATATATTTAAAACTGGAGGTGCAGACCGTGAGAGTAAAAATAACTTTAGCTTGCACAGAGTGTAAACAAAGAAATTATGACTCAATGAAGAACAAGAAAAACAACCCAGACAGAATGGAAATGAAAAAATATTGTAAGTTCTGTAAAAAGCATACTCTTCATAGAGAAACTAAATAGTTTAGCGCTTAAGTAAAGACACAGACTTGAATATTGTTAAGGATGTGAAAACTATGGCTGGTAATAATGTAAAAACTGGAGCCGCTCAAAAGGGTGGTATGTTTAAATTCTTTAAAGATGTAAAAGCGGAATTCAAAAGAATTACGTGGCCTTCAAAGAATGAAACAAAAAAAGCATTGATTGCAGTTCTTGGGTTCTCTATAGTATATATTATACTTGTAGGTGGACTAGATTATATTTTTCAAAACCTCTTTGAAGTAGTTTTGAAACTTAAGTAAAGGGAGGTTTGGGTGTTAATCACCGATTAATATGAGTGAAAGAGCAAGATGGTATGTAGTACATACGTATTCTGGATATGAAAATAAAGTTAAGGTTAACATAGAAAAAGTTGTTGAAAACAGACATCTTGAATCATTAATTCATGATATCCAAATACCAATGGAAGAAGTAATTGAAGAAAAAGATGGAAAACAAAAAGTTTCCCTTAAAAAGAAATTTCCAGGATATGTAATAGTGAAAATGCTAATGACAGACGAATCTTGGTATGTTGTTAGAAACACAAGAGGCGTTACAGGATTTGTAGGACCTGGATCTAAACCAGTTCCTCTTACTGAAGAAGAGATTGAATCAATGGGAGTTTTAGAACTACCTGTAGATATTGATCTTGAAGTAGGTGAAAGTATAAGAGTTATCTCAGGACCACTTAGAGAATTCGTGGCTACAATTCAAGAGATAAATCTTGAAAAACAAAAAATTAAAGCTCTTGTTGATATGTTCGGAAGAGAAACATTAGCAGAGCTAGATTTTAATCAAGTAGAAAAATTAGTATAATTTTATGTTATAACTAATGTTTTAATTAAGTGGGAGGACAAAAAAACTAATACATATTGTCCGTATATACCACAGTATAGGAGGAATAAACAATGGCTAAGAAAGTAACTGGAATGATTAAACTTCAACTTCCTGCAGGAAAGGCAACTCCAGCACCACCAGTAGGTCCAGCTTTAGGACAACACGGTGTAAACATAATGGGATTCTGTAAGGAGTTCAATGCAAAAACTGCTAATCAAGCTGGATTAATAATACCAGTAGTAATCACAGTTTACCAAGACAGATCTTTTAGTTTTATCTTAAAGACTCCTCCAGCTGCAGTTCTAATAAAGAAAGAATTAGGACTTGAAAGCGGATCAGGAGTTCCAAACAGAACAAAGGTTGGACAATTAACTAAAGAACAAGTTAAGAAAATCGCAGAAATGAAAATGCCTGACTTAAACGCTGCTACAATCGAAAGTGCTATGAGAATGATCGAAGGTACAGCTAAGAGTATGGGTGTAACTATCGAAGAGTAATTCACAAAAATAGTGGGAGGTACAAACCGCTAATACCACAAAGGAGGCTTATTAATGGGAAAGAAATATGTTGAAAGTGCAAAGTTAATAGATAAAAGTGCTTTATATAATCCAGCAGAAGCTTTAGAGCTTGCTGTTAAAACTGCAAAAGCTAACTTCGATGAAACAATCGAACTACACGTTAGACTTGGAGTAGATCCAAGACATGCTGACCAACAAGTAAGAGGTGCAGTAGTTTTACCAAACGGAACTGGTAAAAACGTAAGAGTTTTAGTTTTCGCAAAAGGAGATAAAGCTAAAGAAGCTCAAGAAGCGGGAGCAGATTTTGTTGGAGCTGAAGAATTAGTTCAAAAGATCCAAACAGAAAATTGGTTCGACTACGATGTAGTTGTAGCTACTCCAGATATGATGGGAGTTGTTGGTAGAATCGGTAGAGTTTTAGGACCTAAAGGTTTAATGCCAAACCCAAAATCAGGAACAGTAACATTTGATGTTGCTAAAGCAATAGCTGAAATAAAAGCTGGTAAGGTTGAGTACAGAGTTGATAAAACTGCTATCGTACACTGCCCAATCGGTAAGAAGTCATTCGGAGCTGAAAAGTTACACGAAAACTTCAAAACTTTAATGGAAGCTTTAGTTAAAGCTAAACCAGCAGCTGCAAAAGGACAATACATTAAGTCAGTTACAGTAACTAGCACAATGGGACCTGGAGCAAAAGTAAACCCTGCAAAAGTTACAGAATAATTGTTGACTTAAAGAACTTTATGTGTTAAAATAAGTTCTGTTGAAAATGAATAATGTGCCGTAGACAGTAGGTGTGATTTTCACGTAACGTACACCAACCTACCGAGGGTTATCTATAAACATAAGTTTATTAAGGTCTTCCTCTGTCTACGGGAAGACCTTTTATAATACAAGTAAGCAGTTAATACTGTGAGGAGGTGGACACACGTGAACAAGAACAGACAATTAAAAGAAGCAAAAGTTGCTGAAATTAGAGAAAAGTTAGAAAAAGCACAAAGTGTTGTTTTAACTAGCTATCAAGGTCTAACTGTTGAAGAAGATACACAATTAAGAAAGAACTTAAGAGAAGCTGGAGTTGAATATAAAGTATACAAAAATACTTTAGTTACATTAGCAGCTAAAGAAGTAGGTCTAGAAGGTTTAGAAGAATACTTAGAAGGACCTGTTTCAATGGCATTCGGATACGAAGATGCTACAGCAGCAGCAAGAATCTTAAATGATTTCGCTAAGGATCACAAAAAGTTAGAATTAAAAGCTGGAGTAGTTGAAGGAAAGATCTACGATCAAGAAATGATCAAGAAAATCGCTTCAATTCCATCAAAAGAAGTTCTTATTGCAAAATTACTTGGAAGTATCAAGTCACCATTATCAAACCTTGCATACTTACTAAATGCAATAAAAGAAAAAAAAGAAGCTGAATCAGCTGAATAATTAATTAACTAAAAAGTTAATACGTTTTAAAAATTTTGGAGGTGCAATTAAAATGACAAGAGAAGATATCATTCAAGCTATAAAAGAAATGAGCGTTTTAGAATTAAATGAATTAGTAACTGCTTGCGAAGAAGAATTCGGAGTAAGCGCTGCTGCACCAGTAGCAGTAGCAGGAGCAGTAGCAGGAGCAGCTGCTGAAGAAAAATCAGAATTTGATGTAGTTTTAGCTAACGCTGGAGCTAACAAAATCAAAGTTATCAAAGCTGTAAGAGAAATAACTGGATTAGGATTAAAAGAAGCTAAAGAAATAGTTGATGGAGCTCCTAAGACAATTAAAGAAGCTGTAGCTAAAGAAGAAGCTGAAGAAATGAAAGCTAAATTAGCTGAAGTTGGAGCTGAAGTAGAATTAAAGTAATTTTACTTTAATGAAATTTCAAAAGTTATATAAAAGGTGCTAATTTTAGCACCTTTTTATATTCTAATGACAAAATTCAAACTATATAAAATATCCTATATTAAAGATGGATACTTTATATAGTTTTATTTATAAGTAGGTAAAAAATAGATAGTATTGTTAATGAAAAGATATTGACAATGATATTATGTTATGATACTATCATTTAATGTACTGTTCAATATGGATAAGTATATTTTATTGTAAAAAAAGAGTATAATTGTTTTGAATATGGTTATACTAAAAAGATGACGCTGTCCGAAAGCAAAAGTCCTTAGGGAAGTTATGCTTTTGGTTATTTTAGTTTATACAAGGGGTGAAAATTCATGGTACATCCTGTCCAATCTGGAAAAAGAACAAGAATGAGTTTTGGTAAAGTTAAAGATGTAACAGAAATGCCAAATCTTATAGAGGTACAACTAGATTCTTATGACTGGTTTCTTAAAGAAGGACTACACGAGGTATTTGACGATATAAATCCAATAGGAAACTTTACTGGAAACTTAGTATTAGAATTTGTTGATTACAAACTTGATATGGATAATATCAAGTACTCTGTAGAAGAGTGCAAAGAAAGAGATGCAACATATGCTGCACCTTTAAAAGTCTCAGTAAGACTTACAAATACTGAAACTGGAGAGATTAAAGAACAAGAGGTATTTATGGGAGACTTCCCATTAATGACAGAACAAGGTACATTTATTATAAATGGTGCTGAGAGAGTTATAGTTAGCCAATTAGTAAGATCTCCAGGAGTTTACTACAGCCAAAACAGAGATAAGAGTGGTAAAAAATTATTCTCATCAACTGTTATACCAAATAGAGGTGCTTGGCTAGAGTACGAAACTGATTCTAACGATATAATATCAGTTAGAATCGATAAAACAAGAAAACTTCCAATAAGTATATTAGCAAGAGCTATGGGATTTGGAAGTGACCAAGAATTAATTGAATACTTTGGTGAAGAAGAAAGATTAAAAGCTACAATCGAAAAAGATAATACTAAAACAACAGAGGAAGCTTTACTTGAAATCTATAAAAGATTAAGACCAGGTGAGCCACCAACAGTTGATAGTGCAATATCTTTAATAGATTCTTTATTCTTCGATGCAAAGAGATATGATTTATCAAGAGTTGGTAGATATAAGTTCAATAAGAAATTAGCTATCAATTTAAGACTTGCAAACCAAATTGCTGCAGCTGATATAGTAAATCCATCAACTGGAGAAATAATGGTTGAACAAGGCCAAAAAATTACTAGAACAATGGCTGAAGAAATACAAAATGCTGGAATTAATTCAGTAGATGTATTAATAGAAGACAGAGTTATAAGAGTAATAGGTAACCACTTCGTTGATTTAGCAAAGCAAGTACCTTTTGATGTAAGTGATCTTAACGTTAAGGAATTAGTTCACTATCCAACATTAAGAGAAATACTTGATAACTTCAGTGATGAAGATAGCATCAAGGAAGAAATTAAGAAAAATATTACAAAATTAATACCAAAACATATAGTTAAAGATGATATATTTGCTACTATTAGTTACGAGCTAGGATTAGCTTATGGTATTGGATATATAGATGATATAGACCATTTAGGTAATAGAAGATTAAGATCAGTAGGAGAATTATTACAAAATCAATTTAGAATTGGTTTATCAAGAATGGAAAGAGTAGTTAAAGAAAGAATGACTATTCAAGACCAAGAAGCAATAACTCCTCAAATGTTAATCAATATAAGACCAGTTGCTGCTGCTATTAAAGAATTCTTTGGTAGCTCACAATTATCACAATTCATGGATCAAACAAATCCGTTATCAGAATTAACTCATAAGAGAAGATTATCTGCATTAGGACCAGGAGGTCTTTCAAGAGAAAGAGCTGGATTCGAAGTTAGAGACGTTCACCATTCACATTATGGTAGAATGTGTCCTATTGAAACACCAGAAGGACCAAACATAGGTCTTATAAACTCATTAGCTACATATGCAAAAGTTAATGAATATGGATTTATTGAAACACCATATAGAATTATTGATAAAGAAAACAAGAGAGCAACTATGGAGATAAGATACTTCACAGCAGATGAAGAAGATCAATATCTAGTAGCTCAAGCAAATGAGCCTTTAGATGCTGAAGGACACTTTATAAATGAAAAGGTAACTGTTAGATACTTAGAAGATGTATTAGTAGTACCTGCAAGTGAAGTTGACTTAATGGATGTTTCACCAAGACAAATCGTATCTGTTGCTACAGCTATGATTCCTTTCCTTGAAAATGATGATGCATCAAGAGCTCTTATGGGATCTAACATGCAACGTCAAGCAGTTCCACTATTAAAGCCACAAGCTCCTATAGTTGGTACAGGAATAGAATTTAGAGCGGCTACAGATTCAGGGGTTCTACCTAAAGCTAAAAATGCTGGAGTAGTAACTTACGTAAGCGCTAGTGAAGTAAAAGTTAAGAGAGATGTTGATGGAGGAATAGATACATACAAGTTATTAAAGTTTAAGAGAAGTAACCAAGGAACTTGTATAAATCAAAGACCATTAGTAAGTGTAGGAGAAATGGTATTTAAGAACCAAGTTCTTGCAGACGGTCCATCAACAGACTTAGGAGAAATAGCATTAGGTAAAAATATCAGAATGGGATTCATAACTTGGGAAGGTTATAACTACGAAGATGCTATGCTAATCTCAGAAGAATTAGTAAGAGAAGATGTATTTACATCAATCCATATAGAAGAATATGAATGTGAAGCAAGAGACACTAAATTAGGACCAGAAGAAATAACTAGAGATATTCCTAATGTAAGTGAAGATGCTTTAAGAGATATCGATGAAAGAGGAATAATCAGAATCGGTGCTGAAGTAAGATCAGGAGATATCCTTGTTGGTAAAGTAACTCCAAAAGGAGAAACAGAATTAACAGCAGAAGAAAGATTATTAAGAGCTATATTCGGTGAAAAAGCAAGAGAAGTTAGAGATACTTCATTAAGAGTTCCTCATGGAGAAGCTGGTATAATAGTAGATGTTAAAGTATTTACTAGAGAAAACGGTGATGAATTAAATCCAGGAGTAAACGAACTTGTAAGATGCTATATAGCACAAAAAAGAAAAATATCAGTTGGAGATAAGATGGCAGGACGTCATGGTAATAAAGGGGTTATCTCAAGAGTATTACCAGAAGAAGATATGCCTTTCTTACCAGATGGTAGACCACTTCAAATATGCTTAAACCCATTAGGGGTTCCATCACGTATGAATATCGGTCAGGTATTAGAAGTTCACTTAGGTTGGGCTGCTAGTGCATTAGGATGGCACATTGCTACTCCAGTATTCGATGGTGCTACAGAAAAAGATATAGAGCAATGCTTAGAGGATGCAGGATATAATGCAAACGGAAAGACTCCTCTATATGATGGTAGAACAGGGGAAGCATTTGATAATGAAGTTACTGTTGGTATAATGTATATCTTAAAACTTGCTCACTTAGTTGATGATAAGATTCACGCAAGATCAACTGGTCCATACTCATTAGTTACTCAACAACCACTTGGAGGTAAAGCTCAATTTGGTGGTCAAAGATTTGGAGAAATGGAAGTTTGGGCACTAGAAGCATATGGTGCAGCACATACATTACAAGAAATCTTAACTGTTAAGTCTGATGATGTTGTTGGTAGAGTTAAGACTTATGAAGCTATAGTTAAGGGAGAAAATATCCCAGAGCCAGGAGTTCCAGAGTCATTTAAGGTTCTTATCAAAGAACTTCAAGCACTTTGCTTAGATGTTAAAGTTCTTAATGATGATAATCAAGAAGTAAGAATTAAGGAATTTACTGAAGAAGAAGATTCAGCGGATTTAGAGGTTAATATTGAAGGAACAGAAGAGTTTGTTCAAGAAAAACAACCTGAAGTAGACTCAGAAGATGGATATACTTCAGAAGAAGAATCTGAAGAAATTGAAGAAGAATTTGAAGGTTTTCAGTTAGAAGAATTTCAAGACAACTTAGAACTTGATGATTTTAACGATGAACACTAATTTTGAAGGGAGGATTACCCTTGTTTGAATTAAATAATTTTGATGCCATACAAATAGGTTTAGCATCTCCTGAACAAATCAGAGAATGGTCAAGGGGAGAAGTCAAAAAGCCAGAAACAATAAATTATAGAACTTTAAAACCAGAAAGAGACGGTTTATTCTGTGAGAGAATATTCGGACCAATGAAAGATTGGGAATGTCATTGTGGTAAATATAAGAGAGTAAGATACAAAGGTATAGTTTGTGACAGATGTGGAGTTGAAGTTACAAAAGCTAAAGTAAGAAGAGAAAGAATGGGGCATATAGAACTTGCTGCCCCAGTTTCTCACATCTGGTACTTCAAGGGAATACCATCAAGAATGGGATTAATACTTGATATGTCACCAAGATCTTTAGAAAAGATTTTATATTTTGCATCATATGTTGTAATTGACCCAAAAGAAACACCATTATTAAAGAAACAACTTCTTAATGAAAAAGAATATAGAGAAGCTGTAGATAAATATGGTGAAGAAAGTTTTGTTGCAGCAATGGGAGCTGAAGCTATTCAAGAGCTTTTAGGGGAAATAGATTTAGAAACTACTACTAAAGAGCTTAAAGAAGAGTTAAAACAAAGTACTGGTCAAAAGAAAGTAAGAATAATAAGAAGATTAGAAGTTGTTGAATCATTTAGATCATCAGGAAATGATCCAAGATGGATGATTATAAATGTTATTCCAGTAATCCCACCAGATTTAAGACCTATGGTTCAATTAGATGGTGGTAGATTTGCTACTTCAGACTTAAATGATTTATATAGAAGAGTTATAAACAGAAACAACAGATTAAAGAAACTATTAGATTTAGGAGCTCCAGATATAATCGTTAGAAACGAAAAGAGAATGCTTCAAGAAGCAGTAGATGCTCTTATTGATAATGGTAGAAGAGGAAGACCTGTTACTGGTCCTGGAAACAGACCATTAAAATCTCTTTCAGATATGCTTAAAGGTAAGCAAGGTAGATTTAGACAAAACTTACTTGGTAAGAGAGTTGACTATTCTGGTAGATCCGTTATCGTTGTTGGACCAGAATTACAAATGTACCAATGTGGTCTTCCAAAGGAAATGGCACTTGAATTATTCAAGCCATTTGTAATGAAAAAGTTAGTTCAAGATGGAATAGCACATAATATAAAAAGTGCTAAAAGAATGGTAGAAAGAGTAATGCCACAAGTTTGGGATGTTTTAGAGCAAGTTATAGCTGATCATCCAGTATTACTTAACCGTGCTCCGACTCTACACAGATTAGGAATTCAAGCGTTCCAACCAGTGTTAGTTGAAGGTAGAGCTATAAAACTTCATCCATTAGTATGTACAGCGTATAATGCTGACTTCGATGGTGACCAAATGGCTGTTCACGTACCATTATCAGTTGAAGCTCAAGCAGAAGCTAGATTCTTAATGCTTGCAGCAGGAAACATAATGAAACCATCAGATGGTAAACCAGTATGTGTTCCTACTCAGGATATGGTTCTAGGATCATACTACATGACAATGGAAAAAGAAAATGCAGAAGGTAGCGGCAAACATTTCTCATCAAAAGATGAAGCTATAATGGCTTATCAAGTTAAAGCGATAGAAATTCATGCTGATATTTTTGTAAGAATGTTTAGAGAAATAGATGGGGAAGTTAAATCAGGAATTATTAAGACTACTGTAGGTAAATTAATATTCAATGAATCAATTCCTCAAGATTTAGGATTTGTTGATAGAACTAATCAAGAAGAAATGTTTAATTTAGAAGTAGATTTCTTAATAACTAAAAAGTCATTAGGAAAAATAATTGATAGATGTTACAGAAAACATGGATCAACAAAAACTTCTATAATGCTAGATAGAATAAAAGCATTAGGATACCATTATTCATCAATTGGAGCGGTTACAGTTGCTGCTTCAGATATGATAGTTCCAGATGAAAAATACGTTTTATTAAAAGATGCTGAAGAAACAGTTGAAAAAATTGAAAAAATGTATAAGAGAGGTTTCATATCAGAAGATGAAAGATATGAAAGAGTTATCGAGAAATGGACTAAGACAACAGAAGAAGTTGCCGATGCTCTAATGGATAGCTTGGACAAATGGAATCCAATATTCATGATGGCTGACTCAGGAGCCAGAGGTTCTAAGTCACAGATTAAACAGTTAGCTGGTATGAGAGGACTTATGGCAAGTCCATCAGGTAAAATTATCGAATTACCAATCAAAGCATCATTCAGAGAAGGTCTTGATATATTAGAATACTTCTTATCAACTCACGGAGCTAGAAAAGGTAATGCTGATACAGCACTTAAAACTGCCGATTCAGGATACTTAACAAGAAGACTTGTTGACGTATCACAAGATGTTATAGTTAGAGAACATGATTGTGGAACTGATGAGGGTATGGTAGTTACTGAAATAAGAGAAGGTAACGAAATAATAGAAGAATTAAAAGAAAGATTAACTGGAAGATATGCAGCTGAAGATATATTACATCCAGAAACAGGAGAAATACTTGTTCATAAAAATGAGTATATGGATGTAGATCTAGCAGAGAAAGTATCAGATGCTGGTGTTAAGAAAGTTAAGATAAGATCAGTATTTACATGTAACTGTAAGATTGGTGTATGTGCTAAATGTTACGGTATGAATATGGCAACTGGTCAAAAAATAAATATAGGTGAAGCTGTTGGTATAATAGCTGCACAATCAATCGGAGAACCAGGAACACAGCTTACAATGAGAACATTCCATACAGGTGGGGTTGCATCTGCTGGAGATATCACTCAAGGTCTTCCTAGAGTTGAGGAATTATTTGAAGCTAGAAAACCTAAGGGTCTTGCGATAGTAACTGAAATTGATGGTACTGTAAGAATTGAGGAAACTAAGAAAAAGAGAACTGTACATGTAATGGGTGCAGATGGGGAAGAAGTAAGTTACGATATTCCATTTGGATCAAGAGTTAAGGTTTCAAACGATGATTATGTTGAAGCTGGAGACGAAATTACAGAAGGTTCTGTAAATCCTCATGACATCATGGCTATTAAAGGTGTTGATGGGGCAAGAAGATACTTACTATCAGAAGTTCAAAAAGTTTATAGATTACAAGGTGTTGATATCAACGATAAGCACTTAGAAGTAGTTGTTAAACAAATGACTAGAAAGATAAAAGTTACTGAGTCAGGAGATACAAATCTTCTACCAGGAACTACAATAGATATTTTTGACTTTGAAGAAGAAAATGCAAGAGTAAGAGAATTTGGTGGAGAAGAAGCTAGAGGAGATCAAGTACTTCTTGGTATAACTAAGGCAGCACTTGCTACAGATAGTTTCTTATCAGCAGCATCATTCCAAGAAACTACAAGAGTTCTTACTGAAGCAGCTATCAAAGGAAAAATTGATCCACTTGTAGGATTAAAAGAAAATGTAATAATAGGTAAATTAATTCCAGCAGGAACTGGTATGATGAGATATAGATCAGCAAGATTAGATGTTGAAGATAACAAAATTGAAGAAGAAATAATAGTAAATGCTGAATAAGAATTAATTTTATTGACATGTGTATTCTTAAATGTTACAATACGTGTTGTATGTTTAATGAATATACGACAAAATAATTGTCTACATTGCTTCATGAAGGCAAAGTTATACTTTGCCTCATGAGGTTTTTATAAAGAAATTTGTAAAAAGTAGGCAAATTTAAAAAGCTTATCTAATTTTCATATAGATAAATAAATTCAGGAGGTGAAAGAATGCCAACTATAAGCCAATTAGTAAGAAAAGGAAGAAAAGCTGCTGTAAACCAATCAACAGCTCCAGCATTAAAAAACTGTCCACAAAAAAGAGGAGTATGTACAGTTGTTAAAACATCAACTCCTAAGAAGCCTAACTCAGCCCTAAGAAAGGTTGCAAGAGTAAGACTTACAAACGGATATGAAGTTACTGCATACATTGGTGGTGTAGGCCACAACTTACAAGAGCATAGCGTTGTTCTTATAAGAGGTGGAAGAGTAAAGGACCTTCCTGGGGTTAGATACCATATCGTAAGAGGAGCACTTGACTGTGCTGGTGTAGCTAACAGAATGCAAGGAAGATCAAAGTACGGTGCTAAGAGACCTAAGAAATAGGAAATCTTAATTAAATAGTGCTTATCTTCAAATTTACATAGATTTATAACTTAAGTTTATATAGATGATGAGAGAAGCACTTTGCGACATGAAATATTGTCGAGTACCGATGAACTTAAATTCAAATTGTTAAGGAGGGAAGAAAAGTGCCAAGAAAAGGACATATAGCAAAAAGAGACGTTTTAGCTGATCCAGTTTATAACTCAAAAGTTGTTACTAAGTTAATAAATGGAATCATGCTTGACGGTAAAAAAGGAGTAGCACAAAAAATATGCTACCAAGCTTTTGAAACTATGGCAGAAAAAACTGGCAGAGATGCATTAGAAGTTTTCGAAGATGCTATGAATAACGTAATGCCATTACTAGAAGTAAAGGCAAGAAGAATAGGTGGAGCTACTTACCAAGTTCCAATAGAAGTTAGAGCAGAAAGAAGACAGACTTTAGGTATCAGATGGATACTAGCTGCTGCTAGAAAAAGAGGAGAAAAGTTAATGTGTGAGAGATTAGCTGCTGAATTATTAGACGCTGCTAACAACACAGGATCAGCTGTTAAGAAGAGAGAAGATACTCATAAAATGGCTGAAGCTAATAAAGCATTTGCTCACTACAGATACTAATTTTAAAACTGTTTTGGCTTTTGCCAAAACAGTTTTGTTGAATTTAAAATCACTATTTGAGAGGAGGAGTTTATTGTGGCAAGACAATTTCCTTTAGATAAATTTCGTAATATAGGAATTATGGCTCACATAGATGCTGGTAAAACAACAACTACTGAGCGTATATTATTCTACACAGGTAGAACACACAAAATAGGTGAAACACATGATGGTGCTTCACAAATGGACTGGATGGCACAAGAGCAAGAAAGAGGTATAACAATTACTTCTGCTGCTACATTCTGTCAATGGAAAGGTTATGCAATTAACATAATCGATACTCCAGGACACGTAGACTTCACAGTTGAAGTTGAAAGATCATTAAGATGTCTAGATAGTGCTATAACTGTACTAGACGCTAAGAGTGGGGTTGAACCACAAACTGAAACAGTTTGGACTCAAGCAGATAACTATGGAGTACCAAGAGCAATCTACGTAAACAAAATGGATGCTACTGGAGCAGACTTCTATGCTTGTATAAACTCAGTAAGAGATAGATTAAAAGCTAACGCTGTAGCAATACAAATTCCAATAGGTGCAGAAGATAATTTCGTAGGTATGATAGACCTTATGGAAAATGTAGCTCTTATCCACAAAGATGACTTAGGAAAAGACATCGAAAGAGGAGAAATCCCTGCAGAATTAAAGGATAAAGCTGAAGAATACAGAAATATGATGATAGAAGCTATTGCTGAAACTGATGAAGAGTTAATGATGAAATACCTAGATGGTGAAGAATTAACTAAAGAAGAGTTAAAGCTTGCTTTAAGAAAAGCTACTATCAATAATGAAATAATTCCTGTAATCTGTGGTTCATCATATAAAAATAAAGGTGTTCAAGAGATGATTGACTTAGTTGTTGATTACTTACCATCACCAGTTGATATTCCACCAGTTAAGGGTATCGATGTAGATGATCCAGAAGTAGAATTAGAAAGAGAAGCTAGCGATGATGCTCCAATGTCAGCATTAGCATTCAAAATAGCTACTGACCCATTCGTAGGAAGACTTGCATTTACAAGAGTTTACTCAGGTATAATGGAAAGTGGTACTTATGTTCTTAACTCAACTAAGGGTAAGAAAGAAAGAATTGGTAGATTAGTTAAAATGCACGCTAACTCAAGAGAAGAAATTAGCGAATTAAGAGCTGGAGATTTAGGAGCAGTAGTTGGATTAAAAAATACAACTACAGGAGATACTTTATGTGATGAAGCACAACCAATCATCTTAGAAAGTATGGAATTCCCAGAACCAGTTATATCAATAGCTATCGAACCAAAAACAAAAGCTGGTCAAGAAAAAATGGGTATAGCTTTAGCTAAATTAGCTGAAGAAGATCCAACATTCAAGACTTGGACTGATCAAGAAACTGGTCAAACAATCATTGCTGGTATGGGTGAATTACACTTAGATATCATCGTTGATAGATTACAAAGAGAATTCAAAGTTGAATGTAACGTAGGTGCTCCACAAGTTGCTTACAAAGAAACTATCAAGAAAGCTGTTAAGGCTGAAGGTAAGTTCGTAAGACAATCTGGTGGTAGAGGACAATACGGACACTGTTGGATAGAAATGATACCAACAGATGGAGAATATGAATTCGAAAATGCTATTGTTGGAGGAGCTATTCCAAGAGAATATGTACCAGCAGTAGATAACGGTATCCAAGAAGCAGCTGAAAGTGGAGTTATAGCTGGATTCCCAACTATAAACTTTAAAGTTAAATGTTTCGATGGATCATACCACGATGTCGATTCATCAGAAATGGCATTCAAGATTGCTGGATCAATGGCATTCAAGAACGCTATGAAGAAAGCGGATCCTACATTACTTGAACCTTCAATGAAGGTAGAAGTAGTTGTACCAGAAGAGTACATGGGAGATGTTATGGGTGATATCAACTCAAGAAGAGGTAGAATCGAAGGTATGGAACAAAGAAATGGTCGTCAAGTTATCAGAGCTTTTGTACCACTATCAGAAATGTTCGGATATGCAACAGCATTAAGATCAAGAACTCAAGGTAGAGGAACTTACGTAATGGTATTTGACCACTATGAAGAAGTACCAAAGAGCATTCAAGAAGAAGTAGCTGGAAAGAAAGCTAAATAATTCTTGAATTAAATTGCAAATATGAGAGAACTACTTAAGTAGTTTCTCTCAATTAAATAAATAGATTGAAGATGTTTTTAACATTAATATAAATGTTAAAAATATTTCATACCAAATATTAAGATATAGATTACGATTTAAATAATGACTTAAGTCATTTATATGAAGGAGGAATTACAATGTCAAAAGCAAAATTCGA
>NZ_AVSV01000022.1 GCF_000498355.1 Clostridium sp. Ade.TY | reverse complement strand
TCACTTTTATTTTTTATTTATTACAAATCTAAATTAGTTTTTCACAAATTAATTCATAATATAATATAATTTTAAATAAAATTTATTATTTTTCATCTTTATTTGACATTTTATTTATAATATAATAATTAGTATATTGAAAATTTGAAGGGAGGAAATTATTTTAAGTTAAGCTTAAAATAGTAACTGTTATGAAAAAAATAAATATAGATTGGAACAATTTAGGATTTGAATACATTAAAACAGACTATAGATATATATCTATATGGGAAGATGGTAAATGGGATAATGGTAAATTAGTAGAAGACAATAAAATAGTAATTGAAGAAGGAGCACCAGCTCTACATTATGGTCAACAATGCTTTGAGGGATTAAAAGCTTATAGAACTAAAAATGGTGCTATACAATTATTTAGACCTGATAAAAATGCAGAAAGATTAAATAATAGTTGTAAAAGATTATTAATGCCTGAAATACCTGTAGAAAAGTTTATTGATGCTTGCATACAAGTTGTTAAAGCTAATGAACATTTTGTTCCTCCATACGGAACTGGAGCTACATTATATTTAAGACCTTTTCTAATAGGTGTTGGAGATAATATAGGTTTAAAACCTGCAAATAAATTTATATTCTCCGTATTTTGTATACCAGTTGGTCCTTACTTTAAAGGTGGAATGAAACCAGTAAACTTTATGGTATCTGATTATGATAGAGCTGCACCAAATGGTACAGGTGCTCAAAAAGTTGGTGGAAACTATGCTGGAAGTTTAATTGCACAAAAAAAAGCTAAAAGTCTTGGATATGCTGATGCAATATTTTTAGATCCAGCAACACATACAAAAATTGAAGAAGTTGGATCAGCAAATTTCTTTGGAATTACTAAAGATAATAAATTTATAACACCACTTTCTCCTTCAATACTCCCAAGCATAACAAAATACTCTCTTTTAGAACTGGCTAAAGATTATTTTAATATGGAAACTTCAGAAGAAGATGTATTTATTGATAATCTTGATATTTTTAAAGAAGCTGGAGCATGCGGAACAGCAGCTGTAATAACCCCAATTGGTGGTATTTACTATAAAGATAATTTACATGTATTTTATAGTGAAACTGAAGTTGGTCCAATAACACAAAAATTATATGATACTTTAACAGGTATACAATTTGGTGATATTAAGCCAATTCATGATAATTGGATATATAAAGTAAAATAACATTATAAATTTAGGCAATATTATTTTAGTATTGTCTATTTTTATTTATATAATAATCATTTACGAGGAAATCTTTTAAGAATGTATGATTTATAAATAAAAAAGAAGCAACATTTATATTGCTTCTTTTTTTGTATCTTTTAAAAAAATTAATGATGTTACAAAATATAATATTAGTAAACTAAAACCTTTTATTATTAATGCCAAAGTACTTCCATATAATAAATAATTATTAAAAATATTATTCACATATATACATATAAAAATTATTATTATTGATAAAAATATTAAAAATACTTTTATTAGCTTTTTATTTAAAAATTTTATAGCTGAAATTTTTTTAAAAGCTTTACTATTTCTCCAAATAGGATCTAATAAATAAAAAATTATAGCTATATATAAAATATTTAATATATAATTCATTATCTTACTTCCTCTTTATCTTTTGTGATTTCTAATTCTATATCCTTATTTTCAATCTCTTCTGACTCTTTACTAAAAAAAACTTTTACTTTATCTAAATCAATATTATTTTCAATTAATTCAGTTAAAGTATCATATTGTTTTAATCTATACATTTTATATTTTTCTTTTTCTTCAATACTATTTTCTATTATTACATCATATTTTTCCTTAAGGCTATTTATAAGATTTTTCCTAAATGCTTCAATTTCAAATATACCATGGATATATGTCCCAAAAACGTCTCCACTTTCATTAGATAATCCTACTATATTATTATTTTTATCTATAATAAAAACTTCTCCACCATCTAACATTTCACTATAGCCATTTTGAATTTCATATCCATATATTCTTATATTTGATAAAGGTTTTAATTTATTATCCATTGAACAAACAATACCTTTTGCTATAGCAGTTTTTTTATTTAATGAAAACTTAGTATTAAATGGTATCATATCAAAACCTTCTATTACTAAATTATCTTCTGTTGAAATTAAATTTTTACCTAACATTTGGAACCCACTGCATATTCCCATTACAGTAGCACCTTTTTTATGTAAATCAATTATTTTATTATACATTCCACTTTCTTTTAATTTATTTAAGTCATTTATTGGACTTTTACTTCCTGGTATTATAATTAGATTAGCTCCTTCTATCTCGCTTTCTGAACTGACATATCTAATATTTATATTCTTTTCTAGTTCCAACGGATAAAAATCTGTTAAATTAGATATGTTATCTAATTTAACTATTGCTATATTAAGTCCACTTCTTTTAGTACTTCTTATTTTTTTAATAACAGTTTTTTCTTTATCTAATTCTATATTTTTATATGGTATAACACCTAAAATAGGTATATTAGAATATTTTTCAAAGTCTCTTATTTGATTTTTTAATGAATCAGTAGTATCTTTATTTTTATTTATTATAATTCCTTTTATTTTACCTTTTATATTTTCATCAATTAACATTAAAGTACCGTATAATGAAGGAATTGCTCCACCTCTTTCATTATCAGATACTAAAATAATATCTGATTCTGTTAATTCTGAGGTGAAATTATTAGATATAAAATTATATTCATATTCATTTTGTGATAGTGCTCCATTTCCTTCTATTATTCTATATTCATATTCCTCACATACTTTTTCAAAATCTTCCTTTATAAAACTTTTAAAATCCTCTATTAATTCATCAGACTTAAAATTTTCCTTATTTCTATAAAACTTTCCATTTATAAATATCTTATTACTATCCTCTTTTATACATACAGGATTTAATACCCCTTTAGGTTCTATCTCACACGCCTCTGCTTGCATAAATTGCTCTAATGATATATATTCTCCTGAAATATTTTTTTTAGCTTCTGTACATATACTTATACTTTTAAATGGAACTATATTATATTTTTGTTTTTTTAAATATCTACATAATGCTATTGAAATAGTTGTCTTACCAACACCAGACTCTGTTCCTAAAAACATTAAATTTCTTTTCAAAACTATATATCTCCTTCCCCTACTCCTTACTAATTAAAATATGGTTATAATTTTCTCCTACAATTTTATCTAATACTTTAAATTCCACTGACTTTTTAAAAATAGGTCCATTACATACAAAAGTATGATATTCTCCATTCTCACCACATGGATCAGCACCTCTGTCTTTTATTTTAGAAACAAGCTCCTTTGTTAAAACTTTTCCTAAAAATGTACTATCTAATTCTTTATTATTACAACATTTTATAATAGCTTTAAAACCATTATCTATAAATTCATTAGTCAATTGTTCCCTATCTTCATTCCAAAGAGGAAATACATAATCTATACCTATATTATCACATCTATCAGTACACCACTTTTTATGTACTTCTATATCTATATCACCAAAAACACATGAGGTTGCTCCTAATTCTTTTGACTTTTCTAAAGCCCTTTCAAATTCGCTTTCATAATTATCTCCAATGCACTCTACTTTTATCAAAGGAATTTCTAATGAATTTGAAACCTCTTCTAAAATTTCATTTGGTATTCTATGAAACCAAGATTCATCTTCATTTTTATTAACTGTAACTATTAACCCTACCGGTGTATGTCCTTCTTTAATTAATCTATATAATGCTAGTGTGCTATCTTTTCCACAACTATATGATAATACAAAATTCATATTAAAATATTTCTCCTTTATTTCTATTATTCCATAAATTATTTTACCATGTAACTTTAAAGTAGTAAAAGTTTATAAAAATTTATTTATTAAAGATATATAATTATATATCTTTTACACCTATTACTTTAAACCCTTTTTCATCAATTTGAATACTTAACACATAACCTCGTCCACATTCTGGTTGCCATTCATAAAAATTTTTAGAATTATTATAAAATAATTCTAAAATTGTTCCTATTGTTCCACCATGGCATACCAATATAATTTTATTTTTATTTTCTAATACTAATTTATTTATAAATCCTTTAAAAGTTTTTTTTATTCTATTTCTATATTGATTTTTACTTTCACCACTTGGTACTATAAAATCACCAATTTCATCTGTTATCCATGAAATATAATTTTTATCTTTTTTTAGCTCATTATAGCCTTTCATTTCAAAAGTTCCAAAATTATATTCCATAAATCCTTCTTCAATATCATAATTACTATTAAAAAGTATACTCATTGTTTCATTAGTCCTTTTTAAACCGGTTGTATAGTATCCATCAAATTTGATTATTTTCTTTATATAATCATACTCTTCTTTATATTTATATAGGGTTTCTATTCCATTTTTAGATAATTCTAAATCAGTTTTCCCACAATACAATTTCTTCTCATTACCATCTGTTTTGCCATGTCTTATAAGATACAATTCTAAATTATTCATTTTTAAGCACCATCTCTAACCCAAAAAATATTCTTATAACTTTCTTATTTTCACTTGATAATATTTGAAGAACTTTTCCATTAGTATCTCTCCATATTCTATCAACTTTCTCTATAGGAATAATTCCTGAATTAATATCATCTGATATTATAATTTTTTCTTTTAGTATACATTTATTTTCTTCTACATATTTAATTATATCTTTATTATTTAAAAGCATTTCTCTAACAAATATATGAAATCCTGAAATAACTTTTTTATCTAACTCTAGCTTATCTGAATTACAGTAATAAATATCATTATTATCCAGTCCATACTTTTCTTTTATATAATTAAGCTTTCCATTAAAAGCCCCGCCCAAAATCAACATATACTTCTCCTCCTAAAATATTGCTAATAAAATTAATCCAACTAATTCGCCAGTTACAAGACAATATCCAGCAATATCTCCATTTATTCCATCTAAATCTTTCACATTTTTATAAGTTTTATAAAACATACATATACACATAGCTATTAAAATAAAATCATATTTTATTCCCAATAATAAATATAAAACAATTATTAATGCTAACATAATTATAATTTGAAATATTCTATCAAACTTATTTGTATTTTCTTTAAAAAATTTAGATAATGTGCTTTCTTTAAGATCCTTATTTATGAGTATCATAAAAGCAGAAAAACATCTTGATATTATAGGAATAAATATAATAAATATAATATTTTTTTTCTCAAATAAAATTGAATTCATAGCTGCATATTCAAACATTATTAAAATTACTAAACTTATTACAGAAAATGCACCAGTGCAAGAATCTTTTAAAATCTTAATTTTTGTTTCTCTATCTCGCCTTGATAAAATAGCATCACTAACATCCATAAATCCATCTAAGTGAAGCATTCCAGTTATATATATAGGAAATGCAATAAGTATTGCTGATTCTACCATATAATTTATATTAAATTTATTTAATATAATATAAATAAGATACCAAATCAATCCTATTATAACACCTATAAAGGGATAAAATTTTAATATATGTCTTACATTTTTATCTTCCCATTTATATTTAGGTGCAGGAATTACAGAAAACATTGATAATGCCATAAAAAAACTTCTAATATATTTCATTTATTAAATTCTCTCCTTCAGCTTTTCCTTTATGAATTATATAATTATTATTTATACATTCTATAACTATATCGAAATCTTTAACTATGCCTCTATTTATATAAGCAAGCTCTCTAGAATAATTAACTACTAAATCATCATATATTATTGAATCACTAAATATATAATCACTAACTATTATAATATTTTTACACAATCTACTTATTTCTAATATTTCTTTAGATATTCTTTTAGAAATATTTTTTTCAATTACTTTATCTTTAAACATTTCATTATTTAATAATGTTGTAACACTATCTAGCAATATAGTATCAGATAATTTTATTTTATTTTTTATACTAGAAATATCACTAAAAACTTCTAAAGTTTTAAAATTGCACTCTTTTCTTCTTTCTATATGACTATTTATTCTTTCTTTATCTTCAATACAAAAAGGCTGCATTGTAGCTAAATATAAAATATCACTTTTCTTTCCATTTAATATTTTACTTAATTCCTCTGCCATGAAAGATTTTCCACTTCTTGTTCCTCCAATAACGATAATTTTCATATCTTTATCTCCTTAATAGTAAATAATTATATCCTATAACATTTCTCTTCTCTTATTGATTCTAAATATTCACAATCTATCCCTGACTCTTCAAATGTAGCCATATTACTAATAATAGCATTCGCTGTATCTATTATTGTAAATGCTATTGGACAGCCACTACCCTCACCAAGTCTCATATCCAAATTAATCATAGGCTCTAATTCTAATTCATCTATAACTTGACTATATCCTATTTCTCTACTTATATGAGATGGAAATATATATTCTTTTATATTCTTATTTAATCTAACTGCCGTAAGTGCTGCAACTGCTGATATAAATCCATCAATTACTACAGGTATTTTATAATAAGCTGCTCCTATAAATGCTCCTGTCATTGCTGCAATATCAAATCCTCCAACCTTTTGTAACACATCAATAGGATCTAATCCATTTGGCTTATTAATATCTAATGCCTTCTTTATAACCTCCTTTTTCTTTTTAAATGCATTTTCTGTAAGACCTGCTCCTTTCCCTATAGCTAAATCAAAATCACATTCTTTAAGAGATATTAAAATTGAACTGCTTGTTGTTGTATTAGCAATTCCCATTTCACCTATTCCAATAATTTCATATCCATTATCCACTGCCGTTTTTACTGTTTCTATTCCTGTTAAAAGTGCACAAATACATTCTTCTCTGTTCATTGCAGGTCCTTTTGCTATATTACTTGTACCTTTTCTTATCTTTCTATCTATAACACCATTTATTTTTATATCACTATTTATTCCTACATCAACGACAAGTATATCACTTCCATTTTGCCTTGCTATAACTCCAACTCCTGATAATCCCTTTGTAAAATTTATTGTTTGTGCCACAGTTACATATTGTGGAGTACTTGCAATGCCTTCCTCAAACACACCATTATCAGCACAAAAAATTAATACACACTTTTTCGTAAAGTTATTTTGTATATTTCCAGTTATTCCAGATATTTTTATTCCTATATCTTCTAACTTTCCTAAACTTCCTAATGGTTTTGCTAAAGAATCTAATCTTTCTTTAGCTTTATTTTTAGTTTTTTCATTTATTTGACTTATATTACTTAAAATATTCCAAAAATCATTTTCGTTTAAATTCATTATTTTATCTCCTTTAATAAAATCAGCTGAATATATAAATATATTCAGCTTTATATTTTATCTTTCTTTTATTGTTTTACTAGCTAAGCATAAAAATATAAATGTAATAAATATTGATATTGGAACTATAAATATTGCATATTTTATTCCAATTAAATCAGATACTACTCCTAGTAATAAATTAACAAGCATATTTACTACGCTTGCTAAAGCTATTATTATACCAGTAATATAAGCTGTACTCCTTTTAAAAGTATTACTAACTATTACTACGACCGTTGGAAACATTATTGAAAAGAAAAATCCTGCAATTGATACAATATATAATCCTTTTTCTCCCAATATTAATCCTACAATAAATATAACACCTCCAATAAAAGAAAATAATTTCACTGTTCTCATAGCTCCTATCTTCTCAACTATAAATCCACCTACAAGCCTACCTATAGTTAATAATAAAAAGAAAATTGAAACATACGATGCTATATTGGATTCATTTATATTTTTATAACTACTTTCTATAAATGTTGGAAGCCACCTTCCTGTTCCCTGTTCTGCTAATATGTAAAATCCAAGACCTATAAAGAAAAACCAAACTAACTTATCTTTCAATATTATAGTAATTGGTAATTTTTCTTCTTTTTCCTGCTTATATATTGGAAGTTTTATAAAAATAAATATTATAAAAACTATTAAAGTTAATATAGCTGACCCAATATATATTGTTCTCCAAGAAAAACCATCAACCATTAACATACCTGATAATTTTTGTGATGCTGAAAGACCTACTCCATAAGCAAAATGTGTTAAATTCATTGCTATAGCTTGTCCTGTTATCCATAATACTGGGATTACAGTGTTAGTTGCTATTGACATTAGACCTAAAAAAGCTTGTATGAGTGCAAATGCAATTGTGAATATTATAAAATTGGGAGACCATGCTTGAATTAAATTTGTAAGTATTGCCCCTATTAATCCTATCAATATAAGCTTTTTTTGACCTATTTTTTCACATAAGGCCCCACCTATATAATTACATATTAAGTAAGCTAATGTTCCAAACATAAACATAACTGATAAATTAGTATCTGTTATACTAAATTCTATTTTTATTGGAACAGTAAAAATATTTATTAGACCCTCTGCTATTGCTGCTATTACCATTACTAAATATATAAGAATTGTAGCTATTATTTTATTTTTTTTATTCATTTCTTTCTCCTTCTAATTGTAATAAACCGAATACTATTATATCATATTCTTTTATTAGAATTGAAGTAAAAAAACTAGAAGTCAAAAGACTACTAGTTTTTTTATTTTAAACAGTTATTTCACTCTTTATATCAACTGCATCTTTATTTTCTTCTATTATTGGGTTAATGTATTCTGTTATAAACTCAACAACCTGACCTGGAGCTCTACCTATAAACTTATTTGGGTCTATAATATTTTCTATTTCTTCTTTTGAAAGTTTTATATTTTCATCATTAATTATTCTTTTTATTAAATCATTATCAAGCCCCTCAGCTTTAACTCTTTTAGCAGCATCCATTGAATGAATTCTAATTCTTTCATGAAGTTCTTGTCTATCTCCACCTAGCTTTACAGCTTCCATCATTATATTTTCAGTCGCCATAAATGGTAATTCATTATTAACATGTGCTTTTATAACTTTATCGTATACAACCATGTTTTCAGCTATATTTATATATAAATTAAGAACTCCATCTAAAGCCAAAAATCCTTCTGCTATAGATAATCTTTTATTAGCTGAATCATCTAATGTTCTCTCAAACCATTGAGTAGATGCTGTTATAGCAGGATTTAATGAGTCTACTATTACAAATCTTGCAAGAGCACCCATTCTTTCACTTCTCATAGGATTTCTCTTATATGCCATAGCAGATGATCCTATTTGATGTTTTTCAAATGGTTCTTCTATTTCTTTCATACTTTGTAACAATCTTAAATCATTACTAAATTTATAACAACTTTGTGCAACTTCTGATAGCGTATTTAAAACTATTGAATCTAATTTTCTTGGATAAGTTTGACCTGTTACCGCATAACTCTTTTCAAAGCCCATCTTTTCAGCAACTTTTCTATCTAATAACTTTACTTTTTCTTCATCATTATCAAATAAATTCATAAAGCTTGCTTGAGTTCCTGTAGTACCTTTTACTCCTCTAAGTTTTAGTGTACTTAATACAAAATCTATATTTTCTATATCCATTAATAAATCTTGCATCCAAAGAGTTGCTCTCTTTCCTACTGTTGTTAATTGAGCTGGTTGAAAATGTGTAAAGCCTAATGTTGGCATATCTTTATACTTAATTGCAAATTTACTTAATCTATCTAGAACTGTTACAATTTTTTTCTTTATTAAAAGAAGGGCATCTTTCATTATTATTATATCTGTATTATCCCCAACATAACAGCTTGTAGCACCTAAATGAATTATTCCTTTAGCATTTTCACATTGAAGACCATAAGCATATACATGACTCATTACATCGTGTCTAACTTCTTTTTCTCTTTTTATAGCTTCATCATAGTTTATATCATTAACATATTTTTTTAATTCATTAATTTGTTCATCTGTTATATTTAATCCTAATTCTTTTTCACTTTCAGCAAGAGCTACCCATAATTTTCTCCAAGTTATAAATTTCATATCATCTGAAAAAATATAACTCATTTCTTTTGATGCATATCTTGAATTTAAAGGTGTATTATATAAGTTTCTCATATCTTTCCTCCATACGAATATATTATAATAAAACTTCAATATAGTTCGTATTATAACATAAATTTTATTTATTTTCATCATTTTATTTATTTTTATGTAAATCTAATTAAGTTAAGTAATTATTTATATTATACCCTCATATATATATTTTAAATAATGTTTATTTAAAGGAGTTTTTATGTGTAAAATAACTTGGTTAGACAAACTTTCTTTTTTATTAGTTTTAATTGGGGCCCTAAATTGGGGCTTTGTTGGACTACTTAATTTTAACTTAGTAACTTTTTTAACTTTTGGAGTCCCTATTGCCGCAAGAATAATATATGTATTAGTTGCTATTTCAGGTATAAATTTAATTACATTATTATTTAGATGCAATTTAGTAAAAAAATAATAAATTATCATACATAATTTATTATAAAAGAAAAAGGTTCCTAAAATAAATTAGGAACCTTTATCTCTAAATTAATCTTCTAAGTTCTCGATTAATTTTGCAATCTCTTCTGCTGCTAAGGCTTCATCATCTCCTGAAGCAATAACGTTTACTACTGAATTAGCAGTAACAGCTAATGAAAGAACTCCGATTAAACTCTTAACATTTGCTTTCTTTCCGTTGAATTCTAAGCTTATGTCTGATTTAAATGAAGAAGCTTTCTTTACTAATAGAGTTGCTGGTCTAGCATGTAAACCAGTTGCGTTCTTAACTAAAACCTCTTTAGATACCATGTAAATACACCTCTTTACTATTTTTTTAAGTTAATATCCTATTAACCATTTCATTATAAATGTTTTTCGGTGAAATTTCAACTATTCAATACTTTTATTTTAAATAAATTAAACTATTTATCTTTTTTGTAACGAATATAATTATCTAGGTTGTACTATTAATTTTATAGCTGTTCTCTCTTCTCCATCTATAACTATATCTGTAAATGCTGGTATACATATTATGTCTTTACCACTTGGTGCTACAAACCCTCTTGCAATTGCTATAGCTTTGATAGCCTGATTTATGGCACCTGCCCCTACCGCTTGTATTTCTACTATATTTTTTTCTTTTATTATTGCAGCTAATGCTCCTGCAACTGAATTTGGATTTGATTTTGTTGAAACCTTTAATACTTCCATTTTTATTATTCCTCCTACATATCTTACTAATCGTTTACATTTTAATATTACATACTTTCGTATAATTATTATATTCTACTTTTTTTTATAAAATCCTCTTATTTTCTTGTAAATTTTTATATTTTAGTAATAAATTAAAAAATACACTTTGTATAAAACAAAATGTATTTTAATATCTTTATTTAGCAAAATCAACTGCTCTAGTTTCTCTAATCACGTTGATTTTTATTTGACCTGGATATTCTAATTGTTCTTCTATACTCTTTGCAAGATTTCTAGCTAACTCAACAGATCCAGCATCATCAATTTGTTCTGGTTTAACCATAATTCTAATCTCTCTACCAGCTTGAATGGCATATGACTTTTCTACACCTTCATATGAGTTTGAAATTTCTTCCAATTTCTCTAATCTCTTTATATATGCCTCCAATGTTTCTCTTCTAGCACCTGGTCTAGCTGCTGATATAGCATCTGCCGCTTGAACCAATACTGCTTCTAAAGATTGCATTTCAACATCCCCATGATGGGCTCCTATAGCATTTACTACCAATTTAGATTCCCCGTATTTCTTAGCAAGATCAGCACCAATAACTGCATGTGGCCCTTCTTGTTCTTGGTCTACGGCTTTTCCTATATCATGTAGTAATCCTGCTCTCCTAGCTAGAGTAACATCTAAACCTAACTCTGAAGCCATCAAACCAGCTAAGTATGAAACTTCTATGGAATGTTTTAATACATTTTGACCATAACTTGTTCTATACTTTAATCTACCAAGTAATCTTGTAAGCTCTGGGTGAAGTCCGTGAACTGCTGTTTCAAGTGTTGCTTGTTCTCCTTCTTCTTTTATGTCGTTTTCAACATCTTTTTGAGCTCTTTCTACCATCTCTTCGATTCTTGCTGGATGTATTCTACCATCCACTATTAACTTTTCTAGTGCCATTCTAGCAACTTCTCTCCTAATAGGATCAAAGCTTGATAAAATTACAGCTTCTGGAGTATCATCTATTATTAAATCAACTCCTGTTAAAGTTTCAAGGGTTCTAATGTTTCTTCCTTCTCTACCTATTATTCTACCCTTCATCTCATCATTTGGTAATGCTACAACATGAACAGTTGATTCAGAAACATGATCAGCAGCACATCTTTGTATAGCTGTAGTAATTATTTCTCTAGCCTTCTTATCGGCTTCTTCTTTTGCTTTACCTTCAATTTCTTTTATAAGTAAAGCAGATTCATGAGAAACTTCTTTCTTTACTTCATCTAATAAAATCTGACGTGCTTCTTCACTTGAAAGATTAGCAACTCTTTCAAGTTCCTCTCTTCTTTTTTCATGAAGATTGTTAGCTTCTTTTTCTAACTGTTTAATTTCATTAACTCTACCATTGATAATTTCTTCTTTTTTCTCAAGAAAATCACTCTTTTTATCAAGAACTTCTTCTCTTTGTAAAACTCTTCTTTCAAGCCTTTGAATTTCATTTCTTCTCTCACGAGAATCTTTTTCCAAATCACTTCTTAATCTATGAACCTCTTCTTTTGCTTCAAGAATAGCTTCTTTTTTCATAGCTTCTGCTTCTTTTTTTGCATCTTCTACTAATTTTTCAGCATCTTTTTCTAGAGATTCTATCTTGTTTTTTGATGTACTTTGTATAGTTTTGTAAAGTACTATTCCTAATATTAACAGCACAATTATATCAATTAAAATTATCGGCATAATTTGTTGCATATTAACACCCCCTAGCTTATTTTTATTAAAGAAAGCGTAGTAGGTGTCATACTGTTTTCTCACTGTTATCTTTGGAATATGATAAACCAGTATTTGTTATTATTGTATAGTAAAAATAAATTTATGTCAAGTTAGGCAATATTAATTAGATTGTTTTTATTTTTTTCATTTTTCTCTAAAATACTCTTTTTTTCTCTTTTTATTATCCATAATCTATCTATTTAAGTAAACCTTTTATCACTATATATTTTATTATAAAAATAAAATAACAAGATATACAAAAGTACATCTTGTTTTAGTTATTTTTTATTTCTTTTCTTTTTCATTTGCACTATCTTTTTCTAAGATATTACTCATTTTTGGAAGATTATGCTTTTCTCTTATCTTATTTTCTATTTCTAATCCAACCTCTGGATTTTCCTTTAAGTATGATTTAGCATTTTCTCTACCTTGACCTAATCTTATATCACCATAAGAAAACCAAGCGCCACTTTTTTGAACTATTTCTTCTTTAACGCCTACATCTATAATATTTCCTTCTTTTGAAATACCTTCATTATACATAATATCAAACTCTGCCTGTCTAAATGGAGGTGCTACTTTATTTTTTATTATTTTAACTCTAGTTCTATTTCCTACTATATTTTCGCCTTGTTTTATTGAATCAATTCTTCTAACATCCATTCTTACAGAAGCATAGAATTTTAATGCTCTACCACCAGGAGTTGTTTCAGGATTTCCAAACATAACTCCAACTTTTTCTCTTAATTGATTTATAAATACAGCAACACAATTTGTTTTATTTATAGTTCCTGCAAGTTTTCTTAATGCTTGTGACATTAGTCTAGCTTGAAGTCCAACGTGAGCATCTCCCATTTCACCCTCTATTTCAGCTCTTGGTACAAGCGCAGCAACTGAGTCTACAACTATTGCATCAATTGCACCTGAACGTACTAAAGCTTCAGCAATTTCTAAAGCTTGTTCACCAGTATCTGGTTGTGATACTATAAGATTTTCAGTATCAACTCCTATTTTTCTTGCATAAGCTGGATCTAAAGCATGTTCTGCATCTATAAATGCAACAGCTCCTCCCTGTTTTTGTGCTTCTGCAACTATATGAAGTGCTACAGTAGTTTTACCTGAACTTTCTGGTCCATATATTTCTATTATTCTTCCTCTAGGTACACCACCAATTCCAAGTCCAATATCTAGATCTAAACATCCTGTTGATATTGAATCTACATTTAAAGTTGATTCCTCACCAAGTTTCATTACAGAACCTTTTCCAAATTGCTTTTCTATTTGTCCCATAGCAGCCTCTATAGCCTTTAATTTATTTGCATCTATATTCATTAATAATACACCATCCTCTCATCGAACTTATGTTCTATATAATAATTATATAAGACATATTTTACATAGTCAACTAAAACTGCAAATAAAAGTTCCAACTAAATTATAGAAGGAACTTTTATAAGTATTAACATATTTTTATATTTTAAATCACTTTATTTTGTAGTTGATATAACTTTTTTATTTTTTCTAAAATAATCATATCCTGAAACTATCGTTATTAATACAGCTAAATCTAAAGTTAATCCTGGAACATATTTAAAGAAATTTGTTAAAAAGCTATTATTTATAACAAACTCATAAATTGCTGTATTTTGAACTATATTAATTTCTACTAATAATATTATTATAGCAATTATTTGTATTACAGTTTTTATTTTACCCCACCAACTAGCTGCTATTACTTTTCCTTCAGCAGCAGCTATAGTTCTAAGTCCAGAAACTGCAAACTCTCTTGCTATTATTATAACCGCAGCCCAACTAGGTACAACCCCATATTCCACTAAAGAAATTAAAGCAGCTGTTACCAATAATTTATCAGCTAATGGATCCATAAATTTTCCAAAATTAGTTATTTGATTTCTACTTCTTGCAATGTATCCATCAAGTTTATCTGTAATTGAAGCTATAATAAAAATAAATGTAGCAATAAATGTACCATAAGGTATTCCTTTAATAGCTATAAATACTAAAAATACAGGTACTAATAACATTCTAAGAACCGTTAATTTATTTGCAAGATTCACACATACCAACTCCTATTAAATCATACTCTGTATTCTTTTCAATTCTGACTTCTACAAATTCTCCTATATTAACAGGACAGTGCTTTGTAAAGAATACATTTCCATCAATATCTGGTGCCATTTCATAGTTTCTTCCATAGTAATATTCTTCATTCTTTCCTTCAACAAGAATATCATATACATTATCTATTTTCAAACTATTTATTCTTTCTGATATTCCGCTTTGTAAAAGCATTAACTCTTTTTCCCTTGCTTCTTTAACATCCTCTTCTATTTGACCTTCCATAATTGCAGCTGGTGTTCCTTCTTCTCTTGAGTATTTAAATACACCTACTTTATCTAATTTATACTCACTTAAGAAATCTTTAAGTTCATTGAAATCTTCTTCTGTTTCATTAGGAAAACCTACAATTAAAGATGTTCTAATTGCTATATTAGGTATTTTTTCTCTTAATTTATCTATTTTATTAGTTATATCAAGTTTTGTTGTTTTTCTTCCCATAAGTTTTAATATATGATCACTTATATGTTGAATAGGTAAATCTAAGTATTTAACTACTTTTTCATTAATGGCAATCTCTTCTATTAATTTATCATATATTTCTTCTGGATAACAGTATAATACCCTTATCCAATTTAATCCATCTATTTTTGAAAGTTCTTTTAAAAGTTTATGAAGACTTTTCTCACCGTATAAATCACTACCATAAAGCGTAGTATCTTGTGCAATTAATATTATTTCCTTAACGCCTCTATCTACTAAAGTTTTAGCTTCTTCTAGTATGCTATCCATATTTCTACTTCTAAACTTACCTCTTATTTTAGGTATTATACAATAAGTGCAAAAATTATTACATCCTTCCGCTATTCTTATATATGCAGTACTCTTGTTTGTAGTAAGTATTCTTTCACCTTCATTTATATTATTATCTGAATACTCAACTTCTGTAAATTCTAAATCAACATTTTTTTCTTCCATAAATTGTTTTATTAATTTAGCTATTTTTATATAATCATTAACACCAAGCATTATATCAATTTCAGGCATTAATTCCTTTAATTCTTTTCCATATCTTTGAGTTAAACATCCAGTGGCAATTAACATTTTACAATTATAATCTTTTTTATATTTTGCCATCTCTAATATTGTATCTATTGATTCTTGTTTTGCTTTATCAATAAACCCAC
The DNA here is from genome assembly GCF_000498355.1 of Clostridium sp. Ade.TY. Lineage (GTDB taxonomy): Bacteria > Bacillota > Clostridia > Clostridiales > Clostridiaceae > Clostridium. Next base: position 271,425 of record NZ_AVSV01000022.1, on the reverse strand, counting down.
ATGTATTAACAATAATTATATCTGCATCTTTAGGATTATTTGTTATTTCATATTCTTTATTCATGATGCCTAACATTATTTCAGAATCTACTCTATTTTTATCGCATCCTAGGCTAACCATTCCTACTTTATATTTTGCCAAAACTTATTCCTCCTACGTTTTAAATACTTTTACTTAACTATTTTATAACTGTTTTTAAGCTATTACAAGTTTTAATTAAAACTATATTATAAATATAGTTAATCTAATTCTTCAGTAGCTATTAAATCCTCTTTTTTAATTAATACTTGTCTAGGTCTACTACCATCTTTTTTAGATATTATACCCTTCTCCTCTAATTCGTCCATAATTCTTGAGGCTCTATTAAATCCTATTCTCAATCTTCTTTGTAAAAAAGAAGTAGATGCTTGTCCATATTCTACTACAATATTTATTGCATCATCAATAAGTTCATCACTATCTTCATTTTTAATATTATTTAATGTTGAATCAGACTCGTTATTTATATGTTCTATTATTTCTTCTTTATACTCAACTTCATCAACTTCATTTTTAACAAATTCAACTACTCTTTCAACTTCATCTTCGGAAATAAAACATCCTTGAACTCTAAGTGGTTTGCTAGCACCAACTGGATAATATAGCATATCTCCTTTTCCTAAAAGTTTTTCTGCACCACCACTATCTAATATAGTTCTTGAATCTATTTGTGATGAAACTGCAAAAGATATTCTAGATGGTATATTAGCTTTTATTACTCCAGTTATAACATCTACCGAAGGTCTTTGTGTAGCTATAACTAAATGCATCCCTGCTGCTCTTGCCATTTGCGCTAATCTTCCTATATAATCTTCTACATCATTTGGGCATACCATCATAAGATCAGCAAGTTCATCAACAACAATAACTATATAAGGCAATTTCTCTTCTATTATCCCTTTGTCAAATAATGCATTATAAGAATCTATATTTCTTGCTCCTGAATCAGCAAACAACTTATATCTTCTAGTCATTTCGTTAACTGCCCAATTTAAAGCACCTGCTGCTTTTTTAGGATCAGTAACTACAGGTACTAGTAAATGTGGTATTCCATTATAAACACTAAGTTCCACCACTTTAGGATCAACCATTAAAAGTTTAACTTCATCAGGAGAATATTTATATAATAAACTAATAATTAATGTATTTATGCAAACACTTTTACCTGACCCAGTTGCTCCTGCAATCAACGTATGAGGCATTTTGCTTAAGTCTCCAACAACACATTTTCCTCCTATATCTTTTCCTAAAGAAAAAGCTAACTTTTTATCTGTATTTAAAAATTCATCAGATTCTAATACTTCTCTTAAAAATACTGGAGTTTGTTCTCTATTTGGAACTTCTATTCCTACCGCAGCTTTTCCTGGTATTGGTGCTTCAATTCTTACTCCAGTAGCTGCAAGTCCTAATGCTATATCATCTGATAAATTAACTATTTTACTTACTTTAACTCCAGGACTTGGTTGTAACTCAAATCTAGTTACTGATGGTCCTTTTGTAACTCTAGTAACATTTGCATCAACTCCAAAACTTTCCAATGTGCTTTCAAGTTTATCAGCACTTTCCATAAGTTCCTGTTTATCATCATTATTAAGATTAGTAGCATTATTTATTTTTAGTAATTCAAATCCAGGATATATATATGTTTTATCTTCATCATTTGTTTTTATTATACTATTTTCTATTTCATTATTAATCTCTTCATTGAAAGTATTATTTAAATTTTCTTTTTTAGATTTAATATTAGTTTTATTATTATCTAAAAATACTCTTTGAGGCTTTATATTTTTCAAATCATCAATTTCATCATTTGTATAATTATCATCAAATATACAAGTTTGTTCATCAACATCATCTATTGTTGAATTCTTCATAAAATCTAATATTTTTATCTTGTTATTAACTCCATTTAAAAATTCATCTTTATTTGAATCATTATGTTTTTTTTCAACAACTTTTATAAATGTATCATCTATATAGTCATTATTATCTCTTTTTTTATCTAATACCGGCTTTATTTTTTTACCTTTATTTTTAACTTCTTTACATAAATCATGTAATGTAATATCAAAAGTTAATATTGTTGCTATTATAGATAATGAAATATAAACTATATAAGACCCAATAGCTCCTAAAAACTTAAACAACGGATATGCAAAAATATACCCTATTACTCCACCATTAAATACACTCTCCATGGAAACTATCATTTTTAATCCATCACTAAATACTTTTATATTATCATTAGTTTGAATATATATAGTTGAACATATCAATATAAGTATCAGACAATATATTGTAATACCATAAAATCTCCTACTTAATATTAAAATTCCTTTATTCTTTATATATTGATATCCTAAATATAATAAATACACTGGAAGTATATATGTTCCAACACCAACTAAAAAATGAGTTATTCTTTGTGAAACAGTTGATAATATTCCTACAAAATCTGTATAAATTGCTACCGATAAAAGAATTCCTACAGATATATATATAAGCCCTATTATATCTGTATTCTTATTATTATTTTTTTTATTTCTTTTCTTATTATTTTTCCCCAAATTTACTCACCTCACTTTATTACTTTCTACAAATATAATAAAATCCCTTTTTATGAATACATAAGAAAATCAGCCATAAATAATTATAGCTGATTTTTTAAATTACTCATTATTATCAATTAATGAATTTAATTTTGAAATCGCTTCTTTCAAACCACCAACTTCATTTATAAGTCCGCACTCTACAGCTTGATTACCTATTAATATAGTTCCAACATCATTTAATAAGTCTCCTTGTTTCTTTAAAAGTTCCTCTAATTGTTTCTTGCTTATATTAGATGTTCTAACTATAAATTCATTTATTCTTTCTTGCATTTTCTTAAAGTATTCAAAAGTTTGAGATACTCCTATTATAAAACCATTCATTCTTATTGGATGTACAATCATAGTAGCAGATGGCGTTATAAATGAATAATTAGATGATGTTGCAAGCGGAACTCCTATAGAATGTCCACCACCTATCACTATGGAAACTGTTGGTTTAGATAGTGAATTAATCATTTCGGATATTCCAAGGCCTGCCTCAACATCTCCTCCAACTGTATTTAATACTATAAGAACACCTTTGACATTATCATTTTGTTCCATTTCTATAAGTTGTGGAATAACATGTTCATATTTTGTAGATTTATTTTGAGCTGGTGAAACAATATGACCTTCTATTTGACCTATTATTGGTAATACTCTTATTCTCTCATTAGGATTTACTATGCCTGTATTTCCAAATTCCTTTATTGCTTCACTATTTTTATCTAACTTCTCTTTATCTTTTTCATTATCAGTATTCATAGACATTCCTCCTATACATTTTTATTTTGTACAAGAGGAAATATTTTATACATTAATATTTTAATCTATGATAACTCAAATGTTTTATGTAATGCATTAATAGCTTCAGATACTTTATCTGACTTTATTAGACACCATATAGTCATATGTGAATCTGCAGTTTGTAAAACTTCTATATTATTATCAGTCAAAGTCTGAACTATATTAGCTATAACTCCTGGTATTCCTGCCATCCTTGATCCTATTACAGCTATTTGACTACAATCTTCATTTAATACATATTTTATATTAACCGAACTTAATATACTTTCTAAACTATTTTTACTTTCATTATCTATAGTAAAAACTTGTTGATCTGGAAATATATTTATAAGATCTAAACTTATTTTATTAGCGGCTAAAAGACTTAATACATCTCTATATTTTTCATTTCCTATATTTTCATCTAATCTTATTTTAACTTGTATTCTATCATTTCTATGAGTTATACCTGTTATGATTTTATCATTATTTATATCTCCATTGTTATTTATAAGAGTACCTTCAGCATCACTCATTGTATTCTTTATCAAAAGAGGAACATTACTTTTCATTGCAATATCTACTGCTCTTGGATGTATAACTTTTGCACCTTGTTCAGCTAATTGAAATACTTCATTATAACTTATAACATTTATAACTGAAGCATTTTGAACAATTCTTGGATCTGCTGTCATTATACCATCAACATCAGTATAAATCTCTATTTGTTTTGCATTTAATGCTGCACCAATAATAGCTGCACTAGTATCGCTGCCTCCTCTTCCAAGAGTTGTAAAGAAACCATCTTCTGTCATTCCTTGAAAACCTGTTATTACAGGTACTCTTCCTTTTGAAACAGCATCCAATATTTGATCCGGTTTAACATCTATATGACTTGCATTAGTATAAATATTATCAGTTTTTATACCTGCCTGGCCTCCAGTTAATGGAATTGCATCTATTCCAGATTTAAACATTTCATTACTCATTACTACAGAGCTTATTATTTCACCACAACACATTAATAAATCTGTAGCTAATTTATTTGTTGATTTAAAATCTTTTTCTATTAATGATAATAATGTATCAGTAGCATAAGGATCTCCACTTCTTCCCATGGCAGAAACTACTACAACTGGTGAAAATCCTTTATCAATAGCTTGCTTAACCTTTTCTATTACTTTTTCTCTTCTTTCTTTTGTAGATACAGATGTTCCTCCAAATTTTTGCACTACAATTTTCATAACGTTTCCCCCTTAGTTTTACACTTTCGCTCTTTTTATACTTCTTTCATCAGCATCTAGTATTATTGTTTTTGCTCCAACTTTTTGAACAGCACTCCAATTTATTTCTAGTACTTCTCTAGCCCCTCCAAAAATACTAAATTTAGAAGATGTTGTATCAACTATTAAATATCTTATATTTCCTTCTTCATCAATTACTAAATCATTATTTTGAAGATAATCATATTTTTCACCATCATTTATATTAATGAGTTCATATTTTTCAAGTTCACTAAGATATTTTATATTTTTATCCCCTTGGACATACATAATTAAAAACCTCCTATATATTTATACATAAATATATGAAGTTTTTTTTATTTTTATTACTATATCTCAGCCTTATCTTTATTATCATTATTATTATAAGCTTTTGTTGACTTATATATAAAAGAATCTAAATAATCCTTGTTTATATCACTTCCAACATATGCTGTATTTATTACACCATCTTTAAAGCAATTTTCAATAACATATTTTATATCTTCTTTACTTATTTTATCTATTTTTTCTATAACTTCTTCTTCTGTTCTAATATTTTTTCTTAAAAGTAATGCCTTTGCATTTGCAAACATTTTTGAACTAGTACTTTCTAACCCTAAAATATAATTTGCTTTTATTTTTTCTTTATTTATTTTTAACTGTTCATCTGTTATTCCGTTTTTAACCAAATTTTCTATTTCTTCTTTTATTATTTTTAACGCTTTAGGTGCATATTCTTTACTAAGTCCTATATATATGCTTATTAATCCAACATTTTGAAATGCCTGAATATATGAATACACAGAATAACAAAGACCAAGTTCTTCTCGAACCTTTTGAAATAATATTGAAGAGGCTCCTCCACCTAATATATTATTTAATAATACTAACGCATATCCTCTTTCATCATTTGAAGGCAATCCTTTTAATCCTAAATTTATATGAAGTTGTTCTATTTCTTTTTTTAAAAAATATGAATTTTTCTTTATTGTAAAAGGTTTATACTTAGGATAATAATTATTTTTATTTTCCCATTTTCCAAAAAATTTCTCTATTAAACCTAAAATTTCATTCTCATCAAACTTACCACAAATAGATATAACAGAATTATTTGGAGTATATTTTTCATCTATAAATTTTACTATTTCATCTCTTGTTAGACTTTTAATTTTTTCAATACTACCTAATATAGGATAAGATAATGCATCACCTTCAAAAGAGGCTTTTGAATGAAGATTATCTAAAACATCTTCTGGACTATCTTCACTCATATTTATTTCTTCTATTACTACACCTTTTTCCTTTTCAATTTCTTCTGCATCAAACTTTGACTTTAAAATCATATCTGATAATACATCTAAGGAAATATCTATATGTGTATGCAATGTTTTTATATAATAACAAGTTACTTCTTTACTTGTAAAAGCATTTATTTGCCCACCTACATTTTCAATTTCTTCTGCAATTTGCTTCGCAGTTCTATTTTCAGTGCCTTTAAAAAACATATGCTCTATAAAATGAGATATACCATTTACATCTAAATTTTCATTTCTTGATCCATTTTGAATCATTACTCCTACACTAACCGAATTAACCCCATCAATTTTTTCGGTAACAATTCTAAGCCCATTTTTTAGTGTAAAAATTTTATGCATAAAAGCCTCCTCTAGTAAAAAAAAGGCAATTAAATTGCCCTTTTATTATTCCTTATCTTCTTTTGTCTCATTATCTTCTAATGCATCTTTCCTTGAAAGATTTATTCTTCCTTGATTATCAATTTCTGTAACCTTAACAAGAATTTCATCTCCAACTGAGACTATATCTTCAACTTTATTTACTCTATTTTTATCTAACTTTGAAATATGCACTAGCCCTTCCTTATTAGGAAGAATTTCTACAAAAGCTCCAAATGTTGTTATTTTTGTTACTTTCCCTAAGTAAACCTCTCCAGCCTTAACTTCTTTAGTTAAGCCTTCTATTATACTTATAGCTTTTTTAACTCCATCATGGTCTACTGATGATACAAATACTGTTCCATCTTCTTTTATATCTATTTTAACGCCAGTATCTTCAATAATTTTATTAATTACTTTTCCACCTGCTCCAATTACATCTCTTATTTTTTCTGGATCAATTTTTATAATTGATGTTTTTGGTGCATATATTGAAACATCTTTTCTTGGCTCCGGTATACATTCATGTATTTTTTCTAAAATAGTCATTCTAGCTATTCTAGCATTTCTTATTGCTGTATTTACAACATTAAAGCTTAATCCTTTAAGCTTAGTATCAACTTGTATTGAAGTTATTCCTTTTTCTGTACCTGCAACTTTAAAATCCATATCTCCAAAGAAATCCTCTATACCTTGTATATCTGTTAATACTTCTTCTTCTATTAAATCTTCTGATGTTATAAGTCCCATAGCTATACCTGCAGCTGGTCTTTTTATTGGAACACCTGCATCTAATAATGCTAAAGTAGATCCACAAACAGACGCTTGTGATGTTGATCCATTTGAACTTAAAACTTCTGAAACTAACCTTATAGTATATGGGAACTCATCTTCTGAAGGAATTAATGGTTCAAGTGCTCTTTCTGCTAATGCTCCATGACCTATTTCTCTTCTTCCTGGTCCTCTAAGTGGTCTTACTTCTCCAACACTATATGATGGGAAGTTATAGTGATGCATATATCTTTTTGATTCTGCCTCATCTATACCATCTAATATTTGTATGTCACCAATTGAACCTAATGTTGCGACTGTCATTACTTGAGTTAATCCTCTTGTAAATAATCCAGTACCATGAGTTCTTGGTAATATTGAAACTTCACAACCAAGTGGTCTTATTTCATCAAAAGCTCTACCATCTGGTCTTCTTTTATCTTTTAAAAGCATGTTTCTAACTACCTTCTTTTGCATTGTGTAAAGAATTTCTTTTATATCCCCTTCTTTACCTTCATGCTTTTCAGCGAATTTATCATAAACAGCTTCATTTACTTTGCTCATAGCCGCATTTCTTTCATCTTTATCCATGATATACATAGCATCTTTAACCATTTCTGAAGCAAAATCTTTTACATCTTTTTCAACTTCTTCATCAACTGTATAAAGAATAGCTTCTTCTTTAGTTTTTCCAAATTTTTTCATAAGTTCTTCTTGGAATGCTATTATTTTTTGACATGATTCAAAACCAAACTCTATTGCCTTTATCATTGTCTCTTCTGGTATTTCATCTCCACCTGCTTCTATCATCATAACTTTTTCTTTAGTAGCACATACTGTAAGATCTAATGTACTTTTTTCTCTTTGTTCTGATGTAGGGTTAAGTATAAATTCTCCATCAATTAATCCAACTTGAACACCAGCTACTGGAATATCATATGGTATACTTGATAAACATAATGCTATTGAAGCTGCATTTATAGCTAATATTTCAGGTAAGTTATCTTTTTCAACTGAAACTACTGTACATACAACTTGAACATCATTTCTATATCCCTTTGGAAATAAAGGTCTTATTGTTCTATCAACAGCTCTTCCATGAAGAATAGCCTTATCTGATGGTCTTCCTTCTCTTTTTATAAATCCTCCAGGTATTTTCCCAACAGCATATAATCTTTCTTCGTATTCTACACTTAGAGGAAAGAAATCTATACCTTCTCTCGGTTCTTCTGACTTATTTACATTAGTTAATATTACAGTATCTCCATAGCTTACTAATACGGCAGCATTTGACAACATTCCTAAATCACCAAATTCAACCTTCATTTCTCTTCCAGCTATTACTGTACCTATTGTATTTCTCATAAGGAACCCTCCTTTCGACTTGCTTTCTTACAAATTTTTCTAATTATTTTAAAATAATAGAGCGGTTTTAACCGCTCTAAGCTATCTTCTTAAACCTAATTTTTTGATTATAGCTCTATATCTTTCGATATCTTGCTTTGCTAAATAATTTAAAAGACCTCTTCTTTGTCCAACCATCATTAATAGTCCTCTTCTTGAGTGGTGGTCTTTCTTGTGAACTTTTAAGTGTCCAGTTAATTCATTAATTCTTTCACTTAATAAAGCTATTTGAACTTCTGCTGATCCTGTATCGTGTTCACTTCTTCCAAATTCTTTAATTATTTCTTGCTTTCTTGCCTTATCCATAATTACACCTCCGTAAAATATCCCCTTAGTTCCACGTAATGAGATGGCACCTCAAAACGTAGGACTAGGTTTCCGCTATTATTATAACAGAACAATTTATTGTTGTAAACAAAATTTATATAATATGATTTATTTCTCTTAATTCTGCAAATTCTTTATCTTTTTGTAATTGATTTTTTAATTCAAATATAGAATTAAATTTTATTTCGCCTCTTATTCTTTCGATAAAATACAATGTTATTTGATCACCATAAATTTCTTTATCAAAATTTAATATAAAAGTTTCTATTGTAAGGTTTTTTCCATCAACTGTTGGATTATTTCCAACTGATGTTATACCTTTATATATTTTATTATTCCACTTTAGGTTAGTATAATATACACCAATACATGGAATAATTTTATCAGAATCAATTTTTAAATTTGCTGTAGGAAATCCTATAGTACGTCCTATTTGTCTTCCATGCACAACAGTACCTTTAATATTATAAGGTCTTGTTAGCATTTTATTTGCAATTTCGATTTCACCATCTTTTATTGCTTTTCTTATTCTTGTGCTACTTACTGCATATCCATCAAATAATAGTGGCTCCATAATTTTCAAATCATAATTATATACCTTTGATAATTTCTCTAAAAGTTTTGTATCGCCTGAATTTTTATATCCAAACTTATAATTAAACCCTACTACTATACCTTTAACATTATATTCATTACAAAGTTTTTCTATAAATCCTTCTGCTGATAATTCCATAAATTCTTTATTAAATTCTTTAAGAACAACCTTATCTATACCTTCATTTTTTAGAATATGAATTTTTTCATTATTGTTCATTAAATATTGTAATTTTTTATCTGGATTAATAACAGTTCTTGGATGATTACTAAATGAAAATACCATACTATTGCAATTGTTTATTTTAGAAAGCTCTATACACTTTTCTATAAGTGATAAATGTCCTTTATGTAATCCATCAAAACTTCCCAATGCAATATAATATCCAGTATCTTTTTTATTAATTACTTTCATCTTTTAGCATTCTCCTATTAAGTTATATTAATAATTTTTCTAACTTAAATCCATCTTTATACTTTTTTCCAAGTCCTAAAAATATATTATCTTCATCAAAAACTCTATATAAAGTATTTATTTCAACATCACTTTTTAATAGCCTCTTATCATATACATTTGCTCCATTTATAAGAAGCTTCTTAAATTTATTATTTATAGTTATTTGAGGGTATGCCTCTAATGCTTTTTCTATAGGTATTAAATATTCACTAATATTTTCTTCATTTAATAAATCTATATTTATACTAGTTTCTTCTTTAAAAACTGATGTTTCAGTTCTTTTTAATTTTGTCATAGTTCCATAAACTTGTAACTCTTCGCCTATATCATAACATAAGCTTCTTATATATGTTCCTTTAGAGCATTTAACAGACATTGTGATTTTAGGTAAATTTATTTTTATATCATCTATACTGTATATAGTAATTTCTCTACCATCTCTTTCAATTTCTATACCTTGTCTTGCCAAATCATATAATCTTACGCCATTTTTTTTAATAGCCGAATACATTGGAGGAACTTGATTAATATTCCCCTCAAAAGATTTTATAACATTATAAATAGTTTTTTCATCAAGATGAGAAATATCTTTCCTATCTAAAACTTCACCTTCTAAATCATATGTTGTAGTTTTAAATCCTAAAGAAAACTCAACCTCATATTTTTTAGGTGCTATCATTATATAATCTATTATTTTAGTTGCTTTACCAAGACAAATAGGTAAAACTCCACATGCCTCTGGATCTAAAGTTCCTGTATGTCCTACTTTTTTCTCTTTTGCAACCCTCTTTATAATCCTTACTACATCGAAAGATGTCATTCCAGGATTTTTAAATACATTAATTACTCCTTGCATTATATTAACTCTCTTTCAATAGCTTTTAAAATATTATCTTTAGCTACATTAAGTAAAATGCCTCTTTGCATTAATCCGGAAGCTTTAATATGTCCACCGCCACCAAATTGCTCTGCTATTTTTCTAACATCAAATTTATTTTTTGATCTAAGACTAGCTTTTACTCCTTCTTCAACTTCTTTTAAAAGAATTGCAACCTCAACTGATTTTATACTTAAAAGAGTTCCTATTATATCAGAAGTATCTTCTTTTTCTGCGTCAAATTTTTTTATTATATTATCATCTATTGATGCACAAATAACTTTACCATCAAAGTAAAGTTTAGCTCTTTGAAACACATATCCCATTAGGTTAAGTTTATTTATACTTCTATTATCAAATAAATTATTGTATATATTTGAATTGTTAACTCCAACTTGAATTAGATTTCCAGCTATTTCATGAGTTCTCTTAGTTACATTTGAATGTCTAAAAGAACCAGTATCAGTAACTAAAGAAGTGTATATACAAGTTCCAATTTTCTTTAATATGTCTTCTTTAACTGAAAAATCATATCCCATTTCTTGTAACAACAAAAATACTATTTCAGCAGTAGCAGAAGCATCAGTATCAACATAGTTTATAAATCCATAATTATCATTTGACATATGGTGATCTATATTAATTATCATGCCTTTAAATTGTGATAAATTAGCAGATATTCTTTCTACATTTCCACAATCTAATACAATTACTAAATCTGTTCCTTCTGTCGGTTCTGTAACCATGCCATTAATTTCTTCTGAATAATGAAGATAAGAGAAATCTTCAGGAAGTGTATCCTTTGATATTATATACACTTCCTTACCAAGTTCTCTTAATCCATTAAGAAGACCTAAGGCACTACCTATAGCATCCCCATCTGGTGATGTATGATATGTTATTCCAATTTTATTAGCCTCAATGATAATTTTCTTAATATCCTTAAGTGCCATTTTATTGCTCCTTAGCTTTTCTTATTAATCCATCAATTTTCATTCCATAATCTATTGATTCATCTAATTCAAAAATTATTTGTGGTGTAACTCTCAATTTAACTTTACGTCCAACTTCTCTTCTTATAAAGCCGCTCGCACTTTTTAATGCCTTTAAATTATTTTCTTTCTCTTCTTCACTATTTGCAAATATGCTTACAAATACTTTTGCATAACTTAAATCTCTAGTTACTTCAACACCAGTTACTGAAATCATAGCTGTTAATCTAGGATCTTTTATTTCATTTTGAATTAAACTACTTACAACTTTTTTAACTTCTTCGTTTATTCTTCCACCTCTATAATTAGCCATGTTAATTCACCTCTTAATTACAGTTCTTTTCTTTCTATGGCTTCCATAGTGTATGCTTCAATAATGTCGCCCTCTTTAATATCATTAAATTTCTCAACACTTAATCCACATTCATATCCACTTTTAACTTCTTTAACGTCGTCTTTAAATCTCTTTAAAGATGCTAAAGTTGATTCAAATATAACTATTCCATCTCTTATAACTCTTATATCTGAGTTTCTTGTTATTTTTCCATCAAGGACATAACATCCTGCTATTGTACCAACATTTGAAATTTTATAAGTTTCTCTTATTTCAGCTTTACCTAATATAACTTCTTTATATTCTGGTTCAAGCATTCCAATCATAGCTGACTTAACATCATCTATTGCATCGTATATAATTCTATAAGTTTTAACATCTACTCCATCTCTTTCAGCAGCTACAACAGCATTTGTATCTGGTCTTACATTAAATCCTATTACTATTGCATTTGATGCAGTTGCTAATGTTATATCAGTTTCAGTTATAGCACCAACTCCACCGTGAATAACTCTTACCTTTACATCTTCTGTTGATAATTTTTCTAAAGATTGTCTTATAGCTTCAACTGAACCTTGAACGTCAGCTTTTACTATAATACTTAATTCTTTTACAGTACCTTCTTTTATTTGACTATATAAGTCTTCAAGAGAAACTCTATGTCTATTTTGACTTTCAGCTTTAAGTTTTTCTTTTCTCTTTTCAGCCATATTTCTAGCAGTCTTTTCATCTTTAACTTGGTTAAATCTATCTCCTGCTGCTGGTACTTCAGAAAGTCCTAAAATTTCTACTGGAATTGATGGTCCAGCTGATTTTATATTCTTTCCTGTATCATCAAACATAGCTCTTATTCTTCCATAAGTTGATCCTACTAATATAGAATCTCCAACATGTAAAGTACCATTTTGAACAAGTAAACTTGCAACAGCACCTCTACCTTTATCAAGCTTAGCTTCAATTACAGTTCCTTTAGCTTTTCTGTTTGGATTAGCTTTTAACTCTAACATTTCAGCAGTTAAAAGAACCATTTCAAGTAATGTTCCTATTCCTTGACCTTCTTTAGCTGAAACTGGAACACATATTGTATCTCCACCCCAATCTTCTGCAACTAATCCATACTCAGTTAACTCTTGTTTAACTCTATCTATATTAGCACCTGGTCTATCTATTTTATTTATAGCAACTACCATAGGAACCCCTGCTGCTTTACAGTGACTTATAGCCTCTTTTGTTTGTGGCATTATTCCATCATCTGCCGCAACAACTAATATAACTACATCTGTTATTTGAGCTCCTCTAGCTCTCATAGCTGTAAATGCTTCATGACCTGGAGTATCTAAGAAAGTTATTTCTTCACCGTTTACAGTTACTGTATATGCACCTATATGTTGAGTTATACCACCTGCTTCAGTTGCAGTAACTTTAGCTTTTCTTATAGCATCTAAAAGTGATGTCTTACCATGGTCAACGTGTCCCATTACAGTTATTATAGGAGGTCTTTTTTGAAGATTCTCTTCTTTTTCATCTTCCATTTCTAATACATCAAGTTCTGCTGACTCTTCCTTTTTTTCTATTAAAACTTCATATTTTTCACATACTTTTTCTGCTGTAGCAAAATCTATTTCTTGGTTTATTCCAGCCATAACTCCAGTAAAGATAAGTGTTTTTATAACATCTGCTGATGGTTTATTTAGTTTTTCTGCTAATTCTTTTACAAGTATAGTTTCTCCAACCTCAATAATTTTACCTTCTGCAGCTTCGTCATCTTCATCTGACTCTGAATTTCTCTTACCTTTTTTCTTCTTCTTAGGACCTTTATTAACTTCTTCGTCAGCAATCTTTTCATATTCTTCTACTATTTCTGCTGTTCCTTCTGTTGAGTTTCCTAGAAGCTCTTTTATAAGTTCTGCATCTTCATCTTCAATAACACTCATATGATTTTTAACTTCTATATTAAACTCATCCATTAATAATTCGATTAAATCCTTTGAACTTATATTAAGTTCCTTTGCTAATTCATATACTCTAATTTTTGACATACAGTCACCCCCGATTAATTTCTACATACATTTTCCTCCTCGTAAAGAGATAATAATTTTTTAGCCATATTTTCATCTTTAACAGCTAAAATTTTAATTTCTTCTTTCCCTATTCCAATCCCTAAATCTTCTTTAGAGAAGTCTTCAATATATGTTATTTCATTTTCATTACAATGTTTTTTAAATTTTTTCTTTGTTGATTCAGATGCATCTTTTGAAATTACAAAAAGATATATTTTTGTTTTATTTCTAATTTCATTGCATCTACTATATCCCTCTATCAGGCTACCAGATCTTTTAGCTAATCCTAGAAAACTTAAAAACTTACTCATCTTTCATCTCTTCCCTTAGCCTATCATAAATTTCTTCATTTATTTGAATATCTAAATTTCTGCTAAGTCTTCTTGTTTTAACTGCATTTTTTAAACATTCAGTAGACTTACAAATGTAAGCCCCTCTACCTGATTTTTTTCCTGTTAAGTCTACAGAAACCTCACCATCTTTTGATTTTACAACTCTTATAAGTTCATTCTTAGGCTTCATTTCCATACACCCAGTGCACATTCTTAAAGGTATCTTTTTAGTCTTCATAAAAAACATCTCTCCTATTCTGATATTTCTTCTGAATCCATATTAATAACTTCTTCTTTTATAATTTCCTCTTCTTCTTTTAAAGCTTGTGTTTTGCTTTTTATGTCTATTTTCCAATTAGTTAATTTAGCTGCTAATCTAACGTTTTGACCTTCTTTACCAATTGCTAAAGAAAGTTGATTGTCATCTACAACAACTTTTGCTGACTTTTCATCTTCATTAACAGTAACACTTATAACTTTTGCTGGGCTTAAAGAATTAGCTATAAATTCAGATGGATCTTTACTCCATTTTATTATATCTATTTTTTCATTTTTAAGTTCATTTACTATATTTTGAACTCTAACTCCTTTAGGTCCAACACATGCGCCCATAGCATCTACTGATTCATCATTTGAATATACAGCAATCTTACTTCTTGATCCAGCTTCTCTTGATATACTCTTTATTTCAACTATACCTTCGTATATTTCTGGAACTTCAAGTTCAAATAATCTTTTAACTAATCCTGGATGTGTTCTTGAAACGTTTATTTGAGCTCCCTTTGAAGTATTCTTAACTTCAACTATATATAGTTTTAACTTTTCGTTAAAGTTATATTCTTCACCTTTCATTTGCTCATTAGGTCCAATAACACCTTCAAGTTTTCCAATACTTACAAATACTAATCCTTTATCTTTTCTTAAAACAGTACCTGTTATTATGTCAAATTCTTGATCTTTATATTCACTGTATACTATATTTCTTTCAGCTTCTTTTATTCTTTGTGTAACAACTTGTTTAGCTAATTGAGCAGCAACTCTACCAAAGTTTCTTGGAGTAACTTCAATGTCAACAACATCATCAACTTCATACTTAGGATTTATTTCTTTTGCTTCTTCTAAGCTAATTTCAGTTACTTCATCATAAACTTCATCAACTACTACTTTTTGAGCATAAACTCCAATTTCTCCGTTATTTCTGTTTATTGAAACTTTAACATTTTGAGCTGATGTATATTGATTTGCATAGTTTTTCTTATATGCTGCAACCATCGCATCCTCAATTGTTGTAAATATTAAATCTTCACTTATTCCTTTTTCTTTTACTATCTCTTTAAGAGCACCTATAAACTCTTCGTTCATCTGTTTATCCTCCTTTTATAAATCTCCTTCTAAATTTGCTGATTTAACTTTTTCAAGTTCAACCTTTACTAAATCTTCTCCATCTACTTCTATAAAACCATCATTGCATGACTTTAATATACCCTTTATATTTTTACGTCCATTTAATATTTTTGTAAATCTCACAAAAATTTCTTTGCCTATAAATCTATTAAAGTGTTCTTCCTTATATAAATTTCTATTTATACCTGGTGAAGAAACTTCGAAGTAGTATGAAGTACTTATTGGATCTTCTATATCTAACATTTCACTAACTCTTCTTGAAACATTTTCGCAATCAGTAAGTGTAATGCCATCTTCATTATCTATATATATTCTTAAATAATTTTCTCCATTTTCTTTTACGAATTCTACATGATATAACTCATACCCTAAATCATCAGTTATTGGAAGAACTAATTCTTCTATTCTCTCAATTAAAGCATCTTTTTTCATATGTGACCTCCTTTTCAATATTCAATTTTTACTTTTATTATTCCCAATAACTTAGATTCTATTTCTAATTAAAAACGCAACCTAGTATTAAGTTGCGTTCTAAACAGAAAGAGCGGGTAATTACTTCCCACTCCTTTAATCTAGCTATTAGTAATAATCTTCTTCATATAAAGTCTATCATATAAGCTATATTTTTTCAAGTATCTTTAAATAAATTGTCAATTTAATGAATTTTTTAAAATAAAGATAATTGATTGGTTTCTGACATCCCTTCTAAACAACCATGATTATCTAATGTTTCTACAGCAGTTTTTGTTATTTTAGATCTAAGTCTTAAATCTTCCTTTGATATAAACTCTCCATCTTTTCTAGCTTCAACTATAGCCTTTGCCGCATTATCTCCAACACCTTGAAGAGCATTTATTGGAGGTCTTAATCCATCCTCTTCTATTATAAATTTAGTTGCTTCTGATTTATATAAATCTACCTTTAAAAATTTAAATCCTCTCTTATACATTTCAAATGCCATTTCTAAAGATGTTATCATACCTTTATCTTTTGCAGTAACCGCATTTCCTAAACTATATAATTCTTGTAATTTATCATCAATTGCGCCTTCACCCTTACATATTAAATCGGCATCAAAATCATCCGCTCTTACAGTAAAGTATGTAGCATAATAAGCTTCCGGATAATAAACTTTATAATAAGCTATTCTTACAGCCATCATAACATATGCAACAGCATGCCCCTTAGGAAACATATATTTTATTCTTTTACAAGACTCAATATACCAATCTGGAACATTATTTTCTCTCATTAATTTTTCATCTTCCTCAGTAAGCCCCTTACCTTTTCTAACCTTTTCCATTATTGTAAATGAAGCTTTAGGTGGAACTCCTTGATACATTAAGTAAACCATAATATCATCTCTTGTCGCTATACAATCTTTTAGAGTTGTATAACCTTCTTTAATAAAGTATTGAGCATTATTAAGCCAAACATCAGTACCATGTGAAAGCCCTGATATTCTGACCAAATCTGCAAATGATTTTGGTTGCGTATCAACAAGCATTTGTCTTACAAATTTAGTTCCAAACTCAGGAAGTCCATAACTACCAACTTCACATTTTAATTCTTCCTTAGTAACTCCAAGTGCATCTGGTTTTATAAATAAGCTAAGAACTTTTTCATCATTCAATGGAATAGTTTTAGGATCTAGTCCCGTTAAATCTTGTAACATTCTAAGTACAGTAGGATCATCATGACCTAGTATATCAAGTTTTAAAAGTCTACCACTTATTGAATGATAATCAAAATGAGTTGTTATTATATCCGTATCATTATCATCTGCCGGATGTTGAATTGGACAAAAATTATATATCTCATTATCACTAGGCACAACCATAATTCCACCTGGATGTTGTCCTGTTGTCCTCTTTATCCCTGTGCATCCTATAGTTAATCTTTCAATTTCAGCACTAGTTGCTCTTATTCCTCTTTCATCTAAATATTTTCTTACATACCCATAAGCAGTTTTTTCAGCCACTGTACCAATTGTTCCTGCTTTAAAAACATATCCTTTTCCAAATAGAACTTCACAATATTTATGAACTACCCCTTGATATTCTCCTGAGAAATTAAGGTCTATATCTGGTTCTTTATCTCCTTCAAATCCTAAAAAAGTTTCAAAGGGAATATCGTGTCCATCTCTTTTATAGGGAATTCCACAATTCGGGCAATTTTTTTCAGGTAAATCAGCACCAGAACTTATAGACCCATCTAAAAAGAACTCAGACTTTTTACACTTTGGACAAACATAATGAGGTGGTAACCCATTAACCTCTGTAATATCAGACATTGTTGCAACAAATGAAGACCCAACCGATCCTCTTGATCCAACAAGATATCCATCTTCAAGAGATTTAGCAACAAGTTTTTGTGCTATAAGATATAATACTGCATATCCGTTATTTATTATTGAATTAAGCTCTTTATCTAATCTTTTTTGTATAACCTCAGGCAAGTTTTCTCCATATATACTATGAACTTTCTTGTTGACCATATTTCTTATTTCATCTTCTGCACCTTCTATTTTAGGCGGAAAAGTTTCTTCTGGTATAGGTTTTATATTTTCAACTTCAGATGCTATTTTATTAGGATTAAAAATAACAACTTCTTTTGCTTCATCTTCCCCTAAATAAGAAAACTCCTTAAGCATCTCATCTGTTGTTTTTAAATAAAGAGGCGGTTGATTATCAGCATCTTTAAAACCCTTACCAGCCATTATTATTCTTCTAAACGCTTCATCTTGTGGCTCTAAAAAATGCACATCCCCAGTTGCAACAACAGGTTTATTTAATTTCTTCCCTATTTCATATATCTTTTTATTTATATCTCTTAATTCTTCTTCACCATTTACATTCCCTTTTTCAATTAAAAAATTATTATTTGCAATTGGCTGTATTTCTAAATAATCATAAAATCTACATATATCAATAACCTCTTCATCACTTCGCCCATCTAAAATTGCTCTGTAAACTTCTCCTGCTTCACAAGCAGACCCAATTATAAGACCTTCTCTCATTTCTTGAAGCCTAGACTTTTTAGTTCTAGCACTTTTAAAGAAATTATCTAAATGTGCTTCAGATACTAATTTATATAAATTTTTAAGCCCTTCTTGTGTTTTAGCTAATATTATAATGTGATTAGTTGGTTGCTTTTTTATATCTACATTTAATAAAAACTGATTATTTAAACTTTTTAAATCAAATATTTCTTTTTCTTCTTTTAATCTTTCAAAACATTTTAGTAATATTTCTGCTGTTGCCTCCGCATCATCTACAGCTCTATGATGATTTTCTAATGATATTCCTAAATGTTTAGCTACTATATTAAGTTTAACTTTTTTAAGTTCTGGATATAAAAATCTAGCAAGTGGAACTGTATCTAATATAGTAAAAGAAAAATCAAGTTTCATTTCTCTACAATTATATTTAATAAATCCTGTATCAAAAGAAGCATTATGAGCTACTAATACACTTCCTTCACAAAATTTTAAAAATTTAGGAAGTAAGGTTTCAATAGTTTCAGCATCAACTACCATACTATCAGATATACCTGTAAGTTCAGTTATTTTATACGGTATAGTCCTTTTAGGATTTACAAACTCACTAAATCTATCAATTATTTTACCTTCTTTTATTTTTACAGCCCCAATTTCTATTATTTTATCATTTTTAGGTGAAAATCCTGTTGTTTCTAAATCGAATACTACATATGAATCCTCTAAAGACTCTCCTTTTTCTCCTAGAGCTAATGGAACACCATCGTTAACTAAATATCCTTCAACTCCATATATAACTTTAATTCCATATTTTTTAGAAGCACTTTGAGCATCTGGAAATGCTTGAACTACTCCATGATCTGTTATAGCAATTGCTTCGTGTCCCCATTTTGCTGCTCTCTCTATCATTTTACTTGCTGATGACATTCCATCCATTGTACTCATATTAGTATGTAAATGAAGTTCAACCCTTTTATTTTCTGCTCCATCTACTCTTTCTATTTTTTTCATTTTAACTATATCTCTACCCATTATTACAACTTCTCTTGCATATGTATCATATATAGCCTCTCCTCTTACTTTACAATAAAGACCTTTTTTAACATTATCTAAAACTTCTTCTTTGTCTTTATCTCTTAAGAAGCATTTAACAGTAATTGAACTTGTATAATCAGTTATGAAGAATGTTAAAATCATCTTACCAGTTCTTGTTTCAATTATTTCTGTTTTAAAAACTTCACCAATAACAGCCACATATCCAGATGTTTCGTCAATTTCGCTTATATTTATAGCTTCTTGACTTATATTTCTTCCAAGTATTGTATTTTCCCCTTTAGGTTCTTTCTTAAACTTTTGATATCCTTCATTTTGTTGTTTCTTTTGATGTTCTTTATTTTCTTTTTTCTTTTCTTTAGGCGATTCACCTTTTTGTATTATTCTTCCTTGAAGAACATCATCAACTATTTTTTTATTTTCCTTAGCTTTATTTTCTTCATAATTTTCATCTTCTAAAGAACTATCATATTTTAATTCTAATTTTATTTTTTTACCAAATATATCACGTATTTGATATGCTACTTTTTTTTCTATGTCCTTCTTCTTTAAATGATTTACAATAGCTTCACTACCATATTTTATTACTATAATGTTCCCATTTAAAATTTCTTTGTTTTTTGAATAAAGAACATTTTTAGATAAAGGATTTTTCTTTACTATATCTAAAACTACATCTGACCAATATTTTGTAATTATTTCATCATTTGTAGCATCCTGTACATCTTTATATACTAAAAGTTCTATATTTATATTTATCCCTAATTTTTTTACTATTAATCCTTTAATCCATTCTTCTTCTTGATTTGATAAATCATCCTTTGATTTTATAACAACTTTTAATATATTACTTTTTCTGTAAAACTGAAATCTATTTAATCTTATTTCTTTTTCTTCTAAACTTTCATTTTTCTTAATTTCTTTATTAATACTTTTTATGAACTCTTCACTCAAAGGATTACCTCCTTTTAACTTGCTTTTTTCAAAATATTACCCCCAAAATATTTATAATTTTGGGGGACAATTTAATTTGTAAACATTATAAAGACTTTATTTCCTTTATAAGTTCATCAACTAATTCCTCTTCTTTTACTTTCTTTACTATTTCACCCTTTTTAAATATTATTCCAACGCCCTTTCCTCCAGCTATTCCAATATCAGCCTCTCTAGCTTCACCAGGACCATTGACAACACAACCCATTACTGCAATTTTAATGTTTTTATTTATTCCTTCTAATCTTTTTTCAACTTCCTCAGCTATTTTTATAAGATTTATTTCTGTTCTTCCACAAGTAGGGCATGAAATAAGTTCTATTCCTTCTTTAGTATATTCTAAATCTCTTAATATTTCTTTTGCTACTTTTATTTCTTCAATAGGGTCTGAAGTTAAAGAAACTCTAATAGTACTTCCTATTCCTTCTGCAAGTAAAGTTCCTATTCCTATACTTGATTTTATAGTTCCTTTAAATGTAGTTCCTGATTCTGTAACCCCTAAATGCAATGGATAATTACATTTTTTACTCATTAATCTATAGCTTTCTATCATCATTGGAACATTTGATGATTTTATTGATACTACTATATCATAAAAATTTAAATCTTCTAATATTTTAACATGTCTTAATGCACTTTCAACTAGTCCTTTAGCGGTTGGTTTCCCATCTCTTTCCAATATATCTTTTTCTAAGGAACCTGAATTTACTCCTATTCTTATAGGTATACTATTTTCTTTTGCTTTTGAAACCACTGCTTTTATTCTTTCATAATCTCCTATATTTCCAGGATTTATTCTAAGCTTAGAAACTCCATTTTCAATTGCTTTAATAGCTAATCTATAATCAAAATGAATATCAGCAACTATTGGAACTGGTGACTTTTCTGTAATTTCTTTAAGTGCTTCACAGGCTTCCATATCTGGAACAGCACATCTAACCATTTGACATCCACAGTCTACTAATTTTTTTATTTGTTCTAATGTACTTTTTACATCTCTTGTATCAGTATTAGTCATTGATTGTATAATAATAGGATTATTCCCACCAATTTTTAAATCTTTTATATTTACTACTCTAGTTATTTTTCTTTCCATTTTTTTATTCTCCTATAAGTTTATTGGGAACAGTATATCTTTTACAGTTACTAATAGCATTAATCCCATAAGCAATGCAAAGCCTGCAAAATTTAATGCTCCAACAACTTTATCTGGAACCTTTCTCTTTGTTATTAGTTCAATTAAAAGAAGTACTGTCCATCCACCATCTAATGCAGGAAATGGTAATAAATTAAATACTGCTAAATTTACACTTATAAACGCAGTAAAATTTAATAAGTTCCATATACCAGCCTTCGCTGCTGCACCTGATAATTTTATAATAGTAACAGGTCCTCCAACATCTGTCTTAAGATTTGCTTCACCAGTAAATATCATTTTAAGTCCTGTGAAAGTTTGATCTACAACAGAAATTGTTTTATATAAACCTTCCTTTATGCTTTCTATTATAGTAGGATTTTCTACTTTTTCAAAGTAAAATCCAATCATATCTCTTTTTTCTTCTTTATTATATTCTGGTTTAACATTAAAATTTAAAAGTTCCCCATTTCTTTTAACCTCTAAATCTATAGGTTTGCCTTTAGACATTGCAATAGAAAAAGTTATATCATCTGCTGAATGAACTTTATCCCCATCAACTTTTATAAATTCATCTCCAGGTTTTATACCTACTTTCGCAGCTGGACTATTTTCCACAATACTACTTACTTTAGGAGAAACATATCCAAAATTACTAATAATGGCAGTAAAAATCCCTATAGCAAGTATTAAATTCATTATAGCACCTGCTAAAATAATAGTAATTCTTCTTAAAGGTGATTTTAAAGAAAAACTTCTTTCATCCGTACTTTCCTCATCTTCTCCTAACATTTTCACATAACCACCTATAGGTAATAATCCTAAAGAATACTTAGTTTCTTTTCCATTTATAGAAAATATTTTAGGTCCCATACCTATTGAAAATTCTTCAACCTTAACCCCATTTATTTTGGCAAGGATAAAATGACCAAACTCATGAACTATTATAAGTAGTCCAAATGCTATTACAGCATATAGTATATACATTCAATTTCCTCCTAGCTATATTTTTTTCTTACATATTCCTTTACTTTTTTATCTAAAGAAATAACATTATCTAAAGTTACCTCATGTCTTCCTTCATCTTTAAAATGTTTCATACAATGTTCTATTATGTCTCCTATTTGAAGATAATTTATCTTATTATTTAAATATAAATCTACAGCCTCTTCATTAGCTCCATTTAATATAGTTGGCATTAATCCTCCTTGTTTTCCAGCCTCAAAAGCTAATCTTAAACACTTAAAAGTATCGATATCTGGTTTTTCAAATGTAAGACTTGATATTTCATAAAAATCTATACCATTTGCAATAGATTTTTCTCTATTTGGATAATTAAGTGCATATTGAATTGGAAGTCTCATGTCAGCTGAACCTAATTGTGCTATTATACTATTATCTTTATATTCAACCATTGAATGTATTATACTTTGTGGATGAACTAAAACTTGTATATTATCATAATCACAATTAAATAACCAATGTGCTTCAATTACTTCAAGTCCTTTGTTCATTAAAGTTGATGAATCTATAGTTATTTTTCTTCCCATACTCCAATTAGGATGATTCAAAGCATCTTCTAATGATATATTTTTTAAATCATTAATTTTCTTGCCTCTAAACGGACCTCCTGATGCTGTAAGAATTATTTTTTTTAGTTCTTTAATAGAATTCCCTCTAAGACTTTGGAATATCGCACTATGTTCTGAATCAACAGGTAAAATATTAACTCCATATTCTTTAGCTTCTCTCATAACTAATTCACCTGCTACAACTAAAGTTTCTTTATTTGCAAGTGCTATATCTTTTTTACTTCTAATTGCTTTAATTGTTGGTTCTAAACCAATCATTCCAACAACTGATGTTACAACTGTATCTATTTCATCCAATGAAGCTATTTTATTTAATCCTTCAATACCTTCTAAAACATTTATATTTAAAGATTTTTCTTTAACATATTTTTCTATTTTATTTTTTGATTCTTTATCCATCATACCTACATATTTAGGATTAAACTCGTCAATTATTTCTTTAACTTTTTCTACTGAAGTATTTGCTGTAATTCCAATCAGATTTATATTATCAGATTTTCTAATCACATCTAAAGTTTGTGTTCCTATTGAACCAGTAGCTCCTAATATTGAAATATTTTTCATATTTTTTCCTCCGTATTCCATCTAATTATTACAAAATATATCTTTTACCATAATACTATATATAGGACCTATTATTATACCTATTACGCCAAAAACTTTTATGCCTATATAAACAGAAATAAACATTATTAAAGGATGCATATTAAGCTTATTACTTAATAATTTCATTTCTAAAAGTTCCCTTAAAATTTGGATTAATATATAAAGACATATTAATCCAAAAGATATCAAGTAATTTTTTATAATAATATTGTATATTATTATTGGTATAAATACAATTATTGTCCCTACATATGGAAGCAAATCTAAAATTCCACATATTATCCCTAAAATTAATGCCTCCTTAACCCCTAATATTTTAAAACCAATTATAGTTATAATGCTAGATATAATTACAAGCATTGATTGAATTATTATTATTCCCTTTATATTTTTTCTACTATTTTTAAATTTTTCTAATGTCTTAATAGGAACAATATTAAAAGCATATTTCACAATTTTTCTTTTGTCTATAAGAACAAAAAAAGTACAAATATTTCCTATAAAGTAACTAATTATACCTTCTCCTGTATTTATTGCTCCTTTTGTTATGAAATCTGGACTAATTAATTTCAATGCTTCATTACTTATATTTATATTTCCAAATATATTTTCCAAAAAACCATTAAATTCTATTATTAAATAATTAATTGTATTTATGTTTTCCTTATACATATCAAGTGCTAATTCAAATATATTTCTTCCTAAATAATATAAAAATAATGCTAAAAATACATTTAAAAAAAGTAAACTTAAAAGAGCAGATAATTTATTGCTAATTTTTAAATTTAGCAATATATTATATATAGGATTTGAAAGTAAAAATATTATGCATATCCATAAAAAAGGAGTAAAATACATTTTTATAAAAATTACAAAGAAAATAACAAAAAATAATAATAGTATAGCTTCAATAATTTTCTTATGTTCTTTTCTTATTTCCATACATAACCTCCCCCTTTATTTTTATTTATATGCAAAAAATAATCTAATAGAATTTAAAAAGAGAGCTCTAATTAAATTAGAGCTCTCTTTATATACATACTACGAAAGTTAAATAATAAAATACTACTAGACCTGAAAAAAGTATACTATCAAATCTATCTAATATACCACCATGCCCTGGTATTAAATTACTATAATCTTTTATTCCAACATATCTTTTAATTGAAGATGCAACCAAATCTCCAAATTGACTAAATACACCACATAAAATACCTATTATAAAATAATTATAAATTGGCATTATATACATATACTTAGATACAATTATTCCAAATAATCCACAAAATAAAGTTGAACCTATTATTCCTCCAATAGATCCCTCTATTGTCTTCTTAGGACTAACTTTAGGACATAACTTGTGTTTACCAAAAAATCTGCCTGCATAATAGGCTGATGTATCAGTCATCCATGAACCTATAAATATAAGCCATACAAGAAATGCACCACCATATTTTATGTTTACTAAATGTAAGAAGCTAAATAAAATTCCAACATACATAAAGCCTAGTAATGTTAGTGCTACATCTATAAACGTATATTTTAGGTTAATAACAGGTATTATTAATAATATAAATGTTCCAAATACAACCAAGTATGTTAATGTTGTAAAATTATTATTTAATACGTAAAATAATATAAGTAATAAATATCCTATTATTGATATAGGATTAAAATCTTTTTTCTTTAAAGCACCATAAAATTCATGCATACCAATTGCGGAAATTATTAAAGTAAATAACTCTAACCAAATTCCACCTAAAAACACAAATATAATGAATGGAGCAATCATTAAAGCACCAAGATATCTGCTATTTGATTTCACCAAAAAACCTCCTTGTTTATTATATTATTTTATTCCGCCAAATCTTCTATCTCTGTTTTGAAAATCATAAATAGCCTTTCTTAAATCTTCCTCTTTAAAGTCAGGCCAACAAATATCAGAATACCAAAACTCTGAATAAGCACATTGCCAAAGTAGAAAATTACTTAATCTTTGTTCTCCTGAAGGTCTAATTATAATATCAGGATCCGGTATTCCTTTAGTATATAAATGTTCTTCAAAAATATTATCATCTATATCTTCCTTTTTAATTTTTCCACTTAAAATATCTTCTACAATTAATTTAGTTGCCCGTATTATTTCATCTCTGCCTCCATAATTTAAAGCAATATTCATTGTTATCCCAGTATTATTTTCTGTTTTTACAACAGATGAATTTATTTCTTTTTGACATTCTAAAGGAAGTTTAGATATATCTCCTAAAACATTTATTTTAACGCCATTTTTATGTAGCTCATTAATTTCTTGTCTTAAATATTGTATTAATAATTTCATAAGTGCATTTACTTCATCTTTTGGTCTCTTCCAATTCTCAGTTGAAAATGCATATAAAGTCATATATTTTACACCAAGTTTATCCGCTTCTTTTAATACTCTACGAATAGTTTCAACACCAGCTTTATGTCCCATTGTTCTTGGTAATTTTCTTTTTTTTGCCCATCTACCATTACCATCCATTATTATAGCAATATGTTTAGGAATATTTTCTATATCAATTTCTATGTTATTATCTACAGTTTCTTTTTCCCCTTTAAAAAAATTAAGCATGAGTTTCCTCCCCACTTTTATTTATGTAAAAAACCTGCTAAAGAGCAGGTTTTTTGTTTAAATTAGATTGACATTATCTCTTTTTCTTTTGCTTCTATTAACTTATCTATTTCTTTAACGAATTTATCAGTAGATTTTTGAATATTGTCTTCTGCCTTTTTCACTTCGTCTTCTGTAAGTTCTCCATCTTTTTTTAAAGCTTTTATTTTATCGTTAGAATCTCTTCTAATTGATCTTAATGCTATTTTAGCATCTTCCCCAGCTTTCTTAACATTTTTAACTAAATTTTTTCTAGTTTCTTCAGTTAATTCTGGTATTATTAATCTTATAACAGCTCCATCATTTGAAGGATTAAGACCTAAATCTGAAGTAAGAATAGCTTTCTCTATATCCTTTAAAAGTGTTGTTTCCCAAGGAGTTATTTGAAGAACTCTTGGTTCTGGAGCTGATATGTTAGCTACTTGATTTAAAGGACACATGCTACCATAGTATTCAATTTGAATTCTATCAAGCATTGTAGGATTAGCTCTACCAGCCTTCATTGTTGATAAATCACTCTCTAAAACATGTATTGTTTTTTGCATTTTTTCTTCTAGTGTTTTGAAAATTGCTTTAGTCATAAATACCCTCCTTTTTTATTTTGAAACTAATGTCCCAATTTCTTTACCTGTAATAGCTTTTTGAATATTTCCTGGTTCATCTAAACCGAAAACTAATATAGGAATTTCATTATCCATACATAAAGAAGTTGCTGTAGAATCCATAACTTGTAAGCCTTGTTCTAAAACTTCTATATATGATAGTTTATCATATTTTTTAGCATCTGAATACTTATGAGGGTCTTTATCGTAAACTCCATCTACCTTTTTAGCTAGAAGGATTACGTCTGCTTCTATTTCAGCTGCTCTAAGTGCTGCTGTAGTATCAGTTGAGAAATATGGATTTCCTGTTCCAGCTGCAAATATAACAACTCTACCTTTTTCTAAATGTCTCATAGCTCTTCTTCTTATGAAAGGCTCAGCTATTTCTTTCATTTCTATTGCAGTTAATACTCTAGTATCTACACCAACTTGTTCAAGTGAATCTTGAAGCGCTAAAGCATTAATACAAGTAGCCATCATACCCATATAATCAGCAGTAGTTCTATCCATGCCTTCTCCACTTCTACCTCTCCAGATGTTTCCGCCTCCAACTACACATCCAACTTCTACTCCTGCATCAACTAATTCTTTTATTTCTAATGCTATTCTCTTAGCTACATTAAAATCTAATCCGAATCCATTTTCTCCTGCAAGAGCTTCACCAGATAATTTTAGTATTACTCTATTATATTTACAATCTGCCATTTTAATCCCTCCAAATATTCATATGTTCATTTTCAAAAAAAGAGAACACAAGGTGTTCTCTTTTATAGGTTACTATTTACCAATTTGTTTTGCAACTTCTTCAGCAAAGTTTTCTTCTTTCTTTTCGATTCCTTCGCCTCTTTCAAATCTAACAAACTTTGTTATAGTCATTGGAGCACCTGCTTCTTTTGACTTTTCTTCTAATAACTTAGTTATTGTCTTATCTCCATCTTTAACCCATACTTGGTCAACTAAACAAACTTCTTTGAAGTACTTTTGAATTCTTCCCATAACCATCTTTTCAACGATTTTTTCTGGTTTTCCTTCATTTAAAGCTTGAACTCTGTAAATTTCTTTTTCTTTTTCTAATGATTCTTGATCTACTGAATCTCTGTTTAAGAATAATGGATTAGCAGCAGCAACTTGCATACATACTTCTTTAGCTACTTCTGAAGCAACTTCTTTGTTTCCTTCAGTTGAAACTTCAACTAAAACACCAATTCTTCCGCCACCGTGAATATAACTTTCAATCGCACCATTTTCTAATGCTAATCTTTCAAATCTTCTTACAGTCATGTTTTCTCCAAGCTTTGCAACTAAAGCTGTAAGAGTTTCTTGAACCGTAGCATCTCCCATTTTTTCATTTAATAGTTCTTCTACTGTTTCAGCATTGCTTTCAACTACTAATTTAGCAACATTATCAGCGAATGCTATGAAATCTTCGTTAGCAGCAACGAAATCTGTTTCACAGTTTACTTCTACTATTGAAGCTTTTTTCTTATCTTCTGTTACAAAAGTTTTAACTATACCTTCAGCAGCTATTCTTCCAGCTTTCTTAGCAGCAGCAGCTAATCCTTTTTCTCTTAATACTTCAACAGCTTTTTCTATATCTCCGTTAGTTTCTGTTAAAGCTTTTTTGCAGTCCATCATACCTGCACCAGTTTTATCTCTTAATTCTTTAACTGTCTTAGCAGTAATCATTATAATTCCTCCTTCAATTTTAAAAGTAACCCTTATCATCTAGGGTAAAAGGTAAATGAAGTTACCCTCACCTACCTTTTATTTAGCATCTATATTATTCAGCTATTTGTTCACCTTGTCTTCCTTCGATTATAGCATCAGCCATTTTAGCTGCGATTAATTTAACAGCTCTTATAGCATCATCATTTCCTGGAATTACGTAATCAACTTCTTCTGGATCACAGTTTGTATCTACGATAGCTACAACTGGAATTCCTAAGATTTTAGCTTCTGAAATAGCATTCTTTTCTTTTCTTGGGTCAACTACGAACATAGCTCCGATATTTTTTGAATCTAAATTCTTAATACCGCCAAGGTTCTTTTCAAGCTTTTCCATTTCGCCTTTTAATTTTATAACTTCTTTCTTAGGAAGAACGTCGAATGTTCCATCTTCTTGCATTCTTTCTAAATCTTCTAATCTCTTAATTCTAGTTCTGATAGTTTTGAAGTTTGTTAACATTCCACCTAACCATCTGTTGTTTACAAAGTGCATGTTTGATCTTATAGCTTCTTCTTGGATAGCTTCTTGAGCTTGCTTCTTAGTTCCAACGAAAAGAATTTCTTTTCCTTCTTCTGAAACTTCTCTTAAGAAGTTATAAGCTTCTTCTGCTTTTTTAACTGTTTTTTGAAGATCTATAATATAGATTCCATTTCTTTCTGTGAAGATATAAGGAGCCATTTTAGGGTTCCATCTTCTAGTTTGGTGTCCAAAATGTACACCAGCTTCTAATAATTGTTTCATTGATATAACTGACATATTGTTACCTCCTGGTTTTTCCTCCATAATCGATATAATTACAATAAACCTTAAATAAAGGCACCTATATTATAATTTCGATAATGTGTGTATTTTTATTACCTTAGATAGTATATCATAAGGTCTTTTCTCTATCAACATAAATTTATTTTTTTTTATATTTTTATATAAAATAATACGAGTAACTAAAACTTTCTGTCACTCGTATTATTTACTACTTTATCTTTTTTAATTCATAAAGTAATTTATCATTTAATATTCTTATATGAGTTCCTTTCATACCTAATGATCTTGACTCTATTACTCCAGCACTTTCAAACTTTCTTAAAGCATTTACTATAACACTTCTAGTTATACCAACTTTATCTGCTATTTTTGAAGCTACTAGTAATCCTTCACTTCCG
Organism: Clostridium sp. Ade.TY; assembly: GCF_000498355.1. Lineage (GTDB taxonomy): Bacteria > Bacillota > Clostridia > Clostridiales > Clostridiaceae > Clostridium. The sequence continues at coordinate 241,003 of NZ_AVSV01000022.1, read as the reverse complement.
CCTAGTTCATTAAATATGTGCTCTACAGCTTCTAACTCTGAATAAGATAGTGTTCCTATTGCCAATTGAACAACTGCCTTTTTTCTTGTTTCTTCCGCTAGTTCTTCTTGTTTTGCTCTTAGCATTTCCATTCCAACTATAGTTGCACTATATTCACACAAAACAAGATCATCATCTGTAAAAACCTCACCAAATCTTGCCAAAAGCAATGTTCCAAGTCTTTCTCTATTACCTATAATAGGAACTATTGTTGATAGCTTGTCTGACATAGTGCACACTCCTACGCCATCAAAAACGCATTCTCCTTTATTTGGTAAATTAGCTAAAGTTTCTGAAACCTTTAATAACTTTTCGTTATAATCATTTGGAAATTTCTTTTCTTCTATAACTTTTTCTTTCATTATTTCACATTCAAAGCTAGTTGCAAAACTATGACCAATAACTTTTCCTCTTTTGCTTACAATATAGACATTACAAGCTAAAACATCACTTAATAGTTCACATATGTCTTCAAATGCCACTGCTTCAGTACCTGACTTTTGCAGTATTTTATTTAATTTTCTCGCTTTATTAAGTAGTGATGACATTAAAAATCCTCCTTGATATCTAAATATTTCAGATTCATATTGTCATTTGTTAGAATATTTAAAATTGTTTTAATTTTTTAACAAATCCGTAATACTAATACAGTGTATCATACCGACTGACCTATTTCAATATCATTCTGTTTTTTTTGACAAAGCTTTTAATACTTTATTACTACTTAATCTTCCTTAGATTCTTCCTTATTACTTTTTAATTCTTCTCTATACTTACATTCTGGGTTTGCACATTCTATAAAGTCTCCAGATTTTTTAGAATATTTTTTAACCATATAAGATCCACATTCAGGACACTTTTCTTTAACTGGTTCATTCCAACTTACAAAATCGCAATCTGGATATCCAGAACACCCAAAAAATTTCTTACCTTTTTTACTTCTCTTCGCTAAGACCTTTTTACCGCATTTTGGACAAGGCGCATCTATTTCTTCTACTATAGGTTTAGCATTTTTACACTCTGGATAACCTGGGCATGCTAAGAACTTTCCATATCTCCCCTTTTTAATAACCATCATTCTTCCACACTTATCACAAGGAACATCGCTTACTTCATCTTCTATAACAACTTTTGCCATTTCTTTTTCAGCTTTTTCAAGTGATTTCTTAAGAGGTTCAAAGAATTCCTTAACTACAGCTTTCCATCTAATTTGACCTTCTTCTATATTATCCAAATTTTTCTCCATACTTGCCGTAAAGTCAACATCAGCTATTTGTTTAAAATATTCACATATTATATTATTAACTATAAATCCTAATTCTGTTGGAATTAAGTTCTTTTTCTCTCTATTTACATAATCTCTACTTAATAAGGTTGAGATTGTAGGAACATAAGTACTTGGTCTTCCAATTCCCTTTTCTTCAAGTAATTTTACAAATGATGCTTCAGTATATCTTGCAGGTGGTTGAGTAAAATGTTGCTTTCCTTCGATACTTGCTGCTGATAACATTTCACCTTCTTCAAGTTCTGGAAGAGATGTATCATCTTCTTCATTAATAGCATACTCATAGATTTTCATAAATCCATCAAAGTTTATTGTTGATCCAGTAGCTTTAAACTTATAATCTCCATTTAAAATATCTATAGAATTAGTATTAAGTATACAAGATGCCATTTGTGATCCAACAAATCTTTTCCAAATTAAAGTATAAAGTTTATATTGCTCAGGTGATAAATTTTCTTTTGCAACTTCTGGCGTTATATCTATATTTGTAGGTCTTATTGCTTCGTGAGCATCTTGAATATTTTTCTTTCCCTTGTAAACTCTTGTTTCTTTTGGTAAATATTCTTCTCCATAGTTATTTAATATGAAATTTTTAGCATTTTCTTGTGCCTCTTTTGATATTCTCACAGAGTCTGTTCTCATATAAGTTATAAGTCCAACAGTTCCATGTCCTTTAACTTCAACACCTTCATATAAAACTTGAGCTACTGACATAGTCTTTTTTGTCATAAAGTTTAATTTTTTACTAGCTTCTTGTTGAAGTGTACTTGTAGTAAAAGGGGCTAATGGATTTTTTAATTTACTTCCCTTTTTAATTGAACCTACTAAAAACTCATCTTTATTTAACTCTTCTATTACTTTATTAGTATCTTTTTCATTTTTTAATTCAATCTTTTTATTTTTATAAGTGGAAAGTTTGATTGGAAATTTTTTTCTTCCTTTTTTAAGTAAGCAATCTACTGTCCAATATTCTTCTGCTTTAAAGCTTTTAATTTCTTCTTCTCTTTCACAAATTAATTTAAGAGCTGCTGATTGAACTCTACCAGCACTTAATCCCCATTTTACATTTTTCCATAAGATAGGACTTATTTCGTAACCAACTAATCTATCTAATATTCTTCTAGCTTGTTGAGCATCTACTAAATCTTGATTTATTTTTCTTGCATTTTTTATTGAACTTTTAACTGCACCTTTAGTTATTTCATTAAAAACTATTCTACATTCTTCTGTATCATCTATTTTTAAAAGATTAGCTAAATGCCATGATATTGCTTCACCTTCTCTATCAGGGTCAGTAGCTAAATATATCTTATCTGCTTTTTTAGCAGCTTTTCTCAAAGATTTAAGTAAATCTCCTTTTCCTCTTATTGTAATATACTTAGGTTCAAAATCATCATCTATATCAACACCTAATTTACTTTTAGGTAAATCTCTAATATGTCCCATGGAAGCTTCAACAATATAATTCTTTCCTAAATATTTTCCTATTGTTTTAGCCTTCGCTGGTGATTCTACTATTACTAATTTTTGGCCCATAATTAACTCCATATTTTATTGGAGTCTTCACCCCCTTAAATTCTAAGTTATTCTTACATAATAATTGCCAGGTAAACTTAATATTTCATTTTTAATTTGCAGTTCAAATAATAAACCATATAAAGTATTTCTGTCAACCTGTGATTTTATAAATATGTCATCAATATGTACAGGTTCATTTTTAATCATGTTCAATATATCGCCATAGTTTCCTGTTATTTTTTGTGCTTTTTTGTCTATTTTAAATGTCGTATAAATATCATCTAAACAAGTATATATATAAGCACCGTCTCTTATTAAACAATTACATCCACATCCACCATTGGAAAATATAGTATGAGGAACTACTAAAATATCTTTTCCTTGATCTAATGCACAACTAGCTGTTATTAATGAACCACTTTTTTTATTAGCTTCAGTTATAATTATACCTTTCGCTAATCCACTTATTATTCTGTTCCGTCTTGGAAAATTATATGCATTAGGTTTTGTTCCTGGCAAAAATTCTGATATTATTAATCCTTCTTGTTCTATTTTATTAAATAAAGATTTATTACTTAACGGATAACATACATCCAAGCCACAGCCTAAAACTGCTATAGTTTTACCATTATTTTTCAGGCATTCATCATGAGCTATTTTGTCTATACCTAATGCTCCACCACTTACTATACAAATATCATTACTTGCAAGATCTTTGGTTATTACTCTAGTTGACATTTCCCCATAAGAAGTGTTTTTTCTAGATCCAACTATTGCAACTATATCATAATTAATTAATAAACTTATATCACCTTTATAAAAAATTACATAAGGTGGCTCCTGTATATTTTTTAAACTTTCAGGATATCTATCATCATTAAATGAAATAAAACTTATATTAAGTAATTTTAATTTTTCAAGTAAGTTACATGCTTTGTTTAATGTTTCATTTTTATCATAATTTGTAAATTTTTTATTACTAAATGGAATCTCACTTTTTATTTCATCAAAATTAAAGAAAATTTTCTTTTCATCTTTGTACTTTTTTATAAGCTTAATTTTCTGAAGATTTGTACATTCCATTATCATTAACCATAATATATATTTTTCCATTTGTCTACCTCTCTTTAAATAAATTCACCGCTTATATCTCTTCTATAATTTATAGCTTCTATAACATGCTGACTTTTTATTTCTTCTTTACCCTCTATATCTGCAATGGTTTGAGCCACTTTTATAACTTTTCCATAACCTCTAATAGACGGGGTATTTAATTTGAAATAATCTTCTAATATTTTTTTAGCATTTTTATTTATTTTACATAATTCAAATATATCTTTTCCTTTCATATCTGAATTAAACTTATAATTTGTATTTTTAAATCTATCACTCTGTATTTCTCTTGATTTAATTACTCTTTCTCTAATTTCTTTACTATTTTCTGCTCCTTTTCCATTTTTAAATTCATCTAAATTTATTAAAGGAACATAATTAAATATATCAATTCTATCTTTCAAAGGTTTTGATAATCTTTTTTGATATCTCCTAATTTCATATTCACTACATTCACACTTATCATTATGTCCAAGTATAGACATTTTCCCACAGGGACAAGGGTGAATAGAACAACGTTGAAGTCGGAAAAAAATATTGATTTTAGAGCTAAGCTATTTAAACAGCTAAGATTAAAAAACAATCTAAGTTTAAGACAACTTTCCAAACTAACTGGCATAACAGTTAATACTATATTAGATATAGAAAAAGGTAGACTTAATGGTCCAACTAAATATAATTATTACTATATTATTTGTAAAATATTCAATATTGATCATATTTCTTATTTTAATTTAGATAAATTAAAGGAAGATACATTGGAAGATGTAATATTGAAATTTAAAGTCTATTTAGGTTTTAGAAATAATCAACAACTTTCTAAATATATATTTAATAATAAATACACTATAGATGGTTTATTCAAATATAAAAATCGTAAGCCAAAAAACTTTGAGGAAAAATCTATTATAATAGTAGAAACTTTTCAAGAATATAAAAATAATAAAAAATAGAAGCAGTGATTTCATTCTCTGCTTCTATTTTTTCTCTTTTTAATTATTACTTTACGTTTTCCGTCTGCATATTTTATTATAAATTTCATTAAAGCACCCCCGTATATATACGAACGTGTGTTCGTATATATATTATATCTTTTTCTCTTTATATTCAATTATATTTTCAAATAGTTACAAAAATATAATATTACTAAAGCGTATCGGGTGCCTCGATATTGGAATTATTTACGTTTTTTTAATAAATCTTCTATTGCTTCATCAAGCAATCTGCTCATTGGTATTCTTGTATCTTCACTTAGTTTTTTTAATTTATTATACAAATTCTTATCTATACTATTGCTTATTCTTATTCTGTGGACTAACATCTATAAATCTCCCCTTAAATTTAAATATAATAAAATTATATTTTTGCTTTAAGGTTATAACAAGAAACATAAGGTTATGTCACTTTATGTAACTTTACATAACTTTCCTGTATCTTTAGGAGCTTTAAATTACTATAATAAAGAATGGTGATATATGTGTACAGGGAAAAAATAAAATATTTAAGAACTAAAAAAAATATTACTCAATCCAAATTAGCTCTTAAAGTTGGAATAAGCCAAAACTTTTTAAGTGAAATAGAAGATAAAAAATATGATATAAGAGTATCTTTACTTATAAAAATTGCTAAAGCTTTAGATGTATGCATTAAAGATTTAATTCCTTGTTCTTGTAAAAAATGCAAAAAAGAAAAAGACCGGTTATAATTTATAACCGGTCTTTTATTATATAAAATTTATTTTAATATCCTTTACTCTACTGGTTTATCCCATTTACCATCTTTATAAGTATATTCGACTCCATCAATTGGCTTGAATTGTTTTATATTAAGTTTTATTTCATCAACTTTATCTCCAAATTCTCTAACAATTGTATTCCTAATTTTCTCTACTTTACCAACTATCATTACATTGGCCTTATATGTTAATTCAACTTTTAAAGTCTTTTGTTTTCCTTTCGTTTCTAAAGTATACTTACTATAATCTAACTTCAAATCCCCAAAAGTTATATTTTTATCTAAAGTAGGTTCTTTTAACTCTTCTGTTTTAGTACCACATCCTACAAATAAAGATAATGTTACTAGTATAGTTAATAAAATACTTATTATTTTTTTCATTAGTAATCCCCCTTATTAAAATATTATTTTAAATATAATATAAAACATTCCAATTAATAATGCTCCATAAAACAACACTTGAGCTAAATAAAATAGTAACATTATTATATTTCCTATAATACTAAAAATACCACCTATAGCTCCTATAAAAGAACCATCAGCATTACTATTACTATCGTAACTACTATTATTATCTTCTAAAAAATCTTTAGCTGATACTGTAGTTTTATTATAGACTTTATTATAAGCAGCTTTCTTGGGATCATTAATCCACCCCATACCCTTTTTACCGTATGCTGGATTTATAGCTTTTTTAATCTGTCTTTTTGCTCTTCCAGTAGTTCTAGCACTTACTGACTTTTTAATACTAGGTGTCCTTATTCCTACCTTCATATGTATTCCCCCTTAATTGATATACAAGAATATTTTACCATATAGTAAATAGAAATTTGTAAATAAAATATGTATAAAATATATCTATATGGAAAGTATTATATATATGAAGAAACAGAGTTATATAAAAATAGAATTAATAACAATATTATTTTTTATTACTATTATGATTGCAATAATACCATTTCTTATTTTATAATTTAAGCGTAGTAATATTTATCAAGTTACTGTACTTACATAAACAAATTAGAAAACAACAAAAAGAGCTGTATCATACAGCTCTTTTTTAATACAATAATTATAGTTTTTCATTTATATATTAAAAATTATTAATTTTTATATCTATTACCAAAAGCCTTCAAATTTAATTTATAAAAATTATGTTTATTCAATAAAAAATCATTCTTTATACCTTTTTTATCTAATCTTAATTCAATATCACTCCTTCCTCCTAAAGGTACATTATTTTCTCTATCACTCCTTATTTCATCCAATATGTTATCAAATAATTCACTATCTTCTCCTAAAATATAAATAAGTCGCTCAAATGCATCTATAGTTATTATATATGTATTTTTATCTAATTCATTGTTCTCTCTAAAGTTAAAAATACATTCTTCTAATAAGGTTGTACATTTACAATCATCATATAATAAAACAAACTTTATTATTTTTTTATTTTTATTCAATAATTTTTCTGTATTATTTAATTGTTCATAAGATTGTTTTGCATGAAATTTTACCTGCTTTGTTAAAATATTCATATCTGGATACATATGTTTTGCAAGTTTGCTAATTATGGTACTTTTTTGTTCAATAATTAGATTATACTTTTTACTTTCAATTATCCAATCAGCTATCTTATTATTTTTTCCACAATTACTTAAAACATCTGCTCTGTAATACTGACTTTTATCTAAATAACAATTTAATATTTCATTAACATAGATTTCGAAGTATTCACCAAATTCATTAGTAAACTGTTGACTGCTTAATTTAAAAAAATGATTTCTTATTATCCAGTATTCACCTTCTGATAATGTTTTATATAATATGTTTATATCTAGCAAAATTAATTTATTAGTATTTGTTTTTATAAAAGGCTTTATATAAAATATATTATAAATTAATTTAGAGTTTCTAATTTCTTCATAATTACAAGTATAATAATTCAAAAAATTATATAGTGTTTTCTCATCTATATTAAGATTAGCTTCTTCTAATATTGATTTTAAATCTTTTATACAAATTATAGGTGTTTCAAATTTTAATACATAAAACTGTATTGCTATTATAATATTAAAAAATTGGTTTGTATTACAACCTACTTCTTTTTTTAGTATATCATTAATATTTATATTATTCTTAGAATTATTATTAATATCATTATATTTATTTCTTTTAACAGTTGCTTTTTCAAAAATAAATTTATTTCTATTATACATTTCTATTAATTTAAATAGATTTTGATACCAAAACTCTTCTTGTGAATGACCATATAATATTGCTAATGCTTTTAAATCATCATTAATATTATCTAATTCAAAAAAATTACTATCAATTTCATTAATATTTTTTCTAAATTCATTTACTATTTCTTTATATTTTTTATCATTAATTTTATTATCTCTATAATCACTTGAAACATTAATTGAAAAATAGCACAATTTAATATAATCCCAAGGGTTTAAATCACCATTTATTTTTAAAAAGACTTCATTATTTAAAATTTTTTTAAAACTATTAATATTTTCTTTTCCTATATATTCAATAATTGCATCACAAGAAATCTTTTTTATAAATTTACTTTTAGTATTTTCTTTTCCTTTAAATAACCTATTAATATCCCATTCTGATTGCATTATACTTTCCTCTCTCCTTAAATAATTAATAATAATTATATTATGAATAAGTATTTCTAGCAAATTTTTCTATAATAAAAATTTATTTACTATATAATACTTTCTACATCTTCTTGCTAATATGTTAATTATATTCATTGTCTAATAATTAATTTAATCTCTGTAAACTTTTTTCTAAAGTGTTTTTTCAACTCTGTTCTCATTTTAAATTTCATTTTATAATATAGGCATAAATTAACTTCTAAGTTTATTTAATATTAATATCCGTATAAATTACTTTTTGCTCAAAATTAGAAAACTAAAAAAGAGCTGTAAGGAACTTAATCCCTACAGCTCTTTTTTTAATTTATATTAAATTTAATATGCTAATTGTACTATTTTAAAATCTGATGATATAACAATATAAGAAAAAGGGGGTGATAAAATGACCTTTTTAACATGTGTATATATTATATTAATTATCATTAGAGAAATTTTAAATATAATATATATGTATAAGAATATAAATAATTTTTATTAAAAATATTAATTTTAAATTATAACTAGAAAGTAAAATAAGTTGCAAATTTACTTTCTAGTTAATATAATTTTTTATAAATTACTTTCTAAACACATTTACCATATCTTTTATTAGTATCTAAAACTCTTACAGCCATATATCTACGTTTTCCACTAGCACCTATCCATGATATCCATCTGTAGCCTTCGTTATCAACGTAGTAATCATAAGATACTTGTTCATCTTCATAATAAGCCCCTACTATATCAGAATCTGTTGAAGGTTCTTCTCTTATATTTAGCTTATTTACAACAATAGTACAAGTTCCAGTTTGAGGCACTAATTTATAGCTTGTCTTAGAAGGTCTTGAAACTGGCTTACTATTATCTAATCTATTTAATCCTTTATCTCTTATAGCCTTTTCAAAGTTTCTATAATCGTAATTTATATCAACTGAATTTGTACCTATTCCTGGTATACTTCCACTTTCAGTAAACTGCCACATTTCACAACCATAAGACTTAGCTTGACTTTCTTTTGCTCCATACCAAGCTAACCATAAAGAATATCTTTCTAACTCACTTTGATAGAAATAATTATTTATAAAGTTTGGATTTGCATAATTTGAAGCCCAATATCCAGCACCTTCTATTTCACTTAAAAAAGCCTTTGCTATGTCTGTACAAAGCCTTTTTGTAATATTTATACCTTCTTGTTCTGCATATCTTTTAGAATCACCTTCCCAATCACAGAAAAGTGGATATTCTATTCTATAACTTTTTACTGCATCTAATAAGAATCTTGCTTCTCTTTTAGCCATATCAGCATTTAAAGCATAACTAAACCAGTAAGCTCCGCAAGGTATGTTTAATCTGTTACATTCTTTAATATTTCTTATAAATTGCTTATCAATATGGTTGTTTCCCCAACCTGCTCTTAAAATTGCAAAGTCTACATGATCTTTAACTTTATTCCAATCTATAACTCCTTGATGTTCTGATACGTCTATTCCTTTTAACATTTAACATTCCTTCTTTCTTGATACCGACATTACTGTCGGTCGCATATTTTATTTCTATAACCTAAAAGAGCAACTTTTATTGTTGTTCTGTTGGTACAAAATTTGATATTGCTGCTAATTTATTTTTAAGTGTTGCATTTTCATTTTCTAAAGCATTATTTTTATTTACTAATTCTGTTGCTTGTTGTTTTAAGTTATCTTCATTTAGCATAGCTTTACCTTTATTTATTTCTCCTGCTAATGCTTGGCGTAATTGATTAACTTCATCTTTTGTTAAATATGGTATTTTTTCTAACAATAACTTATCAAATTCATCTGCTTTAGATTTAGCTAAATCTTTAATATTATCTGTAATTCTATATTTTTCTTCTATTATATTCCACACTTGCTTAGCTGTTTCTACTTCTTCTACATGTTTATCTAGTTGTAACCTTTGTTCTACTACTTGCTTTTTCTTGCCTATATATTCTATAAATACATCTCCTACACTTTTAATTATTGCTACTAATATTCCTACTACTCCTATAGCTACAGCACTTAATATTGGGTCTAAAATTTTATCCATTTTAATTCCTTCTTTCTTAATTATTTAAATAAATTATTTTGTATTGCCCAAAAGAAAAATCCTACTAGGCTACCTGCAAATAGACCTAATGCCCATTTAAGAACTCCTGTAAGGCTTTCTATACTTTTACATAAATTTTGTATTTGTATTCTAAATTCTGCTTGTCCTTGTTCTAATTTATCTAATCTACTTGCATGATCGTTTAATCTTTTATCATGTACCTCTAAAATATGATTATTTAATTCTTCATTCATTTCATTTTGTCCTCACCTTCCTAGAGTTTATTTTTAGGCAATAAAAAAAGACTATCTAAAGTCCTCTAATATTGCCCTTATATTTTATTGTTGATTAACTGTTTCTGTTGGTTGTACTGGTGTAGGTTTTGGAGTAATTAATCCAGTTAGTTCTAAGTACTGCTCTTGTGTAATTTGATTTACCATAAAGAAAACATTAAGTTTATTTTGCATATCTTCCTTTTGGTAATTTCCTGTGCTAATCATTCTTTTTAATAATTCATAAATTGTGTTCATTGTTTATTTCCTTCTTTCTTTTATTTTAATTTTGATATTGCTATATCAGCTGTATTTGTAGCTATTTGAGGTATTAAGACTTCATCTATTAATTTATATATATCATTAATAGACTTAGCATTTTGTTGTATTATTGAACCTAAATTACTTGCTACTTTCATTTTTATATTTGGACTTATAGCATTATTAGAAAATACATAAGTTAAAGCATTGTAAGTATCTAAACTTAGTTTTGTATCAGATATTTTAGTTTCTACTGGTTCAGCAAGTTCATAATAAACTTCTACAGGATTAGCTTGTAACCACTTTTTAAAACCTGCTACATCTTGTGTTTCTAATTTATTTTTAGCTATTTTAAAGTAAATAACGTTATATTGAGTGCTAGGATAAAAACCCTCACCTTTGTGTGTACTATTATATGTCTCAGGATTAAGATTAAATAAGTTACTACATCCATTAGTCCCGCCTAATTTTTGAGCTGTGTGAAAAGTAATATATCCTTCATTCTCAACACCTGATAAATACCAATTTTCATCTACTCCACCATTAAATAGTTTTTTATCTATCCTTTGTTTTACATAACAACCATCATCTTTGTTATAGATTAGGTCTTTTACCCCGTTAGGTAGTCCTTTTAAACCGTCTGAAAATGGTAACTTAAGTTCTCTTTTATCAGATTTATAAGGTTCAAATATATTAGGTATTATTTTATCTTGAATTACAATACATTTAGTAGTATCTATATAAGAACTTATATCTTCTTTTGAACCATTAGTTGTTATTTCGACTCTACAGTATTTAGCATTCTCAGGAACTTTACCTGCTTTAGAATATAAATAAGGCTTAATACCTTTTTTATTAGAATCATAAAAACAATATACATTAAATCGAATAGAACTATTTTTATCATTTGTAACATTACAAGCTAAATAATCCATTCCTTCAACATTTATATAATTAGACCTTATATAAGCTGGATTATTATAATCAATACCAAAATCCCTATCTGTACCATTTGTGCCTCCGCTTTCTAAATGTGCACATAAATTCTTTCCACATGATAATGTATTAACTTTATTTTCTTCTGCTTCTCCAACAGATTTAATTCCTTCAAAGTAGCTAGGAATGTATTTGTTAGTATAATCACCTTCTAATAAATAGACTTCGCACATTTCTATTAGATTATCAGTAGATGATGTATTAAATATATAAATAGTGATACCTAAATTTCTAGAGTCATCTACATTCTCTGATTTAGTTGTAAATCTAGTTTTATTTGTGCCAACAGTTTTTATTAATCCTGCATCAATAAAAGTTGCATTTCCACCTATATTAATGTTATTATTTCTAACATTTTGCTTTACAGTATACACTAAAGTATATGTTGTGCTAGGTTTTAGTTTTTTATTTAATAAGATGGTTTTACTTGATATATTGGTATTTGTGCCATTAGAGCGAATTATAAAACTATCTTTTTGAAATTTTAATAAATTTTGATAAGTAATACCTTCTAAAACAATATCTTCTATTCTTCCATCTAGTGTATTTTCACATTTTAAGGATTGTCCCTCATATGCTAGTTCTTGATTGCTCTTAAGTCCATTCTGTAATACAGTTATATCATCTCTCATTTGAGGTAGATTTTGACTTCCATCTAAGTTTTCAATATATTTCTTTGTTTCATTTAAACTATTATTAAGTGTTGTATTTTTTTCTTCTGCAGTAGCTGTATTTTTAACTAAAGTATCATTTATTGCAGTAGCTCTATTAGTATTAATTTCTAAATCATTCTTTAAGTTATTAGCTTTATTTATATCATTTTCTAAATCATTCTTTAGGGCAGTACCATTAGTTACTAAAGGATTAAGTTCTGCATTTAAATTTGTAGCTTTATCTAATAAAGACATTAACTCTTTATAAGCACTATTTTCTAAAAGCTCTCCACTAACTTTCTCGAATATATTTTCTCTAACATATAAATTAAATGTACCAGTATGTTCTAAATAGCCAGTAGAATTATATATTGCAATCCCACAGCTATATAATCCATCTACTTTAGTTATTCGATTTGTAATAGGAAAATCTATTTCGCCTTGTATTGGATTGCTTACTCTTAAATCTTCTATAATATCTCCAAGATGGCTATCACTTTTAACAAAGGCAAATTTAATATTCTTATCTGTTAAATCTAATCGTCTGCTATTTTCAGTTATGATTAATTTATATGATCCTGTTAAATTATCATTTTGTGTAACTTTTATTGTACTATCAGAGCCATTTACAACATCTATAAATATTTCTCTCATTTAATTGCTCCTTTCTTATAATCAAAAAGAGTAAGGATATATCCTTACTCTAATATAGGTAATTTTCTTATATTTATTAATATCCGTTTTAATATCATAATAATAAATATAGAGGTTATAGTTATTATTGGAATTAATAAAATCTTTCCGATATTAAATATATTATAAAACCCTAGTTTTAATATGAGTTTTACAATAAAACCATGTACTAAATATATACTTAAAGTATTAGCTCCTAAAGTTGTAAAACATTCTTTTTTTGTTGGTATTAAACTAAATACAGCAAACATTATTATAAATTGCACCACATATAAGAAACTTCTATCAATTATTCCATTAAATTGACTTACTTTCAAATCTGAATATGATGAAAAACAATATAGCCAAGAATATTTTATAATTTTAATATTGCTAACTACAATAATAAAAGATATTATCAATATACCTAAAGCTATCAGTTTATTTTTAATAATATTTTTTATATTCAATCCATTTACTCTATAATAGTAACCTAAAATAAAGAATGGGAAAAATACAAAAACTCTACTTAAACTTAATTGAGTCCCTATATTATCTAGTAATCCTATTGCTAGTCCAATTATTAATGAAAATATAAATAATATCTTTAAATTTATTTTGCAGAATATTTTAAAAATAAATTTCCATAAAACTATAGCGAATATATACCAGTAAATATAATATGGAGTAAATAAAGTCCAAGAATAATTATTTACATTAATTAACTTAGTGAATCCAATAAATAATAATTGTACAATTATATACATTATTAAGAATTTAAAACACTCTTTAAAAGTTTCGGTCCAACTCTTTATTTTATTAAAATAACCAGTAGTAAAAATAAAACATGGCATATGAAATATATAAATAAAAGTGAATATGCTTTTAGTAATATCATTTTTATTTATACTTGGTTCTAATAAATGTCCTAAAACTACTAAAAAAATAAGTATAAATTTAGCGTTGTCATAATATGCATTTCTTGTCATAAAATATCACCTTTTAAAATATAGCATATTATTCCTTTTAAGACAATTTAATAATTTATATCTACGCCTCCTATTATCAAACATCTTACATCTGCATTTCCAGGTAATTCATTAAGCTTTAGCCAAGTATTATTTCTACGAAATGCTATTCTTATAGTCCTACCATCTCCGTTTATATCAAAACAAACAGATATTCCTTCTCTAACTAAATCCCAATCAGGTATACCGAAAAATGAAGCTACACTATAGAATGGTATCTTTAAAGTTAAATTTATTTGGTCATTATCTGTTTGAGTAACAGGTTCACCTTCAAATAAACTCTTAACTGATTGTCCTGAACCATTATTCCAATTCTCGAATATCCATTTATTATTAGAGGGATCACCATCTAATTGTTTTATTGTAAATGCAAGAATTTTAGGTACAAGACACTTAGAAGGATTACTATTCCTATACATAAGGTTAAGCATACTGGGAGTTGAAAATTGTTGTGCTTCATTCGTTCTTATTGAATATATTCTGTTGCTTCCATTGTAGCCAACTGCAAGGTAAGGTGTAGCTCCATCTTTTACTAATGTTATACCTTCACTTTCACCTGCTTTTTTCACACTAAAATGCCCTAATATTTCATGACTTTCTATATCAATACAAGTAATTTTATTATTAGTATAGTAATACATAATGCCATTATAATATTCAAGACCTTGTGGAACTCCTTGATTAGCAATTTTAAATTGTGGAGCTAAAGAATTACCATTAAAATCTAATATATTAAATAGTATTTCTCCATTATCCCCTCCTGGAGAAGTATGAAGAATAAGTCTGTCATTATCGTTGTCTATTGCTAATAATGCAGCAGTTCCGTATTTCTCTAAATTTATATCCCTAGTAACTCTTTTGTTATTGAAATCTACTTCATAAACATGAGTTGGATTAGAAGCTCCACCATTTGCTACATATATTTTCCCATTACTTTCTCTAAATCCTAATCCTGCTGCATGACCTATTCCAATGCTTCCAGTTGAATCAACTTTGACACCACTTTTAGTATATTTAACGATATCTCCTTGATTAGAACCAACATCAAATCCAATATAAAAATGGTCTAATGCATATGTTAATCCTTGTTGATTTCTACTATCATCAACATAAAACATTAAATCTGCTTGAACCCCAGTATCAAAATCTATTAATTTTTTAGGAGCTAAATCGCAATTATCAAGATTATTTGTTTTCTTTACAGCTGTATTATTTAGATTTATTAAACTTTTATCTATTTTTTCTTTTTCAGAATTTAACGTTTTTTGAAACCCTAATAGCTTTTCATCGTATTGATCCATTGTATTTAATGCTTCTTTAAAAGCTGTAAATTCATTAGATCCCTCAATTGCACCATCATTGTTTAATCTAGGAGCAATATTTAATTTCATTATTTTAGGTTTCAATTCACCTTGTTGTCCTGTAATTTCCAATTGATATTTTGTTGTTCCTGGTTGTAACATTGCTGTAGTAAGTTTTAATTGTGCTATTCCTCTTTTAGCGTCTACTATGGTTAAGTCATTAAAAACTACATTGTAATTAGAAGTATTAGCGTTAATTCTTACTTTACATCCAGTTAAATCAATATAATTAATTTTATTTTTGAACTGAAAATTAATAACTCTAGCCGTATCACCTTCCATGGCATAAAGCTCTATAAGTTCATCTTCATCTATATCTATGATCTTTAACTTTTCATATAGATTTTTCATCCTATCCCTCCTTTAACAAATTAATTTCCCCTTCATTTTCAAAATTCTTTCTCTTACCTTCTAATTTATATCTAAATCGAATGGGTTTATCACTTATAACAACAAAATATCCAGGATAAGTATTATAATCGTAATCTCCAAATCCTTTTTTATCTATCCACACAATATACTCATCATCTGTATTTATACATTCTTTTAAGTAATTAGGTATCTTAACAACACATTTATACGTTCCGTCTTTTGTAAGTTTTGTTTCGTACCAATCATTTACATTCGTTCTTGTTAATAGAGAATTAATATCCTCAGTTGAATAGAATGGTATTTTCCCATAATTTTTAGTCTGTTGAATACAATTCTTATTACCTAATACTTGCAAGTTTTTTCTTACAACCATAACATCATTAGTTAAATAAGAAATTACTTCTCCATTTATTGAAATTTCTTGAATATTATCTGATTTTAAACGTGCATTATAAATTGTGTTTTTATTCATTTCTATATCTTCATAAACTTTAATAGGTGCTTGTGCTTTATTCCCCATTACATTATATTTATCGAATTTCACATAACTACTATATCCTGTACTTGACGATTTATTTGGATATATTATTGCTATAGCACTATCAAAATCATGTACTAAACCAATCTCTGCTGCTGAATTGCTACTATTTATAAAAGAACCAAGTTCTCCAATGTAATCTCCATACTTTGCATAGTTATAAAACAGTAAACTATGTCCTTTCATTTCCATTGCAAGATTTTTATTAGTAAAATACTTTGCTCCACCAGTACCACTTAAATCTATTTGAAAACTACCATCTGAATTTTGTATTAATATAGTAGATAGAATGCCTGTTTGTATCATACTTGCGTTAAATACACCGTCCATAGTAAAACCATACTCATAATTGCCATTGTAACCAGTTTTACTATAAGCTCCACCATTTAAATTTAATCTCCATAATCTTTTACAGGTTTTAGGATTATCAGTATCCATTATTAATAATTCATTTTGCCTTACAATTACATTAGAATTTTTCAATCCACCTTTTATAACTGTATTTACATATTCACCTAAATTAATATTATTATTTTTTTTAAGCATATCTCTAATGCTACCAACTATTTGACTATCTGTTTTTTCTACATTTACAGGAACATTACTCACAGTCATTTTAGTAACTCTATTTTGTAAATAATCAATTTCCTTACTAATAACTCTAGTTTTTAGTGTAATACCCAAACTTGGGACTATAACATTTAAACTATCTCCTAAAAATAATCTTTCAGCTTGTAAATAATCTTTATATTTATCGGTTTTACTTAAATCTATAAAGTTAATATCATAAGTAGCTTGAATTTCATCTATTTTATTATTTTTAAATTCATTTTTAATTCTTTTATTTAGTTCTGCTTTAGCTTCTTCTAAAGTATCAAATAGCATAGAATTATCATCTGTTTCTTCAGTATCACTTTCTGTTCTAACTTTAACATCAGAATATTCTATTACTTTTACATAAGCTCTATCATATTTGTCCTTTAAAGGACTTTCTATATAATCTCCTAGGATACCGTCATAGCCTTTACCTATTGCAACCGTACATAAATCATCAGTTGATTTATTTCCTTCAAATCCAGTGAGGTTTTTGTTTTCTCTTATAGTAACTCCATTATCATTACCAATATGTTTATTAATTTCTAAGTTATATTGATGTCTATAAACTTCTCCACCCCATCTATTAATGAATGATTGATCAGCTGTGAATAAAGCATCGTGTAAAGTCATAAGTTGATAGTAAGCTGTATTAGTTGTCATTATATCTGAATTAAGCTTTATTTCTTTAGAAAATCCCATACTATCAGATTTATCGTACATATATTGAATTGCACTTAAACCATTCTGATTAGTTGGTCTTACATCAGTTAACCAAAGTGTTTTAGTATCTGTTATAGTAATTTGAAAAGCTATTATAGAAATAAGAAAAGGGGTAGGAGTTATAGTAGTTATTCTAAATATTTCATCTTCATCATATTCATTTTTAACTTTAAGTATTGCACCTTCATTTATAATTTTAAAAATATTATCTTTATTTATAAAATTACCAGTTAATCTAAAGTTACCAGTAAGGTCTTGCTCTCCTTTTAAAGAAGTGCAATATTTATCTAAAATCTTACCATTTTCAGTTAAAACAACTTCCTTAGATGTTTTTGGTAAAAATAAAGATACAGTTACTTTTCCATCGTTAACCAAACTCTTACCTCCTTTTATTTATATAAGGTTTCATATGTTAAATTTATTTTTTCAACATTTCCAACCCAATTTATTAAATTTTCTCCTTTTTTCAAATAAGGAAAATTACCATAATTTTTTAAGTTTAATCCGTTAGAATCTACTATTTCCATTAATTCGCCTTTTATTATTGCTTTATCTTGTACATTATCAATTCTTAAATAATTATCGTTAAAGTTTAACTCAATTGTTCCTGATCCATAAATCTCTAATGTTGGTAAGCTATTTATAGTTCCAAAATAATAAATAGTTGAATTATTTTCTGTAATTTCTAATTCTGTTTTATTTACATCAACTAAAAAAGGGCTACATATAAAGCTAATTTGAAACTCACCTTCGCTATAATATGCTTCCCTTTTTATATCATTTTTTAATACTTTTTTTACTTTATAATATCTATCTAATCTATTATAAAAAAGCTTATTATCTACAATATTATCAAGCCACTCATCAACTAAATCCATTCGCCCCCAAAAATTATCTTTAAAATAAACTAAAGCTAAACTAAATTGTATTGTAATGTCTTTATAAGTACCTTTATTGTATATAATAGAGCCATTTTTACTATCATAAGTTTCATATTCTTCCTGTGCTTTAGGAATATTTGGATACTCTTGAACAACTACTCCAAGCTCTTGGAGAATATTTGTATTGTTAAATATTAAAGTGTTTATATCTAATTCTTTCATTTAAAATCCTCCTTAAGCTAATCCAAGTTGTTTTTTCATCTTATCTATTTCTTTATCTTTTTCAGCAATTATAGTAATTAATTCTCTTTCATTAATTTTAACTATAATAGGTCTATTAGCTATTGCATCTAATTTACTCCATAAAACATTTAAAGGAATTACAGCTTCGGCGTTAGATCCTGTACCTTTAAATTTATCTCCAACAACATTTCCTCCACCTAATAGTGTTGGTTGTGTGAAAATACCACCATTATAAAGGTAATTTAAAGTTGGAAGGTTAACACCAAAATGTTGGCCACCAAATACAGGCACCCAACTAGGAATATCTACACTTAAAGAGTTTATTCCACCTATAGCACCGTTAATTAATCCAATTACAGCGTTAAGTGGTGCTTTTATAACAGCTCCTAATCCATCCATAATTCCACCGAATATATTAACTACACCTTGCCAAGCTTGACTCCAGTTACCAGTAAATACTCCAGTTATAAAGTCTATTAAGCCACCGAAAATTCGTTTTATTGCTCCAAAAATATTAGACATGTTATGCATGAAGGCATTTATAATATTTCCAAACACTCCAAAACTCTTAGTCCAATCTGTAGTAAAAACTCCTGTTAGGAAATCACTAAATTTTTTAAATAGATTAGTTATAAAACTCCAAACTGCATTTACTCCATTTCTAAACCATTCACATTTATTATATAAAGTAACAAAGACTGCTCCTAAAGCTAAAAGAATTGTTATAACAAGTCCTATTGGATTCATTCTCATAGCTAAATTTAAAGCCTTTTGTGCTAATGTCATCGCCTTAGTTGCTCCTGTAACTGCTAATTGTGCTGCTTTAAATGCTAATAATTTAACTTTTTGTGCCACCCATACAGCACCATTTTTTAACGCTACTGCTGTATTTTTAATAATAGCTAATGTAAATTTAGCTAAAGATTTTATACAATTTAAGATTTTCTTTGAAAAATCAGTTATACTTTTAGTTGCTTTCTTTATTGAGTTTGATGCAAACTTTGTCAAGCTCTTAGTTACATTAGATATTTTTCCACCAAACTTCCCAAGTACATTAGTTCCATTTTTAGTAGCTGTAGCAAAATCTTTTATTTTAGTAATACCTTTTTTAATATTTCCAGGAAGTCTTAAAAAAGCACCACCAACTACAGTAACTGATGTTATTAATTTACTTAATATAATTAAAACTGGACCAACAACAGCAAGAATTGCTAAACTTCCTGCAATAAACTGTTGTACGCCTGGAGGTAAGTTTCCAAAAGCTTCTGCTAAAGCTCCTAATTTATCAGCAAAAAAACTTATTGCTGGTGCACAATTTTGTATTATACTAATAGCTGCATTTTCTAAACTACCTTTCATATTTTCTACACTAGCTTTTACACCTTTATTTGCA
Source organism: Clostridium sp. Ade.TY (assembly GCF_000498355.1). Lineage (GTDB taxonomy): Bacteria > Bacillota > Clostridia > Clostridiales > Clostridiaceae > Clostridium. The sequence continues at coordinate 220,606 of NZ_AVSV01000022.1, read as the reverse complement.
ATATCAGCAGTTCTTTTTGCCTCGCCATTACATTCTTTATATCCTTTAGTAAGCTTTCTTATTGATTCTCCACCTTCAGCCATAAGAGCCATTGTTCCACTCATAGCTTCTTGTCCAAAAACTTGTGCAATGAATTGTTGTTTTTGTTTATCAGTTAAATTAGCAGTAGATTTACTTAAATTATCTATTATTTTATTTAACGGAAGCATTTTCCCATGTGCATCATACGCATTAAAACCATATTCTTTCATTGCTTTTGTTGCTTCTCTTGATGGATTAGAAAGTCTTGTAAACATACCTCTTAAAGTAGTTCCAGCTTGTGACCCCATTATTTGCCTATTAGCCATTACACCTAAGGCGGCTGTTACTTCTTCAAAACTTTGTTTTGCTACATGAGCAGGTGTACCACAATATTTTAAAGATTCCCCCAAGCTTGCAACACTTGCATTTGTATCATTTGCACTTTTAGCCATTACATCAGAAATATGTCCTGTATCTTTAGCTGCAAACCCAAAAGAATTCATTGCTCCAGTTACAATTGCACATGTACTTGCTAAATCTTCACCCGATGCAGCAGCACCATCTAGAACTCCTGGCATAGCTTCAATAATTTGATTAGTATTTAATCCAGCACTTGCTAAGTTTTCCATGCCATCAGCAACTTGACTAGCACTAAATATCGTTTTAGCTCCTAAATCCATTGCTTGGTCAGTAAGTTGTTTTAATTGTGGAGTTGTAGCACCTGCAACTGCTTGAACCCTTCGCATCTTACTATCAAATGTTGCTCCAACATCATATATTTTTTTACCTAAAGCAACTAAAGGAACTGTTACACCTAAACTCATTTTTTTACCGGTTTCGCCCATTCTATCTGCGACATTATTCATTTTATTTCCAAGCCCTGTAAAATGACCACCAGTATTATCTGTGGTTTGGTTAGTATTATGCATATTATTTTCAAAACTTTTAGATTTATCTTCGATTTTATCAAAAGTTGCTACAGCTCTACTTCCATCTATATTTACTGAACCACTAGCATTATAAATTTCAGCCATTTAGTACCTCCTTTCTTTATTATTTAAGGAGTTTTTTAATTAAATTTTTATTTTCATCTTTACGTTTTTTAATTTTTTCATCTATTTCGTATTTACTTATCGAATTACCTGTTCTAATTAATTCTTCAAAGTTAATCCACTTCTCTCCAAATGCATAATTTAGTGCATTAGTTAGACAATATTGTTCAAAATTTCTTTCATTTGAAAATTGAGTTATTAAATCCTCTAATATCTCTAACCCTTCTGAAATATTAGACTCCATAAAAATTTGATAAGCATTATACTTCAATAAAATAGCCCTTACCTTACAACCTGTTTTGTTGTAAAAGTAAGAGCTTATCTGAAAAGACTTATTACATTTGCAATATCCTCACTATCTTTTAAGTGCATAATCATTGCCATTAAAATACCTACTCCCGCATTTGCAATGTCATCTGCCTTTTCATTATATAAATTACCTAACATTTCAAAAAATAAATCTTGATTTGCTGGAAATCTATCAATTAGTAAAGAATATAATATTTCAAAACCATCTGAATTATTCATAACTCCTAATCTAGTTTCTAAATCTATAAGTTTCTTCTCTATTTCTTTTAATTCATTTGTTGCATTTTCTATAAAGAATTTTTCTTTTTCTTTACTTTTTAATTTTTTGTATTCCTCAGCACCAATTTTTTCATTAACTATTTTTTGAACTTCATCTTGATACTCTTTATTAGTGATTTTATATTTAACATTTAGAGTTATTTTTTCTTCATTACTAAACATTTTCTTAAATTCATCTTTAAGACCTAATTTTTTAATAAAATTAAATATTTCTCCTGCTTGTTTTCCTGTAACTTTAATTTCCTTATTATTTATTTCTTCTATTTTTAACATACTTTAAAAACCTCCTTAAATAATAAAAAGAGTAGTTATTAACTACTCTTTTATGCTCCTACTCCACTTACTAATGCACCAAATGTAGGATATATTTCAACTGAATTCTCTGTATATTTATCATATACATTCTCTATATCTAATTTAAATGTGTTATCATCTTTTGCTACTGCACTAAGATTTAAACCTTCTTTATTTAAACAATTTCTAACTAAAATTATTTCAGGCTTATTCTCATCATTATATCCTATGACTATTACATCTTTATAGTCTGTAACATCAATCAATCCCATTTTAGATGCATATTTTGTTTCAGATTTTTCAAATAAACTTATATCTAAATAATTTTTATTAAAGTCTAATAAATCCCCTGAAATTTTAACTGTCCATTCATCTATTGTTTCAAATCCCTTTACTTGTTTAGCAGCATTTTTAATATTTCTAATTTTAGGTTTTGCACTTATTGTAACTTTATCTTTAGTCATACCTAAATAATATTGATCTAATGTTTTAATAAATTCATCTGTATTTTGAATTGTTAATTTACTAAAATCACCAGTGTAAATACTTGCTTCGCTTAATATTAAATTAAGTTCTTTAGCACTTTTAACTTCCATAAGAAACCTCCTATCTATAACTTTTAATTGTATACATTAATACAGAAATATATTTGTCTTTATCTACGAAATTTGTGTTATAAACATTTTCTCTTATTATCCAAAATTCATTTGGCATAATATAATTATTTAAAATTTTATCTATTTTTTTAACTTTATCTAAAATCTTGAATTTATTTTGTAATGATCCTACTACTTTAATTTGCAAATAAACATCATCACGATAAACTTTATCCTTTATGTTATCTCCTAAATTAACTTCTAAAGCATAATCATTATCTTTATAATTAAAATTTTCAGGGATTAAATCAATTGCATCAGGAAATAGCGATTGTAAAAAATCATAATAATATTGAAGATTAACCATTATAATTGAGCTCCTTGAATATGTTTATTTATAATATCCTGTATATCTTCTTCATCATCTTTAAAAGTACTTATTAAATAAGATTTATCTTGAAATTCAACCTTTTTTGCATAAGCTAGTGGAGAACCTATTTCTACTTTTAAAATCCCTTCATTTTTTACTCTATAATGACCTACTATACTTCTTCTTAATGCTCCAGGAGTTTCATCTTTTCTTTTAGGATCACCAACTGGAGTATTAACTTGAATATTAGCAGTTTCAGTAATTTTTATTTCATTAGCTGAATCTCTTAAAGCCTTTAAAAACTTTTCTTTTGCCAAAGGTATATTATCATGTATTATCATTATCTAACACCTCACAATCCCATTCCATAAGAGCATAAAGATAATAATCATCCCATGGTATTTTTTTCTCTATTCTATAAGAATTATTGTTATAAATAATTACATCATCAATATTTAAATTTTCATCACAATACATTTGTAATCTTGATTTTACATCTTCGCCAAATACATATTTGATTGCTTTTTCATCTATTGGTTGAATATCACAAGCAAATCCATATGATTTAACGTATTTTTTGATTACTTGCATATGAATCTTTTCTTCAATTAAAGTTGTTATAAAAAATGTTTTATCATAAAAGCAGTTCATAATATTACCCCATTAACTTTACAAAAGGTTTAGGCAATAAATCTTTAACATCATTACTTAAACTTGCAGAACTATTACTGTATGTAATACTTCTTTGCCCTTGAGTCATAGTCCTAATATTTTTATGCTTATTTCTTTCTATTTCATCACATACACCAACTTTAATTGCAGTTAAGTAATTTTTTATTATTACATCATTTGATGTATTTGTTAAATTTAAATAATTTTTTATTTTGTTTATAACAACATCTTGATAAAGTTGTAATTTAATAATTTCTGTATTTGGATTTAATTCAATTAAGTCTTTTATTAACATTTAACCACCTCAATTAAGGTGAGAGAATTTCTCTCACCTATGCTAGAGTAATAGTAGCTATACCTAATTCATTTCCATTTTCTAAAGTAGGTAAAGCTGTTGCAACCGCTTTAGTAAATCTCTTAACTGGATCTCCTTGTTTTTCAACTCCAACAAAAATATTTCCAACCATTTTAGCTACTTCCATATTTTTAGAACCAATTAGTTCAATTTCTTCTGCTGTAAGTCCATAAATAGTTTCTCCTAATTGATTTTCTGAGAACATAGATAAAATATTTTCAGGGAAGTATCTTTTAGTTGTATATTTGCCGTTTTTACCTTGAACTTTATACTTAGCATTATAAGTAGCTATTTTAGGTAATTCCATTGTTTCTAATAATGTATTTAGATCATTTTTAGTTATTACTCTATCGAAATTTACACCCCAAATTGCTTTTTTAACGCTTTCGCAAGCTAAAATTTTATTTAAAATCTTAGTAGAAGTAAGTATTCTAGTAGGTTTAGTTCCTGAAGTTACTTCAACAGCCTCTGCTAATTTTTGAATATCCTCTAAAGGTTTAGCAGTAGCTGAATCACTCCAGTTAAAAGATTTCCTATTACTATTAGGTACTTTGTAATCTAATGTTACTGCTACTCCGTTTTCATCTATAACAATTTTACCTGAAGATAATAATTCCATTCTCATTGCTTCAATTCTAGTTTGAACTGATGAAACCATTTTATCTCCATCTTTATATAGTTCAGTTACAAGTGCTTTTAACTCTGCATCCATACGAGGATTATTTATAGCAATTATTTCTCTTTCTCCAATTGCTATTTTTCTTTTTATTAACGCTAAATCAGCTGCACCTTTTTGTAATGCTTCTCTACTAGCTATTTCAGTTTCAGTATCAAAAGCATGAATACTTGCTGCAACTGGTAATCCATTTGCACCAGTGATCATATCAAATTTTATGTCTTGAATTTTTCTAGGTGGAAATAGTGTATCTCCAATCATAGCAGGTTGTTGTTTTTTTCTGTAATAATTTAAAAGTTCCTTAGTATTAAATAAATCGTCTATTCTTGCCATATAATTTCACTTCCTTCTTTCTATCTAAATGTTATTTTTGATAATGCTTTTATTGCTAATTCTTCAGGTGCTACTGGTAATCTATCTTTTAAAATATAACCTTCTACTATAAGTGAACCAGGTTGTGGTCCGTTAGTTACATCAACCTCTTCGGCTAAGATACCAATTACTGTACCATCATTTTTAATAGTCCCATCTGCTGCTAAAAGTGAACCTTTAGGTACTATCTTTTTACCTTCTCCATTGACTTCTACAGATGAGTCTGAAACAGTACAAGTGAATGTAACTCTATTTCTGTAAGTAGCCATTATTTCTACTCCATTATCAAATGTGTTTGTTTTTGCATTAAAATACATTTACGTATTCCTCCTTTTTTATAAAAAATTAAGCCCAAGGATTTGGACCTTCGACTTTAGTAGCATTATTTTGTTCTTCAGCAATTTGTTCCCCTATACTTTTAGTTGCTCCATTTCCACTACTTCCTGGAGTCCATGAAGATTGTCCAAGTCTTGTATCAACTTGTTCTTGTATCCATGGATTTATAGATTCAATAAATCCATCTAAATTAGCTTTTGTTTTTTCTAAATCTTCATCTAGGAATTTTTCAACTAAACTAGATGGTATTTTCTTTTCATTAGCATATTTAATAGCTTCTGTAAGTAAATCTTTCTTAGCATTAGCTTTTCTTTCTTTTTCTAGTTCCTTTTCTAACTCTAATAATTTCTTTTGAGTTGGATCTGTAACTAAATCAGGATATTTTTCTTGTATCCAAGGTTCAAATTCCTTCTCTAAATTATTTGTTTTCCAAGTTTCTAAAGCCTTTTGGAAGTATTTATCTTTTTCACTATCCATAAACGCCTTAAAATCTTTATCTTTCATTTTCCCTTTAAATGCATCTAAAGTTAAACCACTTTGTATAAGTGATTTACCTAACTCGTTTTGAGATAAAACTTCATCAACTGAACCTTCATCATCAATATTTTTTATTAATTCTAAAATCTCTTTCTTTAACATTTTCTTTCCTCCTTGTCCTTCTAACTCCTAAGAACTAGAAACATATATTTTAAACAGTTTTACGCCTTATTTAGGGCAAATTTACACTATGTTTATTTTGTAAATTATGGTAAAATATATAAAAAGGGGGTGTTTTTATGAAATTTAATGATAATTATAAAAGTAATCTAGCTAAAGATTTAACTTCATTAGCTATTCAAAATGGTTTGATTACTCGTACTGATAATGCTGAGGATACTGCTAAAGATGTTTGTAAATTTTTTAATACTATATTAGATAACATCGAAAAAAACGAAGCTAATAAATAAGATGTGCTCAAATTTGAGCACATCTTATTTTATACATAATAAAAGTAAGCGTTTTATCCAGCATTAAAAGCTTTTGTTAATACTTGTTCTTTTGTTAAATCTACACTCTTTTTAACTTGCCACTCCCCATATTCTCTATTAGCAAGTTCTATTGCTCTTTTTTCCGATTCTGCTACTATAGTTTGTTCTTTATATTCATCCCAATCAAAATCATCTTTTCTTTCTACTATATAAACATTTAAATGTATTTTAGCACTTATAAAATCTGCATTTATAATACCATTAGGTTTTTCTAAACTTAATTTTTTCAATTTTCACATTTAGCCTTTCTAAAACTCATATTAATTATCTTCCTTCCACTCATTAAAAGTCTTATAATCTATTGTTTCATTATTTATATTGTTAATCCTACGTTTAGGTCTATAATCTTCACTAGGTATTAAAATATAAGTACATCTACATCTAACGTGTTTAGGTAAGCTTGGTCTACTATCATCACTCTTTTTATATGTTCTTCCATCAAGTTCAGCACAATCACTACAAGTATGATTATCTAAAGTAGCACAATAAAGTAAATCTTCAAATTCAGGATTATCTTTAAAAAATTGTTCGTTAATTTCATCTTGAACTCTTGCAACTTGGTCTGAAATTAATCTTGAGCTATTATCTTTATTAATCTTAAATTTTTTATTTAAAATTTTGCTTATATTATTGCAGTTTGTTTCTCCATTTAAAAATCTTTTTATTTCTTTTTTAAGCTCTTTAGCAATTTTATCTTTATTTTTATAAATTCTATTACTATAAGTTTCACCTTGTATAGTATTTTTTAGAATTTTATTTAATTTTGTATCACTAATTTTTTTTATATTAAAATTAACTCCTAAACCTAATAAATAGGCACTGTAATTATATTTACTTTCGCCTACTTCTAATAAAGTTGTTGTTAACGTAGAGTTTTCTCTTCTATATTCATCAGCAAAAACACTATCTATATTTTTAAAGAATTCTTTTTTTAGCTTTCTTATATCTTTAGGTGCTAAGTTCATACAAGTGTTATCAATATCGTAATTTAACATTACTTTAGAAATCATATCAAAGATTTCTTTTGCATTTTTTTCTTGCAATTCTAAGGCAAATTTAAATACTTCAGTTTCTTTTTTATATAGTTTTTCAGTTGCATCAAAGAAATTTTCAACAAAAAAACGTTGATTTTCGCTTAGCTTTTCTATACCTTTAATCTTCAACATGTAAATCACCAGTTTCGTCATTTTCTTCTTTTATTTCTTTAGCAACTTTTTCTCCTTCAACAATAGCATTAGGAATAAAACTGAATAAACTTCTTCCAGTTTCCTTGCTTATAGTTTCATCTGGAACTTGTGATAAAATTTGAGCTGTCATTAAATCATCTTGTGGAATATTTGGAGTATATTTTATATTAATATCTTTAGGATCATATTCCTTACCAAACTTAACTCTTAAATATACACATAAAAAATAAATTCTATTTTTTATAATATCTTTATGTGCATTTTGATTTAAGCTACACTTATTTTCCATTGCATTTAATCTAGCTCTTAATGCTAAGCTTGAAGTATTACTTTGCATTTTTTCATTTGCATTGATATGGCAAGTTAATTGATACATCTTATCTTCAAATGTTGCTAATGTATTTTTAATAAACGTATCATTTATATTTTTAATAAGCCATTTTGCATCTGATTTATCACCAGGAAGTTGTATAACTCCTTTTTTCTTCATATCAGGAATATCTTCTTTATTAACACTTGCATTTAAAAATAAAAGATAAGCATTTCTAAAATCACTTATCTCATTACTTATATCACTTAAATTTGTTTCAGACGCATCTTGTAAGCCTTTTATATCATTGTAAATTGTATCGAATTGTTTCTCGTAACTTAACTCTCCACAACTTACTGGTACTTTCCCAAATATATGTCTAGTAGGCTCTACTACTTGTTCATACTTATCATTTAAATGATATATAAAATTATTTATATAAACATCTATAAACTGTTTATCAGTAATTTTTTGTTTATATGAATGAATAAATAAAATTACATTTCCAAATTCATCATTCAATGCAAATCCTTCTGTTGGTTTTATTATCTTACTGCTAAAGTTACCATCTTTATCTATGTAATAAAGTTCATAGTCCTCACTGAATATCAATAGATATTTCATTAAGTCCGAATTATGACTTGATTTCCAATGTGATATAGTATAATTTATATCTTTTATAAATTGATTGTTGCCTGAGATAGATTCATAAGCAATATCTTTACCAACACTATATGAAACTTCTTCCTTTATAAATTTTTTCATATAATTTAAGTGAATAACACTATTAGACCTTTCAGTAATCATTTTATAATTTTCTGTTGCATCTGTTTTACTTTTATAGTAATCATACATTTTATTATAAATTTCTGTAGAAGCTTGAAACAAATCATATACTTTTTTGACTACTTCTAAATGCTGTGAATTATTTAAATCAATCGTTACTTTTCCAATCATAATTTGTTGTATTAAATCATCAGTTGCACTCAATTTTAACCACCTCCTTATAAACCTAATAATCTTCTATCTAAAATTTTTACTGATTGAACAACTTCTATTTCATCAATTCTATTTGCAAATTCTGCTGTAGCATCAGGGGCATCATCATGCAAACTAAAATCTTGTCCCATAAATTCTAAAATTTGCTCTGTAAATTCTTCATCTTCTTTTGCAAAAATAATACGTCCACCGTTAACATCTGAAACAATAGTCGCAATTTTATCATCTTTATTCTTTTTTTGATGTTCATTTATTATAGTTATATTTCTATATCTTAAAACATCATCTTCTCTAATTCTTTTTTCTAATTGGTTAGCATCAGCACCATTGAAAGTATTCTTTTCAATATAAACATGAGTTATATCTATATACTCTTTTAATAAATTTACTGCTTTATCTATATATTTATCAAAATCAATTCTTGCATTTATTTTTTCAAGTTTAGCATATCTAGCATATTTAAAACTATTATCAGCAAGTCCACCTACTAAAAATGCAGAATAGTCGTTACGCTTTCCTCCACCTGATGCAGGGTCCATACAAAGCATTGTTTTAAGAAAAGTATGTGTTTCAATTTCTTCTCTTTTTTCAAGTCTAATTGATTTAAACCATTTTTCTCCTATGTTCTTTGCATCATTTTGTAACTCTTGCTTAAAAGCTATTGGATTTTCAAAATAATCTATCGCAGTAGAAAGGCAATCAAACTTATCGGGCCATATAGTTTCATATTGCATTTCTTTTTCATGCTGATAATAAAATTCCGTAGCATTAGATACAGGATCATCAGCATTTTTATCAAAATATAAATTTTTAAAATCTAACCAAAGACCTTCATTAAAAAAATCATCAACATTAAAATTACAAACTCTATGTTCTATATGATGATATTCATTTTTCTTAAGAAGCCTACTCATAAAACAATCTGAATGAAGAATTGTTCCAAGTACAATAAATTTTGTAGCTTGTTTTATCTTTTTACCTTTTCTATATACAGCCTTATCACCTGCATACTTAGAATCTTCTTCCCATGTTTTAAACTTTTTATCTCTTGCAGCTTGAGTAATAATATCTGCTTTACCTTGATAGTCATCTGCAATAATACAAGATGGTCTAGAGCCACTATACTTTTTACCTCTCATTGATGAAGTAGATGAAATAGCTTGAACTTTTGTTTTATTAGTTAACTCTAATTCTAATTTATTTACAGTAAAATTCTTTGAATCAACAAGTTCACCAAAACTTTCTATTATATATTTATTTTCAGTGAAGTTTTGTTTTACTTGTGCTAAGAACTCTTCTGAATCTCCCTCTGTACGACCACATACTAATGTATAAACAGATTTCTTATAACAATGTAACCACATACTTAATGCAAAATCTAATACAGTAGTTTTGGCCCATCCTCTTGGAGCTATAAGTTCCAATTTATCAAAAGCATCTTCTATAAACATTTTTTGTACGGATTTCCATAACTCAAAATGTGTATTTGAAAGTTCTCTTGCTGTATTATTAGGTTTTGGGATAAATGTATCTTGAAGATAATATAAACAGAAGAATTCAAAATCCTTCTCTCCTAAAGAATATGCAAGTCCTTTCTTACCCCAAAGATTATTATTATTTTTTATGATGATTTTGTTTGCCTTTTCAACGGAGCCAACTAATCTAGTTAGATGTTTCCTTAAAATATATAATCTATATTGTTCTTCATTCTTAAATTCAAATCCGTCAAACATTATTATATTTAAATTATCCAACATATTATAAGACTCCTTTCCGAGGTTTGAAAATTATTATAAAAAATTGTAGAACTCACGGCAGCACCTCTATGATGTCTAAAAATAGAAGTGTACCCTTATTAAAATATTTCCCAGAGTTAATATTTTTGAATATATTTAAGCGTATAAATTATTTCGCTAAACAAAGGTTTAGTTGAATATTTAAGCATATAAATAATATCAATCTAATTATATCTAAAGCTAGTAATATCAATGCATTAAGGCTAATAGATTTAACTTATTAATAATTTCGCTAAAATCTTTATGCAATTATTCATATAATTTTGCATTAATATTCGTTAATATACTTATTTATTCACCATTTATGCATTAGAATTATATTATTATTTCCCATTACTTAACCTTGCGAATATCTATTATATTATCTATTTCTTTTAACTCTTTATCTATATCTACTTTGCTACTATCCTCCTCATCATTGCTTACACCCTCTGCCTTTGTTGTACTCTTTCCAAGTACTCTATCCACCAGGTATTGCAGTGAACTAGCTCTAACCTTTTCTGATTTGCCTTTAAATGCTATACGCTCTAATTCGTCTATGTAGCTATCTAGTTTACTACTCATCTTTTTCCCAGCTTGGGTTTTTATTTCTGCTAAGCACCTGTCTATTTCACTCTTAACCTCATCATTATTCAACCAGTTATAACAACTCTGTCTAGTAACCCCTATTTTCTTAGCTATAACCGTTAGTTTTTCACCAGTTATATAGATATCTACAAACTCTCTTTGCTTATCAGTAATAGCCATAATTATAATCTCCTTTCCTAATTTACGATTTTACACTTACGTAAATTATATTTGATGCATTCTATGATTAATTCTTTTATATTTATCTCTATGATTTTTACAAACAATTTCTATATCATCATAAGGATTAATAATAATCTCTAGTTCTTCACAATGTTTATGATTATTACATATAGGATTTTTAAATAAACAAGCACATATCATTTCTCCTGTATCTTTATCCCATTTAGTTAACATTACTTCTTTTCTGCTTTTAACTTTACTCATTACTATTTCACCTCACTTGATATATTTATTAATAATAAAATAAGCACCTAGCTAATTAATAACTAGATGCTCTATGTTTGAATTAATATTTTGACTGGTGGAGAATAAGGGATTTGAACCCTTGCTTGATATTATTTAAATACCAACTGGCTGATTAGCAATCAGCTCTCTTAAGCCTGACTTGAGTAATTCTCCATGATAGCGACCTCTCCACACCCCTAGTCGCTTTGTTGCTTTCACCCTGATAAGCAATCCCTTTAGGCTTAATAAACTCCTGTTCCTGGTAGGAGTAACACCGATTGTTTTATTAAGCCCTAAATAGCAAAAATAAAAGCCTTGGTTTTCGTTCCCTTGGCTTTTATCTCTAGCTTAATTATATCACAGCTATATGTACTTTTTCATTTTCAACAAATTATCTTTTTTTTAGCAAAATATTCTCTATATTATTTTATTAAATGAAATTTTATGATAATATAAAAGTAAAGTTTTACAAACAGAGGTGTAATATGGCATTTAAGAATATACAAAAAAACAAAAGCAATATAAAAAGTCCTCAAGAATTATTTGGAGATTTACGAAATAGGAAAGTAGCTGGATTATTAGATCATCAATCTAACATGATTGATGCTTACATTAATAATCATATTGATACTAAAGATATAGCTTTAGAACTACCAACAGGTAGCGGAAAAACCTTAATAGGACTATTAATTGCAGAATTTAGAAGACTTAAATTTGGAGAAAAAATAGTATATTTATGTCCTACTAATCAACTTGTAAATCAGGTTGTAGAGCAATCAAAAGATAAATATGGAATAAAAACAATAGCATTTACAGGAAAATTTAAAGACTATACTCAAATTAATAAATCTTTATATAATTCATGTAAGAGTATAGCTGTAACTACATATAGTAGTTTCTTTAATAATTCTACTTTTTTTAACGATCCCGATGTAATAATTTTTGATGATGCCCACTCAGCTGAAAATTATATTTCCTCATTTTGGAGTGTTAATATAAATTCTGATAACAATAATGTATTATTTAGAAAAATAGTAGAGTTATTCAAAGAGTCTATCGGAGAATTATCTTATAATAAAATGATTAATTCTACTTCAAATAATGCTGATTTAGGTTGGAGTGATAAAATTTCTATTAAAGATATGATTGAAAAAATGAATGATTTGGTAGAAATTATAAACTCAGGTTTAGATGATGATTCTTTATATAGTTGGGTGAATATAAAAGATTATATACATGCATGTAATATTTATATAGACTGCAAAAACATTTTAATAAGACCATATATCCCACCAACTAATACATTTAAACCATTTACAAATGCTAAACAAAGAATATATATGTCAGCTACACTTGGGGAAAGTGGAGAACTTGAAAGAACAATAGGAGTGTCTAATATAAAGACTATTCCAGTACCTTCAGGTTGGGATAAACAGGGTATAGGAAGAAGATTTTTTATGTTTCCTACTGCTAAATATACAGATGAGGAAACATTAGAATTAATGAATAGTCTTATTAAAAAAGTAGATAGGTCTTTAATATTAGTTCCAAACACTAGAATTGGAACTAATATTAAAAAAAGGTTAGAAGATTTTCATGAAGTTAATTTTTTTAATAATTCTGATATTTCAGATTCAAAAGAAAATTTTACACATAGAGAAGGAATTGCAATTTTGGCAAATAGATTTGATGGCATAGACTTCGAAAATGATGAATGTAGATTAGAATTTATTATAGGATTTCCTAAAACAGTAAATTTGCAAGAAAGGTTTTTGATAACTCGATTAGCAACTTCAATATTATTTAATGAAAGAATAAAAACTAGATTAACACAAGCTATTGGAAGATGTACTCGTGGCATGACTGATTATTCTGCTGTTTGTATTATTGGAGATGAATTGTTAAAAGAATTAACTAGCATAAAAAAATTAAAACTACTCCATCCTGAATTGCAAGCTGAAATTTCATTTGGGTTCGATCAATCTATTGAATCAGATTCAATAAATGATTTCATAGAAAACTTTGATACATTCTTAGAACACTCAGATGAATGGGATGATGTAGAATCAGTTATAATTAATGAAAGAAGTGAAAAAATTCAATCTAAAAATCAAGATTATGAAAAACTAAAGAAAGCTGCTTCTCATGAAGTAAAATATCAGTATGCTCTTTGGAAAAAGGATTATAAAAAAGCTATTGACGAATGTGATAAAATTTTAAGTTTAATAAATGGGAATAGTTTAGCTGGTTATAGAGGGTTATGGAATTATTTTGCCGCTTGTAATTGTATAATGGCTGATCATGATGGGATATTTGATTTTAATACTATAAAAAATAGATATATTAATGCAGCTATAACATGTAATTCAAATATTACTTGGTTCAAAAATTTAAAAATTAACGAAAATTCTTCTTCTACGCATATAGATACACAACTAATTAGTTGTCTTGTAGAAGTATTGGAAAATACTTTAGCTCATAAAATAACAAATAGAAATAAGTTTGAAAGTTTAACAAATAAAATACTTATGTTATTAGATGGTGAAGGAACAAACGTTGAAGAAGGGTTAAAATTACTTGGTGAATTAATAGGCTTTGAATCTTATAATAATAAGTCTAATGGAGCACCTGATTCTTATTGGATTTTGGGGAATGAGTTATGTATAATTTCAGAGAGCAAAAAATTAACTAGTTCTAATAAGCCGCTTGATTTAGAAATGATTAGAGAAGCAAAAACTCATGAAGAATGGTTAAAACACAATATACCTAGAGTTAATAATATAAAAACTATGGTTACAGTGTTTGTAACTAATTCAAATTTTATTCACAAAGACGCTGTTTCTGTTTCAAGTGATTTATTTTATTTAAATTTAGAAACCGTAAAAAAATTTGCTAATAAAATTTTTGTTATAATTAGAGAATTATTGAATGTTTTTGTTGAAGAAGGTGATTTAACATGGAGGGATTTAGCTATAGAAAAATTTATTGAAGAAAAGTTAACTCCAAAAGATATTTTAGAGAATATAATCAGCTCTCCATTAAATAAACTTTCTATAAAAAGATAAATATAAAAATGATTCCTTAATTTTAAGGAATCATTTTTTAATATAAGTCTTTAGAAAATATTTTAATAACTTTTTTTCTTTCTCTATATAATGTAGATAGTGAAATATTTAAATCACTACATAAATTTTCATTGTTTAATTTTTCAAATTTATCTTTGGCAAAACATTCAACTAATATTTTTTTAGCAATAGGATCTAATTTACTTAAGGCAGTTTCTATATATTTAACAAAAGCTTTATGAACTTTTAATTTGTTTTCTAATACTGTTTTTTCATCAATTAACTTTTCTTTTTTATAAGATTCTTTTTTACAACCAGTTGGGCTTGGCATATCAGAATATTCCATACCGCTTACACCTTCTAATTCATAATTTATTACTTCTAATTTATTTAATATATTAGGAATTGTTCTATTTTTTAATCTATTATATTTTTTTAATTCCTCAATAACTTTAGATTCTTTCAAATATATTACTCCTTTCAATTTGCAAAAAAGCACTCAAATAGTTCTTATGAAGAATAATAATAGAGATAAAAGGACTTGAACCTTTATCTTAGAATGAAAGTCTATGCTTTACTTAAGCTATATCTCCTTAATGGTAGGAACTTAATCCTACCTATGGGTTAAAAGGGTATTGAAATTTATGAGAGGAAGGTGAATGATTTGCACATTCATAATACTATTCCTTCCATGTTGCAGGGAACTTAATCCCTGCTGATGCTTCTTACATAAGGAGGTTTTCAAGAAAAACTTTAACCATCGACCATATTTATTATCTCATATATTTTCACTTATAATTTATCATCTTTTTATCAAATGTTTATCATTTTAAGCCTTTTTTCTGAACATTAACGTATTTTTATATTCTGCAATTATTTCAATAACTTCTTCTCCCTTTCTGTAAGCTGTAGCTTGAGCCATATTTAAACTTCTCGCTATTTGTAATACACTTTTTTTATCACAATATTTTAGTTCTATATATCTTCTATCTTCTTCATCTAAAGTCTTTAAATTACCTTCCATATTTTCTATATAGTTTTCTTTTTCTCTTATTTCAAATTTTTTTCTAAATATTTTTTTACTGATTATAAGATGTTCTTTTTCTAACTTAGTTATTTCTTTACATATTTGCTCTTCTGCAAAGCTACTACCATTAGGTGATGTTTGTACTCTTTCTGTTATTCCAACTCCATTTTGATAATAATCTATAGTAAAATTAGCGTTCTTTATATCATCTTCTATTTTATTTAATCTTCTTTCTAAACTTTCTATTTGATTTTTTAAATATATTATTTGTTTTTTATATTTAAAATATATCTTTATTTCTTCCTCTGTCTTATCAAACAAAAACTTATCCATATTCATCACCTACATTTATAAAAATCTTTAATTAATTCTTTAACATCATTTACACTATTCTTAGCTTCAATGTTAAATTTATTAAGAAGTATATCTCCAAGTTTTAATTTTATATTATTTATAAAATCCCTAACTGTATCTTGGTTTTCTTCACTAACATGCCATTTTATTAAATTGCTACTATAGTAATTTAGAAAATTTATAAGGAACTCTTTTTCTTCATCATTTAAATTCAACTTTTTCTTTTTGGATCCACTAACTATATTAATTTTTTCTTCAACTTTTACTTCCTTAATATCAAGATCATTATCAAATATACTTGTTTGTCCATCTATCATATAATCACCTTCTACCATTTTCCTAACGTCAGCAATATGCTAATAATTAAGCAATAAATCTAATTCATCTACATCACAATATGTATTATCTAAATATTCTTGAATATCTATTAATTCGATATTTTCTTTAATTGGTAATAGTTTTACACAAGCTTTATGAAGCTTTTCATATTCTTCATCACTTGGCTTTTTCTTGGCATCTATAGTTATTTTTATATAACCATAATCCTTATTTCCTTCTTCATCCTCAGCTAAGCCCCATGCTTTATAACAAAAAGGTACCTTAATTATTTTATCCATTCTTCTATTCCTCCACTTCTAATAACTCTGGATTTTCATATATATTTCCTATTACTTCAACTTCCATAGCCTTTAAGCAACTAGGCTTTATCATCATTGTGTTACCTTTAGCGTTTCTAAGTCTATATCCTAAATTACAGCTTGATTGCCACCATTCTATAAGATTATTTTTATATTCAAATATTTCCTCGTCCTTTTTGAAATACTCATATCCCCTTTTCTTACATTTACAACGCAATATATCTCCCTCATAAATTTCCTTGCCATGCTCATCTTTCAAACCTGTATATTGCATTATTTCCGCTTCTATTCCATCTTCATAATCTAGTGCATAATGTGATTTATTGATTTCTACATCAGCTATTGTAATAACTATTTTATTTTTAGTATCTATCTCAACTCTTTCAAAATCATCTTGATATAACATGTGATTTGATGTTTTGTCCCAAATTCTAAACTTAATCTCTCTCATTTATTTCACCTCATTTATAATAAACTGGCTAAGTCTGTACAAATCGGTATTATGCATGTGATGAGGGTACATCACATCCTTTCATTTTTAAATTTAACCTAGCCAGTTATTAGCTTTATTTTTCTTCTTTTGGTTCAGGTATAGCTCCTTTAGTAACTACTGTTACATTACCAGGAGAATATATTTCTATTTCTTTACCATTTTCCATTTTAAAACTTACTTTTCCATCTTCACTAGTAGAATATTTTTGGATATTATCATACTTTATATACTGTCCATTGAAAAACAAATACGCACTATATCCATTTGTTGATTCTGATTCTGAACAACCTGCTAATCCTAAGGTTGACATTATTATTATTGTTATTAATCCTAAAATTTTTATATTTTTTCTCATATTAATCTCTCCTTATAAACTTACTGTTACAATCTTAAACTTACCTTTTGGTAAATTTCTATCGTTAAAATTTATTATTTTTCTTTTTTCCTTATCTTGACTTGAGCTATAATAAACTATTTGATTATTATTAGTTATTATAGGCATCAAATAAAAAAATTCATTATTTGAACTATATTTGTAAATTTTATAATCATATTTTGCTTTACTATTAAATTTAATATATTTGCTTTTTGAATAAGTATTACTACTGCTATTTACTATTTTGCTTTTATTACTCTTAAAAGTACTATTTGTTTTAAATTTAGAATTACTATAGGCTGATGTTTTAACTCTATTACTCATTGTATTTCTATTACTAGAATATCTAGATGTAGTATTAAATCTTGAATTTACCTTAGTTCCACTAAAACTTCTAGAACTTGTATGTGAGCTTGAATGTGAACTAGCATGTGCTGAACCTTTCGCAAATACTGTAGTAGTATTAATTGTAAATATAATAGTAAATGCTAATAACATTAAAAATACTCTGCTCTTCAATCACTAACACCTCTCTGTATCTCTCTTATAAACTCCATAGAATGTTTTATCTATTAACACAATATAACTATCCTCTTTCTCTAAGAAAACCTCATGTACACTATTTTTAGTTAATAGAGGATGGAGCCTTATCCAATCCTCCAGTAACTTTATTTTTGGTTTATCAAATATACTTATTTGAGCTCCTATCATAATATACCTTCTACTTTTGTAGTTTCCTTAACTATTCTATATTTAGCTTTAGAATTAATCTTCTTTTCTTTTTCTATGAATTTTTTCGCATCTTCTAAAGTTGCAAATGAACACATATAACACCAATTATATGATGGTTTCATGCTATCATTTTGAACCATATATCTAATACTCATTTTCCTTCACACCTTCCTCAAATTACGAATTAATACGCTCTAATAAAACTATAATCATCAGCATGTTCCCAAGTCTTAAACCATTTTGGTGCTAATTCTTCAAAAACCTTATTATATTCCTCTCTATTAGCACATATATAGCACTTCTTTTCTAATCTATATTCATTCAATCTATTTACTTTCCAACAACCATTAAATTCTTTTATATTACTTCTATTAGTTGTTCCTACATACCAATTTTCAATTTTATTATCAAGCAATATAGCATACGCAAATACTATTCTTGGATATTTTTCTTTCATGTTTTTCAATCTTTCCTCATATTCCTTACGACACTCATAAGTACAAAAGTAACCTTCATCATAAAAAGGTGTTTCTTTACCACAATTCAAACACTTTCCTGTTTCCTCTCTCCATTCTGGAATTCTAATTTCAACCATTTCCATATTCTATCCCCTTTAAATTTATATTTTTATGGTATTGTGAATTACTTTGATACTTCATTTTCCCATCTAGTTCTACAATCTTTACAACAAAAACTTTTACCAAATAAAAAATAAGTATCTGCTTTAATTGAATAAACTCCGCAATATTCACATCTATATAATCTATTTTCTATATCTAGCTTTTCTTTTATTTTATTCTTAAGTAACCACCATTCCATAAGCTAAACTCCTTATCATTTTTCTCATATTACAAACTTAACTCATCTTAAAATCATTTATATTTCTAATATTCCTATCTCCTAACATAACTTTAGGTATCATATCCTTTGTTACATTAGTCCAAACTTTATCTTTTTTTATTAAAAATTCTAGTGCATAAGGATCTATTATATCTGCAACATTAAAACACTCATTCCATAGATATTTTTTACGATCTTTATCCATAACATTAACCACCATATAGTTTTTATATATTCCTATAATCTTCCCAAATAACGGTGTATCACCTTTTGTACTTTTCTTTAATATCTTTATGTTAATTCCTTTCTTTAACATCATTTCACCTTCTCGCATTTTCTTCTCTTATTAAATCTTTAACAATTTCTATTGCTCCTTTAATTCCTAATAACTTTCCAACTACCAAATCACACTTAACATTATTTTTAAGCAAAAACTTAGATTCTTCTTCAATCTTATATTCTTCAAGTTCTAAAGCCTTTAAAACATCTGTTTTTCTTTCTTCCGCTGTTATAATTTCTGTTCTTAACATACAATCACCCTCTATTTAAAACTCTTTCTGCATATTTAAATTGTTGTTTAATATAATCATCTTCTAAAGTACCACCAGTAGCTAACCAATCACCTATTCTTTTATCTATATCTTCTAAGACCGATATAGGTAATCTATCAGAATAATTAAGAAAATCCTTAAAGTTATTAATTTTTATCATAATTACAACTCCTTATAAATCTTCACATATTCTGGATTAATAAAATGTAATCCGTACTTTGTATAATGTGCATATACTGGATTTTTCCTATAAAATGTTTTACCAAAATACACTACTTCAACCAAATTATATTTTCTAAAAGGCTTACACACTAAATTGCCTTTAAAATTTTTAATAAACTGAACTATATATCTTTTACCATCAACTGGATTAAACTTATTTTTCATACTTTTCCTTTCTTATCAATTGATTTTCATATGAGAATGAAAGGTTATAACTATAACTCAATTCACTCTCATATTTAGTTAATTAAATATCTATTTCTTTCATCTTTATCTCTACTTTTCAATTAAACTCTTAATATTCTTTAAGACTATATTTATACTTCCATCACCATTACTGATTATTTCAAACTTATCTTTATCATCATAAGAATCATCATCAATATAAATATCAATATCTGTATCAGCTTTTAGTCTTATTCGTTTTAATTTCTTTTCAACGTATGTTTTATCAATTTCAAATTCATCTTCAACATTCTTTAAAATTGTCATTTTAAAATTTTCTTGCATATCTTTAGGAATATTACTTTCAATAAAACCTTCTACATTAATTGCTTCATCTTCTTTAAGAGCAGTTCTTATTTTATCTCTAATATTTGTTGCTTGGTCCGGACTATCACTTAAATATCCTCTTACCCAATTTTCACTAGCTTTTAAAAATGCTTTTGTATTATCTCTTTCATTTATTATTAATGAACAACCTAAGAAATTGTTTATAAAGTAATTAGCACCATATTCATCTTCGTTTTTGCTTTTCTTTTGAGTATCAAGAACCATAAGATTATATTTTTCATCTTTTCTTATCGGTTTTATAAATGCTGCTTTACTTATCTTTTGGGAACTACCTGGTAATCCTGCTGATTGAGGTATTATTCCTATGCCTATCTTGTTATCTATAAAATCAACTTTGTGTGTGAAATTTTTTATATAATCCATTTTTAATATTGCAATCATTGGTCCTTTATCTGTTACTATAGATGCCACAATTAAATCACATGATGGAATATTTGTATTTCCATTCATTATTGCAAACATTTGTCTTGCAAGTTCTTTTGAAAGTCCTAGTAAATTATTATCTATTCCATTTAAAAAGTCTTGTGTTACCTCTTTTACAATGCTTCTTTCCTCATTGAATTTAGCATATTTTAAATCATCATTTTTTAAGCATTTTTCTATATGCTTGTATATAAATTTATAAGCTTCTTCATTCAAATCTAAGTAATACTCATTTAAAATAGGTTCTCCACCATTTGCATCTAAAACATGAATTACAGCATCATTTATGTTTATATCATTAATATATTCCATTTTCTTTCTCCCTTTCCTCATACATAGGTTCTAGTAATATATAAAATGGACAACTTTCTAATCCTTCTCCACTTTTTTCTCTAAATTCAACTTGCAATTTTTGTCGCCAAGTATGGCAACTAGCCTTGTAAGGACAATCGCATTTGCCTTTTTCTTTGTTAGTTTTAACTAAACATTCATCTTGATATTTACAATCATTATGACCTTCACACGTTGGATAATTCATAAAGTTACCAAAACACTTTTTCATAATTTTCTCTCCTTCTAAAATGGTAAATCCCCATCATCAACTGGTGTCATTCCATCATCAAAACTAGCTTGATTGAATCCTCCACCTGTATTATTGTTTTGATTTTTATTTCCTCCACC
Source organism: Clostridium sp. Ade.TY (assembly GCF_000498355.1). Taxonomy (GTDB): domain Bacteria; phylum Bacillota; class Clostridia; order Clostridiales; family Clostridiaceae; genus Clostridium. The sequence continues at coordinate 198,944 of NZ_AVSV01000022.1, read as the reverse complement.
AACGAATTCAAAACTTTCTAATAGCACATCTGTTGTATATCTCTTTGTTCCATCTTGTGTATCATAACTGCCAGTTTGAATATGTCCTGTAAGAGCTATTTGACTTCCTTTTAGCATATACTGTGCTATTGTTTCAGCTTGTTTCCCAAATGCTACACAATTTATAAAGTCAGCTTCATTCTTTTTAAATTGCCTATTTACTGCTATTGTAAACTTACAAACTCCGTTTCCACTTCCTGCTGCAAATCTCAATTCAGGATCTTTAGTTAATCGTCCTATTAAAATTACTTTATTGATAATAACCACTCCTTAATCATATACATTGTTAATTCTTTTATTTTTAGCTTGTACAACGATTTTTATATTAAAGTAATGTAATTACACTATTTAATATTTAAACCTCTTAAAATTAATTTTAAACGTATTGCAAAACATCTTTTAATTCTGTCATTGTTCTAGCAAATTCTGCTATCTTTTCTTTTTCATATTTTCCTATTTCTTCTACACTTTTAAACTCTTTACCATTTGGGCTTATAACTGTATTATCTTTAACCTTATAAATTCCGTATTCACCTTCTATCTCTAATTCTTTTTTAATAATCTTTAATTTACTCATTTTCTTTACCTCCTTATTTTCTTCTTTATCAAGAACTATTGCTTTATCTCCAATTTCTATATTTTTTGGTATGTCCTTATGTTCCAAATTTTCATCTTCTTTATTATCATCAAATATATAAGCTAAAGCATCTTCAACATCTTTTCTACTTTCATTCATATCTTTAATCTTGACTCCTGCTAATTCATCTTTAAGTTCTTTAAATACTACTACTATATCTTTTTGAGCTATATCCTTAAATTTCTTTTCTGCCTTTATAGCTTTAACCATTGCATTTTGTGATTTAGTTCCACTTTCATAAAGTTTTTTCATTTCCTTTTTCATTTCTTCTCTTTGCTTTTCAAACATAATCATCCAATCCTTTCCGTATTTTCTTATATATTCTCTATCATCAGCATATTTATTAGCTAATACTACTAATTCTTGAATATCATTCATTGTGAATTTATCTTCATGTAATGTTATTAAAGCTGCTGAAAATGACATTTGAAAATTAACCATTTCAGCAAGGTTCATAGCAGCTGCTCTTTCCCTAACAACTCTATCTATTATTTCTTGTTTGTCCTTACTTAAGTTGTTAACCCAATCAATAGTTTTCTGATAAGCTCTCCTTTGTTGCCTATTCATTGTTTTAACTTCCAATGCATTACTCATCCTTTTTCACTTCCTTACACCAATTAGGTGTCCTTATTTTATTAACCTTAGTAGCAAAACCAAAATGATATTTATATTTGCTACATGAAATACTAATGCCATTAAATAATTTGCTTGTATCTTTTTTTAAAAATTTGCATTTATTACAATACATTTTCTATCACTCCATAAACTTTTTAAGTCTGTAGTTGCAATCACCTTTAAATGTTATTCCAAATCTTTTCCCACAACATTCTAGTATTCGCCCTCCAAGTGCTTCGTCTAAGTCTAGTAACATCATTGGAGTACATTCTGTGCTTATTAGCGTTGGAAGATAGTTTAAGTACCTATAATTCAATATTGGATATATATGTTTTAAATCTGCTTCCCTTAATTCTCCAATTAGTTTTCCTTTTTTAACTTTATCTTTGAATAAATCATCAATTATTAAGACCTTTGCTCTTTTGTATTTATCTATTTTCTTGTTGTAATACTCTTCATCCATGCTACAAGCTTTAAGCTCTCTCATCACTTCTAAATAAGGCATATAAACAACTGGTATTCTTTTATCTATTAAAGCCTTACCTACAGCAGTAACTATGTGAGTCTTTCCTGCTCCTGGTTGTCCCATAAGGCAGAAACCATTTTCTCTATCATTTTTTATAGAATCAAAAGAAGTTATATAATCTACTGCGATTTTTCTAGCTTTAGTAGTTATTTCATTCCAAGGTTCATAATCCCTTAAAGGTTTTATATCTTCAGTAGCTACACCAAAGTTTTCCCAAAGTCTATTTGCTAGATCTATTTCATAGCACTCACATCTTTTCAATCCATTTTTGCCTTGAATCCAAGTTGTATCTTTGCACTTAGCACATTTATAATTACTCGAAACATGAGAAGTCTGGCTTTTTAGTTTGGCTTGATTCATTAACCTCTCTAGGATTTCCTGCATTACTTTCACCTTCTTTATCTAAATAGTTACCTTCTAAAACTTTTGTAAAGTTATTAGGTTTAATAAGCCAATTGAATGTTATAATCCAATTCCTATTATTTTGTCCTTTAAGAAAACTGCTCTTTTCTATGCTTTTAATAGTTTCTATAACTGTTTCAATTCCATATTCCTTAATTCTTGCATTAAGCATTTTTAATCTATTGTCCTTAATGCTTTTTATCTTAGATAAGTTTAAAGAGTTCCATGCATTAGCTATAGGTACCAAACTTTTTGGTACAAGTATATCTTTAGATATACTATTATTAACCTTACCTAACCTATCCTTACCTAACTCTAACCTATCCTTACCTAACCTAACCTGGGTTTCCATTTGGTGTACATTTGGTATACCACCCTCGTTATCCCTTATATCTTCAGGTGTTTCGAGTTCTTCTGTTTCATTATTATCTTCTATTAATTTAGCTTCAAATGAATATGCTTTATTATCTTTAACTACCAATTTATTCAATTCTTCTTGATAAACTGTAGGCTTATATCTATCATTTCTAATATAATTGTGTATTCTCCAATGTTTAATAACACATATTCCATTTTCAAAAGGAATTATAAAATTCTTCATAAGAAGTAAATCAAAATCATTTTTTGATGCTCCTATCATTCTCGAGATTTTTTTTGCGTTATTTAAAAATCCATCATCATCAGCCCTCATACTCAAGTGAAAATATAATGCTTGAGTACTTAATGGCATATCTAAAAAAGCATCTGAATCTATTATTGTTTTTGCAAACATTCTTCTTTGTGCCATTCCTTCACCTCCTAGAATGGAAGTTCAAATTCAAAACTTGCTGCTAAACTTAAAGAGCTATATAACTCTTTTGTTTCTTTTGTATTCAGTTTCATTTCAACTCCATCTTTTTCTATTGTGGTTTCACAACCTTCATTTTCTTTTTCATTTGGATATATACTTACTTTAATCATCTTTTAGCACCCCTTCTTCTTTTTTCTTATAACTGCAATAAGTTACTTCAATATGTCGTTCCATAGCGAAAGTATTATCACAGTCATCACAATATATTTCATCTTCTGAATCATCCAATTCCCAACTATCAGTAAACTCATTTCCACAATAAGGACATACAACTTCTTTTGTATACAAACAATTTATATTCTCAAGATTCTTCATAGATAATTCCTCCGTTTTTGTATTACAAATCATTGTGCTATACATACACTACAAGAACAATATGCACATTCCATTTCTTCATCATTACAACTGCACTCTTCACATTTCTTCATATCATTTAACTGTCTTGGTGTTAGTTTTGTTACTATATAGCCACTTTCTTTTAATAACTTTATGGCTCTATCTTCATCTTTTGCTGTTTCAACTAGCATTTTTTCTAAATCATTAATATAGTTACATGCTTTTTTTAGCAACTCACACTCTCTCGTTCCTTCCATCTCATATTCTAAAATAGACAAATCATCTTTCATTTCTTGAACTTCCCAATTTTCCATTTTCAACTCTTCCTTTTCCTCATATTTTTACTCCTGTACCTGCTACATTAACAATGCATCCAGTAGCTTTTTGAATTTCTTCTTTGAAATAATTTGGATCTCCATATTCTCCACTTAAATGGATTAATGTAATATCTTTTGTATTGCTTAAGTCCCAACTTTTAAGAGTTTCTTTTAAAATTTCTAAACTCATATGACTACTTAATGTTCTAACTCTTTCAGGTGGAATCATATTTAAATCTCTTTCACTGTAATTACACTCAATTAAAACGTGTTCTAAGCCTTTAAACGTATACTTAAGGTAATAAGTGTCTGTTGCAAATAAAACCTTTCCTAGAGCCTTATGACTTATTAGAAACCCTAAATTAGGACAAACACTCCCGTCATTGTTTGTATGTTGGCAATCAAAAGGTAATATTGTGAATCCACCAACTTTAAATTTCTTTAATGGCTCTATAACTTTTATTCTTCTCTTATCAGTAGTTACACTATTTGCAACATCTTCATTACAATAAACATTTAAACTATGCTTTAAAGCTTGTTTTATGCCTTTAGAATGGTCTTTATGAACGTGCGAAACCAAACACCCTACTACGTTATTTAAATTGAATTTTAAGCCTTTTAGGACTTCTTTAAAGTTTATTCCAAGTTCAAGGAGAAGAATTTCTTCCCCTGCTTGAACTATATAAGAATTTCCTTTAGATCCTGTAGCTAATACCTTAATCATTCTTCACCTTCTAAATTAATGTTTTTATAATAATCTACTAATCCAGCTTTCTTGATATAGTAATATTTACTGGCACAAACTCCTTGAGTTCTACCTAATGCAAGACTTAAATCTTTGTATTTCATTGTTGGTCTCATTTGGCAAAGATATTGTAATTCTTCATCTGTCCATCTTTTTCCGTTATTTTCATGTAATTCCGGATTATATCTTAACCTATGATTAGATGCTGTATATTCATATCCTTCATCATCAAAATAAGTTTTTACCAAAATACTCACCCCTTAAAATGGAACATCTGCATCTTTTTTAGCTTGTTCTAAAGTTTCTTGAACCTCTTGTACTTCATCTACTTCTACAACTTCTGCATTTACAACTGGTGTATCTTCTTCTAAGTCTAAAGCTACTGTATTAGCATTTTCCTTTATTTCTTCCTTAACTTCTTCGTGAGTAGCTTCAACAATATCCTCTTCTCTATATTCATTAGTTCTATTTATACTTTCAATTAATGTGTCTGAATCGTCTGATGTATTAACAAATCTCTTACAAGCTCTGTTTATTACTGTTTTCTTTACCATTTCATCTTTGAAATTATTATGTGCAGTTGATTTTCCAGTTTTGTATGCTGTGCCTTGATTCCAAGCATTTTGAATTTGTTTCATATTCATTACTTCAACATAATTTGGGGCGTTTTCTCTAACAACTACTGCATAAGCTCCTAAAATATCATTTCCGATATTCTCAAATTTTTGTTCATGCTTAACAATCTCAATTAATCCTGTATCTAAATTAAGCTTGTACTCAAATTCATCACCTTTATAAATTACATTTGCAAATACATCTTTAACACCTTTAAGTCTTTTAGTAGCTGCTATATTGCCTAAGTAGCTTTTCATAAGCTGTAATTTACCACCATAAGGAACAAAGTAACATTGCTTTTTAGCTGGACTTAATCCTTGTATTGTCATATCTAATAATGCATTACATATACTAGCTTTAGAACAACTTTGTAATACTGGAACTTTATTTCTATCAACTGTTTCAGCTAGTATAAGTTGAGCTGACTTTAAAGCATTTGCATAGTTATAATTTGGTGGAAAAGCTATATCTCCACTTTGTTCAAATTCTTTAATTCTTGATAGTACACTATCTGATATACTCTTTTCTTGTTTAGTTTGTAATTGTTTATTCTCTGACATTTTTTAATCCTCACTTTCATAATTTCTTTTTATTATTCTTCTTGTAATTACTAACAGAAGTGATTCTAAAATATATAATTCATCATCACTCATTACTGGTGCTATATTATTTAGTGATTTCTGTATAAATCTTATCCTTCCTAAATCAGCCATTACTCTTCACTTTCTATCGTTTCTGTAGTTTGCTTAAGTATTCTATATTTTATTTTTGGATTAATTTTCTTTTCTTTTTCTATGAATTTTTTTGCATCTTCTAAAGTTGCGAATGAACATATATGACACCAATCATATGATGGTTTCATGCTATCATTTTGGACTATATATCTAACGCTCAATTAATTTTCCTCGCTTTCTTTTTCCATTCTTTCAATAGCACTATTTAAAATTAATCCTATTGCAGTAATTTCATTATCATTTAAATGAGGTGCTATTATTCTTATAGTTTCTAATAAGGTTCTAACCTTTGCTAAATTACTAATTATTCTTCTACCTCAACTTTTAATTCTTTGTCATTGCTAACTATTAAGTTAATTATTTGATTATCAGTTTTTATAATTTCATTTACTGCTTCTCTATTATCAATAAAAATAGGTGCTATTACGTTGTAATGATTACTTAGAGTATTTATAACCTCTAATCCTGCATTTATTTGTGAAGCTGTATTTGCATTACTATAAGGAACTCCCTCTACAAGAATTTCGCAAGTTTCTTCTAATCCACCATTGATTAGTTCATTGAATAGCTTGAATTTTAATGTTTTGAATTTCTTGTTTATTAATCCTTCTGAAAGTTCTACTTTAGTTCTTACAAACTCTTCGCATAAGAATAATTGACCTTCAAGTTCTGCAACTTTATTGCTTAAATCTCTTTCCTCTTCTCCAAGATCCTTAATTCTTTCTTTTAGTTTTTTATTATTATCTTTTGCAACTAAAAGCTTATTAACTTGTTCTAAATCACATTGAAGTTTTCTTTTATTTTCTTTTAGTTCAAAATTGCTCTCTAATTTAAAGTTACTTATATCCTCTTCTGTAGCCTTAATTTCACGTTCTAATTGTTCCTTGCCTTCAAAGTCTAAATTATCATCTAATTTAAAATTATTTATCTTATCTTCTATATTTTTAGCTTCCTGCTCTGCGACTAACTTATTTGAATTTAATTCTTCTAAATCATGTTTTATATCCCATAACTTAGCTTTAATTTCTCCAATAGAATTTTCATTTTCTTTTATTCTTTCATTAAATAAGTTACCTTTAGATACTATATCTTCTTTATTTTTAGCTTTTCTTAAGTTAAATTTTTCTTTTAAATCTTTAACGATTTCTTCTGAATTTTCTAACTCTCTATTGCAGGTAGGACAAACTGTTGCTCTTGAATCAAGTTTAAAAACTTCATTATCAATTTGTGTATACTCCGTTCTTAGTTCTGCAACTTTTATTTCATAATTTTTTATTAACTTTGCAATATCTCTTATATTATTTTCTAAGTTTCTTTGTTCTCTTTCTTTAGAATCTATTTCATAATTAAATTCTCTAACTTTATTTTTACAATCTTGAAGTTCCTTTTCTAATCTATTTAAAGGATTTCTAGCAACTAATTTGGCGTGATTTAGCTTTTCTTGATACTCCTGTCTTAAATCAAATAAGTGTTGCTTATGTTCTATTAAAACTTGATTTCCTTTGCCGTTATCTTCTAGTTGGTCATCAATTGCAGTTATCTCTCTTTCTAAGTTACCTTTTTGAATTTCTAATGCTTTGAAATCTTCATCAACTATGCTGTTATTACATTCATCAATCCTATATGGTATTTGCTTAATTTGTTCATTCAGCTTTTTAATTGTCGCTTTAGTTCTTGTTCTATAGTTATCTACAGAGTCCTCATATTTACCTTTAAGAGCTATAAGACTATCGTTATAGTTAATAACACTGTCGTCATTTATATCACCTATAATCTCTTGAATAATTTCTCTTTGTTCTTTCCAACCTAAACTAGGAAAATAAGTCGGATTAGTAACTAATTTAAAGATTTTTTCAATAAGGATTTCTTTAATCTTTTCCTCATATTCTTTTTTCTTAACTGGAATTTCATTTATGCTATAAAGTGTTTCATGTCCTGTAAATTCTTTAGTAGCCATTCCACGTTTTTTAGTCCACTTTTCTTTATAAACCTTACCTAGAGTAATGTTATTACCATCTATCTCTAAAACTGCTATTACGCTATGTTCTAAGCCATGTAATGCTTGTCCATCTTCGCCTAAAGTTTTAATCTCAAAGTTCTTTCTATCTTTAGAGTCTTTATCAAATAAAAGCCAGTTAAAAGCATCCATTATTGTTGTTTTTCCAAGTCCGTTATCTCCCTTAATGCTTGTTACTTTTCCGAACTCTACTTTAAGCTCTTTAATTCCTTTAAAATTGTGCAGCTCTAAATTTACTAATCTTATTTGCATCCAAATACCTCCTCAATATCTCCTAACGTATCTCCTGTATTTTCTAAATAAACTTGGTTGTTGTCTAAATCCACTCCTGGTGGTAATATATTATTAAAATCATTTTTCTTAGTGTCTTGGTTGTTTTGGTCGACGCCAAGACACATTTCATTTGCTTTTACAATAGATTCTCTAGCTGAAAATCCATCAAAATATAAGTTAACTGCTTCCTTTGCTATTTCAAAATTATCCATAGCTTTAATCCTCCAATGTTAAAGTCCTTATAAAGCTTTTCTTTTCATTTTTAGTCATTCCTAATCCTAAAAATTTTCTTATGAATTTAAGCATTGCTACACCTCATTGATTAATCTACTGCTCCATCATCTAAGTTTTGAAGTACATTTTCTATATTTCTCTTCATTAGTTCACTCACTAATTCATCTGTAGTAAAAGCTCCTGCTCCAAGCATTATTAAGTCCATTACTGCTTCTAAAGCTTTTATATCATTCCCTAATAAGTTTTTATCACTTTTGATGCTTTCAAATTTTTTAAGATCATGATGTAGACATTCTATTTGTTTGTACAATTCTTTCTTATCCATTTCTTAATCCTCCTTATTAATTTCATCTAAGATATAATCAATATCTTTATCACTCCATCTTGAAGGTATAGTACCAAGTTTTACTTTATCTTCTATTTCATCACAAAGTTTATCGTACTTACATTCTCTGCATTGAAATGCATTCCCACAATACTCAACCATGTTTTCTATCTTTTTTCTTTCCAATTTGATATCTCCTTTCTTTTTAAATAATGTAAACTGCTGTGTTTATAAGAACTATAAATCCTGTAAGTGCAGCTAAAAGCATTATTAAATACTCAACTCTTTCTTTTTTCTTAGTAGCATATATAAACTTTTTTGATGCTAAGAAAAAGCTTATTAGCTCTATCCCTAAAACTAACAATATAAAAATTATTTTAAAGTGCATCATTTTGATTACCTCTTAATATCCTTCAAACAGTTCTTACAAATCATTTTCCCTTTGAAATTGATAACTTCTTTAGCATCACCACAGAATATACAAGCTGGTTCATATTTCTTTAATATAATTTGTTCACCTTCCACAAAAATTTCTAAAGAATCTCTTTCTGCTATATCTAGAGTTCTTCTTAACTCTATTGGAAGAACTATCCTTCCTAATTCATCTACTTTTCTTACGATTCCTGTACTTCTCATTTTTAAAATCCTCCTTTAAATGTATCTTTTTACAAGATTTAGACTTCTATTGCATATAAGAATAAATTCTTGAGAGCTAGTCCTCTTATTAAACATAACCTTATTGAATTTAATATCATCTTCTGTAATCTTAAGTATTTCTTTAAATTGCTCTTTAGTAGTAATTTGCTTTAACTTATCCAAATACTTTAAAAGCATATCTATTTCTCCTTAGAATTGAATTTGACTATTAGCACCTTTTATCATTAGTTCTAATTCTCTTGGCGCTTTCCAATCTATTAATATCCTTCTAGCAAAATCTAAATCCTTAACTGCTGTATTCTTATAAGAATTAACTCCTAAAATCCTTTTATAATCCTTCCAAATTTGACTAAAAGCTTTCTTATTTAGTTCTTTATATGCAGGTGTATCTTTACCACCTAATGCTTGTACTACAACTTTTCTTGCTAAACTATTTAGTTCTTCCTGCTGGCTATAATCAATAGTCATAGTATTTTCTAATTTTTTAACTCTGTTATCAATTTCTAATGTTTTCTTATCTAACATTAAAATTGACTTAAGTTCAGGACTCATTCCCTTATAAGGATCTAATGTTTGCTCCATTTTATTAAATGCTTCAATATATTTAAGTTTCCAATTATCAGCCTTTGCTCCTGTGAAACCCATAACCAAAAAACTAAATCCATCTCTAGTTAATAAATATTCTTTAGAATTTCTATTGGATTTATCTTTATACGTGCTTTCTATAAAATATTTAGGTGAACGTAAAATTTCGTTGACCTCCATCTTTTCTTCTATAGTTTTAATAACATCAGCATGTCTCTTTTCAAAATCTTCTGCTACTTGTCTACTACTTACTACAAGTTGTCCTTCTTTAGTTTGAATTTCAACCATTTGTTTCCTTACTAAATCAGTTCCTTTTCGTGTAACCTCTTCCATTACTTCCCCTCCTTAATTTCATAACCTGGACCTAATACAACTAGAACCGCATTATTTAATGCATCATTATTTGCACTTTCATTTGAATTTGCTTTTATAATCATTGTTCTTCTTTTCCCTTTAACTACAACTGTCTTAAATATCATTTTCCTTACCTTCTTCCTCATAAATTTTATTGATAGAACAATCCATAGCTTTACTAATTTTATAAGCATTTTCTACCGTCATTTTTTTAAAATCTCTTTTATCATTAACTAATGTTGATATAACAGATTTATGGACCCCTGCTTTTTTTGCAAAATTTACAACTCCGAGATTAGATGAAGTTATAAATTGCTTTATAGCCTTATTCAACTTAACACCTCTTTTCCCTTCGTTCCTTTCTCGGAACTTATGGCTTTATTATAATTCCGTTTACGGAAATAGACAAATTTTATTTTTCTCTATTTATAGACAAATTTAACTATTTATAAAATTTATATTAATTTTTCTACATTTTTCTACGTTTTACTCAATTTTAAAAAGTTTTCCTAAAAAAATTAATAGTTTTTTCTCTATTTTCTGTTGCATAAACGGAACAATGTGTTAAAATAGTTCTATAAACAGAACAATTTTTATTTAAAAAGGAGTTAATTAAAATGGAAATAAGTATTGTAGGTAAAAATATAAAAAGGTTAAGAGAAGAAAAAAATATGAGTCAAGCAGACTTAGTTAGAAAGGCTGGAGTTGGTAAGGCTACTATAAATGAAATAGAAAATGGAAAAAGAAAAAATTTAAATAGTAATACAATGAATAAAATAAGTACTGCTCTTAATGTAAGTGTAGAAGAATTATTTATGGAAGATGGACAACAAGAATACTGTGTAACTGATATAAAAGAAGCTTTAAACTTAATACTTAGTTCTGATGAGTTAACACTAAATGATAAAGAATTAACTGATACTGAAAGAAATCTAATTGAAGAAACATTAAATGATGTATTTAATTTTATTATTAAAAAAAGAGAGAAATTTAATAAATAGAGGTGATTATTATGAAGAAAGTTGCTTTATATTGCAGAGTTAGTAGTGATGATCAAAAAGAAAGAGAAACTATAGAAAATCAAGTTGAAATACTTAATACTTATGTTGAAATGAAGGACGACTTAAGTATTTATAAAGAATATTTAGATGATGGAATCTCTGGAACTGTTGCTTTTGAAGAAAGACCAGCAGGAAAAGACTTAATTAATGATGCTAAAGAAGGATTATTTGATACAATTTTAGTTTGGAAAATTGATAGATTTGGTAGAGATACATTAAGCGGATTAAGTGCTATTGAAACATTGAGAAAATATGATATAGAAATAATGAGTGTTACAGAACCTTTTGATCTTAACACTCCCACTGGTAGATTCCAATTTATCACCTATCTTAATATGGCAGAATTAGAACGAAATAATATATTAGATAGAATGTTCTTAGGAGCTACAAGAGCAGCTAAGAAAGGTAAATGGCTTGGTGGAATAGTACCTTATGGTTATTTTGTAAATAAAGATGGCTATTTAGAAATAAATGATGATGAAGCTAAAATTATAAAAAAGATATTTGATATGTATGTTAATGATAAATCATCTACATTGGAGATTGCACTTTATTTAAATTCTTTAAATATCCCTACCAATTATTCTAGGGGAAAAGGGAAAGGAAATAGGACTATAACCGGTAAATGGAGACAAAGTACTATATTGAGAGTTCTTACTAATACAACTTATATAGGAATACATGAATACGGGAAAAGAGGTACTAGAAGAAAAGAAACTATAATAAGGAATGTTCCTCAAATAATAGATAAAGACTTATGGAATAAGGCAAAGGAATTAAGAGGACATAATAGAAGTGTAGCTAAAAGAAATACTAAAAATGTAGATTATTTACTAAGAGGGCTTATAAAATGTGCTAAATGCGGACGAGCTTATCAAGGTGTATCTTATAAAAATGGTTCTCTTGCTTACTATGTATGTGCAACTAAAAGAGGTGATAGAAAAAAGATACTTGGAGAGAAATGCGATAATTTAAATGTTCCAAAGAATGAATTAGAAAATGCTATATGGGACATGATTAAAAATGATATTCTTCTAAATGTAGATGAAATAATTAACAATGTTACTATATCTTTAAATAAAGATACTAAACTAAATTCTGTAGAAAAAGATCTAGAAAAAATTGAATGTAAAATTAAAAATGTCGATAATGAAAAAAGTAAAATTTTAAATTTATATAGAAAAGATTTATTAACAGATGATGATGTAGAAAAGGAATTAGAAAAAATAAATATTGAAAAAGAAACTTTAAATGAACTTTATAGGAAAATAGAAAAAAAATACTCTATCGAAAATAATGTAAATAATATAACTGATAATTTTAGAGACTTAATGAAAAAATATTCAACTAACTTAGATAAAATTGATTTTAATAAGAAGAAAGAAATAATAAATTTTTTAATAGAATCTATAGAAATTGATTACGTAAAAAAAGGTTTAGATAAAATTATTACACCTAAAATAAACTTTAAATTCCCTGTTGGTAAGAATTTCAAATATGATTTGGATGTAGATGACGATTTAGATGAAAATGCAAAACTAATAAATTTAAACAAATCAACTTTTAAACTTGCATGGACAAGGATTGTAGGAAGCTACAAGCTGAAAGTCACTTTCCATCTCTAATCTTTCACTTAATCTATCGATTCTAATTATTTTTTCTTCTAATGGTCCTCTCAAAGCCTCTAAAACATCTCTTTTAAATTCCAAAATTTCATCCAAATACAATATTCCATTATGTGCTAAAGTAATTTCTCCAGGTTTTACTTCTTTTCCACCACCAATTAATGCCGTTTTACTTATTGTATTATGAGGCTCTCTAAATGGTATATTTATATTTTTATATTTATCTATCATTCCACATATTGAATATATTTTTGCAACTTCAATTTTTTCCTCTTCCGTAAGTGGTGGTAATATTGAACTCAAAGCCTTTGCAAGCATTGTTTTACCACTTCCAGGATTCCCAAACAATGCTATGTTATGCCTTCCAGCTGCTGCTATTTCTAGTGCCCTTTTAGATGATTGCTGCCCAATTATAGCACTAAAATCTAATAAACTTTCTATTTCTTTTTTATCATTATATTCACTATAGTCAACAGGTAATATATCTTCATAATTTATATAATTTATTGCATCTTTTAAGCTTTTAATTAAATATACCTCTCCTTTAGAAACTTCTAATACTTCGCTTAAATTTTCTTCAGGAATTAAAAATTTTTTTATATTATCCACCAATCCTTGAAGTAAAATTGAAATTACCCCTTTACTTTTATTAAGTCTTCCATTTAAAGATAATTCACCAATTAACAAATAATCTTCTAATTCTTTTTTTGGTATTTGGTTAGATTCCATTAATATACCAATGGCTATAGGTAAATCTAAAAGTGTTCCGACTTTTCTCATGTCAGCCGGTGCAAGATTTATTACTATCCTTCCAAGCGGAAATTCAAATCCTGAATTTATTATAGAAGCTCTAACTCTTTCTTTTGCTTCTCTTACAGACGCATCAGCGAGTCCTACGATTGAAAAACTTGGTATACCTTTTGATATATCAACTTCAACATTTATTACATTACTATTTATCCCAATATTAGTTGCACTATTTATATTTATTGCCATTTTAATCACCTCATAAATATGAGTATTAACACTAAAAAATTTTTTAATCAAATTTTAAATTAATAAAATTTTACTTTTTTGTCTATAATATATAATCGAGGTGTTATATGAAATCTTTTAATAAAAATATTGGTTATTACGGAGAAGAAATTGCTAAAGATTATTTAATTAAAAATGGTTATAAAATAGTTCATAGAAATTATTCAAATAGATTTGGCGAAATAGATATAATTTGCAAAAAAGATGATATCTTAAATTTTGTAGAAGTTAAAAGTAGATATAGTAAAAATTTTGGAACTGGTATTGAATCAATAACTTATAATAAGGTGAAGAATATAAAAAAATTAACAAAATATTTTCTATTAGGTAATAAATATAAAAATTTCTTTATTAGATTCGATGTTTTAGAAGTTTATTTTAATACAAAAAATAACGACTATAAAATTATTTTTACAAAAGATGCTTTTAGATAAAAAAGTAGTAATAGCTTTCGCTATTACTACTTTTATAATATATTTCTTAAAAAACTCATTCTGTGTATAGGTGTAGCTCCAAATTCTTTTAATGCATCTAAATGCTTTTTAGCTCCATATCCAACATTACTTTCAAATCCATACTCTGGATATTCTTTTGCCATACTTTTCATCAAGTTATCTCTATAAACTTTTGCTATTATAGATGCTGCAGCTATGCTAGCACTTTTAGTGTCACCTTTTATAACAAATTTGTTTTCTATTTCTATTCCTTTAATATTGTATCCATCAGATAAAACAATATCGGGTCTTTTTGAAAGTCCATAGGCTGCATCTAAAAATATTTTATTATTACAATATGCTATACCTTTTTCATCAATCTCATCATTAGAACATTCACTAATACAATAAGCTATTGCCTTATCCATTATTATTTTAGATAGCTCTTCTCTTTTATGCTCAGATAATTTTTTAGAATCATTAAGATAAAGTATAATTTCATCATCTAAAGAATCTAAGTCTAATATTACAGCTGCTGACACTATTGGGCCTGCAAGTGGACCCCTTCCTACTTCGTCAACTCCTGCAAGTATTTTTCCTTTAGCAAATCCTCTATCAAAATCATACATCTTCTTTACTCTTATTAGTTCATCTTCAAATTTCTTTTTTTCTTTTAATATTTTATTACCTAAACTTTGAACATTTTTTCTTTTATCATTTAATAAAATATTGCTTAAAAAATCTATATAATCCTTTTTAAAATCAAGTTCTATTTTATCAAATTCACTTTTTATATCTTTATAACTAAATTCTGATAAATTATCTTTTAAAAGATCCATATTTTATAAAACCTCCTTAAATTAAGGTCTTTCTAATGATATATTTCCTATTTTTCCGCCTCTAAATTCATCTAATAAAATAACTGCTATTCTATTATAATCTATTTCTCTACCTTTCATTATAGCTCCTCTTTTTATAGCTATAGCATCTAAAGTTTCTAATGGATTATCATATATTGTATCAATTTTATATCTTTCCATTAATTCATCAGGGTAATATTGTTGTAATCTTTCAACTAACCTATAAGCTAAATCTTCAATATCCATTATTTCATCTTTTATTGCCCCTGTAAAAGCAAGATTTAATGCTGTTTCATCATCTTCAAACTTAGGCCATAAAACTCCTGGTGTATCTAACATCTCAACATCCATGGCTGTTTTTATCCATCTCTTACTTTTAGTAACACCTGGTCTATCACCAGTTTGTGCTATATTATTTCTAGCCATTTTATTTATAAATGTTGACTTACCAACATTAGGTATACCTACTACCATAACTCTTGTCATTATTGTTTTCATACCTTTTTCTCTAAGTCTATCATGTTTTTCTTTTAATAATTCATTAAGAGCTGGCTTTATTTTTTGAAGTCCACTTCCTTTTAAGCAGTTTACTTCTAAAACTTTAACATTATCTTTTGTTAAACTTTTCATCCATTCTCTTGTAACTTTAGATTCAGTTAAATCACTTTTATTTAAAAGTATTAATCTTGGTTTATTTCCAACTAATTTATCTATATCAGGATTAGCAGAACTTTTTGGGATTCTTGCATCTCTAATTTCAATAATTGCATCTACAACTTTTAAATTTTCTTTTATTTCTCTTTGAGTCTTTTTCATATGCCCAGGAAACCAATTTATTGCCATAAAAAATTCCTCCTTTAATTTTTAAATTTATTTATAGAAAAAAAAGAGACTTAATTCTAAGCCTCTTCTTTATGGTTAATTATCTTACTAATAATTCTTTAACCTTAGCAGCCTTACCTACTCTATCTCTTAAGTAGAATAACTTAGCTCTTCTTACTTTACCTCTTCTAGTCACTTCAATTTTTTGAATCATTGGAGCGTTCATTGGGAAAGTCTTTTCAACTCCTGTACCGTAAGCTAATCTTCTTACAGTGAAAGTTTCTCTTAAACCACCGTTTTGTTTCTTAATAACAGTTCCTTCGAATACTTGGATTCTTTCTCTGTTACCTTCTTTTATTAATTGGTGAACTTTTATGTTGTCTCCAACGTTGAATCCTGGTAAATCATTTCTTATTTGTTCTTGTTCGATTGCTCTTAAAATTTCGTTCATTGTGCATTCCCTCCTAAAATTAATTTGACGTTCATTCCGGAGCTTAAAATCCAGAAGAGGACCGCCCGTACTAGCACAAAGCATATTCTATCATAAAATATATTTTTTTGCAATAATTTATTTATTATGACTTTTCAATATTTTTTTATCTTCTTTTGTTAATTCTATTTTTTCAAATAAATCTTTTCTTCTATCTTTTGTAATTATTAAAGACTGTAATCTTCTCCACTTTCTAATATTTTCATGATGCCCTGATAATAGTATATCAGGTACTCTTTTACCTTCAAATTCTTCTGGTCTTGTATACTGTGGATATTCTAATAATCCATTTGAAAATGATTCATCCATAAAGCTTTCTTCTTTTCCTAAAACGCCTGGCTTTAATCTTAAAATAGAATCAATAACTGGAATTGCAGCCATTTCTCCTCCAGTTAATATAAAATCTCCAAGAGAAACTTCTAAGTCTATGTATTCGTATATTCTCTCGTCAATTCCTTCATAATGCCCACATAAAAATATTAGTTCTTCTTCTTTTGCTAATTCCTTTGAAAGATCATGATTGAAATTTTTACCTCTAGGCCCTAAAAAAATTACTTTACCTTTATTTTTTTTCTTACATTCTCTTATGGTATCTATTACTGGTTGAGGCGCCATAACCATACCAGCACCACCACCATAAGGGTAATCATCAACCTTTTTATGCTTGTTTTTAGTATAGTCTCTTATATTTAAAGTTTCTATTTCTATAAGCCCCTTCTCTTGTGCTTTTCCTATAATACTATGATTAAAAATCGAAAACATTTCAGGAAAAAGAGTTAATATACTAACCTTCATCTAACCATTCTCCTACAGGTCTTATAATAATTTTTTCTTCTTCTAAATCAATATCTAAAACTATATCTTTAAGTACAGGTATTAATAATTCTTTTGGTTTTCTTATCCAATATACATCATTATTTTTAGTTTCTATAACTTCATATATAGCTCCAAGGTCATTTCCATCTGTATCAAACACATGAATTCCTATAAGATCTCTAGCATAAAAAGTATCTTCTGGAAGTTCTGGCTCCATATCTCTTGGTACTTCTATAATTTTATTTTTATATTTTTCAGCATCATCAATTGATTCTATTCCTTCAATTTTTAATATAACTCTATCTTTTTGGAATTTTACACCTAATATTTTTCTTTCTATACCATCAACAAAAACAGTTTCATATCTCTTAAAATTATTTACATCTTGAGTAGAAGGTATAACTTTAACTTCACCTTTTAATCCATGAGTATTAACTATTTTTCCTACTTTAAAAAATTCTCTCATATCTTTATCACCTCTTTTTTATAATTACAAATTTTATAAATTATATGCTTTTATTATATAAAAAGAGTTAGGCTTAACCTAACTCTTTAAATAATTTCAACTACTACTCTTTTTTCTTCTTTTATTGCTGCAGCCTTTACTACGGTTCTAATAGCTTTTGCTATTCTTCCCTGTTTGCCAATAACTTTGCCCATATCATCTTGCGCAACCCTAAGTTCTAGTATAATTGATTGTTCACCTTTAATCTCATTTACTGTAACTTCATCTGGATTATCTACAAGGGACTTAGCTATTACTTCTACTAATTCTTTCATAAGTGTCCTGCATTTAGTTATGTACTAAGTTGCAGAATTCACCTCCTAGTATTACTTGTTTAGGCCTGCTCTAACGAAAAGCTTTTTAACTACATCTGTTGGTTGAGCACCATTTTGTAACCATTTGTTAGCTTTTTCTTCGTTTATTTTTATTTCTGCTGGTTCTGAAACTGGATTGTAGTATCCGATCTCTTCGATGAATCTACCATCTCTTGGGCTTCTTGAATCAGCAACAACTACTCTATAGAAAGGTGCTTTTTTAGCTCCCATTCTTCTTAATCTGATTTTTACTGCCATGTTAATTTCACCTCCTTTAAAAGATAATTATATATTAACTCATAAAAGGTAACTTTCCTAAGAGACCCTTTTTGCCTCCCTTTTGCAATGACTTCATTTGTTTCATATTCTTTTTCATCATTTCGTATCCTTTAATAAGTTTGTTAACTTCTTGAATTGTTGAACCTGATCCTTTTGCAATTCTCTTTTTTCTTGATGAATTACTTATTACAAGTGATGGATTTCTTCTTTCTTTTAATGTCATTGAAAGAATTATAGCTCTAACCTTTTCCATTTGTTTTTGACCTTGATCAAAATCAATTCCTTGTAATTCTTTTGAATTTACTCCAGGTATCATTTCCATAAGTTTATTAAGTGGTCCAAGCTTTTTCATTTGTTCCATTGCTGTTAAGTAATCTTCAAAATTCAAACCTTGGCTCATCATTTTCTTTGTAAAATCTGCTGCTTCTTCTTCATCTATTGCAGATTGAGCTTTTTCAATAAGAGATAATACATCTCCCATTCCAAGTATTCTTGACGCCATTCTATCAGGATGGAATACTTCAAAATCATTCATCTTTTCACCGACACCAATAAATTTTATTGGTTTTTCAGTGATTGATCTAATTGAAAGCGCTGCACCACCTCTAGTATCACCATCAAGCTTAGTTAAAATAACTCCTGTTAAATCAAGATCATTGTTAAATGTTTCTGCAACATTTACAGCATCTTGTCCTGTCATAGAATCTACTACAAGTAGAATTTCTGAAGGATTTACAGCTGATTTTACATCTTTAAGCTCTTGCATTAAGCTCTCATCTATATGTAATCTACCTGCTGTATCTATAATAACAACGTTATTACCATTATCTCTTGCATGTTTTATACCAGCTTTTGCAATATCAACAGCTTTAACCTTATCTCCCATAGAAAATACAGGTATATCTATTTGTTTACCTACAACTTCTAATTGCTTTATAGCTGCAGGTCTATATATATCACATGCTACAAGAAGCGGTTTTTTATTATTCTTTCTAAGATTTAATGCTAATTTCCCACACATTGTAGTTTTACCAGCACCTTGAAGACCTACAAGCATTATTACTGTAGTTCCACTACTTGAATAATTTATTTTACTTTCGCTTCCTCCCATAAGTTCAGTAAGTTCATCGTTAACTATTTTAATAACTTGTTGCCCTGGTGTCAAGCTTTGAAGTACATCACTTCCAACACACTTTTCACTAACACTTTTAACAAACTTTCTTACTACTTTATAGTTAACGTCTGCTTCTAATAAAGCAAGCTTTACTTCCCTCATAGCTTCTTTTATATCTTTTTCATTAAGCTTACCTTTTCCTCTTAATTTCTTAAAGGTATTTTGAAGCTTTTCTGATAATCCCTCAAAAGCCATACTAAACCTCCTAATATTATAAATCTTCTAGTTCTTTCTTAAGCATATCATATTCTTTATCAGAAATAGAATACTTTTCTTTAAAGTTTTTTAGAAGTTTTATAATTTTTTCTTCTCGATTTATACTCTTTTGAAGTAAGTTCAATTTATTTTCATAGGTTAAAAGCTGTTTATAACACCTTTTAATTAAATCATGGATTGCCTGACGACTAGTGTTGTTTAATTCAGCAATTTCAGCTAAGGATAAATCATCATCAAAATACAATTCCATAATATTTTTTTGTTTTTCAGTTAATAATGGTTTATAAAAATCCATTAATAATGAAATCTCAACCCTATCTTCCATCATAATAATCACCTTACCACAAAAGAGATGATACCAAATAAATTTACAGGTGTCAAGTATTTTTACTTAACACCTATAAAAAATTTTTTTATTTCTTAAAATAATGCTTCAGCAAAGCTTTTTGCATCAAATTTTTGAAGGTCATCTATACCTTCCCCAACACCTATATATTTAACTGGAATATCAAGAGTTTGTTTTATAGATATAACTACTCCACCTTTTGCTGTACCATCTAATTTAGTTAATATTATCCCATCTATAGGACAAGCTTCCATGAATTGTTTAGCTTGTATAACAGCATTTTGTCCAGTTGTACCATCTAATACTAATAATGTTTGCTTTTTAGCTTCACTATACTCTCTATCAATTATTCTATTTATTTTTGATAATTCATTCATAAGGTTCTTTTTATTATGAAGTCTACCAGCTGTATCACATATTAAAAGGTCAACATTTCTAGCTTTTGCAGCTTGAACTGCATCAAATACAACAGCTGCCGGATCTGATCCTTCACTTTGTTTAACTATATCAACTGAAGCTCTTTCACTCCAAACTTCTAATTGATCTATTGCAGCAGCTCTAAAAGTATCTGCTGCAGCTAATAGTACCTTTTTACCATCCGCTTTATTTTTAGCTGCAAGTTTTCCTATAGATGTTGTCTTACCAACACCATTTACTCCAATAACTAATAAAACTTCTTTTCCTTTTGAATCATTTGATTCATCTTCATCGCTTCCTTCAAGCAACATATCAGTTATTACTTCTTTCAAAGCTGGTTTTACCATTTGAGGATCATTTATTTTTTCTTTTCTTATTTTAACCTTTAATCTATCAATAATTTCTACAGTTGTATCCATACCTATATCTGATATTATTAAAATCTCTTCTAATTCTTCATATAGATCATCATCTATAGTTACAGCTAAGTTTAAGGCCTCATTTATTTTATCTTGTAGCCCATCTCTTGTTTTTGTTAATCCACTTTTTAGTTTATCAAATAATTTTCCAAACATTACTTTACCTCCATAATAACTATTTATTTAAATCAAC
Organism: Clostridium sp. Ade.TY; assembly: GCF_000498355.1. GTDB lineage: Bacteria > Bacillota > Clostridia > Clostridiales > Clostridiaceae > Clostridium. The sequence goes on along the minus strand of NZ_AVSV01000022.1, from coordinate 177,677 downwards.
TGATAATACTTTAGATACTCCTTTTTCCTCCATAGTAACACCATACATTATATCACTTACTTCCATAGTACCTTTTCTATGTGTTATTACTATAAATTGTATATCTTTTTCTGAGAATCTCTTTAAAAACTCTGCATATCTATAGACATTTGCATCATCTAAGGCAGCTTCAATTTCATCTAATATACAAAATGGTGTTGGTTTCATTTTAAGTATACCAAAAAGTAAAGCTATTGCAGAAAGCACTTTTTCTCCACCAGACATTAAATTTATATTTTGAAGCTTTTTGCCAGGTGGCATAACGTTTATATCTATATTAGCAGTAAGTTCATCACCTTCACCTAATATAAGCTCAGCATCTCCGCCTTTAAATAATTCTTTAAAAGTCTCATTAAAGTTTTTATTTAATATTTTAAAATTCTCTTTAAATAAAACTCTCATTTTATCTGTCATTTCTTCAATAACTGAAATAAGTTCTTCTTTAGCTTTTTCAAGATCCTCCTCTTGTGATGACATAAATTCATACTTTTCACTTACTTCTTCATATTCAGCTATAGCTCCAAGATTTACAATACCAAGTGAAGAAATTTTTCTTTTTATAGAGTTTATTACATCTTTAAAGCTTTGTAAATCATTTATAGGCTTAGCTATTTCCTTAGCTTCTTCATATGTTAAATCCATTTCCTCATTAAGCTTCTTATAGTGATTTTCAATTTCCATTTCACTTTTAGCCTTAAGTATTTCTCTTTTATTAAGTTCGCCTTCTTCTTTAGTCAAAATATCTCTAATTTCAGTTATTAAACTATCTATTTTGCTAAATTCCTCTTTAAGCATACCTTTTTTTAAATCATTTTCTTTAAAAATTTCTTCTAAAGTTTCAATTCTTTTATTGTTTCTGTTTATTAATTCTATATTATACTCTATTTTTTCTTTACTATTTGAAATATTTAATACACACTCTGAATTTTCTTTTTTAATTTCTTCAATTTTTGAATCAATCTCTTTAAGTTCTGAATCTTTTCTTAATATATCAGTAATTTTTGATGAAATAAGTTCATTTATTGATGCAATGCTTATTTTTACTTCTGTAAGTTTGCTATTAAGATTATTTAAATATATCTTTTTATTATTTAATGTTTCCTCTAATTTTAATTCTTTTTCTTTATTAAAATCATTTTCACTTGCCAAGCTTATTAACTTACTACTTAATTCATCTAACTTAAGTTTAAAATCAACTAAATCTTTCTCTATTAAATCTTTTTCATCTTTAATCTTTAAGGTACTATAATTTAACTTTTTAATTTGGTTTTCTAAATTCATAATCTCATTTTTATTTGTTGCAAGTTCTATTTTTATAGCATGCATATTATCTGTTAAATTCAAAACTTCTTCATCTATGTTTTTTCTCTTTTTAATCATTTCTTTTATATAATCTGAAGTTTCATCTAACTTAGATTTAGTTTCTTTTATTTTTTCTTGTATTTCTTCTATCTCTCTTTTTCTACTTAATATGTTAGCAGTCTTTCCCTTTATACTACCACCTGTTAATGCTCCACCAGCATTTAATATTTCGCCTTCTAAAGTAACAACTCTATACTTATAGTTTGTTATTTTAGCAATATTAAAAGCACTATCCATATTTTTAGCTATTATTGTTCTTCCAAGAGAATAATTTATTATTTTTAAATACTTATTATCAAACTTTACTATATCTGAAGCAATACCTAAATATCCATCTATATTTTTAACTTTATCGTTAACATCTAATTTACTACCATTTATTATGTTAAGTGGTAAAAAAGTTATTCTACCCAACTTATTAATTTTCAAATAATTTATAAGATCTTTAGCTACTTTTTCTGTCTCTGTAATAACATTAGATATTGAAGCTCCAAGAGCCGTTTCTATAGAAACTTCATATCCTTTTGGTACAGTAAATACTTCTCCAAGTACTCTTATACCTTCAGTATGAGGAGTTAATTTCTTATCAACTCTATCCATAAGGTTTTTTAGTGATCTATTATAACCTTCATAACCATTTTCTAAATCTTCAAGCATAGATTTATTAGCTTCATATTTACTCAATGAAATACTTAAAACTCTTGATTCTTTTTCTTTGTTTGTAATTAATCCATTTATTTTTGATAAATTATGTTTATTCTCTATTAATTTATTACTTAATATTTCATACTCTTTTTCTTGTGATTGGATTTTTAATGTTACTCCATTAATTGATGCTCTATTAATCCCTAAATTATTATCTATACTATTAACTTCTTCATTTATTTTAAATTTTCTTTCTTCTTTAGCTTTTATTTCACCTTTTATTTCAGTTATCTTATTATTTATTGCAGAATTATTTTTTAATAAGTCCAATTCGCTTTTTTTCAAAGTATTAATTTCAAATTCTATTTCTTTTATTTTAGAAGATATAGTTTTAATATCATTTTCTAAACTTTCAACTTCTAATGACTTTATTTTTTCTTCTTCTTTTTTTTCAGAAAGTTCCTTTTTTAAAAGTTCTTTTTCTTTTTTTATATCTACAATTTTATTTTTCAAACCATATTCTTCAAACTTATTTTTTTCAATAGTTTTATTTAAATTATTAATTCTCTCATTATATAATTCTATATCACTATTTGCCTTTGTTACGTCTTCTTTTTTACTAAAGTATTCTAATTTTTCATCTGTACTTTTTCTCTCTAAAGCCTCTAAGTTCTTTTCTATTTCTTTTAATTTTTCTTTCTTTAAATTTAAATCTTCCTTTTTTAAATTTAATTCATTTTTCTTATCATATAATTCTTTATTAAACTCTTGAATTTCTTTTTCAATAACTTTAATATTACTTACTATTAAAGAAACTTCCTTTTCCTTTAAATCATCTGATAAGTCTTTAAATTTTAAAGCTTTTTCTCTCTCTATTCTTAAAGGCTCTAATCTCTCTTCATATGTAGAAATTATATCTCTTATTCTAACTAAATTTTCTTCCGTATTAGAAAGCTTTTTTTCAGCCTCATTTTTTCTAAATTTATATTTAACAATCCCCGATGCTTCTTCTAATAAATTTCTTCTATCTTCTGGTCTTCCACTTAAAATGGCTTCTATTTTACCTTGTCCTATAAGCGAGTACCCTTCCTTACCTATACCAGTATCCATAAATAGACTGTTTATATCCTTTAGTCTACATTTATTATTATTTAATAAATATTCAGTTTCACCTGATCTAAATATTCTTCTTGTTACAGTTACTTCACTATAATCAATTGGTAAAACTTCATCTGAATTATCTAAAGTAAGAGAAACTTGTGCAAGTCCAACCGGTTTTCTATATTGTGTTCCAGAGAAAATTACATCTTCCATCTTTCCGCCTCTTAAAGTCTTGACACTTTGCTCACCAAGAACCCATCTAACAGCATCTGATATATTACTTTTTCCACTACCATTTGGACCTACTACAGCTGTAACTCCCTCTTTAAACTTTAACTCTGTTTTATCAGCAAAAGATTTAAATCCTCTTAATTCTAAAGATTTTAAAAACACAAATCCCACTCCTTTATATAAATATTGGTATTAAGGATATTAAAAATACCAAAACTAAAAAAACTGCAAGGGCTATTTGCATTTTTTCTCTAGTTTTTTTTCTCATTCTATCACCTCTAAATAGTTTAATTATATTTAAACAAAACGAGAGCAAAACCCTCGTTTTATTTAAATTTCTATATTTTTTTCTATTATATTTCTAATTAAAACATTTCCTTTTTCAACTTTATTAGTTATATTAACAGTAATATTATAGCCTTCATCTTTTAACTTATTAAAATAGTATTTCTTTTTAGCATACAGTTTACTAACATCTCTATTATTTATTAAAATTTCAAACTTATTACTTGTAATTTCTTTTTTTATTTTATCTATAAGTAAACTACTCTCCACAAGTTCTCTAAATGCAGGATGAAATGGTCCATCTATAATATCTCCACCTTCATTTATCGTATCTGTAGGCTGAAGTCCTATTCTTACAACATTTATATTTTCTTTTTTATACATACTATAAATTTCTTTACTAACATCAACTGCCATATCTAATGTATAAGGAGTGTACTCTCCTCTATTATACATAATTTCCATAGGAGTGTCCTTAATTACTAAAGATGGATATATCCTTACTATTTTAGGCTTAAGTTTTATAGATAATCTAGCACTTTCTATATCCTTTTCCCTATTTGATTTAGGTAATCCAGGCATTAATTGATGCCCTAGAGTTATACCATATTTCTTTATAAGTTTAGATGCATTTATTACATCTTCTGATGTATGTCCTCTACCAGCTGCTATTAAAACATCATTATCTAATGATTGTACTCCTAATTCAATTATATCAACATCATATTCTTTTAAATATGTTAATATATAATCATTTATATAATCTGGTCTAGTTGACATTCTTATTTTCTTAACTATACCTAAATCCTTATATTTTTTAGCAACCGCCAACAATTCTCTTTGTTTTTCTTCCTTTATTGCTGTAAAAGTACCACCAAAGAACGATACTTCTATAGTAGCATCTTTATTTTCTATAGTAGAATAATATTCTTCTATAATCTCCTTAACCTTTGTTCCGTCAACTTTATCCTTTACTCCTGTTATTCTATCTTGATTACAAAATACACAGTTATGAGGACAACCCTCATGAGGAACAAAAACAGGTATAATATAATAATTTTTACTCATTTATTACCCCCATTTTTTCTAATGCTTGCTTAGCTGAAGCTTGCTCTGCTTCCTTTTTAGAGTATCCCTCTCCTTCTCCCATACATTCGTCATTTATTAAGACTCTAGTATAGAATTTTCTTCTATGAGGAGGTCCTTCAAATTTAACTAAGTCATATTTTATTTGAACCTCACCATTTTTTTGCAAATGTTCTTGTAATTTAGTTTTAAAATCTAATATTATTTCATTGTTTATTGCTTTATCTATTATGTCTTTAAATTCATCTAAAATGAATGTTCTTGTAAATTCTAATCCCTTATCTAAATATATAGCAGCTAACACAGCCTCAACAGCATCAGCTTGTATTGATGTTCTTTGTCTTCCTCCAGTAAGCTCTTCACCCTTACTCATTCTTATGTAATTTCCTAGCTTTAATCTTTTTGCTACTTCAAAAAGTGAATTTTCACAAACGATTAAACTTCTTATCTTTGTAAGTTCACCTTCTGATTTTTCAGTATAATTTTTAAATAAATATTCTGTTATGCATAATTGAAGAACTGAATCTCCTAAAAACTCTAATCTTTCATTATATTCTGTATCTTTGTATTGATTAGCAAAAGAACTATGTGTTAATGCCTTTTTTAAATAACTTAGATTGGTGAATTTTACTCCAAGAGTTTCTTCAAACTCTTTTATCTTTAATTTATTCATACATCCTCACTCCTCTAAGTTTATTCTTCAGTTTGCTCTTTAAACAAATTCAAGAATAAACTATACTACTTATATTTTTCTTTTTTTAAAGTATAAAATCCCGCGATAAAGGCGGGATTTTACTATTCTTCAACATGGTTTTTAACGTATTCTACAACATCTCCAACAGTCTTGAATCCCTCAACGTCTTCATCTGGAATTTCCATATCTAATTCATCTTCTAATGCCATTATTAACTCAACTATATCTAATGAATCTGCATTAAGGTCATCAATGAATGATGATTCCATTGTTATTTCGTCTTTATCTATGCTTAATTTTTCTGATACTATTTCTTGAATTTTTTCGAACATATTATCACCTCCTGAATCCTTCCCTTAGATAATATTATATATTAAATATACAGTCAATATTCTAACAAAATAATTTTTATTTTATTTCTTCTTTTATTTTTTCTATTACATTACCTTTATAGAAAATTCTAGTTTGCTTTATTGCATTTTTAAAGGCTTTTCCATCAGAACTCCCATGAGCTTTTATACAAATTCCATCTACTCCTAAAAAAGGTGCTCCACCAACTTCTTTATAATCAAATTTAATCATAAGTTTTTTAAAAACTGGCTTAAGAAGAGCTGCTCCAATTTTCGGCATAAAAGACGCTTCCATTATAGTATCTTTTATTATACCAAGTAAATTCATTGCAGCACCCTCATATAATTTAAGAGCAGTATTACCTACAAAACCATCACAAACTAAAACATCAACTTCTCCAGTTGGTATTTCTCTTGGTTCAACATTACCTACAAAGTTTAGTGATTCATTACTTAAAAGCTTATAAGTTTCTTTTGTTAACTCATTTCCTTTTTCAGCTTCCTCACCAATATTTATAAGCCCAACAGTTGGATCTTTCTTATCAAATACATTTTCATAATATATTTTTCCCATTTTAGCAAATTGAACAAGGTAATTAGGTTTACAATCAACATTAGCACCTGCATCTACTATCATAAACTTACCTTTTCTTCCTGGCATTATAGGGGCTAAAGCTGGTCTTTCAACACCTTTTATTCTACCAACAATTAAAGTACATCCTGCTAAGAAAGCCCCAGTACTTCCACCTGATATAACGGCTTCACATGTGCCTTCTTTAACTAAATTCAATGCTTTTACTATACTAGAATCTTTTTTTCTTCTAAGGGCCATAACTGGATGTTCATTTGTAGATATAACTTCTGTAGCGTTTACTACTTTAATTCTATCTAAATCATATGAATATTTCTTTAATTCATCATTTATTTTTTCTTCCGGTCCAGTTATATATACTTCTATGTCCTTATACTCATTCAAAGCATCTATAACACCTTCTACAACAGCTTTAGGTGCATTATCTCCACCCATTCCATCTATTGCTATTCTCACTTAACTCACCCCTTTTTATTTGTTTTTTCTATATATAAAGAAAAGAAAGTCATAAGACTTTCTTTTATTCTTCTGAAGCTGCTACTTCTTTACCTTTGTAGTATCCACAACTCTTACAAACTCTGTGAGCTAGTTTCATTTCATGACATTGTGGGCATTCAACTATTCCTGGTAAGCTCGCTTTGAAAGTTTGAGCTCTTCTTGAATCTCTTTTTGCTCTATATGTTTTTCTTGCTGGACATCCCATTGATTACACCTCCTTATTTTCAAGCAGTGCCTTAAGACCTGCTAATCTAACATCAACATCCTCATTATCACAAGTACAACTATCAATGTTAAGATTTTTACCACACTTGTGGCAAAGGCCTTTGCATTCATTACTGCAAAGCTTTTTAATTGGTAAGGTTGAAATTATTTCTCTTTCAACAAAATCTGTGATGTCTAATTCATCACCCTTTACAAATATTACATCATCATCTAATGATTCGTCAACATTTGTAAACCTTTCTTCTATTTCAAAATCTATTGGATAGATGAAGGTATCTAAACACCTTGAACAACAAAGCTTAAGCTCTGTCTTAACATGTAGTTTAACTACAATCTCTTTCTCCTTTGAATATACAGTACCATCAACTAACACTTTAGATGCTGGCTCTACTACTTCTCCTTCAAAGTGAAATTTTTTCATATCAAATTCATAAGAAAAATTTTTTTCTCTTTCTTTTCTTGAAAAAAGATTAGAAAATTGTAATTTCATAAATTTCATGCTCTGGATAAAAATCCTCATGTTTTAAAAACACATTATGTCCCAAAATAAGTGACATAGCTCGAGCGAAAGCTCCTTTTCACCCCTTAGCTTAAAATATTTACTGAACAAACACAATTTATTATATAAAGGGTGACATAAAAAGTCAAGATTTTTTATTAATATTAACTATTTTATTAATTCTAATGTATCTTTAGCAATCATTAATTCTTCATTTGTTGGAACAACATATAACTTAACTTTGCTGTCATCTTTTGATATTTCTCTAAGTTCTCCAAAGACTTTATTCTTTTCAGTATCTAACTCAATTCCTAAGAATTCTAATCCTCTAACTATATCTTCTCTAGTTTCTATTGAGTTTTCTCCAACACCTGCAGTAAATACTACAACATCTACTCCACCCATAATAGCGGCATAAGCTCCAATTTGCTTTTTAACACTATAACTAAATATATCTAAAGCAAGTTGTGCTCTGTGATTATGTTCATTATATGCAGCATTTTTTATATCTCTAAAGTCTGAACTTACTCCTGATAATCCTAAAATACCTGATTTTTTATTTAAAATATCATTTATTTCTTCTCCTGAATATCCAAGTTCTGACATTAAGAATGTTTCTATTGATGGGTCTATACTACCTGATCTTGTACCCATAACTATTCCATCAAGAGGTGTAAATCCCATTGATGTATCTATTGATTTTCCATCCTTAACTGCAGTAACTGATGCACCATTTCCTAAGTGGCAAGTTATTATTTTTAAATCTTTTATATCTTTTCCCATTGCTTCCGCAACCTTTTGTGACACATATTTATGTGATGTTCCATGGAATCCATATCTTCTTACGCCATTATTTTCATAATATTCATATGGTATAGCATAAACATATGCTTCTTCTGGCATTGTTTGATGGAATGCTGTATCAAAAACTACAGCCATAGGAGTTTTTGGCATTAAAGCCTTACAAGCTTCTATTCCTATTATGTTAGGAGGATTATGAAGTGGTGCAAGTTTCACACAATCTTCTAAACATTTCATAACTTCTTCATCAACTAAAACTGATTTTGAATATTTTTCTCCACCATGAACTACTCTATGTCCAACTGCTGCTATTTCATCCATTGATTTTATAACACCATTTTTTTCATCAACTAATGCTTCTAAAACTAATTTTATAGCATCTTTATGATCTTTCATTTCTTGTTCTATTATATATTTATCTCTACCTTCAACTTTTTGAGTTAATATCGAACCATCTATTCCTATTCTTTCAACTAATCCTTGAGCTATTGCACCTTCGTTAGTCATATCTATTAATTGATACTTTAATGATGAACTTCCACAATTTATTACTAATATTTTCATCTTAAGATCCCCCTTAAAAATTATCAAAGTACGTATATACTACTGCTATTATTACTACTATCTATTATTACTTTGAAGCTTGCGCTTGAACTGCTGTTAATGCTACAACGTTAACTATATCTTCTGAACTACATCCTCTTGATAAATCATTAATAGGTTTTGCAAAACCTTGACATACTGGTCCTATAGCATCTGCATTAGCAAATCTTTGAACTAATTTATATCCTATATTTCCAGCTTGTAAATCTGGGAATACTAATACATTTGCATTTCCTGCAACTTTACTACTTGGAGCTTTTTGATCTGCAACTTTTTGAACTATCGCTGCATCTAATTGTAACTCTCCATCTATTTGTAAATCAGGTCTTAATTCTTTAGCTTTTTCTGTTGCTGTTCTAACTTTATCAACTAAGTCATGATCTGCACTTCCCATAGTTGAGAATGAAAGCATTGCAACTTTAGGTTCCATCTTACAAAGATTTTTAGCTGTTTCTGCTGTTGCTATTGCTATAGCTGCTAATTGATCTGAATTTGGATTTGGGTTAACAGCACAATCTGAGAATAAAAGCATACCTTCTTCTCCATATTTTGATCCTGGTACAAGCATTATAAAGAAACTTGATACTACTGATACTCCTGGTGCAGTTTTTATTATTTGAAGACCTGGTCTTAAAAGGTCTCCTGTTGTGTGAACAGCTCCTGAAACCATACCATCAGCATCATCTAATTTTACCATCATTGTAGCAAAATAAAGAGGGTCTCTAACTATTCTTTCCGCTTTTTCCATTGTCATACCTTTGTTTTTTCTTAACTCGTAAAAAGCTTCTATATATTCATTAAGCTTTGGTGATGTCTCTGGATCTATTATATCTACTCCTTCAAGATCAACACCTTGTTCTTTACCAGAATTTAATATTCTTTCTCTATTACCTATTAATACTGGTATAGCTATTCCTTCATCAAATATTTTTCTTGCTGCAACTACCGTTCTAGCCTCGTCGCCTTCAGGAAGGACTATCTTCTTTTTATCAGCTTTTGCAGCCTCCCATATTTTATTCATAAGTTCCATGTTCATTTCTCCTTTCAAAGATCCGTGTATATCTTCACATATTAATATACTCCTAATTGATGTAAATTTTCAACCTTTAAAGAGCATTTTTTTACCTTTTAATTGAATTCATTAGATTTGAAATACTGCAAATTTTCTGAATACTTTCCTTCCAGCCTTTAAATGTGCCATTTCAAAAATTGTATGCTATACTATGAATATTATTTCAATATTTAGGAGGATTTTTTATATGAATTTAACTGGTATTATAACTGAATATAATCCCTTTCATTTAGGTCATAAACATCATTTGAAAAATGCAATAAAAGATACAAACGCTGATGGTATAATTTGTGTAATGAGTGGCGATTTTATGCAAAGAGGTACTCCTGCTATTATAGATAAATATAAAAGAGCTAAAATCGCTGTTTTAAACGGTGTAGATTTAGTTTTAGAGTTACCACTTATATATTCACTATCTTCTGCAGAAAATTTTGCTTTTGGTGGCGTAAAACTTTTAAATAGTTTAAACTGTGTAAACAACCTTTACTTCGGAAGTGAAAGTGGTAATATAGATGATCTATTTAAAATATCTAAATTTTTATCTTTTGAATCTTGTGAATATAAAGAACTTCTGAAAAACGAACTAAAAAAAGGTATTCCTTTTCATATAGCAAGAACCAATACTTTAGAGAACATTTTCCCAAATGATAATATATCTGAAATCCTATCAAATTCAAATAATATATTAGCTATAGAATATATAAAATCTCTTATAAAATTAAATAGTAATATAAAGCCTTTTACACTTAAAAGAGAAGGTAGTAATTATAACGATGAAAATTTAAGCAAAACCTTTTCATCCGCTACATCTATAAGGAAATTTTTAAAAGAAACTGGTAATATAAAATGTTTAAAAAATTCTATTCCATTAGAAACTTATAACGAGTTAGAGACTTTATTTAATGAAAACTATAATTTTGTTTTTGAGGATAGTATGTTTAAATTTTTAAAATATAAAATTTTAACTAATGATTATAATTTAAAAAATATAAATGATTTATCTGAAGGATTAGACAATAAAATAAAAAAAGAAATACTTAATGCAAATTCTATTGATGAACTTATATTAAATATCAAAAGTAAAAGATATACTTATACACGAATAAATAGAATACTTACAAGTTTCTTTATAGGGCTTGAAAATTTCAATTTAAATGATATTAAAAACTATGACTTTAATTTTATAAGACCGTTAGCACTTAATTCTAATGGTATGAAAATATTAAAAGAAATCAAATCTAATTCTAATTTAAAAATATTAAATAAAATTCCAAAACATATTAATGATGATATATTAAAAATAAACTTACTGGGAACAAGGGCTTATTCAAACTTAAATAGTTCAATATCACCTATTGAAGATTATTTGAAAACACCTTATATACATAAGTAAAGTTTATTGAATAACCTGCATATAAATACTATTGATGGGAGTGATTTCATGAATAGTATTTATATTTTTCTTTTATGTTTTTTTATATTTATTTTTATTATTTTATTATCTAGACTTTTAGATATTAACAAAAACAATATATTTTGTTTTTTTATAACTATTTTAATAATATTATTTGTAAGTAATATAGACTCATCTATTAATGCTGCAATAGATGGCTTAAAACTTTGCTTTAAAGCAATAATACCAACAATTTTTTCATTTTCTCTTATATGTAACTTGCTTATATGTTATGATGGTATATCAACATATTCAAAATTAGTAGGACCTCTTATATGCAAACCTTTAAAATTGCCACCCAATTGCTCTTTCCCTATAATTGGAAGCATTTTATGTGGAAATCCATTGGGAGCTAAATTTAGCACTAATCTGTATGAAAGTGGAGGTATTAAAAAAAATGATTATATAAGGCTTATAAACATAGCTTCAAATACAGGTCCTATATTTTTAATTGGTTCTGTGGGAGCTTCATTACTTGGTGATGCAAAATACGGTTATTTTTTGCTTATTAGTAATTATTTATCTATACTTTTTATTGCTATAATAACAATAAAAAAGTCTTCTGCACATAATTATAATGTACAAAAGACTTCATTTAAAAAAGTAAACTTTAGTATTGCCTTAGATAAATCTATTAAAGATGCATTAAATACTACTTTATCTGTATGCGCATATGTTGTTGCTTTTTCAGTAATTATATCTATATTAAAAAATATAAATTTTTTAAAAGACATATTTTTTAATATAGAAAATTTATTCAATATACCAAAAAACATGTTATATGGAACATTTTTAGGTAGCATTGAATTAACAAACGGATGTAATATAATTGCATCTAGTTCTATGTCAATACATTTTAAGTTGTCTATAATAAGCTTTTTAGCATCATTTTCAGGCATATCAATAATTGCCCAAACATTTTCATTTATAGGCAAACATAATATACCATTTATAAGATATATTTTTTTAAAACTTATTCAAGGAATATTTAGCTTTATTTTAACATTTTCATTATCTAATATAATATTTAAAACTGTAGAAACCTATAATACTGTATCTAATTTTAATAAATATGCCAGTACAATTAATTACTTAATTCCAATATTAATATTTTTAATTTTACTTTTCTCTATTCAATATGTTATTAAAAATATTAAGAAAGGCTAGTCCATAGTTCTTAATTCTTTTATGTTTTCTTTTACAATGGAGCAAGCTTTTGTAAGATTTTCATCAATTTCTTTAGCTGTATCTTCGAAACTTACTTGAAGCGATTTTATAAGCTCCATTTTCTTTTTTTCCATTTCTTTATCTAAATCTGTTAGTATTTCATCAGCATAATCTCTAGCACTAACTCTTAAATTTTTAGCTTCTCTTTTTGCAGTTGCTAATATCTCTTGAGCTCTTATTTTAGCTTCTTTAACAATATCATGATTTTCAATATTTTGTCTCATAAGAAGCATAGTTTCTTCTTTAACAGAATCATATTCTCTTTTTGCCTCTGCTAAAATTCTCTCTCTTTCACTCATTACCCATTTAGCCTTTTTAACTTGATCTGGCAAACAGTTTATGACATCATCAATAATTTCCACAAACTCTTTTTTATCTACCATAACTTTACCACTCATAGGAACTTTTGGTGCTCTATCTATAGTATCTTGTAAGTATTCTAAATATTCTATAACTTCAGCTTCTTGTTTATCCATATATACCTCCTATTTATTATTTTTTATTTTGCTTAATATATAATCTCTAATACTTTCTGGCACTAAATTATCTATACTACCATTAAATTTAGCAACTTGCTTAACAGCTGATGAACTTATAAAGGAATTATTAGGTGCTGATATCATAAATACCGTCTCAATATCAGAGTCTAAACTTTTATTTATAAGTGCCATCTGTGCTTCATAATCAAAATCAATAGTATTTCTTAATCCTTTTATTATTAAGTTACTATTTCTTTGTTTTAATAAATCAATTAAAAGCCCCTCAAAACTTATAACTTCAACATTTTCAATATGTGATGTTGCTTTTTTAATAAGTTCTACTCTTTCCTCTATATTAAATAATCCCTTTTTTTCTATATTTATAAGAACAGCAACTACTATCTTATCAAAAATTTTAGAACCTCTTTCTATAACATCTAAGTGTCCATTAGTTATAGGGTCAAAGCTTCCAGGATATATAGCTTCTCTCATTAATCTTCTTCTCCTTCTATTTCATAGAAGCAAACAGTTGTATTTCCATATTTTTTGCTTTTTATAAGTTTAATATCTTCATATCCTTCATATATCTCTTCAATGCTATCAATTTTAGTTACAATTATTCCATCTTCAAGTAATAAATTATTTTCTTTTATAATTTTTAAAGCTTCTGGAATCATTTCTTTACAGTATGGTGGATCTATAAATATTAAGTCAAATTTTTTTCCTTTTCTTGCAAGACCTCTTAATCCATCATAAGCATCTATATTCATCGGGAAACAAAAATCACTAAATTTAAGCTCTTCAACATTCTTTTTTAGTAGTGGAAATGTTGTTTTACTTTTGTCAAATAAATAACACTCCTTTGCTCCTCTACTTGCCGCTTCTAATCCCAAGCTACCAGTTCCTGCAAATACATCTACAACACTAGCATCAGGTATATATCCTTGAATCATACTAAACATTGCCTCTTTTACTCTATCTAAAGTAGGTCTTGTTTCATATGTTGGTGGTGATAATAATTTACGTCCTCTTGCCTTTCCAGCTATTATTCTCACTCTTTTGTCCTCCTTAAGTAGTTATATATATTTAATTCTATCATAATCAACTTTTTTATACAATTTATAATTAATTAAAGCAAATATATTTACTGCTTTTTTCCAAATTATTTTCTATTTCATTTATTAATTGTATGTTTTCTTTTGTTTCATTAAACAATATGTTATTAGCCTCTTCCCTTGCCTTAATAAGTATATTCATATCTTCATAAAGGTCAGCAAGTAAAAATCCTTCATCTCCACTTTGTCTAACTCCAAACATTTCACCTGAACCTCTAAGTTTTAAATCTTGTTCTGATATATAAAATCCATCAGTTGATTCAGTTAAAATTTCCATTCTTCTTTTAGTTGTATCACTTTTTGCTTTTGCAATTAATATACAATAAGATTCATATTCTCCTCTTCCAACACGACCTCTCAATTGATGAAGCTGTGCTAATCCAAATCTTTCTGCATTTTCAACTATCATAACTGAAGCATTAGGTACATTTACACCAACTTCAATAACTGTAGTTGATATTAAAACTTTAGTTTCTCCTAATTTAAATCTATTTATTATTTCATCTTTTTCGTTAGCCTTCATTTTTCCATGTAAATATTCAACTTTTATATTTCTAAATATACCATTTGTTAACTTCTCATATACACTTTCAACAGAGTTTAATTTTTCACTTTCATCTTCTTCAATAAGAGGACATACAATATATACTTGTCTTCCTTTCTCTATTTCACTATAAGCAAGGCTATAAGCACTATCTCTTTCTTCTTCTTTAAAAAATCTAGTATCAATCTTCTTTCTACCAGGTGGAAGTTCGTCTATTGCTGATACATCTAAATCCGAATAAACATATAAAGCTAATGTTCTAGGAATTGGCGTAGCAGTCATTACCAAAACATCTGCTTTCTTCCCTTTATTTATAAGCTTACTTCTTTGCCCAACCCCAAATCTATGTTGTTCATCAGTTATTGCTAATGCTAAATTACTAAATTCTACATCTTCTTGTATAAGTGCATGAGTACCTATAACTACCAAAGGATTATTTTCTTTTATTTTTTCTTTTATTCTCTTTTTTTCTTTGTTAGATGTACTTCCTGTTAAAAGTTCAACATCAATATGGAAGTTTTTAAAAACACTTTTAGCTTCTTTGTAATGTTGATTAGCCAATATTTCAGTTGGTGCCATAAATGCTGATTGATATCCATTTTTATATGCATTAAAAATAGCAATTAAAGCAACAATAGTTTTTCCAGAACCTACATCCCCTTGAACTAATCTATTCATTGGATATTTAGACCCTTGATCTTTAAGTATAGCTCTTACTACTTTAGCTTGTGCATTTGTCAATGAAAATGGAAGGGATTCTCTTAAATCATTAAGTTCCTTACTCCAATTAAATCCAATACCATCCTTTACCCTAGACTTCTTTTTAAGTAAAAGTAATTTCATAGAATATGTAAATAGTTCTTGAAATTTCAATCTATCTATAGATTTTTTTAAGAGATCTTTATCTTTTGGAAAATGTATTTCACGAATAGCATCATCAAATGATATTAAGTTATACTTTTTTATTATTTCATAAGGTAAATTTTCACTTACATAAATATTATCTAAAACTTCTCCAATTATTTTAACTAAAAAATTATTAGTTAATTCTCCTTTTAAAGAATATTTAGGAATTATTTCACTTTTAAGAGATTCATTTGATGCTATTATCGGATTTGTTATTTCCAATGTATTAGATACTTTTTTATACTTTCCTAAAAGATTATAAAATTCTTTAAATTTAAATTTTGTTTTTATATAAGGCTGATTAAACCATTTAGCTATAACTTTAATTCCTTTATAATTAAATTCTATTGTAGTTATTATTTTCCCTGTTTTAGTTCTAAAATCTCCTTTTAACTTAACCATATTGCACTTTAATATTTGTTTTTCATTTTCATCTATTTCATTTATGCTATTGTTTCCATTTACAAATTCATAATCTCTTGGAAAATATAAAAGCAAATCTAATATGCTAAATATACCTACCTCATTAAGTTTTTCTGTAGATTTTAAACCTACTCCTTTAATATTATTAACAGTCGTATATATATTCATGTAATCACCTCTTTTATTTGTGAAATAGCAAAAGCACCTTACGGTGCTTTTTATTATACGTAATTTTATATTTATTATTCTACTGACATTAAGAAGTAATATAAAGGTTGGTCTCCCTTATACAATTGTATATCACAATCTTCATATTTTTCTTCTAACTTAGCTACAAAGTCATCTGCTTCTTCTTCTTTAACATCTTCACCATAGAATATAGTTATTAATTCACTATCTTCATCAACCATGTTTTCAAGTACTTTTTCAGCAGCTTCAAATTTATCATTTGAAACTTCTTTTATTTTACCTTCAACTAAGCCAAGCATATTTCCTTCTTTTATTTCAATACCATCTATTTCAGTATCTCTTACAGCATATGTTACTGAACCAGTTTTTACTGATTCCATAAGTTCTTTTAACTCTTCTTCATTTTCTTCTGGAGATGCATCTCTATTAAACATTGATACACAAGTAATTCCTTGAGGAATAGTTGTTGTTGGTACAACAATAACATTTTTATCTGAAATATCTTTTGCTTGTGATGCAGCCATTATTATATTTTTATTGTTTGGTAAAATAAATATATTTTCAGCATTTATTTTTTCTATACAATCTAAAATATCTTGAGTTGATGGATTCATAGTTTGACCGCCTTCTATAACGTAATCAACTCCTAAATCCTTAAATATATTTGTAATACCTTCACCCATAGCAACAGTTACGAATCCATATTTTTTAGTTTCTTCTACTTCTTTAGTCTCTTCTTGTTCTGCTCTCATTTCTGCTGCTAATATTTCTCTATGTTCTTCTCTCATATTATCAATTTTAATTTTTGAAAGTTCACCAATTTTTACAGCCTTTGATAAAACTAAACCTGGATCATTTGTATGAATATGAACTTTTATAACATCATCATATCCAACAACTATCATAGAATCTCCAAGTGATTCTATTTCACTTTGTAATTCATTTGATTTATTTGCATCACCTAAAACTATAAACTCTGTACAGTATCCGAATTTTATATCTGCATCTTGAGTTGTTTTAGCTCCAGTAGCTTCAATTCCACCTTCACCAATTTTTATATCTTTAACTTCTGCTACAATTCCATCTTTTAATGCTTCAAGCATTCCTTGAAGTATTATATAAAGACCCATACCACCTGAATCAACGACCTTAGCTTTTTTAAGTGCTGGTAATAATTCTGGTGTCTTATCTAACATAATCTTAGCATCTTTATTAACCTCTTCTAAAAGCTCTACTATATTTCTAGCTTTTGACTTAACAGCTGATTCTGCTGATGCTCTTATAACTGATAAAATAGTTCCTTCTGTAGGTCTCATTACAGCTTTATATGCTGAAGTTGATCCTTCCTTAATAGCATTTGCAAATTCTACTACTGAAACTTCTTCATGTCCTGCTAATCCTTTTGAAAAACCTCTAAGTATTTGTGAAAGAATAACTCCTGAGTTACCTCTAGCTCCCATAAGTGCACCTTTTGCAAGTTTTTTAGATACTACTTCTATAGAATCTGAATCTATATTTTCGATTTCTTTAACAGCTGCTTTAAAAGTCATTGACATGTTAGTTCCTGTATCTCCATCTGGTACTGGGAATACATTTAAAGCATTAACAAAATCGCTCTTTTCAGCTAGTCTGTTACTTGCATTTACTACCATGTTATAAAAATCACGGCCGTTTATCTTATTAAATTCCATTAGTTTTTTACCTCCTAGACTCTTACCGCTTGAACATTTACTGTAATTGATGATACTTTTAATCCAGTAAAGTTTTCTACATTATAACGTACTTTTTGAATAATGTTGTTTGCTATAACTGAAATTTTTGTTCCATATTCAACCATAACAAATAATTCAATATCTAATTTATCATCATCATTAACATTTATCTTAACACCTTTATTGAAATGCTCTATTCCAATTAACTCCCAAAGACCTTCTGTAGCATTCTTTGAAACCATTCCTACTACACCGTAACATTCCATTGTTGATAATCCAACAATTTTTGCTAACACTTCTTCTGAGTAATGAACCTTACCATTTTCTCTTGAAAATCCTACCATTACGATTCCTCCTTACACATATCATACATATATTTTATATTAGAAAGCTTTAATATTCAAGATTTATATAAGAATCTTCCAAAATATTATATATTTTTTTTTAATATACTATTGCAAAATACCTATTTGTTATGGTACAATGAATTCTGTCCTATTGAAGAGAATTATATCTTCACTTAACAAGGAGGTGTTTTCAAGTGGCAAGAAGATGCGAAATTTGTAATAAAGGCGTTGTTTCAGGTGTACAATACAGCCATTCACATCGTCAATCAAAGAGAACTTGGGCTCCTAACATAAAGAAAGTAAAGGCTTTAGTTAACGGAACTCCAAAGAAAGTTCATGTTTGTACAAGATGTCTTAGATCTGGTAAGGTTGAAAGAGCAATATAGTTCAAATAAAAAAAATGCACTGCACTAGCAATGCATTTTTTTTACGCCCAAATTTATGTATCTTTTTTCTTTCTTCTAAAAAATCTTATTACATTTGATATACACTTAGGCAACTTTATAGCTACTATTCTCATAAATCCTCCAATTAAATTATTAAAACCAATACTACTATTTATATTATATGCTAAATAGTTAATATTGGTTCTAAATTTATTTAATCATTTGTATATAATACTAATATGATTCCTGAATCAAAAGATATGTTAATATCTCCATCTAAAAATTCATTGCAAATTGCTCTAGGTTCTAATATTTTCATATTATAATTTTTTAATGGATATTTACCACCTGTTATATTAAAATTTTTCACCTCATCACTTAAGGCATGAAATGATATAACTTTTCCAGCATCTTTTTTTATAACAGTACTTTTATTAACAGCAAACATTCTATTATTTTCATTAATAATTTCTAGCTTTATATTATCATTTAATGCATTAATCATAAGGCCTATATTTCCAAGTGTATGGTCTAGTCTTGTACCTGTAGCCCCAAACATAATAATTTCATCCACATTAAATATATCTTTCGCTTTATTATATGCAAGATGAGTATCTGTATAATCTTTCTCAGGATTAAATTTTTCTATAGCAATATTTTTTCCTTTAAAATATGAAATAACATTATCATCTATTGAATCAAAGTCTCCTAAAATCATATTAGGCATTATATTTAATCTTTTAAGAGTATTACAACCTTTATCTACTCCAATTATAATATCATCCTCATTTATGTATGATTTTAATAACTCGTATGAAGGTTCACTTCCTCCAGTAACTATTATTGCTCTCATTTTTTAAGCATTCCTCTTTAATTCACTTATATTTTTCATAACTTCACCATTTTTATAAACAGCAGAACCTGCAACTGCTACATCAACTCCAGCTTCTCTAACAGCTTTTATATTATCTTTGCATACTCCACCATCTATTTCTATTATTAAATCTTTATTATATTTTTTTCTCATTTCATCTACTTCTTTAACTTTTTCTAAAGAATAATCTATGAAACTTTGTCCTCCAAATCCAGGATTAACACTCATAATTAAAACCATATCTATTTTTGATATTAAATCTTTTATCATTATTGTTGGAGTTCCAGGATTTAATACTATACCAGCTTTAACCCCTTTTGATTTTATATATTGAATAGCTCTATCAATATGTTTTTCTGCCTCATAATGAATTGTTATTATGTCTGCTCCTGCATCTACGAAATCATCTATGTATCTTGATGGTGATTCTACCATTAAATGAACATCAAATACTTTATCAGTTCTATTTCTAATAGCTTTAACTATTGGTGCTCCAAGTGTAATATTTGGTACAAATGCTCCGTCCATTACATCTATATGTATATAGTCTGCTCCCCCTTTATCAAGTAATTCTACCTCTTCTCCTAATTTTGAAAAATCTGCTGATAAAATTGATGGTGCTATTTTTATCATATTAATATCTCCTCCCATTTATTATTTCTTCTAGTGTTCTTACATAAAATTCATATCTATATTTATTTATTTTCCCATTTTCTACAGCTTCTTTAACTGCACAGCCTGGTTCTTTATAATGAAGACATCCTCTATATTTGCAACTATCATTAAACTTTTCAAAGTCTGGAAAACAATATCTTAAATTTTCTTTATCCATAAAGTTTACATCTAAAGTTGAAAAACCTGGAGTATCAACTATATACCCATTTGATACTTCTATAAGTTCACTATGTCTAGTTGTATGTTTACCTCTACCTATTTTTTCACTTACTTCACCAGTCTCCATATGTTCTTTATTTGTAAGTGTATTTATAAGAGTTGATTTTCCAGCTCCAGAAGGTCCACAAAGAACTGTTACATTATTACTTAGTCTTTCCCTTAAAGCTTCTATACCTATACCTTTTTTAGCATTTATGAATAAAACTTCATAACCTATAGAGTTAATCCTTTTCTTTAATTCTTCTTTCTCTTCTTCACTTACTAAATCAATCTTATTTAATGCAACAATTACTTTTATATTGTTACTTTCACAAAGCACTAAAAATCTATTTAATAAATCAAAATTCAAATCTGGATTTTTAACAGCAAATACTACAAAAGCTTGTGTTACGTTTGCAACAGTTGGTCTTATAAGTTCTGAACTTCTCTCTTCTATATCTTCTATAGTACCTTTTCCATTTTCAATTTTTATTTCAACATTATCTCCAACTATAGGTTTAAGTGATTTATGTCTAAATTTCCCTCTTGCTTTACATTCTATTATTCCTTCTTCTGTCTTTATATAATAGAATCCACCTATTCCTTTAATTATTTTTCCCTTCATATTTCCTCCAAACTTTTTTCTTCTCTCTTATTAATATAAACACTTTTTATAATTTTTTGCAACAATATTTGTATTAAAATAAAAAAGCAAAGTGATTAACTCACTCTGCTTTTTTATTTTAATTATTTTTCTTATCATTATTATGCTCACCAGTTGTTGGCTTTGAATCATCTAGCTTAGTTGTTATTGTTATATTACTTCCTTTTGGCGCACTATTTGGAGTCCAACCAGTTACAAGTCCTTCTGCTCCATCTCCCCCAAAGGATACACTAAATCCTTTTGCTTCAAGAGCTGACTTTGCGTCTGTACCTTTCATCCCTTTTGATATTATATCACTTATACTTATTTTTTCAGTTTTAGTTGTTATTGTTATAGTACTTCCTTTTGGTGCACTATTTGGAGTCCAACCCGTTACAAGTCCTTCCTCTCCATCTCCTGCAAGTGATACATTAAATCCTTTTGCTTCAAGAGCTGATTTAGCATCTGAACCTGTCATTCCTTTTGATATTATATTCCCTACATTTATATCTTCTTCTTTATATCTTCCAATTGCTAATGTAATTGTACTTCCTTTATTTACTGAAGTACCTGCAGAAGGATTTTGACCAATAACTTTGCCATCTAATGTTTTATCTGTTGTAGTTTTAGTTTCTACATTTACATTGAATCCTGCTAATTTATTTCTAGCTTCACTTTCTGATAAGCCATTTACATTTGGAACCTCAACAGTTTCAACTTTTTTACCTTTACTTACTGTTAATGTAACTGATGATTCTTTTGTTACCTCTTGACCTTGTTCAGGTGTTTGAGTCATAACATTACCACTTGCTATTGAATCACTATAATCCTCTTGAACAATTATGTTTTTAATTCCAAGACTTTCAAGTTTTGCTTTAGCATCACTTAACTTATCTTCAACTAAATTAGGCATAGTAATTTTTTCTTCACTACTAACTTCAACTTCTACAGTTGAACCTTCATTTATTTTTTCTCCAGCCTTTGGATTTGAATTAATTATTGTTCCTTCTTTTTCGTTACTTTTTACGCTTTTTATGCTTAAGTTTATTTTTAAACTAGTAGCTTTTTCTTGGGCATCTTTTATATTCATGCCAACAAAATTAGGTACTATTACTTCTTTCGCTTTGTTTCCTGAAAGCATAAAGTAACCTCCAACACCTAAAATGGCTAATACTAATACTGAAACAATTCCAATTATTATTCCTTTTTTACTTGATTTTTTATTTTTAGGTTTATTTTTTACTTTTTCTTCTGCTTCCTCAGAATCATCATAGTATTCATCGTCATCATCATAATATTCAGCGTCGTCATCATCATAGTATTCATCTTCAAAATCATCTACACTTTCAACAACCGGTTCCTTTACAGGTGCCATAATTATTGTATGTTCTACAGTTTGATCATTTTCATTTATTCCATCATCACCTATTTGAGCGTCTGGATTTTGTTTTATTTTTTGAAGATCTGATATTAGTTCATTTACATTTTGATATCTATTATTTGCATCCTTTTCCATGCATTTTAAAACAACTTTATTAAGACTCTCTGGTATTTTAGGATTTAACTCTTTTGGTGGAACAGGATCTTCTTGAAGATGTTTTAATGCTATTGTTACAGGAGAATCAGCTTCGAAAGGAAGTTTTCCTGTAAGCATTTCATACATAACTATTCCTAATGAATAAATATCTGTCTTATTATCAATGAAGCCACCCTTTGCTTGCTCTGGTGAAAAATAATGAGCAGAACCAAGTATAGTACTAGTATTTGTAAGAGTAGCAGAGTCAGCGATTTTAGCAATTCCAAAATCAGTTACTTTAACTAAACCATCACTTGTAACTAATATGTTTTGAGGCTTAATATCTCTATGAATTATGCCATTTTTATGTGCACACTCTAATGCTTTAGCAATTTGAATGGCAATTGTTAAAGCTGTTTCGCAACTTATCTTGCCAAATTCTTCTACAACTTCTTTTAATGTTTTACCATCTACATATTCCATAACTATATAGTTTATATCACCCTGTGTTCCTACATCTAATACATTAACTATATTATTATGTGATAACTTAGCGATAGCAGTCGCTTCTCTTTTAAACTTGCTTACTATTTCATCATTGTCTGAATATTCATTTTTTAATATCTTTACAGCCACATATCTATTTAGCTTATTACATCTAGCTTTATAGACAACAGCCATACCGCCTTCTCCTACTTTTTCAAGTAGTTCATATCTATCGCCTAATACTTCACCATTCATACGCTCTCTCCTCCAAACAATATAACTGTAATATTATCTCTTCCACCATTTTTGTTAGCTTCATCTACTAACTCACAACAAGCAAGTTTATTATCTTTTTCTCTATCTATAATTTCAGTTATTTTTTCTGTTGACACTTCATTTGTAAGTCCATCTGAACAAATTAAATATTTATCATATTCATCACTATCAAACTTAAATATATCAACTTCAACACTTTCATGTGTTCCAACTGCCCTAGTTATTATATTTTTATTAGGATGATTAATTGCTTCTTCTTCTGATATACTTCCAGAATCTATAAGTTGTTGCACTAACGAATGGTCTTTTGTTAGTTTGAATAAATTATTATCCTTAATTCCAAAACAAGAACTATCTCCAACATTTGCTATAACTATCTTTCCATCGTATCTTAAACATGCTGTTATAGTAGTTCCCATTCCACTTAACTTAAGATTACTAACTGAATAATTATATATTTTTTTATTTACATTTTCTATTGCATCCTCAAGAACGCATTCACCAAGTGAATTAATATTATTTTTTACAAATTCAATAACGTTAGATACCGCCATTTCACTTGCAACTTCACCGGCATTATGCCCACCCATTCCATCAGCAACAATATATATGCTATATGAATCACATTCAAAATGACCCACACTATCCTCATTAAATTTTCTTTTTATTCCAACATCACTCTTATATCCTACCATGTTAATTCCCCCTTAATTTTGGGATTCTAAATAACTTCTTCTTAATTGACCGCAAGCTGCATCAATGTCACTTCCCATTTCTCTTCTAACTGTAGCCTCAATGCCTCTGTCTTTAAGAATTTTTGCAAAATTTTCTACTGTTTTGTTTGATGATCTTTTAAAAGAATTTTCTTTTACTTCATTTACTGGTATTAAATTTACATGACATAAAATTCCTTTTAATAATTGTCCTAATGCTCTCGCATCTTCAACACCATCATTTACATCCTTAACTAATGCATATTCAAAAGTTACTCTTCTGTTTGTTTTATTAATATAATATTTACAAGCATCTAAAAGTTCTTTTATTGTATATTTATTAGCTATTGGCATTATTTCTTTTCTTTTTTCATCATTAAATGCATGTAGTGAAATTGCAAGAGTTATAGTCATGCCTTCATCAGCTAATTCGTATATTTTAGGTACTATACCACAGGTTGATAAAGTTATATGTCTTTGACCTATGTTAAATCCATTTTCTGAATTTACTTCTTTTAAAAATTTAATTACATTGTCATAATTATCAAGTGGTTCTCCACTTCCCATTAAAACAATATTTGATATTCTCTCTCCTAATAGTTTTTGTGCTACCATTATTTCAGAAAGTATTTCTCCAGATGTTAAATTTCTAACTCTTCCATCAATTGTAGATGCACAGAATTTACATCCCATTCTACATCCTACTTGTGTTGAAATACATATTGTATTTCCATGTTTATACTTCATAATAACACATTCTATTAAATTTCCATCTTTAAGAGCTAATAATATTTTCATAGTACTTTTATCTGAAGATTCTTGTGCTCTTACTACTTTAGGAATTATTATTTCAAAATTTTCATTTAGCTTTTCTTTTAATGCTTTTGGAATATTTCTCATATCATCAAAATTCCAAACATCTTTATAAATCCAAGAAAATACTTGTTTTGCTCTAAAAGCACTTTCTCCATTTTCTTTAAGCCAATTTGAAAATTCTTCAGTTGTAAAATCTAATAAATTTTCCATAATGTATTCTCCTATTAACTTTTCTTAAGCTTAGCTATAAAGAATCCATCCATATACTCATTTGGCATAACTGTTACCATACCATTTGTATATTTTATATTCTCACCATTTCCAACAAATATATTTTCTAGCTTACAATCTTTATGTTTGTTTAAAAACCATTCAATATTTTCTTCATTTTCAGCTTTGTTTAAAGTACATGTTGAATATATTAAAGTTCCACCATTTTTAAGATATTGCCATGCATTATCCATTATATCTCTTTGAATTCTTATAATTTCTTTTAATTCGTTACGATTTTTATTCCATTTAATTTCTGGTTTTCTTTTAATTATTCCAAGACCTGAACATGGAACATCGATAAGAACTTTATCTCCAACCCCTATAAGGTTAACATTTAACTCTGTAGCATCCATCTCTTCTAATTTAACATTATTTATACCAAGTCTTATACAGTTCTCTTCTATTAAACCTAGTTTATTTTTATGTAAATCAAAAGCTAAAACTTCTCCAGTATTTTCAAGAAGTTCTGCAATATGAGTAGTTTTTCCACCAGGAGCACTACAAAGATCTAACACAACATCCCCACTATTTACATCTAAAAGAGGAGCAACTAACATTGCACTTTCATCTTGAACAGTTATTTTTCCTTCATTAAAAAGGCTATTACTTTCAATATTCTTTCCACCTTTAATAGAAATAGCTTCAGGACATATATATCCTTCTTCTATATTATATCCGTTTTCTTCTAGTTCTTCAAATACACTATCATAGTCTGATTTTAAAGAATTAACTCTAACAGTTACTTTTGGAGTTGAATTTAAAGCATCAAGTATATTTACTGCATCTTTTTCTCCATATTGCTTTATAAAAAGTCTTATAAGCCATGGTTCAAATGAATACTTGTATTCTAATTGGCTTATTTTATTGTTAAACTTTAAGCCTGACTCACCTTTTTTTCCATATGTTCTTAAAACACCATTTACAAGTTTTCCCCATCTGTCAGATATTTTTTTTGCTTGTTCTACCGCCTCATTACAAGCTGCATAACTTGGAACCTTATCTAAATATTTTAATTGATATATAGCTATTCTTAATATATTTAAAATTCTTTTATCCATTATACTTATATCTTTAACAAATGTAGATATAAGCATATCTAATGAATTTTTTCTTCTTATTGTTCCATATACAATTTCTGTTACTAGACCTTTATCTTTATCATTTAAATCTGAATTATTTAATTCACTTGATAATACTAAGTTTGAATAAGCACCTTCATTTAACACTCTATCTAGTATTTTTAAAGCTATGCCTCTACTGTTCATAAAATACCTCTTCTCTAAGTTTTTATTGATCTCTATTACTTATAGCAAGTAATCTTAATAATTGAGCTATAGCCATAAGAGCTGAAGCAATGTATGTCATAGCTGCTGCTCCTAAAACTTTTTTTGCACCATTTATCTCATCACCATAAAGTATTCCTCTATTACTTAATACGTTTATTGCCCTATTTGATGCATTAAATTCTACTGGTAATGTAATTAATTGAAATATTACTACAGCTGAAAATAATATAATTCCTAGATTAACAAACATATGGTTTCCCATAATTAAACCAACAACAAATAATATCCAAGAAATACCTGAGCTAAAATTCACAACTGGAACTATTGAATTTCTTAATACAAGTGGTTTATATCCTTCCTTATCTTGTATAGCGTGACCAACTTCATGAGCTGCTATTCCAGCAGCTGCAATTGAATTTCCACTATAAACCTCAGGAGATAATCTTAAAACTTTACTACTTGGATCATAATGATCTCCAAGTTTCGTATTAACAACTTCTATGTTTACATAAGATAGTCCTGCTTCATTTAGCATCATTCTCGCAACCTGCTCACCTGTATATCCATTCATAATCCTTACATTTCTGTACTTATTGTAAGTTGAGCTAATTCTACTTTGCGCCCATATACTAACTAAAAGTGCTGGTATTAATATAAGCATAGTTCTATCAAAATAAAATGGATAATACATATTTATACCTCCTATTTACCTAATATAAGTCCATCTTTTACATCATGGCCATTTATATATTGTTCTACCATTAAAGGTTTTGAATTTGGAAATTGAACCTTTTTAATTAAAAGTACCCCTTTGTTTGTTGAAACTTCTATTCCATTTTTAGATACATTTATTATTTTTCCATTTTCTAAATTACTATCTTTATTTAAAACTTCACTTTCAAATATTTTCATAGTATTTCCTTCGTATAAAGTATGTGCAATAGGCCAAGGATTTAATCCTCTAATCATATTATGAATTTCTAGTGCACTTTTATTCCAATCTATTTCTGCTAACTTTTTATTTAACATTTTTGCATAGAAAGTTTCATCTGATTGTTTTTCAGGTTTTATAGAATTATTAACTAATCCTTCTATTGTTTTAATTAAAAGATCTCCGCCTCTTTCTTTTAACAAGTCATAAAGCTCTCCAGCTGTCATATTATCTGTAATTTCAACTTCATCTTTTAAAAGCATATCACCTGTATCTAAACCTACATCCATAAGCATAGTTGTATTTCCTGAAGTCTTTTCTCCCATCATAATAGCCCAGTTTATAGGAGCTGCTCCCCTATACATAGGAAGTATTGAGCCATGCAAGTTTATACATCCGTATTTTGGTATGTCTAACACTTCTTTTGTAAGAATTTGTCCAAATGCTACAACTATTATAAAATCTGGCTCCATAGCTTTAAGTTCTTCAATCATTTTCTTCTCATCTTTAAGCTTTTCTGGTTGATAAATTTTTATATCATGTTTTAACGCTTCTTCTTTTACTGGTGAAAATGCTAGCTTTTTTCCTCTTCCCTTAGGTCTATCTGGTTGAGTAAATACTGCACAAACTCCATATTTATCTATTAAGGCTTTTAAAGATGGAACAGCAAAATCTGGTGTTCCCATAAATACTATCTTCAAAACTATTCCTCCTTTTGTTTTTTATTTCTATTTTACTTTATCTATAAATAAAATTCCATCTAAGTGATCATTTTCATGTAAAACAGCTCTAGCAAGCAATTCTTCTGCTTCTAATATAAATTCCTCACCTTTTTCATTTATAGCTTTAACTTTAACAAAGTTTGGTCTATCAACTTCTTCTGATACTCCTGGGACGCTTAAACATCCTTCTTCTCCAACTTGACTTCCACTTGTTTCTAATATTTCTGGATTTATAAATACTCTTGGACCTTCTCCATCATATATATCTATAACAAATAATCTTTTAAGTATTCCAACTTGTGGTGCTGCAAGCCCTACTCCATCTGCTTCATACATAGTATCTATCATATCTTCAATTAAAGTTAAAGTTCTATTATCTATTTTTTCTACAACTTTACTTTTCTTTCTTAATACATCATCACCATTTTTTCTTATATTTCTAATTGCCATAAAAAATTCCTCCTAGTTTATAAAAAATTGTTTGGATTAATATCAATATTTATTCTTATTTCATTATAAACACTCTTATTCATTTCATAAAGTGTGTCTCTAACTTTTTTAGAATAATCATCAGAAAATTTACCTTTTATCATTATTTGCCACCTAAACTTATCTTTTATTTTAGATACTATGCATTTAGTTGGTCCTAACATTGTTATATCTTCCTCTGATATTTCTTTTATTTTTATAGATGCTTTTTTCATAAAATCTTCTAAATTCTTCTCATCTTTAGATATACCTCTTATTAAAATTATCTTTTCAAAAGGAGGATATCCCATTTGCTTTCTTATACTAATCTCTTCTTTAAACATACCAATATAATCATTATTAACAGCATAATTTAAGCTTGGATTTTCAGGATCATATGTTTGAATAATTACTTTTCCTTTTTTATCTCCTCTTCCAGCTCTTCCAGCAACTTGAGTTATAGTTTGAAAAGTTTTTTCAGAAGACCTATAATCCGGTATATTAAGGGACATATCTGCAGCTAAAACTCCAACAACTGTTACATCTTTAAAATCTAAGCCTTTTCCAATCATTTGTGTACCAATTAAAATATCAGCCTCTTTATTTTTAAAGGCATTATATATTTTTTCATGAGACCCCTTATTTCTTGTTGTATCTTTATCCATTCTTAACACTTTAGCATCTTTAAAGTATTTTTTAACTTCACTTTCAACTTTTTCAGTTCCTGCTCCAAAAAATTTTACATATTTACTCTTACACTTTGGACATACATGAAGCTGTTTTTCTGTTTTACCACAGTAATGACATACTAAATATCCATTTTTATGATACGTCATAGATATGTCACATTTATGACACTTAAAAACATAACCACAACTTCTACAAGATACAAAAGTTGAAAATCCTCTTCTATTTAAAAACAGTATTATTTGTTCTTTTCTTTCTAAAGCTTCTTTTATTTCTTTATATAATTTCCTTGAAAACATAGATAAGTTTTTAACCCTAAGTTCTTCCCTCATATCAACTATCTCCATATTTGGAAGAGGTTTATTATCTATTCTTCTTTCTAAAGTTACAAGTTTGATTTTTGATACCATGGCATCAGCAAAGCTTTCAACAGATGGAGTCGCTGAACCTAATATATATTTACATCCCTTTGTAAAACTTAAAAATTCAACAACTTCTTTAGTATTATATTTAGGATTATGTTCTGATTTATAAGTTCCTTCATGCTCTTCATCAACTATTATCATTCCAAGATTATTAACAGGCAAAAATAATGCACTTCTAGCTCCAACTACAAGTCTACATTTTCCAGATTTCACTCTATACCATTCATCAAATCTTTCTCCATCAGAAAGTTTGCTATGAAATAATGCTACATCTTCTCCAAATCTCCCCTTAAATCTTTCTATCATTTGAGGAGTAAGTGCTATTTCAGGAACAAGTACTATTGCACCCTTTCCATTATTTAAAGTATGTTCAACTAATTTCATATAAACTTCTGTTTTTCCTGAACCTGTTACCCCTTTTAAAAGGAATCCGTTAAATTCAGAATTTTTAATTTCAGATATAGCTTTAATTTGTTCATCTGTCAAATTTTCCACATCATTATCTTCATAAATTTTACTATTATATCTATGTACTATTTTTTCTTCTATAGTTAAAAAACCTTTTTCAATAGCCTTATTTATAGTATACATAGAAAATTTAAAATTTTTATTAAGATCTGACTTTGTATATATACAATTATTATTTTTTATAAAATTTATAAGCTTTATATAATTTTCTTTATTTTTAAATTCATCATCTAATTCTTTATTAAACTTTATAACACTCTTTTTTTTATTTTTAATTCCTTTTATAAGACCTGTTGGTATTAACACTCTTATAGCATCTATATATTTACATAAAGTCTTTGTTCTTAAAAATTCTATCATTAACAAATCTTCTCTAGTTAATATTGGTTCATCATCACATAACTTTTTAATTTCTTTTACTTTATATTTACCTTCAAATTCTGTAGAAAGAGCAATTACAAAACCTTCTATTAATTTATTAGATATACCAAACGGAACTTTTACCCTATGACCGATACTAATTAAATCATTAAATTCTTTTTTTACTTTATAAGTAAAAGGTTTATCTATTTCTACAGCTTCACTATTTACAATTACTTCGGCATATAGTTCCATTTATAAAAATCACCCTTTCTTAAAATTTGTCAATATAGCAGAAGAAAGCGCAATTTAGCGCTTTCTACAAATAGCATCAAATAAATTACTTGCAACATCTCTTTTACTCATTGTATCTAATTCTAAAACAGAACCTTCTTTTGATATTACAAATACTTTGTTATTATCACTTCCAAATCCTGTTTCTGACTGTGTAATGTCATTAGCTACAATGTAATCTAGATTTTTTCTCTTTAATTTACCTTTTGCATTATCTATCAAATTACTACTTTCAGCTGCAAACCCAACTAAAATTTGTTTATCTTTTTTATCACCAAGTTCCTTTAAAATATCATTATCTCTTACAAGTTCAATATTTAAATTCCCTTCGCCTTTTTTAATTTTTTCAACACTATATTCTTTAGGTTTATAATCTGCAACAGCAGCTGATTTTACAACTATATCAGAGTTATCAAAGTTATTTATAACTACTTCTCTCATTTGAGCATTAGTCTCTACTTCTATAACATCAATTCCATGTGGTTTTTCAATCCCTTTAGCTCCTGTAACTAGTGTAACAGATGCTCCTCTATCTCTTGCTTCTTCTGCTATTGCATATCCCATTTTACCTGTTGATCTATTAGTTATAAATCTTACAGGATCTATGTTTGCTCTAGTAGGTCCAGCTGTTACAAGTACTTTCTTTCCATCTAAATCCTTAACAGGATGAAGAGCTGTAAGTACATTCTTAAAAATCACATCTGGCTTTGGCAGTTTACCTTTTCCAACATCACCACAAGCAAGTCTTCCAGAATCTGGTTCAATAAACTCATATCCTAAACTTTTAAGTTTACTTATATTTGATTGAACTATAGGATTTTCATACATGTTTGTATTCATAGCTGGTGCAAATATAACTTTTGCTCTAGTTGCCATTATAGTTGTAGAAAGCATATCATCTGCTATACCATTTGCAACTTTTCCTATTATATTTGCTGTAGCTGGAGCAATAAGCATAACATCAGCTTTTTGAGCTAAACTTATATGTTGAATTTCCCATGCTTTTGGTTCCGCAAACATATCAGTTATAACCATATTTTGACTTATTGATTGAAAAGTCAGAGGAGTTACAAACTGAGTAGCTGACTCAGTCATAATAACTCTAACTTCAATCCCTTTTTTTCGAAGCGAACTTACAACATCTAAAGCTTTGTAAACTGCTATTCCTCCACATACTCCTAATACAACACATTTTCCCTTATACATTTTACTATTTTCCTTCTGAAGCTTCGTAAGTTACTTTTCCTTCGTTCACTTCATTTATTGCTATTGTTAAAGGTTTTTGTGAATCTATTTCTACTAATGGTTCACTTCCAGCTATTATTTGTCTAGCTCTTTTTGAAGTTACTATAACTAGTGAATATCTATCTTCTACTTTCTTTAATAAATCTACTATTGATGGATTAATCATAGAGTTGTTCATGTATAATACCCTCCTTAGAATCTAATATCTTATTTTTCATTCTATCTACTCTACATTTTTCTGCAGCTATAATTGCTTCTATTTTTGATACAGCTGTATCAACTTCATCATTTACTACAGCATAATTATATTTTGAAATATAATTTATTTCTTTATACGCTGATTTAAATCTTCTCATTAATGATTCAGGTGTCTCACTACCTCTTTTTATTATTCTTTGTTTTAATTCCTCCATTGATGGTGGTAATATGAATATAAAAATTCCTTCTTCGCAGTTTTCTTTTACTTTTAAAGCACCTTGTATATCTATTTCTAAAATTACGTCTCTACCTTGATCTATCATCTTTTTGACACTTGATCTTGGTGTTCCATAATAATTTCCATAAACTTCAGCATGCTCTAAGAAATCTCCCTCTTCAACTTTTTGAAGAAAATCTTCTTTCTTTAAAAAGAAATAGTTCACGCCTTCTACTTCACCTTTTCTAGGCTCTCTTGTAGTTGCAGAAACTGATAAATATATTTCTTTATTTTTTTCTAATAATGCCTTACAAATTGTTCCTTTACCAGCTCCTGATGGACCTGATATTACTAATAATACACCTTTTTTGCTCATTATTCATCTACCTCATCATCATGATCATCCTTGTTTGATAATCTATGAGCTACTGTTTCAGGTTGAACAGCTGATAAAATTACGTGATCACTATCTGTTATAATTACAGCTCTTGTTCTTCTTCCATAAGTTGCATCAATAAGCATTCCTCTATCTCTAGCTTCCTGGATTATTCTTTTTATTGGTGCGGACTCTGGACTTACAATTGCAACTAATCTATTAGCTGATACGATATTTCCAAAACCAATATTAATTAATTTTATACCCATGTATTGCCTCCTAATTATTCTATATTTTGCACTTGTTCTCTAATTTTTTCAATTAGATTTTTTATATCAATGACTATATTTGTCATTTTCATATCATTTGATTTTGAAGCAATAGTATTTGCCTCTCTATTCATTTCTTGAACTATGAAATCCAATTTTCTTCCTATTGGTTCATCTAATTCTAATGTATTTCTCATTTGTCCTATATGACTTCTAAGTCTTATAATTTCTTCATCTACTGTAGCTTTATCTGCAAATATAGCTATTTCTACAGCTATTCTATTTTTATCTATTTCAATACCTGAAGTTAAATCTTTTATTCTATCTTCCAATTTAGATTTATATTCAACAGGAACTAAATCTGCAATTTTCTCTATAGAATCAACAAGATTTTCTATAATTATAAGTTTTTCTAATATGTCTTCTTTTAGTTTTTCTCCTTCTCTTATTCTCATTTCAACCATTTTATCTAAAGCTGATTCAATAAGAGATTTTATTTCACTAAATATTTCTTCAATATTTTCTTCTTTTTCAACTATTGAAATAACATCTGGGAATCTAGCTATTTTTGTAGCAGTTATATCATTTAAAACTCCAAGTTCATCTGATAATTTTTGCAAACATTCAAAATAACTTTTAGCAAGTGTTTCGTTAAGTTCTGCAATAGCTTCTCCTTTGTGAAAATTTTTAATATTTATATAAACATCAACTTTACCTCTGTTTAATTTTCCACTTATAATTTTACGAAACTTTTCTTCAAGTTGGAACATTGACTTTGGCATTCTTATATTCATATCTAAATATCTATGATTTACACTTTTCATTTCTATTGAAAATATTCTCTCTAATCCTTCTTCGCTTCTTGCTCTACCGAAGCTTGTCATACTCTTAACCATTTCTAAGCCTCCTCATTACTAATATTATTTCAATTAGCATAAGTACATATTATTTTAGTACGACACTAAAGTCAATACTTTGTTTACAAATTGTTAACAAATTGTATTTTAAACATAAAAAAGCTGATAGAATCAAAATACTATCAGCTTTACAATTTAAATTATATTTTTAATTTTACAATACAAATAATTTTACTAAGAATATTAAAGCTAAAACAATCATTACAATTGATACTTTTTTCTTCTTATCTTTTTCTTTTATAAAGACTATATTATATAAAACATTTACAAATACATAAGCTAAAACACCTAAAGTTAATCCATCACCAATACTATAAGTTAATGGCATAGCAGCTATTGTTACAAAAGCCGGGAATCCTTCTGTAATTTCTTCAAAATCAATATTTTTACAAGCTCCAAGCATTAAATATCCAACATATATTAAAGCAGGTGCTGTTGCACAAGCAGGTATTGCTATAAATATAGGAGAGAAAAACATTGCAGCTAAAAATAGTAAACCTGTTGTTACTGATGTCCAACCAGTTCTTCCTCCTGCTAAAACTCCAGTAGAACTTTCCACAAAAGTTGTAACTGTTGATACTCCCATAACAGCTCCTGTTGTTGTTCCTATTGCATCAACCATTAACGCTTTACTAGCATTTGGTATATTACCTTTTTCATCAAGCATACCAGCTCTTGATGATACTCCAACTAATGTACCTATTGTATCAAAAAAATCAACAAATAAGAATGTACAAACTATAGTTATAAAAGTTCCTATATTGCTTGGATTCATAATATATCCAAAATCTAACTTACCAGCAATAGGAGCTATACTTTCAAATTTTATTATTCCATCTGGTAAAAATATGCCAAGACTTGCTGCATATTCTCTATCAAATAAAGCATATCCCCATGCAATAACTGTAGATACTACTATTCCAAATAAAATAGCACCTCTAACTCCTTTTTTATCTAAAATAGCTATTACTACAACTCCGATTAATGCAACTAACACTGTAGGCACATTAAAATCACCTAATGATAAAAAGGTATCTTTATTAGCTACAACAATATCACTACCAGCAAGACCAATAAAAGCTATAAACATCCCAATTCCGGCAGTAACTGCATATTTCATATTCATAGGTATAGCATTAACAACTGCTTGACGAACTTTAAAAAGTGACATCAATATAAATATTATACCTTCTACAAAAACTGCTGTTAATGCAATCTCCCATGATATCCCTTTTCCTATAACAACTGAAAATGCAAAATACGCATTCAGTCCCATACCTGATGCCAAAGCAAAAGGAAGATTTGCAAAAACTCCCATAAGTATTGTTGCAAAAGCAGCTGATAAACAAGTTGCTGTTACAAGTGCCCCTTGATCCATACCTGTAGCACTTAAAATATTAGGATTAACAGCTATTATATAAGCCATAGTTAAAAACGTAGTACATCCTGCTATAATTTCCTTTTTAAAATCCACATTTTTATTTTCTAAGATCTCAAAAAACTTTTTTTCTTTTTTCATTTTTATTCCCCCCACAAAATGAAAAAGCTGTTATGAATTAAAAGACAACTCATAACAGCTTTATTTTAATTAATAAATTAAAATAAATCACTCATAGCTAGATATTTAAGGTATCTGGTAGACACGATGAACCATATTTTCATCATATATGAGTTAATCTTTACAATATGAATTGTACATAATATAACGAATATTGTCAATATTTTTTTAATTATTATTCATACAGTCCCGAACTTTATTATTTTTAATCATCTTAGCTATTGTTAATAAATATTTTAAATTTGTTCGTGCTCATATAATCCTTGTTCAAATAAGTTTCTTATTTCCTCTTGATTTTTATTAGCATTTATAGCAGCTAATAATTTTATTCTAGCTTTTTGTCCTGGCATATTATCTCCGAATATTACACCTAAATTCATAAGATGTTTTCCGCCACCTTCATATCCATAACTTTCAAAGACTCTACCTTCAAAACATCTAGATACAAGAACTACAGGTATATTCTTCCCTATAGCCCTTTTAACTCCATCAACCATTTGAGGAGGTATATTTCCTCTACCCATACCTTCTATAACTATTCCTTTAAAACCTTTTTCTATAGCAAAGTCTAAGTAAGATGAATCCATTCCTGCAACACATTTAATAAGCGCTACATCCTTGTCCATATTTTTAGGATTTAATTTTTCTCCTTTTTTTCCTTTTCTATAAAAAATAACTTTATTATTATCTACTATTCCAACTGGACCAAAATTAGGTGTTCTAAAAGCATTTAAAGCCATTGAATTAGCCTTTGTTACCTCTCTTGCATCATTTAACTCACCGTTAAAACATACAATTACTCCTCTTCCTATAGATTCTTTAGCTATAGCTGTACATATTGAAGTAGCCAAATTAAATGGTCCATCATATCCAAGTTCCGAACTACTCCTCATAGCTCCAGTTACTACTACAGGTTTTTTAGTTGTAACAACTAAATCTAAAAAATATGCAGTCTCCTCTAAAGTGTCAGTTCCATGTGTTATAACTATTCCTGAAATATCTTCTCTATCTGCTAACTCCTGTACAAAATTTGCTAATTCAAGCATAAGTTTTGGAGTTACATGAGGAGATGGTAATGAAGAAAAATTAAAATTTAAAACCTCGGCATAATCTTCTATACCAGTTACCATAGACATTATTTCTTCTCCACTAAGACTTGGCACCGCTGCCTTTATTCTATCATCAACTTTCATTGAAATTGTTCCACCATTAAAAATAACAGCTACTTTTTTCATTGTAATACCTCCTGTTTTCTTTGGTAATAAAAAGAACTTTTGGATTTACCAAAAGTTTTAATAAGTTTTTGGTAGGTCGGCATTAAAATCCTACATCTCTGTTTACTAAAATATTAGCGCATGAGGAGCCTTTTCTCACCTCAAAAACTTCACCTATACTATTATACATACTTATTTAAATATTTTTCAAGTAGGTATTACTGTTTATCTTATGCTGCTATCTTAAGCTTTCCACTATATATTTTATTTTTCATTTTATTTTTTGTTACAGGATACATGCTAGAAACATAAATATAATTATTATTTAAATCAACTTCTAATACAACCATAATGTAAGCATCTATTTTTTTAACTAATTCTAAAGCTCCAGACTCTTTTCTTTTTTTATTCATTCCTATAAAATCTGGATTACTTATTATTCTTTCAATTATTATTGTTAAATTATCTTTTATATTTCTAGTAAGTTGTTTTCCATGTTTCTTTTTTATGTGTTTTAATACACCTGGTGAAGCATAGACATTTCCATAAAACTCAAACCCTATGCTTTGTGCAATTTCTTTATTTATAGAGCCAACTTTTTTATAAGTTTTATATTTTTCAATCATGTTACCTCACCATGCCTTTTTATTATATTAAATATCTCACTATATATTATTCCAATTTAATTTAATATGATAATATAATTAAACGGTTAGTATAATAATTTAGAATACTAACCGTATTTTTTTATAATATTATGCAGATTAATCCGCCATTACCTTCATTTATTATTTTTTGAAGTGTTTTTTGAATTTTTATCTGAACATCTTCAGGCATTTTATATAATTTATTTTGAAGCCCTTCTTTAACTAATACTTCTAAAGATTTACCAAACATATTACTTTGCCATAATGTTCCTGGATCATTTTCAAATTGCTCTAACAAGGATTTTACTAAATCTTCAGATTCTTTTTCTGATCCCATTATAGGACTAATTTCTGTTTGAATATTTGCTTTAATAAAATGCAATGATGGTGCACTAGCTTTTAATTTAACCCCATATTGTGAACCATGTTTAACTATTTCAGGTTCTTCAAATTTCATTTCTTTAAGTTGAGGTGCTACTAATCCATATCCAGTTTCATTTACATCTTTTAAAGCATCCTTTACTTTATCATATTCTTTTTTAGCCACATTAAGTTCTTTTACTATTGATAATAAATCATTCTCTGATTCTACATCAAGCTCACAAACTTCACTTAAAACCTTGTAAAATACTCCTTCTTTAGGTTTCATAGAAACATTTGCTGTACCAACACCTAAATCTATCTCCTTAACTAAAGTTTCTCCTAAAAACTCTTCATCACATAAAGTTTCAAGAGATATTTTTATATCTCTTATTTTTGATATGTTTTTGCTCATACTTCTTATTATGTTAAAGAAATCTTTTTTTAGCCAATGTTCAGACTCTAATTTTTCAAGCCATTCTGGCATATCAATGTTTACTTCTTTTACAGGAAACTCTTTTAATACATTTTTGAATAACTTTTCTATATCTTTTTCCTGCATATTTGCTATATCCATAACTTGTACTTCTACATTATACTTTTCTTCCATCTCTTTTCTAATATCTTCTGTTTCTTTAGACTCTCCTCTTGCGCTATTAAGTACTACTACAAACGGCTTATTTATAGCCTTTAATTCATATATAACTCTCTCTTCTGCTTCAACATAATCTTCTCTATTAAGACCTGTTATACTTCCATCTGTTGTTATAACCAAACCTATAGTTGAGTGATCTGTTATAACTTTTCTTGTTCCAATTTCAGCTGCATCTTCAAATGGAATTTCATAATCATACCAAGGTGTATTTACCATCTTTAAATTTTCGCCTTCGATATAACCTAATGCTTCTTTTACTATATATCCTACACAATCTACCATTCTAACTTTGAATTTTATCTCTTCATCAAGATTTATTTCAATAGCTTCATTAGGTACAAATTTTGGTTCTGTAGTGTGTATCATTTTTCCTGATCCACTTTGTGGTAACTCATCTTTAGCTCTTTCTTTTTTAAATTCATTTTCTATCTTTGGTATTACCATAAGATCCATAAACTTCTTTATAAAAGTTGATTTACCTGTTCTAACTGGTCCAACAACTCCTACATATATGTCTCCTTGGGTTCTTTCTGATATATCTTTATAAATTTTAAAGTTGTCCAAGAAATCCCCTCCTAACTATCTGTAACAGTATATATATATTCTAAATTTAAAATTTATATACTATTTTATAAAATATTTTTATTATAATTTAAAAATAAAAAAGCAACCTAAAAAGGTTACTTTTTTTAATGAGTTTCATTCTTTTTTTCTCTAAGCATTAATTCGCTTACAACTTCTTTTGGACATTTACCATTAAACAATACATCATAAAGCCCATCAGTTATCGGCATACTAACTCCTATTTCACTATTCAATTCATGAAATGCCTTACATGCCTTTACTCCTTCAACTATCATTCCTACTTCTTTTAACGCATCATCTAACGATGCTCCTTTTCCTATAAGAATTCCAGCTCTTCTATTTCTTGAATGCATTGATGTACATGTAACTATCAAATCTCCCATTCCTGTAAGACCAAAGAAAGTTTCTGCTTTTCCACCAAGTGCCATTCCAACTCTTGAAATTTCTTTCATTCCTCTTGTCATAAGTGCGGCTTTTGTATTATCTCCATATCCAACGCCATCACCAACTCCAGCTGCAAGTGCAATAATATTTTTTACTGCACCTCCAATTTCAACACCTATAATATCTTCATTAGTGTATATTCTAAGGCTAGGTGTCATAAATAATTCTTGAACCTTTTCTGCATATTTCATATCAGTTGATGTAGAAACTAAAGTTGTTGGAATTTCAATAGCAACTTCTTCTGCATGACTAGGTCCTGATAAAATAACTACTGGATTTTTTGGTGCTTCATCACTTATAACTTCTGATAATCTCTTATTACTACCTGGCTCAATCCCTTTAGCAATAGATATTATTATAGTATCTTCACTTATCTTTCCTTTTAATGATTTAGTAACATCTCTTATAACGTGCGATGGAACGGCTAAAACTACATATTCAGCATCAAATACTGCCACATCTAATTTATTAAATGCCTTTATATTTTCTGGTATCTTAAGTCCCTTTATATATTTGTCATTTCTTTTTCTTATATTAATATCATTACAAACTTCAATATCTCTATCAAATATATTTACACAATTATTTTTTTTTGCAAGTTGAATTGCTAACGCTGTACCAAAACTTCCTCCACCAATAAATGCTACCTTACTCATAACTACATTTTCCTTTCTCTATACTCTAC
This sequence comes from Clostridium sp. Ade.TY, assembly GCF_000498355.1. Taxonomy (GTDB): domain Bacteria; phylum Bacillota; class Clostridia; order Clostridiales; family Clostridiaceae; genus Clostridium. Next base: position 137,332 of record NZ_AVSV01000022.1, on the reverse strand, counting down.
TTCTATACCAGTTCCTTCAAAGTCAAAACTTTGTCTAAGCTGATTTTCTAAATATCTCTCATATGAAAAATGTGTTGCATTTTTATCATTAACAAAGAAGATAAACTTAGGTGGTCTAGTTGCAACTTGTGTTGCATAGTATATCTTCATTCTCTTAAGTCCTACTATTGGTGGCTCTTTCATAAGAACAGCTTTATTTATTACATCATTTAATATACCTGTTGATATTCTCTTTGAATAGTTATCATAACACATTCTAGCCATGCCTAAAACTTTTTGTGTTCTTTGTCCAGTAAGTGCTGATATGAAAAGGTATGGTGCATAACTTAAGAATTTAAGCTTCCCTTGTAATTCTTTTTTGTATTTATCAAGAGTTTTATCATCCTTTTCTATAAGATCCCATTTATTAACTACAACCATTATAGCCTTGTTTAATTCATGAGCATATCCTACAATCTTTTCATCTTGTTCTGTAATTCCTTCTTCTGCATCTATCATTAGTATACAAACGTCAGCTCTTTCAATAGCTGTATAAGTTCTTACAACACTATACTTTTCTATTTCTTCTTTTACTTTGCTTTTTCTTCTTAATCCAGCTGTATCTATAAGTATAAATTTGCCTAAATCAGTTTCTAAGTATGAATCTATAGCATCTCTTGTTGTTCCTGGAACATTAGATACTATAACTCTCTCTTCTCCTAAAAGTTTATTTATAAGTGATGATTTACCTACGTTTGGTTTACCAATCATAGCTATTCTTATATATTCATCATCCTCTTCTTCTGTGTTTAGAGCTTCAAAATGTTTAACAACTTCATCTAGCATATCTCCAAGTCCTAAACCTTGAGCTGCTGATATAGTTACAGGATCACCTATACCTAAGTTATAGAATTCCCAAGCATTATCCTCTTCTTTTAGAGAATCAATTTTATTAACAACTAAAACTACAGGTTTCTTACTTTTTCTAAGCATAGTTGCAACTTCTCTATCAGCTGCTGTTAAACCTTCTTTACCATCTACTATAAATACTATAACATCAGCAGTCTCTATAGCTATATTTGCTTGTCTTCTCATTTGTTTTACAATTATATCGTCTCTTTCAGGTTCTATACCACCTGTGTCTATCATAGTGAATTTATAGTTAAGCCAGTCTGCTTCTGCATAAACTCTATCTCTTGTAACTCCTGGTGTATCTTGAACTATTGATATTCTCTTTCCTGCTAATCTATTAAATAATGTAGATTTACCTACATTTGGTCTTCCAACCATTGCAACAATAGGTTTTGCCATATTCCTATTCCTCCTCGTTATAATTATTTATTAAATCTATAAAACCATCTCCTGAGTAATCACACACTAAAACTTTAACATTTAAAGCTTCTTCTAACATATCAATTGTTGTGTCATCTAACATTATAAGTTCCTCTGGAGCTAATTCATAACCTCTTCTGAACATATTATCTGGCATTATAAGATACGGAGTATCTATTTCGTCCTTTAACTGTTCTATAATATCTTTTCCAGTTAAAAGTCCTGCTACAGTAATAGTTTTGCCAAAAAAGTTATTAACTATCTTTTTAACATTTATTTTTATATTATTATTTTTTTGCATTATGCTATCAATAGCTTTCTTTATTTCATCATAAGCTAATGCACCTGTTACTACAGTATAACTACCTTTTTTATTTATATCTAAGTTTTCTAAATCTCTCTTTATAGCTTCTCTATAATAACGAACTGTTCCAACTCCATCTTCTAATTGTTCAAATCCATTATAAAAATCTTCATTTGGAACATCTTGATTTGCAACTAAGTAAAACTCATCTGATAGTCTTACAAAAGGTTCTGATACTTCATTTATAAATTTTTCTTGAAGTTTATTTACCATTTCAATTGTTTCTCTTGAAGTTTCTTTAGTAAATGTATTTACATGTGCTAAGTTTTCTCTAAACTTTGTTATACCAATTGGAACAACAGCAACATTATTAACTTGTGGATAAAGAGTGTAAAGATCATTTATAGTTCTTTTAAGTTCTTCTCCATCATTAATACCTGGTACACATACTATTTGTGCATTCATATAAATACCTGCATCTTTAAGTCTCTTCATTCTATTATATATTTCTCCAGCAAATCTATTGTTAAGCATCTTAACTCTAAGTTCCGGATTTGTTGTATGAACTGATATATTTATTGGACTTATTTTATATCTGATTATTCTATCAATATCAGCCTCTTTCATATTTGTTAATGTTACAAAATTACCTTGTAAAAATGATAATCTTGAGTCATCATCCTTAAAATAAAGAGTATTTCTCATTCCTTTTGGAAGTTGATCTATAAAGCAAAAGATACATTTGTTACTGCAACTTTTCGCTTTATCCATTATACCACCTTGGAATTCAAGTCCTATATCTTCTCCATAATCTTTTTCTATTTCTACGTCCCATATTTCACCATAAGACTTTTCAATTTGTATAGTTAAATCTTCATCAACAGCTAAAAATCTATAATCAATAATATCTTCTATTTCTTTATTGTTAATTGAAAGAAGAAAATCGCCTGGTTCTATTCCAACTTCTTCTGCAATACTATCAGGAAGTACACTTTTTATTAAATTTTTCATATTTTCACTCCCCTTTTTATAAACTAGTGTATCTTTTGTTATATTACATTAATATATGTAGTTAGTCAACAAAACTCGTCAAAAAGGACATTTTTATAAGCTTAAAATTAATTTAATTAATTTTAAACAGTTAAAAACCACACTTCAATAATTAGTGTGGTTTTTCTTTATACATTTAAATCTACATATTCTCCTTTTTTGCTAAAGATTATCCATTCACAAATATTTGTAACATGATCACCTATTCTCTCTAAATATTTAGCTACAAATAATAATCTTGTTCCATCTTCTATCTTATTTTCATCATTTTTAATACATAATAATGTATCTTTAAATGTTTCCTTATATAAAAAATCTACTTCATCATCTAATTTGCATATTGCATAAGCAGATTCTGCATCTCTTTCATCATAAGCTTTAATAGCTAAAGTTATCATATTTTGAATTTTTTCTTCCATAACCCAAAGATCTTTTGCTTCTATTGGGCACGTATCTCCTTGAACTTCTTTTGCAATTTTACATATATCAACTGCATGATCTGCCATTCTCTCTAAATCAGTTACTATTTTAGATGCAGTAAATACTCTTCTCAAATCTTTAGCGACAGGCTGTTCTGTTGCTATAAATTTTATACATTCTTCTTCAATTACTTTTTGAAGATTATCAACTTCATCATCATTTTTCATTACATTTTCAGCTAATTTTTTATCTCTATTCTTTAATGCTTTCATACTATCTTTTATCTGATTTTTTACTATATCAGTCATAACATCTAGATTTTCATTTATTTCATATATTCTTTGATTTTGGGATTCTCTTCTCATATAACCACCTCTTAAGTATTATTAACCAAATCTTCCTGTAATATAATCCTCTGTTCTTTTATCTTTTGGCTTATAAAATATGTCTTCTGTTTTTCCATATTCTATAACTTCACCATTTAAGAAGAATGCTGTTTTATCTGCTATTCTTCCGGCCTGTTGCATATTATGTGTAACTATTATAACCGTATATTCCTTTTTTAATTCTTCAATTAAATCTTCTACTTTATTAGTTGATATTGGATCCAATGCTGATGTTGGCTCATCCATTAATATTATTTCAGGAGATACTGCAAGAGTTCTTGCTATACAAAGTCTTTGTTGTTGACCACCGGATAATCCCATTGCACTCTTTTTAAGTCTATCTTTTGTTTCATCCCAAAGAGCAGCTCCTTTAAGACTTTTTTCAACAATTTCGTCTAACTTCTTTTTATCTTTTATACCATGTATTCTTGGACCATAAGCAACATTATCATATATTGACATAGGGAATGGATTAGGTTTTTGAAAAACCATACCTATTCTTTTTCTAAGATCAATTACATCATAATCATCAAATATATTTTCTCCTTCAAATAAAACTTCGCCTTCTATTTTTACTGAATCAATAAGATCATTCATTCTATTTATAGTTCTTAAAAATGTTGACTTACCACAACCTGATGGTCCAATAAGTGCAGTAACTTCATTTTTATTAAATTTCATAGTTATATTTTTAAGTGCTTTATTAGTTCCGTAATAAAGATTTAAATTTTTAGTTTCTATTATACTCATATGTTCCTCCTATTTACCACTATATGCTTTTAACATTCTATTTCCAATTAATTTTGCTAATATATTAAATAATAATACCATTATTATAAGTACAGCAGCAGTTCCATTCGCTATAGCTGATGCATCTGGAACTACACCTTCTGAATTTAATTTCCATATATGAACTGCCAATGTTTCTGCTGGTCTAAAAAGTGAAAATGCTGATGTTTTCCCAACTAAATTCACATTATCAAAGTTAAGAGCACCTGAACTTAATCCTGCAGTATATAAGAAAGCTGCTGCCTCTCCAAATATTCTTCCTGATGATAATATAATTCCAGTAAGTATATCTCTCATTGCAGTTGGAAGAGTAACTTTCTTTATAGTTTGCCATTTAGTTGCTCCAAGTCCTAATGATGCTTCTTTTACTTTTTTTGATGCATGTCTTATTGCATTTTCTGATATTCTAGTCATAGCAGGAATATTTAGTATACTAACTGATAGCGCACCAGCTATTAATGAATATCCCCAACCAGCTAAATTTACAAAAACTAAAAGACCAAACATACCTATTACAATTGAAGGTAATGAAGACATAGTTTCAAGAGATAATCTAATTATTCTTAAAACAACACCTTCTTTAGCATACTCTGCTAAGTATATTCCAGCTCCAATTCCTATTGGAACCGTAATTAATAATGCTATTACTAACATATATAGTGAATTAAATATTTGAGGCCCAATACCTCCACCAGCACTTGTCATTTTTGGATTTCCAAATAGAAATGATGGAGTAAGCATACCTATTCCTTTATAAAAAATATAAGCGATAAAAGCTCCAAGTAGCGTTACTATAAAAATCGCTATTATATAAAATATTATCGTTGCTACTTTATCTATCTTCTTTGCATTCAACTTAATTAGCTCCTTTCTTTTCTATTTGTCTAACTATTAATATAAATATAAATGATATAACTAAAAGAATTAATGCTAAAGTCCATAATGCATCATTCCAAGCTGAACCTGATACTGTATTTGCCATATCCATTGTTAATATACTAGTTAATGTTGCTGATGGTGATATCAAACTATTTGGCATTTTAATAGTATTTCCTATTACCATTTGAACTGCTAAAGCTTCTCCGAAAGCTCTTGCTATTCCAAGAACTACTCCTGTAAGTATTCCTGATTTAGCTCCTGGAGTTATTACATTTTTTATTGTTTGCCATCTTGTAGCTCCAAGTCCATAAGATGCTTCTATATGTTCTTTTGGTATTCCCTTTATAGCATCAATAGCTAATGTTGCTATAGTTGGTAAAATCATAAGGGATAAAACTATTATTCCAGCCAAAAGAGAAAATCCAATACCGCCAAACTTATCTTTTATAAATGGAACTAATACAGAAACTCCTACCCAACCATAAACTACTGATGGAATACCTACTAATATTTCTAATGCAGGCTTTATTAATTTTTCTCCAAAACCTTTAGATATTACATTAACAAAAATCCCTAATGCAACAGCAATTGGAGCACTTAAAAGCACTGCTCCTAATGATACCAATGTAGATCCTAATATGAAGGCAAAAGCTCCAAAGGTTTTAGGGCTACCTGATGGATTCCAGTTATTTGTAAATAAAATTTCTGTTAAACTGTATTCTCCTTTAGTGAATGTTTGTATCCCCTTAGATCCTATAAATAATATTATTGATACTGTTATTAAAATTATTAATATCCCACAAAAACTCGAAAATCCTTTTCCTAAATATTCATTTAATAGCCTTTCTTTGAAACTTCTTTTCTTCATATTCCTCATTCCTATCTTTATTGCTTATTATTTTTCTTTTATTTCGCTTCCAGGAATTAATCCTAAATTATTTATACTCTCACTATTTTCACTACTTCCTACAAAATCTATAAATTCTTTTGCAAGCCCATTAGCTTCTCCCTTTGTATACATATGTCCCCATGACCAAAAATCATAATTTCCAGCTTTAATATTTTCAGTATTTGCTTCTTTTCCATTTATTTTAACTAGATTTAATGAATTTTTAGCATCTTCATTGTTCATATATGAAAGTGCTACATAACTTATTGCTCCATCATTTTGTTTCATAGCATTTAACACTGCTCCGTTACTATCTTGTGTTGCTCCTATTGAATCATTTTCTAACTTTTTATTTCCATCTAATATTTTCTCTGTAAAAGTTGCTCTTGTACCTGATGATGCTGGTCTATGAACTACTAATATTTCCATATCCTTTCCCCCAACATCTTTCCAATTTTTAACCTTTCCTGAGAATATATCTTGTATTTGTTTCTTTGTTAAATTTTCTATTCCTGAATTTTTATTAACTACAATCCCAAACCCTTGTGCTACAACTTTATGATCCACTAATTGACTTGCTTGATCTTTTGTAAGTTTGTCTTCTGCATAAACATCTGAATTTCCTATATTAACTGATCCTTCTAAAACTTGTGTAAGACCTGTTCCTGAACCTCCTGCCTGTGCATTTATAGTGTTTCCTGGTTTAATTTCATTAAATTTCTCTATTGACTGCTCCATAAGAGGTAGTAATGCTGATGATCCACTTATTGTTATGGAACTACCTTCTGCTTGATTGTTTCCTGAACCTCCACAACCAACAAATAATCCCCCTGCTACAGTTATTGCCAAAGTTACTACTAACATTTTTAAACTTTTCTTTCTCATAAAATTTAACCTCCACAAAATTTACTTTACTTACTTTCTTTTTTATAAATTGTCTATGTCTTAATAATATCTTTTGAAAGTTAAGGTATTATTATACTGAAGTTAAGTTGTTTTAGAATGATGTTAAATAAATTTAACAATTGCATAAAAAATAAAAAGATAAACTTTTAAATTGATAAAAGTTTATCTTTTTTTGTTTATATATGTTTTATTTTTAATGTAAATTCTGTTCCTTCACCTACTTTAGAATCAACTTCTATTTTTCCTCCAAAAGTTTTTACAATATGTTTAACTATAGCAAGCCCAAGTCCTGTTCCACCACTTTTTCTTGCTTTATCAACCCTGTAAAATCTTTCAAATATTCTAGGAAGATCTTCCTTTGGTATTCCAATTCCATTATCCTTTACTTTAAAATAGTAATAGCCTTTACTTGAAAAACTTTTTACATCTATTTTAGTATTATCATTAGAATATTTTATAGAATTTTCTATTATATTTATAGCTATTTGAAGAAACTTATCCTTTTGTCCTAAAATAAGATTACTATTATCAGATTCAAAATTTATAGATATATTCTTTTTCCTAGCATGTTCATTTAATATATTTATTGCATCTGTTATTATTTCATCTGGAAAAATCTCTTCTAATTCCTCTATAGGATTATTTTCTAAATCCGAAAGAACTAAAATATCACTAATAAGCCTAGTAAGCCTTTCTGTTTCTTTATCTATTATATTTAAAAACTTAATTTTAGTATCTTCATCTTCAACATATCTTAATGTTTCAGCAAAACCTTTTATTGATGTTAAAGGAGTTTTTAATTCATGAGACACATTAGCAACAAACTGACTTCTCATATTTTCAAGTCTTTTCATTTCAGTTATATCTTGAATTGCAATTACTCTTCCAATCCTTTTATATCCATTTATAACCATAGCTTTCTTTATTTTTAGAAATCTTCTAAATGGTCTTTTTACTTTAACTTGAGTTTCATCCACTATCTCATTACTCAATATTTCCTTTATTCTTTTATCTTCAATACATTCATTTAAAAGTTTGCCTGTAACATCTACATTTATTCCAAATATTTTTTGTGCATATGGGTTTATAGTAATTATTCTATCTTCATTATCAACAGCTATAACTCCACTTTGCATAGATTTTAATATTGACTCAAGCCTATTTTGTTTATCAACAACTTCATTTATTTTACTTTGAAGCTGGTCTGCCATATTATTAAATGTTTTACCTAGTTGTCCTAATTCATCATTAGATACTACATTTACTCTTGTTTGCAAATTTCCATGAGCAATTTTCCAAGTAACACTCTCTAAATGCTTTATAGGATCTACTATTATTCTAACTAGCTTTAATGCTAAAGCTATTGATAATAGTAAAACTATTATTAAAGCTATAATATAATATTTAGTATTTTGTGCTTGAAATATATTGGTTGTTGGTTCTTCAACTCCACTTCTTATTACATCCCCATTAGCAAGTCTAGTTGAACAATAAATCATATCACTTCTTCTTTTTTCATTATATGTATCTAAATAACCTACACCTTTACTCTCTGCCTCTTTTATTGATTGATCTCCACTTAAATTTCCTTTATTGCCTGATGAATCAAACTTTATATTTCCATCTTTATCAACTATAGTTAATTCTATAACTTTTCCATTTATTTTAAACAATCCTAAATTGCTTGTCTTTTCTATATCCAATTCAGAAATTATAGAATTATATTCTTTTAGCATACTTTTAGAATTTTCTATTTCTTGTATACTATAAAGAGCCATAAATGAAGATGTTATTATTACTAATGCAAATATTACTGTTATTATTACAGATGTTATTATTTTCTTCTTCATACTTTACTACCCATTAAATCTATATCCAACCCCTCTTATGGTTTCTACAAGCTTAGGGTTTTTATCATCTTCTTCTATTTTTTTTCTTAAATATCTAATATGAACATCTACAGTTCTAGTTTCACCAATATATTCATATCCCCATATTTTATCCAATAACATTTCTCTTCTTAGTATTTTACCTTTATTTTTTATTAGTACTTCTAAAAGCTCAAATTCTTTTAATGTCATATCTATTCTTTCATTATTTATAGTAACTTCATGTCTTTCAAAATCAGCTTTAAGTCTACCATTATCATATATATCTTCCTTTTTGTTTGATTCTAAAGAATTACTTCTTCTTAAAACTGCTTTAACTCTTGCTAAAAGTTCTCTAACAGAAAATGGCTTTGTTATATAATCATCAGCTCCAAGTTCTAATCCTAATATTTTATCTAACTCTTCCCCTTTTGCTGTTAGCATTATTATAGAAATATTACATGTATCATTATTTCTTTTTATTTCTTTACATACATCAAATCCATCCATTCCAGGTAGCATTAAGTCTAACAACACTAAATCAGGTTTTTCATTTTTTGCAATATTAAGCCCATCTATTCCATTATTTGCCCAAATAACTTGATATCCTGCATTTTGTATATTAAATTTTAAAAGTTCTAATATATGTTCTTCATCATCTACTATTAATATTTTTTCTTTTGACAATTTAATCCCTCCTATTTTAATATTGCAAATGTAAATAATCTTCCATATGATCCATCTGATTTTCTATATGAGTGTAATTTTATCTCCTCTTCACAATAAGTACATAATGGAATACTATTTATATTTTCATCTTTAACTCCAAAATCTTTTGCATCCTTTTCTATACAAGATTCTAAATTTAAATTTCTTCCATCAAATAATATATCTTTATCTATATCCTTTTCTTCTATAAACTTTTCTTTAAGATCTTCTGAAATTTCATAACAACATTTTCTTATATGTGGTCCTATATATATCTTTGTATTTTTATGATTAACTCCATAAACTTTTGTCATCTTATCTAAGCAAACCTTTGTTATAGATTTAATAGTTCCTTTCCAACCACTATGAACTGCTCCTATTACACCATACTCTTCATTTATAATAATTACAGGAACACAATCTGCTGTAAAAACTCCAATTAAAACATTTTTTAAGTTAGTAATTATACCATCAGCACTATTTTCATTAAAGTCTTCTTCACCATTATATATTAAAACTTCATCTGAGTGTATTTGCTTTAAATATATTACTTTGTCTACATTAAAATCTTTCTTTAAACTATTTAAAGTTTCTAATCCATCAGAAGTATTTCTATTAAAACTTCTATTTTTTTCAGCTGTTGAAAATACAACTGAAGTTTTTTCATTATCAACAATTAAAAAGTCATCTTTTTTATAAATATTATTTAAATTTATTTTTTTCATTTTTCTCCTCCAACTCTTTTAATATTATTTTAACATTTACTGAAATTATTATCTATTTAATAAGATACTTTTTTACTTATCTTTAACGTAAAAAAACTCCTTAAAAGCTTAAAAACTTCTAAAGAGTTAACTTCAAATATATTTAATTATTAAATTTTTGCTCTAAGACTTAATTAATCTATTTATTTCTTCCATAAAGGTATTAATATCTTTAAATTGCCTATAAACAGAAGCAAATCTAACATAAGACACTTCATCTATCTTTTTCAACCTATCCATAACCATTTCTCCTATGTAATTTGACTGAACTTCCGTCATCATTTTATTTGATATAGTCTTTTCAATATCCTCTGCAATATCCTCTATTTGCTTACGTGAAATAGGTCTTTTTTGACATGCTATTATTAATCCATTTACTATTTTTTCTTTATTAAAATTTTCTCTAGTTAAATCTTTTTTTATAACTAAAATTGGAATATCCTCTACTTTTTCATAAGTTGTATATCTTTTATTACAATTTAAACATTCTCTTCTTCTTCTTATTGTAGTATTATCATCTGTTGATCTTGAATCGACTACTTTACTTTCTTGAAAAGAACAAAAAGGGCATTTCATAGATAATTCCCACCTTTCTGTACAGTAATTGACTATTCTATATGGTTATTATACATATTTTTTTCTTCTCTGACTAGATATTATCTGTAAATATTGTCATCTCTTCCTAGAATATTTGATTTATCCATTGATACTAGTATTACATCTATTCCTATTTTCTCTATATTATCCCAGGGTATCTCTATTTCTTCTCCCCTAGAAAACCATCCCTTATTTTCTCCTGGGATAATTAATGATTCAACTTTATCATTCTCACAATCTAATTTTATATCCACAATAAATCCTAATTTTGTTCCAGAATTTATATCTATAACCTCCATATTTTTCATAGAATTTATTGAATGTAAATTTTCTTCCATATATAATCCCCCTCTCTATGTTAAATTTATATTCATTATTTTATAAATTATTATATTTACATAAAAAAAGAACTCTTAAAGAGTTCTTTTTTTAAACATACTTCCTCATGTGCTTAAGTGCCGTTTTTTCTAGTCTAGATACTTGAGCTTGAGATATTCCTATCTCATCTGCAACTTCCATTTGGGTTCTTCCCTTAAAAAATCTAAGATTTAATATTAACTTTTCTCTATCACTCAATCTTTTCATAGCTTCATTTATAGATATATTTTCAAGCCAACTATCATCCGTATTTTTCGAATCGCTAATTTGATCCATTACATATATGGCATCTCCTCCATCATGGTAAATTGGTTCAAATAAAGAAACTGGATCCTGTATTGCATCTAATGCAAAAACTACCTCTTCTCTTGGAAGTTCAAGTTCCTTAGCAATTTGAGATACATTTGGTTCTCTATTATTATCTTTTACAAGCTTATCTCTAACTAACAATGCTTTATAAGCTATATCTCTTAATGATCTACTAACTCTTATTGAATTATTGTCTCTTAAATATCTTCTTATTTCACCTATTATCATAGGAACAGCATAAGTCGAAAACTTAACATTTTGAGATAAATCAAAATTATCTATAGCTTTCATAAGACCTATACAACCAACTTGAAATAAGTCATCAACATTTTCTCCTCTATTATTAAACCTTTGAATAACACTTAATACAAGCCTTAAGTTTCCTTTTATAAAAGTTTCTCTAGCACTGTTGTCACCAGATTGCATCTTTAATAAAAGTTCTCTCTTTTCCTTTTCTTTAAGTATAGGAAGTTTTGCAGTATTTACTCCACATATCTCTACTTTATTAATGATCAAGGTCATCAACTCCTTTGGAAGTAATATCATCTCAATAGAAAGTATTTCCGCAAGGAGTAACTTTTATACTAAAGACAACCTAAACCATTTTACTTATTTCTTTTTTCAATCTACTTATTATCTTTTTTTCTAATCTTGATATATATGATTGTGATATTCCAAGAATATCAGCAACCTCTTTTTGAGTCTTTTCATTATTTCCATTTAATCCAAATCTCAATCTAACAATTTCTTTTTCTCTTTCATTTAAATTTTTTAAAGCAATAAATAATAATTGTTTATCAACTTCATCTTCTATCAAATTATATACAATATCATTATCAGTACCAAGTATATCTGATAATAGTAGTTCATTTCCATCCCAATCTATATTAAGTGGCTCATAAAATGATACTTCGGCTTTTATTTTATTATTTCTTCTTAAATACATAAGTATTTCATTTTCAATACATCTTGATGCATAAGTTGCAAGTTTTATTTTTTTATCTGGTTTAAAGGTGTTAACAGCCTTTATTAATCCTATAGTTCCAACTGAAATTAAATCTTCAACATACACTCCTGTATTTTCAAACTTTCTTGCTATATATACAACTAACCTTAAATTTCTTTCTATTAATATACTTCTTATCCCTTCATCTCCATTACTTAGCTTATTAACTAAATCTTCTTCTTCATCTTTACTAAGTGGTGGTGGTAATGCATCATTTCCTCCGACGTAATGAAGTTTTTTTCTAAATAAACCCAATTTTTCAAATATTCTATTTAATAAAAGTTTTATTTTAATCATATTTTCCTCCTTAATATTAACTATAATTTATATTACGCCTCTTGGTATCAACGCATTAAAATCATTTTCTCTACTTAAATTATCCTTGCATGGACATAATATTACATCTATAACTTTAAATGTTTGTCCACTCTTTTTAAGCTTTATATTATCCACCCTAAAGCCTTTTAAACTTCCATTATATCCTATAGCACTATATGGAATATAATATAAACCATCATGTTCTACATCTATTCCATCTAAATAATCTTCCTCTATTAATATACATGGTAAATTTGTTATAGGCTCTCTAAGCTCATTACCCGAATCTAGAAATCCTTTTATTTTTAAATCTCTATCTTTAATAGAAAATTCTACATCATAATAAAAATTATTAATAATATTTTTTTCTCTTATATATGTTGTAATTCTTTCTAAGGCTATACATAAAATAGATAAACTTAAAATTAAATACTTTACTTTAAAATTCTTTATCATAATACCATCACTTATAGAATATTCATTAGTTATAATTGCAATTTTGAAGCAAAGTCCACTTAATACGCAAGATGATACTATAAATACAGCTCCACTTTTTAAAGATTTTATAATACTTTTATTATTAAGAGGTATATAAGCTATACCAAATGCAACAACAATTTGAATTATATTATTTGATAAAAAACTTATTTCTTGTATAACCATGGTTAATGTATATAATGAACCTAAAATAGCTGACACTATACACATTTTAAATGAATATTTTTCTCTGATAATTTTGTAAGTTGTCAGTAACAAAAATAAATTCACTAGGAAATTTTCAATTAATAGTATATCTACATATATATCCACTTACCTTCCCCCTTAATAAAATTATATAACTATCACATTCAAAATTTTGTCATATTAATTGATATAAACATAATTTTTTAAATCATTTTTTTTACATTTCATTACAAGAAATATGATATTAAAATATTTTTAAACTTTTTATGTATTTTAATTTTAATATATAACTAAATAAAAAAGAGAGAGACTTAAAAATCTCCCTCTTTTTTGTTATTTTATATACTTATTTAACTTAAAATAATTATTTTTAATTAAACTTAGGCTTATCATAAATAAAGTCATTATTTCCTGTATACAGGTGTTGCATTTCTTCCATCTGTGCTCCTATTTCTTGTGCATACCATGGAGTAGTTGCATATTGATGCCATATTAATGATTCATTAGGTGAATATCTCATTTTATATAATGTATTTTGCTTATAAGTTGAGCTTTTAACATAATTATCTGAAACAAATTTAGCTGCACCTTCTATTGCTTTATCAATACTTGTCCATCCATGATTATAAGCATAAGTTGTTCCAAGTATTAAAGCTCTATTTTGGAAAACACTTGAATTATCATATGCACCTATTCCAAATAAATTGTAAACTGTAACTGGTTTATCTAATTTTATCATTTTATAACCAATTAATTGACCTTTATCATTTTTAATTTCTTGACTAGTATCTGCGATTTCTGTTATTCTTACACCTTTAGCTAAAGTGCTCTTACCATATCCAGTTTCATGAATCGATTGAGCTGCAAAATATAATGGGTCTATACCAAACTTTTTTGCTGAATTTATAAATGCATTAGCCTGTCCCATTAATACCCCAGCATTTCTTGATGAAAAATAATTATTTAATCCACTAGCACTAATACTTCTATACTCATCTAATCTTAAATATTGTAATTGATTAGTAGCATACTTTGGATTTATATATTTTTCATAATAAGCATAATCATATGCTGAATTTCTTGATTTTTGTAATTTAATATAAGAATCTAATGACATATTATAATTTGTATAAATAACATTTTGTTCATTTGGAATATTATTTCCTATATCATCTTTTGATACTTCTTTTATATATTCTTTTGAAGAATATCCTATTAAAGATGAATCCTTAATTTTATAAAAACCATTTTCTTCTCCTAATATTTCAACTACTTCACCATTTCTTAAATTTCCTATTATTTTTGCTGAAGTATTAGGCTTTTCCCTAATTCTTAATTCACTATTAACTTGAACTTTTCCATATTTCTCTTTTGATTCTGGTTTATTTTCAGGTTTATCATCTGGTTTTGTATTTGTATCATCCTTTGGATAAAATTTCACATAGTCTTCATGAATATATCCATTTAAATTTCCTTTTTTTATTTTATACCATGAACCGCTTTTACCAGTAACATCAAATTTATCTCCATTTAATAAATATCCAACAACATTATAATTAGTTCCTGGACCTTTTCTAACCCTTAAATTGCTTGTTATATTTATAACTTTTCCTGTTCCTTCACATCTATTATTTGAATTCTCATTATTATTACTGTTACTATTGTTATTACTACTTGTTATTTTTACATAATCTCCATGGACATATCCATAACTACCTTTGTATTTTATTTTATACCATGAACCTGATTTTGAAACTATGTCAAGTTTATTTCCGTTTCTTAAATATCCTATAGTTTCTGAGCTTGTTGATGCTCCTTTTCTTACTCTAAGTTCACTTGTAATATTTACAACTACACCTTGCTTACTTACATTTTCTGATGGTTTACTATTGTTACTATTATTATTATTGTTACTATTATTGTTACTACTTGTTATTTTTACATAATCTTCATGGACATATCCATAACTACCTTTGTATTTTATTTTATACCATGAACCTGATTTTGAAACTATGTCAAGTTTGCTTCCATTTCTTAAATATCCTATAGTTTCTGAGCTTGTTGATGCTCCTTTTCTTACTCTAAGTTCACTTGTAATATTTACAACTACACCTTGCTTACTTACATTTTCTGATGGTTTACTATTGTTACTATTATTATTATTGTTACTATTATTATTACTACTTGTTATTTTTACATAATCTTCATGGACATATCCATAACCATTTTTGTATTTTATTTTATACCATGAACCTGATTTTGAAACTATGTCAAGTTTATTTCCGTTTCTTAAATATCCTATAGTTCCTGAGCTTGTTGATGCTCCTTTTCTTACTCTAAGTTCACTTGTAATATTTACAACTACACCTTGCTTACTTACATTTTCTGATGGTTTATTATTGTTACTATTATTACTACTATTATTATTGTTGTTACTATTTGTTATTTTTACATAATCTTCATGGACATATCCATAACCATTTTTGTATTTTATTTTATACCATGAACCTGATTTTGAAACTATATCAAGTTTATTTCCGTTTCTTAAATATCCTATAGTTTCTGAGCTTGTTGACGCTCCTTTTCTTACTCTAAGTTCACTTGTAATATTTACAACTACACCTTGCTTACTTATATTTTTTTCTTTATTGTCAACTTCTTCTTTGTTTAAAGTTACCTTTATATAATCTTTGTAAATATATCCTTCTTTATCACCAAACTTAATCTTATACCAATATCCATCTCTTTCCAAAACATCAATTGATTGTCCTTCTTTTAAGTATCCTATAATTTCACTACTTGTACTAGCTTTCTTTCTTATTCTAAGGCTAGATTGTACGTTAACAACTTTGCCTTTTCCTATTATATGACTTGAAACAATAGAAGTTTTATGTGTAGTAGCAAAAGCTTCATTATTATTTAATACTATTGATGCTGTCGTTGTTGCTGCAAACATCAATAACATTGTTGATATTTTTTTTCTATTCATAATAATCTCCCCATATAAAACATTATTTTTACAATTTTTCTATCATTACTTTTAATTTTAACATAATTTTCTTAGTCATAAAACATTTTCAAATTCTAAATTAATTATTTTTTTACCATTTTGTAACTTTTATCATAAAAAAAAGTTTTAGATATTAAATCTAAAACTTTTTTAACCTAACACTTGTAAAATTAATTTGATCTTCTTGGTCTTCTTAAAAATGTTGGTATTGATAAATCTTCTTCAGTATAAGTTATTGTTGAACTTACTGTTTCTTCTGCAGTTGCTGCAACTTCTTGTTTAGGTTCTTCAACAGTTTCTTCAACTTGTTTACTTATTTGTTTCTTCACTTCAACTTTAGATGATTCTTTTGGAGCAGCTCCAATTCCATCTTCTTCAAATCCTGTTGCTATAACAGTAATTCTTATTTCATCTTGAAGTGTTTCATCAATAACAGCACCAAATATTATATTTGCATCAGCATCAGCTGCTTCTCTTACAACATCAGCTGCTTCATAAACTTCTAAAGCTCCAAGATCAGCTCCACCTGTAAAGTTTAATATTACGCCAGTAGCACCTTCTATTGAAGTTTCTAATAATGGTGAAGCTATAGCTTCTTTTACTGCATCAGAAGCTCTATTATCTCCTTTTCCATGTCCAACTCCCATATGTGCTAATCCTTTATCTAACATGACAGCTTTTATATCAGCAAAGTCAGCATTAACTACCCCAGGAATAGTTATAAGGTCTGATATTGCTTGTACACCTTGTCTTAAAACATCATCAGCTAATCTGAATGAATCTAAAAGTGTTGTCTTTTTATCTGCCATAAATAATAATCTCTCATTAGGAATTATTACTAATGTATCAACCTTTTCCTTTAACTTAGCAATACCCATTTCAGCATGTCTCATTCTTCTCTTTCCTTCAAATGGGAAAGGTTTAGTTACAACACCTACAGTAAGTATTTCTAATGATTTAGCAATTTCAGCAACAACTGGTGCAGCACCTGTTCCTGTTCCGCCACCCATTCCAGCAGTTATAAATACCATATTAGCTCCTTTAATAGCTGCTGTAATTTCTTCTCTACTCTCTTCTGCTGCTTTTTGTCCAATTTCTGGATTTGCTCCAGCTCCTAATCCCTTAGTAAGCTTTTCACCTATTTGTATTTTCTGATTGGCATGTGATAGCATAAGAGCTTGTTTATCTGTATTGATAGCTATAAACTCTACATTTTTTAATCCTTCAACTATCATTCTATTAACAGCGTTACTTCCTCCGCCTCCACAGCCTATGACTTTTATATTAGTTAATTCTTGCATATCAACTTCAAAATCTAACAAAACAATTCCTCCTTTAGAAAATATCCTCTAGTAAACTTCTTATTTTTCCCCTAATGCCAGTATTCTTTTTTTTCTTATCGTGACCTAAATTTTCTATTTCACACTCGGC
Source organism: Clostridium sp. Ade.TY (assembly GCF_000498355.1). GTDB lineage: Bacteria > Bacillota > Clostridia > Clostridiales > Clostridiaceae > Clostridium. Next base: position 119,325 of record NZ_AVSV01000022.1, on the reverse strand, counting down.
TTTATCATTTATATCACTTATTTTTTCAAATCTTAAAGTATTATCTTTAACATCTTTTGTAAAATCCTCATATATTAATTCTACCCTATCATGTACCTCTTTAACAATAGCTAAAGACGTAATATTTGAAAGATTTGGCATATTAAAATCATTTTTTGTAGTTATATTAACATTACAATTTATGATTTCATTAATTAATTCTTGTATATTCTCAAAATTTGTTAAAGAATCACTACATAAAATTATACTACATAAATCATTATAATGACTAGTGTTTTTTAACTCATTATTTACATAATTAAGAATTTCTTCAATTCTAGCTTCACAAACTTTAAAATATAATTCTTTATGAATACTCTTACCATCTATAGATATTTCTTTTTCTGAATCATCATTTAAAATATTAACATAATTACTACTATATTTGCACTTAATTGATTCAGCCTCATCATTCAATAAGCCTGCACATATGGAAAGATCACTAGTAATATTATTACCACCTAATGGAATAGAAATAACTTCCTTAATGTTTCCATTTTCAAATATACCAATTTCAGTTAATCCAGCTCCACTCTCTACAATTGCTCTTTTTCCAGACTCTTCTCTGAATAAAAATATATTTTTCAATGAATTTATATTAGCAATAAATCCTTTAATATTATATCTAGTATCTATGCACAAAGTTTTATATTTATTTAATTCATCTCTATCATATAAAAAAATAGTCACATTTGCATATATTTCTTCTTCTGATACTTTCTTAGGAATTTCAAACTTTATATCATTACCTATTTTATAATAGTTTATTGATATATCACATATTCTTTCATCTTCTCCTAAATTAATATTGTCTTTTAAATTTAATATTGCTTCATTTAAATTTTTCACAAAACTATCATGAGTATTTATTATCTTTATTTCTTTTTCAATCAATATTAAATCAGAAGATGGCAAACCTATGTAAACATCATAAATTTTTTTATTAATTTCTTCTTCTAATTTATATAAAGCTTCGAGAAAGCTTTCCTTACATGCTTTACTGTCAACTATACATCCTCTCTCTATACCTTTAGAGTAAACACAAGAACTTCCTAATATTTCAACTTCTTCACCTAGTCTTGATATACCACTTGATGCTGAAATTTTTTGTGTTCCTATATCTACTGCTGTCACTAAAAATTCTTGCATTTTGCCTACCTTCCCTCCTGTCATTCTATCTTACATTTATATATTCAACATATATTTTTAAATTCCTCTTTATTTTGACTACTTATTAATTTATTAATATTTTCGTTATTTTTTAATATAAAAATATACCTACTGTTATAATAACAGTAGGTATATTTTAACTTTTAAAACTTTATCATTCTATTAATCATTTCTTTATCTACAGCATATGTAACTGCAACTTCTTTATCTATAACACCTAAATTAATAAGATCTACTAAATACATATCCATTGTTTTCATTCCAAACTTACTACCAGTTTGTATAACAGATTGTATTTGATGTGTTTTCCCTTCTCTTATTTGATTTTGAATTGCTGGATTAATTATCATAGTTTCAAGAGCAGCAACTCTTTCACTATTATCAACAGTTGGAATTAATTGCTGAGATATTATTCCTTGCAAAACTGATGCTAATTGAATTCTTATTTGTTGTTGCTGATATGGTGGAAATACATCTATAATTCTATCAATAGTTTGAGTAGCTCCAATAGTATGAAGAGTAGAAAGAACTAAATGTCCTGTTTCCGCTGCTGTAATTGCAATAGAAATTGTTTCTAAATCTCTCATCTCACCAATTAATATAACATCTGGATCCTCTCTTAATGCTGCTCTAAGAGCATTTTTATAACTCTTACTATCTCTTCCAATTTCTCTTTGATTTATTATACTCTTTTTATGCTTATGAATATATTCTATAGGATCTTCTAATGTAATTATATTTTCACTTCTAGTTGAATTAATTTCATTTATCATTGCAGCTAATGTTGTACTTTTACCACTTCCAGTTGGGCCAGTAACTAAAACAAGCCCTCTTTTTTTATTAGCTAGTTCTTTTACTATAGAAGGATGATTTAATTCCTCTAATGTAGGAACATCTAATGTTATACTTCTTATAGCAATAGCATCACTTTCTAACTGCCTAAATACATTAACTCTAAATCGTCCTATTCCATCTAATGAATAAGAACTATCCATTTCTCCTATTTCATTGTATTTTTCAAATTTATTCCCTAATATCTCTTGTGATAAATTCCTTAAATCATCTATAGATAATATTTCTTCACCTAACGAACTTAACATTCCATTTTTCCTAATCATAGGTGGTAAATTAGCTGTTAAATGTAAATCTGAAGCTTTATATAAAATAGTTTTTTCTAAAAGTTCTTTTAAAGTATACATATTTTCCCCCGTACTTTTATAATTTATTTTATAATATATAAATCCCCCTAAATTTAGAGGAATTTATAAAGAAATTTATGTTATTTTACCATACAAAACTTTTTGTAATTTTTTTAATGCCTTTTTTTCTATTCGAGAAACATAAGACCTAGATATATTAAGTTTTGCAGCTATTTCTCTTTGAGTTTTACTCTTTCCATCTTGAAGTCCATATCTCATAACTATTATATCATATTCTCTATCTGTAAGTATTTCTTCCATTTTTTTATATAGAGCTCTAACCTGAAGATTACTCTCAACTTTTTCTATTACAGAATCTTTATCACTACTTAATACATCAATTAAACATATCTCATTTCCTTCTTTATCTATTCCTATAGGATCTTGTAAGTATACTTCTCCTTTTTGCTTTTTATTATTTCTAAAAAGCATAAGTATTTCATTTTCAATACATCTTGATGCGTAAGTTGCAAGTCTCGTTCCCTTATCTGCATCAAAAGAATCAATAGCTTTTATTAAACCTACAGTTCCTATTGAAATAAGTTCATCTACATCTTTGTTTGGAAACGAATATTTTTTTACTATATGTGCAACCAATCTTAAGTTTCTTTCAATTAAAACACTCTTCGCCCCTTTATCCCCCTCTTTCAATTTTCTTAAATACTTTTCCTCTTCTTTTTCATTAAGAGGTGTTGGGAAAGTGTTATTATTAGAGATATAACCACTTAAAAATATTGTATTGCATAATAGATCAATAAAATTTGATATTACTAACACTTTCTTCCTCCCTTATAGTGCTTACTAATATCATATGATTTTTTTTCTTAAAACTTGCTATTAGAAAAAAATATATTTTTATTTACTTTTAAGTTCTAAAACAATATCTTTAAATATAGGTGCTGCAGTAGTTCCTCCACCTATACTTTTTTCTTCAACCAAATCTGGAACAAATACTATCATTGTATATTCTATATTGTTTATTGTAAAATATCCTGCAAACCATCCATGTGTTGTTCCTCTGCTACTTGATGAAGATCCAGTTTTACCTCCAACATTAACATCTTTAACATAAGCCCCCTTTCCAGTTCCATTTATCACTACATCTTTCATATCATTTTTAACTAATTTACTTGTTGTCTCAGTAAATATTCTTTCTTCTGTTGTTTTATATTGTTTTATTTTTTTATCTTCATTATCTACTATACTCTCAACTATATAAGGTTTTATATATACTCCATCATTTACTATGCTATTTACAGCACCAAGCATTTGAATAGGAGATACATTCATTGCTTGGCCTATAGATATTAATGCTATCTTATTATTATTTTTAGGATCATCATTTAAAGGTTTCATACCAGCTGTTTCATTTTTATTTTCTCCTTGAAAATTTAGAACCCTTTTAAAAATCCCAACTCTTTCACTATATTCCATCAACTTATCATATCCAACTTTTCTTCCTATAGCTCCAAATACATCATTACATGATCTTATTAATCCTTCTTCTATTGTTAATGTTCCATGAACTTTACCATTACACATCTTTCCATTACAAGATACTGTATTATACGGGGTTATGAATCCTTCTTCCAAAGCTGCAGCATAAGTTATTAGCTTGTATATTGAGCCTGGTTCATACCCAACTCCTTCAATTCCTAAATTTATATTAGCTTGACTTTCATCTTTTTGAACCATAGCCTTAATCTTTCCTGTATTACTTTCAATTAAAGTAACACCAACATTTTTATAATCTATATATTCTTCTTTTGATAAAACTCCCCTTATAATATCTTCAAATTCTTTATCTATAGTTAATTTAACATTTCTATTTTCTTTATTTAAATTAAGTTCATCTATTGAATAAGTATTTTTTTCATCTAAGTAAAAATTTTTTTTAGGTATTATGTTGTTCTTTATATTATTGAAAACTTCTTCATTCAAAGAATCTTTATACAATCCTTCTTCACTTATATTTGAAAACATAGCACTTACAGACCACGCTTCTTTCATATCTATCTCATCACTTATAAATGTGTATACGCCTTTTAAATTATTTAATTTATTTATTTTATCATATGTTTCCTCTGATATTTCATAATATAACTTTCCTTGACTTCTCATAACATCAGTATAATTAAATTCTTCTGTTTCTGCCTTCATTATAAAATTTAAAGCCATAAGATCTTCTAATGTTTCTCCATAGTTGTTTAAGCTAAATGGCCTTGAATCAATTACTAAAACATATTTCTTTTTATATGTCATTAAATCTTTTCCATTAGTATCTAAAAGCATGTACTTACTATTACTTATATTTTCTGTTTGATGATTTTTATAATTTGCTTCTACCCTCTCTGTTGGATGAACAGTTAAAAAATATAATCTAACTGAAAGAATAGCAAATATGCATAGGATTAAAATTAATATTCCATTATATCTTCTCAAATTCTTTTTTCTCATAAAAAGGAAACACCTCCTCCTAGCTAATTCTTGACTAAGAAAAGGTGTTTTATTCAACCTATTTTAATATATCTTTTATTTTTGAAACTAAGATGTCTATCGCTACCTTATTATGTCCACCTTCTGGAACAATTATATCAGCATATCTCTTAGTTGGTTCAGTAAATTGCATATGCATTGGTCTAACTACTGAAAGGTATTGTTCAACAACTGAATCTACAGTTCTTCCTCTTTCATTTATGTCTCTTACAAGTCTTCTAAGTATTCTTATATCTGCATCTGTATCAACATAAACTTTAATATCTAATAAATCTCTAATTCTTTCATCTTCAAGTACTAATATACCTTCAACGATTATTATTTCTCTTGGTTTTACTAAATTTGTTTCTTTTGCTCTATTATGTATAGTAAAATCATATATTGGTTTTTGAATTTCTTCACCTGAAATTAATGTATTTAAATGTTCTAATAACAAATCATTATCAAAAGCTCTTGGATGATCATAATTAGTTTTTGTTCTTTCTTCCATGCTTAAATGACTTTGATCTTTATAATACGCATCTTGTTGTATCATTGCAATACATTCTTCATTAAAGCTATTAAATATTTCATCAGCTATTGTACTTTTTCCTGATCCTGTTCCACCAGTGATTCCAATAAGTATAGGTTTTTTCATTAAATTACCTCCTAGTTGTTAACAATCTCTAAAGATTCTTTTTGTTTAATTAGCATATCATTTACTTTTAATGGAGTATCAACTTTCATTTTGAAAATCATATGAGCTCTATTTGCAACATCTGTTTCAACATTCTTTTCAACATCATACATTGATTCCATTTCTATTGAAAAATTAGGTGTATAAGGTCTTAATATATCAACTTTATCTCCCTTAAACACTCTATTTTTTTGTATTATTGTAGCTGTTTTAGTTTCTTCATCATACTCTTTTACCATTCCAACTATATCATAGTCTCTTATATATGATGAATCATCATAATTTTGTTCTCCAGTTTTTCCAAAGTAGAATCCTGTATGATAAGGTCTATGACTAACCTTTAATAATATATCCATCCACTCTTCTTTAAATTTATAGTTTTCTGGATCTTCAAAGTAGCTATCTACGGCTTCTCTATAAGCTTTAACAACTGATGCTACATAAAATTCACTTTTCATTCTACCTTCAATTTTAAATGAATATATTCCACTTTCAACTAATTCAGGTATATGTTTTATCATACATAAATCTTTTGAGTTCATTATGTAAGTTCCTTTATCATCTTCTACAACAGGGAAATAGACACCTGGTCTTGTTTCTTCTACAAGATGATATTTATATCTACAAACATTAGCACATGTTCCCTTGTTTGAATCTCTTCCTAATAAGTAGTTTGATATTAAACATCTTCCTGAATATGCTATACACATTGAACCGTGTACAAATGCTTCTATATCACAACCTTCTGGAAGATTGTCTCTAAATCCATAAATTTCATTAAAAGACATTTCTCTCGCAAGAACTATTCTCTTAACTCCTAAATCATACCAGAATTTAGCTGCTCTCCAGTTAACTGTATTAGCTTGTGTACTTAAATGTATTTCAAAATTCGGTGCTACTTCTCTAGCAATTGCAATAATACCAGGGTCTGAAACTATAATCGCATCTACACCTAAACTTTCAAGTCCTTTTATGTAATCTTCAACGCCTGTTAAGTCAAAATTTCTTGGAAAAACATTCATTGTTACATAAAGTTTTCTTCCTCTTTCGTGGCAATATTTAACCCCTTCTGCAATTTCTTCATTTGTAAAATTACCTGCAAAAGCTCTTAAATTTAATCTATTACCACCTATATAAACAGCATCAGCTCCAAAATCTACTGCGATTTTTAATTTTTCAAGATTTCCAGCTGGTGCTAAAATTTCTGGCTTTCTCATTTAAAAATTACCTCCTCTTTGTTATAGCAATCCCATCGCTCATTGGAATTACAGATGTAATTAAATTTTCATCTTCTGAAACCATCTCTAAATATGTTCTCATTCTTTTTACTATAGTTATTTTTCTTCTTTTAACTAAATCTTGTGATGCAACCATTCCTCTAAATAAGACATTATCAGCTATTATTATACCATCTTTTTTCAAAAGTCTTAAGCAATGAGGTAAAAAATGATTATAATGTCCTTTTCCAGCATCCATAAATATTAGATCAAATTCTTCATTCAACCCCTCTAATATCTCAAGACAATCGCCTTCTTTTATAATAATCTTATCTTCTAAATTATATTTAGTTATATTTTGCTTTGCAAGTTCAATCATTTCCTTGCTTCTTTCTATAGTAATAATATCTGGATTAGTTTTTGCAGCCTCATACATAAGTATAGCTGAATATCCTATAGCAGTTCCAAGCTCTAATATTTTTAAAGGTTTTTTCATACTAACCATAAACTCTAAAAATTTTCCCGCTTCTTTTTGTACTATAGGAACTCCATTTTCTTTTGCAAATTCTTCAAGTTCTTTAAATTTACCAGTACTTTCACCAATTAGGCCTCTTAAATACTCTTCCATATAGTCATAAGTAATTCCGCTCATAATTGCCTCCAATAAAATTAATATCCAAATTCAGATTTTTTCTTTTCAAAATCTGAATAACTATTTGTAAAATAGTGCTCTCCTGTTTTAGGATCTAATAAATAATACAAATAATCAGTTTTTGCTGGTTTTAATGCAGCAATTAAAGATGCTTTTCCTGGACTTGCTATTGGTCCAATTGGTAAGCCTTTATCTTTATAAGTATTATATGGTGAATTTATCTCCAAATGCTTATATAAAACTTTATCAACATGTTTACCTAAGGCATATATAACTGTTGCATCTATTTGAAGAGGCATTCCTTTTTGTAACCTATTATCAATTACAGATGAAATTAAAGGTCTATCTCTTTCAGTCCTAGCTTCCTTTTCAATTAATGATGCTTTAGTAACTATTTCATATATTTTATCATTAGGAACAGTTACTCTAGTTTCCTTTTCAACTTGTTTAAAAACTTCTAAAAATTTATCATTCATTGTTTTTATAACTTCATCCGGAGTTACACCAATTTTAAAGGAATATGTATCTGGATATAAAAAACCTTCCAAAGGATATCTAATATCTTTATTATTTTTTATGTAATTTGGAAGTTTATAATTTTTAACCGCTTCTAAAAATACTTTCTTAGTGAATAATCCCTTTTCTTGAAACAAATCTCCCATTTGATCAATTGTATACCCCTCCGGTATAACAACGCTTACAGTTTTTTCTGTTTCTAATTCTTTTATAAGATCTTTTAAAGATATATCACTATTAATTGTATATGTACCTTCAACTAATTTAGGCTTTACATCATTGATTTTCAAGTAAAGTTTAATAAACATTTCATTTCTTATTAAACCCTTTTCTTTTAAATCATTTAGTAAAGTATAAAATCCTTCTCCTTTATCAATCTTAACAACTATATTATCATTATCAGACTTTAAGGGATTATTTACAGTATTAGAATACATAAAAATTACTGAACCTAAAATTATTGCAAGTATAACAATGCAAATAATTATTATTTTACTCTTTGATTTCTTCATAAAATCCCCCTATATATAAAAGTAAATAGCCAGTATTTCGGCTATTCACTTTATTATAATACTTTTTTTTCATTTTATAAAGATACAATTTTAGACTATTATTTCTTGCTTCTTGATAATCTTCTTCTTCTTTCAGCACTATCTAAAACAGTTTTTCTCATTCTTACATTTTCAGGAGTTACTTCTACTAATTCATCACTATTTATGAATTCTAAAGCTTTTTCTAAGCTCATTTGAATTGGTGGAACTAATTTTATTGCTTCATCAGCTCCTGATGATCTTGTATTTGTAAGTTTCTTACCTTTACATACATTTATATCAATATCATCTGCTCTACCACAAACTCCAACTATCATACCTTGGTATACTGGTGTTCCTGGTTCTATAAATAATGATCCTCTTTCTTGAGCATTAAATAATCCGTATGCAATAGCATCTCCTTGTTCAAATGATACAATTGATCCTCTACTTCTTCCTGGAATTTCTCCTTTATATTGTTCATATCCATGGAATACGTGGTTCATTATACCATTACCTTTAGTATCAGTCATGAATTCATTTCTAAATCCTATAAGACCTCTTGCTGGTATTACGAATTCTAATCTTGTATATCCATTTACAGCTGAAGTCATATTAACCATTTCACCTTTTCTTGGTCCAAGCTTTTCCATTACAGGTCCCATAAACTCTTCTGGAACATCTATTGTTAAGTATTCCATTGGTTCTAATTTCTTTCCGTCTTCTTCTTTAAAGATTACGTTAGCTTTTGATACTTGTAACTCATATCCTTCTCTTCTCATAGTTTCTATCAGAACTGATAAATGAAGTTCTCCTCTTCCTGATACTTCATAACAGTCTGGAGTTATTTCTCTAACTCTTAAACTTACGTTTGTTTCAAGTTCTTTCATTAATCTATCTCTTAAATGTCTTGAAGTTATGAAATCTCCTTCTTGACCTGCAAATGGTGAATCATTTACCATGAAATTCATACTAAGTGTTGGTTCATCAATTTCAACAAATGGTAATGCTTCTGGATTTTGAGCATCTGCTATTGTTTCTCCTATGTTAGCATCTGTAACTCCACTTAAAGCTATTATATCTCCCATTGATGCTTCATCAACTTCTTCTCTCTTTAATCCATTATATCCAAATAATGAAGTAGCTTTATAATTTGATGTGCTTCCATCTTTTCTTACTAACACAACTTGTTGATTTTTCTTAACAGTTCCTCTATGTATCTTACCAATTGCAATTCTTCCAACGAATGCATTTGAATCTAATGTAGTAACAAGCATTTGTAAAGGTCCATCTGCATATCCTTCTGGACATGGTACATGCTTTAATATTGTTTCAAATAATGGAGTCATGTTTTCATTTGTATCTTCAACATTATATCTTGCAAAACCATTTCTTGCTGAAGCATAAACTATTGGGAAGTCTAATTGTTCGTCATCTGCTCCTAACTCTAGGAATAATTCAAATACTTCATCTATAACTTCTTCTGGTCTAGCATCTGGTTTATCAATTTTATTTATAACTACTGCTGGTTTTAATCCTAATTCTAATGCCTTTTTAAGAACGAACTTAGTTTGTGGCATTGGTCCTTCGTATGAATCAACAACTAGTAAAACTGAATCAACCATTTTAAGTACACGTTCAACTTCTCCACCAAAGTCAGCATGTCCTGGAGTATCAACTATATTTATTTTTACTCCATTATATTTTACTGCTGTATTTTTTGAAAGAATTGTAATTCCTCTTTCTTTTTCTAAATCATTTGAGTCCATAGCTCTTTCTTCTACTTTTTCATTTTCTCTAAAAGTGTGGCTATCTTTTAATAATGCGTCAACTAAAGTAGTTTTACCATGGTCAACGTGGGCTATAATAGCAATGTTTCTAATATCTTCTCTTTTAATTAATTCCATTCTTCTCCTCCAAAATTAGCTTTACTTTTATATTTTTTCTATGTAAACCTATAATATTTTTTTTCAAAAAGAAAATTGGATACTCGTGTACCCAATTCTCGCACTATTTTATATTCTAATCTTTACTTTTTAAAAAGTCAACATAAATGATTGTTAATTAATCCATCAACTATCTATATTTCCATTATTATTGGAAGTATCATAGGTTTCCTCTTAGTCTTTTCATATAGGAAATTTCTAAGTTCATCTCTGATTCTACTCTTTATAGTAGCCCAATCAGTGATTTTTGATTTTTCACATTCATTTAATACTTCTTTGACAATTTCTCTAGCATCATCCATAAGACCTTCTGATTCTCTAACATATACGAATCCTCTAGAAATTATATCTGGTCCTGCAATAACTGATGCGCTCTCTCTATCTAAAGTAACAACAACAGTTAGTATACCATCTTGTGATAAATGTTTTCTATCTCTTAAAACTATGTGTCCTACATCACCAACACCTAATCCGTCAACTAGTATTTGGCCTGATGATACAGTACCATTTTTCTTAATTGAATTACGAGTAATTTCAATTAAATCACCTGTTTCAGGTAAAACATAATTTCTTTGATTTAATCCAACACTTACAGCAAGCTCAGCATGTTGCTTTAGGTGTCTAAATTCTCCATGAACTGGTATAAAGAATCTTGGTCTAACTATAGTTTGCATAAGTTTTAATTCTTCTTGACAAGCATGACCTGAAACATGGACATTCTCATCTGAACCATATATAACTTCTGCACCTTTTTTAAATAGTCTATTTATTACTTTTGATACTAACTTTTCATTACCAGGAATAGGAGTAGCTGATATTATTACAGTATCACCTTCAACTATAGTTATTTTTCTATGTTCAGCTGCTGCCATTCTAGCAAGTGCTGACATTGGTTCTCCTTGGCTTCCTGTTGTTATAATAACCATTTCTTCATTTTTATATTTTGAAATTCCATCAATAGTTACTAAAGTATCTTTTTGTATTTTTAAATATCCAAGTTCTATAGCTACTTGTACGATATTCTCCATACTTCTTCCTGAAACAGCAACCTTTTTTCCATACATTTCTGCAGCTGTTATTATTTGTTGAATTCTATGAACATTTGATGCAAATGTAGCAACTATAATTCTACCCTTTGCCTTTCCAAATAATCTTTTTAAATTTTCACCAACAACACTTTCAGATTTAGTATATCCTGGACGTTCTACATTTGTAGAATCCGCCATCATTACAAGTACTCCCTTTCTTCCTAATTCGGCAAGTCTTGCAAAATCTGTTCTTCCACCATCTATAGGAGTATGATCAATTTTAAAATCTCCTGTGTGTAGCACAACTCCAAGTGGTGTATGAATAGCAATAGCTACTGAATCTGCTATTGAGTGGTTAGTTTTAATAAATTCAACTGTTACATTTTGTAATTTTATTTTATCTTTTGGCTTTACTCTTATAAGTGTTGTAGTATCTAAAAGTCCGTGTTCTCTTAATTTAGTTTCTACAATACCTAAAGTAAGCTTTGTTCCATATATAGGTACATCTAGTTGTTTTAACACATACGGAAGTGCACCGATATGGTCCTCATGACCATGAGTTAAAAAGATTCCTCTAACTTTTTCCTTATTTTTTAATAAATAAGATATATCTGGTATTACGATATCTATTCCGTACATATCAGCTTCTGGAAATTTTAATCCACAGTCGATTATAACTATATCATCTTTATATTCAACAACTGTAAGATTTTTTCCAATCTCATCTATTCCGCCAAGAGGAATGATTTTAACCTTAGCTTTTTCATTCTTCATATTTCCCCTCCTTATTCAAGAATATATATAAACAAAAGAACTTTTCTCTTAATATGTAAAGAGATATCCTTTAATTTTTCTCGCCCTTATTACATTCATCACATATACCATAAAATTTTACGCTGTGATCTTGTATTTTAAATTTATATTTTGTTTCTATTCTATGCTCTAATTCTTCTAATAAATCTTCTTCAACCTCAAAGACTCTGTTACATTTGTTGCAAATTAAATGGTGATGTCTATGTTCTTCATCTTGGTGAATAATCTCATATCTACTACATCCGTCGCTTAAATCTAACCTTGATAACAAATTTACTTCCTCAAGTAATGCAACAGTCCTGTATACAGTTGCTAAACCTATTTCTGGACAGTCTTTCTTTACTTCATCATATATTTCTTCAGCAGTAAGATGTCTTCCCTCATTTTTTATAATAGTATCAACTATAGCTCTTCTTTGAGGCGTTAATTTATATCCTTTTTCTTTTAAGTTTTCTTTAAGTTCTTGCATATCCACGGAAACTGTGCTTCCCATTTACAACACCTCTTTTCATGTCTATTGTTCTTCTTGCATTAATAAATTGTAAGCTTCTTCTACCATTGCAAATTCTGCTTCATCTTCTATATTTACAAGAGTATCTTCTCCCTCTTCATCAGCAACAACTTTAAGTACTACTGCTTCATCACTATCTTCATCAGCTGGAGTTAAAACAACATACTCACTGTTTAAATCATCTATCTTAAAAAAGCTAACTACTTTAAACTTTAGCTCATTTCCTTCTTCATCTAATAAATCAATGTATTCTATATCTTTTTCCATTTTCCGCATCTCCTTTTTTTATATTTTAATTATATTTGTTTGATTTTGTCAATAATTATTTTCATTTAATAATCATTTATTTTCTTGATATTCTATCTAAATATCCTTGTAATATATAAGTTGCAGCCACTTTATCAACTATTTTTTTTCTTTTTCCTCTTGATAAATCTGCTTCAAGCATAGCTTTATGTGCAGCTACTGTTGTAAGTCTTTCATCCCAAAAAACTATTTCCAAATCAATAGATTCTTTAAGCAAATTGCTGAATTCTTGAATTTTTTCTCCAGCAAATCCAATTGATCCATCCATATTTTTAGGAAGTCCTACTACTATAGTTTCTACAGAATACTCGTTACATATTCTCACAACTTCTTTTATATCTTCAACTTTTTTTGTTCTTCTTATAGTTGTTATACCTTGAGCTGTGAATCCAAGTGGATCTGAGATTGCAACTCCTATAGTTTTTTGCCCAACATCTAATCCTAGTATTCTCATATTGTCTCCTCTAAAAAACAAAAGGTGCCCTTCAACAGGGCACCTTGTTTATTTTATCTCTAAATAAGATTTTATAACTTCTTCAAGAATTTCATCTCTTTCAAGTTTTCTTACTAAAGCTCTTGCTCCGTTGTAATTTGTAATGTAAGTAGGGTCACCTGATATTAAATAACCAACAAGCTGATTAATTGGATTATACCCTTTTTCTTGAAGTGAATTATAAACCTCTGTTAAAATGGCTTTTGTTAGCACTTCTTTATTCTTTGATACATCAAATTGCATTGTATGTTCTAAATTGTTGCTCATACTCCTCGCTGCTTCTAGCAGCTCACCCCCTTACCTAATTGTTAAAGGAAATCTATATATTTAATAGTATTGTCCATATATATTATTTTATATTCAAATGCTATGATTTAATTATAACCTATATAAATTTAAAAGTACACTATTTTAATAAACTTTCCACTACAGAATATACTTTTTGTACAGCTTCATTTATTTTTTCAGCATTTTTACCGCCGGCTTGAGCCATATCTGGTCTTCCACCACCGCCGCCTCCAACTACTGAAGCTACTTCTTTTATTATTTTTCCGCAATGAATACCATCTGCTACTGCTTCTTTAGTTGCCATAGCTACTAAGTTAACTTTTCCATTTACATTGCTAACTAAAACTACTACTGATTTTGGTGATTTATTTCTTATTTTATCTCCTAAATCTCTTAAAGCATTTCCATCTACATCTTCTAAAGCATATGAAATAACAGTAACTCCATCTATTTCTTTAGCTGATTTTAATATATCATCTTCTGCTCCGCTTGTAAGTTTTGATTTTAGTTCTAATATTTCTTTTTCTTTTTCTTTAATATCTGTAGCTTGTGCTGATATTTTATTTATTATGTCTTTTTCATTACACTTTAATGCAGCACATGCATCTTTAAGCATCTTTTGCTTTTCTTCCATGTATTTTATTGCACTAAATCCAGTTACAGCTTCTATTCTTCTGATTCCAGCTGCCACACCTGATTCATTAACTATTTTAAATAATCCAATTTGACCTGAATTATTAACATGCGTTCCTCCACATAGTTCTTTTGAATAATCTGATACTTCTACAACTCTAACTTCTGATCCATATTTGTCATCAAAAAGAGCTGTAACTCCTCTTTCTTTAGCATCATCTAATGACATAAGATTAGTTTCTACAGTAAATACATCCATTATTTTTGCATTTACTAAATCTTCAACCTTTTGTAATTCATCTAAAGTTAAACCTTGGAAATGAGTAAAGTCAAATCTTAATCTTTCATCATCAACATATGAACCTGCTTGATTTACATGATCTCCAACAACTATTTTTAAAGCTGAATGTAACATATGAGTTGCTGTATGATTTTTACGAATGTTATTTCTTCTATTAACATCTATTTTTAATTCAACTTCATCATTTAATTTAACTATACCATTGTTAATTTTTACATAATGAACTGTCTTTCCTGCAACGTTATTCTTTGTATCATAAACATATGCTTCAAAACTATGTCCTTTAATTATACCTTTATCACCAACTTGACCTCCCATTTCTGCATAAAATGGTGTCTTATCAGTTACAATATAACCTTTTTGACCTTCTTTTAATTCTTGTAAAGCTTCTTCATCATTTGCTAAGAAAAGAACTTTTCCAATAGCTTCATCATTATTATATCCAACAAATTCACATTCTATATCATTGCTAATTGAGTTTATTGGTGATTCTTCACTTCCCATGTAAGTGAATTCGCCTCTTGCACTTCTTGCTCTTTCTCTTTGATCTTGCATTTCTTTATCAAATGATGCTCTATCTATAGTCATATTTTTTTCTTCTAATATTTCTTCTGTTAATTCATATGGAAATCCATAAGTGTCATAAAGTTTAAATGCCTTTTCTCCACTTAATACAGTTTCCTTTTTACCTTCTAATTCTTCAATATATCCTAAAAGTATTCCCATTCCAGAATCTATTGTTTCATTAAATCTTTCTTCTTCTAATGTAACAATCTTCTCAATATAATCTTTTTTAGCTAAAAGTTCATCATATTCTGAAGCGTAATTTTCAACTACTGATTCTACAACATCTTTTAAGAATAATCCTTTAATCCCTAAAACTCTACCATGTCTTGCAGCTCTTCTTAGAAGTCTTCTTAAAACATATCCTCTTCCTTCATTACTTGGTTGAACACCATCTGATATCATCATAGTAACTGATTTGATATGGTCTGTTATTATTCTAAGTGAGATATCTTTATTTTTATCTTCACCATATTTAACTCCTGAAAGTTCTGAAACTTTACCTAATATATTTTTAACTGTATCAATTTCAAATATATTTTCAACTCCTTGCATTAAAGTTGCAAGTCTTTCAAGTCCCATACCTGTATCTATATTAGGATTTTGAAGTCTTTCGTAGTTTCCTTTTCCATCTCCGTCAAATTGAGTAAATACTAAATTCCAAAATTCTATTACTCTATCTTCATCACTTGCTTTTACAAATTCCTCAGCAGTCTTTACAGGTTCTACACCTTCTTCTGCTCTATCAAAATGAATTTCTGTACATGGACCACATGGACCTGATCCATGTTCCCAGAAGTTATCTTCTTTTCCAAGTCTAAATATTCTTTTTGGATCTATATCTGTTTTTGTAGTCCAAATATCAAAAGCCTCATCATCATCTAAATATATAGTTACATATAGTTTGTCCTTTGGCATTTTTAATACTTCTGTTATAAACTCCCATGCCCATGGAATTACTTCCTCTTTAAAATAATCTCCAAATGAGAAGTTTCCAAGCATTTCAAAAAAAGTACCATGTCTTGATGTTTTACCAACGTTTTCTATATCACCTGTTCTTATACACTTTTGACATGTTGTTATTCTTTTTCTTGGTGGCTCTTGCATACCTGTAAAATAAGGCTTAAGTGGAGCCATTCCTGCATTAATTAATAATAAACTTTTATCATTTTTTGGAACTAAAGAAAAGCTTTTTAATCTTAAATGATCTTTACTTTCAAAAAATTTCAAATAAGCTTCTCTTAAGTCATTTGTTCCCATATACTTCATATGTTTGTTCCCTCCAGTTCAATATAAAAAAGCCTTCATCCCTATAACTAGTAAGGGACGAAAGCTAAAAATTCTTCCGCGGTACCACCCTAATTATGTAAAATTAAATTCTACATCTCTTTTAATGGCTATAGCTCATAGGTAGCTTCAAAATGACTTATTTAGAAGTTCACACCTACCACTTCCTCTCTGAAAAATAAATTCAAATTTACTCATCCTAATCAACGCTAAATATTAAATTATAACTAATGAAATTATATTTTATATGCTTAAATATGTCAATATTTTTAGATTATTTATTAATTTTCAAAAACTATATATGAATAATTTTTAAAATAAATAATAATTTAAATCGTCATATATAACCTTTAATATAACTCCTACAGGAACTGCAAGTATCATTCCAAATACTCCACCAATCTTTTCTCCTACAAGTAAAATTATTATTATAATTATTGCATGTATATTTGTACTGTCAGCAGTAAGTTTTGGGGCTAATAAATTCCCTTCTATTTGTTGTATTATAAGTATTCCAATTATAGTCCAAAGTCCTTTTGCAGGAGAATCTATTAAAGCTATAAAAACTGCTGGTATACCTCCAAAAACTGCTCCAAAATAAGGAACTATATTAAAAATCCCATTTATTATAGCTAATAAAAATGCAAATTTTAAGTCTAAAATTAAAAATAAAATTAAACACATAATACCAGTTCCTAAAGATAATAAAACCTGACTTAATATATATCTTTCTAGTAACATATTTACATCATTTATAATATTTTTAGTTATACGTCTCTTTTCTAAGGGAACTAATAAATAAGCTTTATTTGATATGCTTTCACCATCTGCTAAAAAATAATATGAAACTATTGGTATAACAGCAATAGAAAATATATCGCTTGTGAATTCAACTATCCAATTTATTATAGAACGTGAAAGTTCCATTATATAACCCCATATTTTTGTTTCTAATTCTTTATATATAGTTCCAGTTAAAGATGAATCATCTATTTTCATCTTTTCTCCAAACTCTTTTATGTATAAAGAAAACTCATCTATTATATATGAAGAATTTGAAAATTCATTTATTATATTAGGAAGTAATATTGATAATAAAATAGTTACTAAAATTATTATTCCAAACATTACAATTAAAGTTGATTGCCTTTTTGAAAATATCCCTTTAGCCATAAGTAAATTCCTTAAAGGCCTTAAAACATATGCTAATATAGCAGATATAATAATTATATTTACTACTTCTCTAAAGATTTCCCAATTAAAATATAATATTATAAATGTAATTAAAAGTATTGCAATTAATATTTTCAATATAAATAATCTATTTTTAATTTGAAATTTCATTTTTTTCTTCTCTTCTTGGCATTGATTTTAAAGTTATATTTCTATTACCTAAATATAAAACATACTCTTCCCCAAGAATGCATTTATTTATTAATATAACTTCTTTTCCTTTTAATAACCTTTCGATAAGTCCTGTACTAACTACTAAACCCTTTATTGTTAAATCATTTTCATCTATTATAAAATCTTCAACTACTCCTTTTAAATTCCCATTTAAATCTATTATATCCATTCCCTTAACTTCTTGTAATCTAAGTCCTATACCTTCCTTTGCCTCTTTTACTAATATATCTTTATCAATAGATATGATATCACTAGTAAAAACACAATTTTTCTTTGTTAAAAAAGAATGGGTTGATATTTTAATACCTACAATATTCCCCTTAAAAAAATCTATATATATATCATCTACTACCCCTATCTTTTTCCCTTTAATGTCATAAACATTTTTAAGTAAAAATTCTTTACTTCTAAGCATAATACACCTCCTATACT
Organism: Clostridium sp. Ade.TY; assembly: GCF_000498355.1. Taxonomy (GTDB): domain Bacteria; phylum Bacillota; class Clostridia; order Clostridiales; family Clostridiaceae; genus Clostridium. The sequence goes on along the minus strand of NZ_AVSV01000022.1, from coordinate 100,821 downwards.
CATTTATAAAATATCTTTCCCAAAACAGTTTGTTTTTAAACTGATATACATAAAAATAAGCAAATAAAAAAAGCCCTAAATTACAGAGCTTTTATGGATTCAATATTTTATGTTTTATAAATTTAGCATAATCTTTTGTTATTACAAGTATATCAATAGGGCCTCCACATGTTGCAAGCCTCATGTCAAATCTTTGATATTTTATAGTTAAGTCTATTAAAAATTCTGCTAAATCTATTCCATCTTTAAGTTGCATAAAATTAAAGTTAAATTGCATTGGAGGTTCCCCTAGAACAAGTTTTCTAAGTGCTTCCGGATCTCCATTCCATGTAAATCCATTTCTTACATTTCCATTTTGATCTATATTATTTCTAATAACTTCTCCATTTACTATTTTATACACATATGGAATATCATTAATATATCCAGAGACATGATATATTACTCCATTCCCATGTAATTTTTTAGTGTATTCATTAAGTTCATAGGCTATATCTTCTACAGTATCATTTTCTTTTATTTCTTTTATTTCAAACTCTCTAATAAAATCTCCTACAAATTTCCCACCTATTATAGCATCCCCACAACAAGCTATTCCTATAGTATTATTTTTAATTAAAAATAATTTTTGAGAATTATCACTTAAAGTATGTTTATATTTTGTTCCATCTTGCAATGTAGTAGTTCCACTCATTCTACTATCTGCTGCCATAGCTATTCCTTCTGGAACATACACCGTTGAAATTATTGACATACAAAAACTCCTTTCTAAAATAAAAAGCTACGACAAATTTAATTGTCATAGCTTTATTTTATACTAATCCTTCAATTATACCGCCACCAACAACTATTTCGCCATCATAAAATACAACTGATTGGCCTTTTGTTATTGCTCTTTGCTTTTCAGCAAATGAAACTTTAACTCTTCCATCAGGTAATGGTGATATTATAGCATCTGCTGGTTTTGCAGCATATCTAACTTTTGCTTGAACTTTTAATTCTCCCTTTAATTCATCAAAAGGAATAAAATTAACATCTTTTGCAATTAAATCAGTTTTAAATATATTTTCTTCTGAACCTATAACAATTTCATTTGTTTTTGGTTTTATATCAATTACAAAAACTGGTTTTCCAAGCGCAAGACCAAGTCCTTTTCTTTGCCCTATAGTATAGTATACTATTCCTTTATGTCTTCCTAATATGTTTCCTTTACTATCTACAAAATTACCTGGCTTAACTTCACCTGGACGTGCTTCTTTTATAAATCTACCATGATCATCATCTGGTATAAAACATATTTCTTCACTATCTTTTTTATTATGAACAGCAAGACCTATTTCTTTTGCTATTTCTCTTATCTTATCCTTTGTGTACTCTCCACAAGGCATTAAAGTATGAGCTAATTGATCTTGTGTAAAGTTATAAAGAGCATATGTTTGATCTTTTCTATCATCATCAGATCTTATTAAAAGATATCTTCCATCTCTTTCTTCTATTTTTGCATAATGGCCAGTTGCAACATAATCAGCACCTATACCCCTAGCCTTTCTTAAAAGCTCATCAAACTTTAAATGTTTATTACAAGCTATACATGGATTTGGTGTTTTACCATCTATATATTCTTGAACAAAATACTTAATTACTTTTTCTTTAAAAGAATCTCTAAAATTTAAAACGTAAAAAGGTATACCTAGCTTTTCACAAACTCTTCTTGCATCATCAACAGCAGATAAAGAACAACATCCACCTTCTTTTTCTTCATATTCTTTATCTTCTTGCCAAATTTGCATAGTTATACCTATAACATCATATCCTTGTTTTTTTAAAAGGTAAGCAGCGACGGAGCTATCAACTCCGCCGCTCATACCTACTACAACCTTCTTCTTTTCCATACTATCTCCTATTCATCTCCGTGAACGTGGTCGTGTAAGTCATCTCCGTGCTCTTCAAAATCCCAAGCTTCTAATCCTTCTGATTTTCTATAATCATTTATAGCTTTATGGATTGCTTCCTCTGCTAGAACTGAACAGTGCATTTTAACTGGTGGAAGTCCGTCTAATGCTTCTGCAACTGCTTTATTTGTAAGTTCCCAAGCTTCTTCAACAGTTTTTCCCTTTATTAAATCTGTTGCCATTGATGATGAAGCTATTGCTGATCCACATCCGAATGTTTCAAACTTAGCATCTTTTATTATATTATCTTCTATTTTTAAGTATACTCTCATGATGTCTCCGCATTTAGCATTTCCAACTTCTCCTATACCATTTGCATCTTCTATAACTCCTACATTTCTTGGATTTCTGAAATGATCCATAACTTTTTCACTATATATCATAATTATCTTTCTCCTCTCTTAATAAAGTCAGTCCATAATGGTGACATTTTTCTTAGTCTTTCGATTATTGGTGGTACAACTTCTAAAACATAATTTACATCTTCTTCTGTTGAACCATCACCTAATGTTAATCTTAATGATCCATGTGCTTTTTCATGTGGTAAACCTATAGCAAGTAAAACATGTGATGGATCTAATGATCCTGATGTACAAGCACTACCACTTGATGCACATACCCCTTCAAAATCTAATGAAAGAAGTATTGATTCCCCCTCTATAAATTCAAATGATACATTAACATTTCCAGGAAGTCTTTTATCTCCTCTTGGACCATTTAATCTAGTATAAGGGATTTTTAACAATCCATCTATTAATTCATCTCTTAGTTTAGTTAATCTCTTAGAATGTTCTTCTAAGTTTTGAGTAGCCATTTCAATAGCTTTTCCAAGACCAACTATTGCAGCAATATTTTCTGTTCCTGCTCTTCTATTTCTTTCTTGTCCACCGCCGTGAATTAAGTTGTGTATTCTAACACCTTTTCTTATATAAAGAACTCCAATTCCTTTTGGTCCATAAATTTTATGTCCTGCAATAGATAATAAATCTATGTTCATATCTTTTACATCAATTTCAACATTACCAATTGCTTGAACTGCATCTGTATGGAATAAGACTTTTCTTTCTCTACATATTTTTCCTATTTCTTTTATTGGTTCTATTGTTCCAATTTCATTATTTGCAAACATTATTGAAACTAATATAGTTTTATCAGTAATTGCATTTTTAAGTTCTTCTAAATTGATGAATCCTTCTTCATCAACATCTAAATAAGTAACTTCAAAACCTTGTTTTTCTAAATATTCACATGTATGTAATACAGCATGATGTTCTACTTTTGTTGTAATTATATGGTTTCCTTTATTCTTATAAGCTGACGCAATACCTTTAATTGCCCAGTTATCAGCCTCTGATCCACCACCTGTAAAATATATTTCATTAAGATCTGCATTTAAAGCATCAGCAACTTGACCTCTTGCTTTATCTACAGCCATCTTAGTTTCTCTTGATATTGCATAAAATGATGATGGGTTTCCGAATTTATTTGTAAAGTATGGAAGCATTTCTTCTAATACTTCTGGTTTAACATATGTTGTTGCAGCATAATCCATATATACTGATTTCATTTTATTCACCTCTGTCTAAAAGATTTAACTTTTCATTGTTTTGTTTTATTTGTTCATAATCATTAACTATATCTTGAAGTGTTATAGATTCCATAACACTATCTATACTGTCTTTTATTTTTTTCCAAAGAATTCTAGTTGCGCAGCAATCAATATTATTGCAGACAGCACCTTCTATACAGTCAGCTATCTCTATCGGTCCTTCTAATACATACATAATATCTGAAACTTTAATATCCTTAGGTTCCCTATTAAGTACATATCCTCCTTGAGCTCCTCTTATACTTTTAATAAGTTTTGCCTTTCTAAGGGGACTAAATAATTGCTCTAAATAATATTCTGATATATTTTGTCTTTTTGATATTGTTTTAATAGATACCGGAGCACCTCCATAGTTAATAGCTAAATCAACCATAGCTTTAACACCATATCTTCCTTTTGTTGAAAGTTTCATTTTCTCACCCCTTAAAGTAGAGTAACTTACTACGATTTCTGAATATATCATACCAAATCACTCGGTTATTGTCAACAATCTTATGTAAATTAATTATGAAGATTATATTTTTATTTTTATAGTACTTTTCTTATTAAAACCAATCACCCTTTTACATAATTGAACTATTATATTATTAGATAAATATTTATAATAAACTAAAGAATATGGAGATGATATTTTTATGTTAATTAAACTTTTAAGTTATGATTTTACTACTACTGGTTCATATAAGTTGAACGCTATATTACTTGACAATGATAATACTACAGCTATAAATACAACCACTCCACCAGATAAAGCCCTTTTTAGACTTGAAAGATTTCTTTCAATAACTCCAGCAACTATTACTATAACTAGTATAGCAGCTGGTACTACACCAGCAAGTGGAGAAATAGTTATAACTTTTGATGAAAGTGCAGTTAGTGATCAATCAACTAATGGAAATATAAAAATAGGTGATGTTTTAGTTCTTTCTCAAGGTACTACTGTAGGAACAACTCCTTATAGTAGAATAATGAATACAGCTTCAATGGATACAGGTCTTGGTACAACTCCCCTAACTGAAGTTGATCAATATACTGTCACTCCATCCCCTAATTCAACAAAAGATAAAAATTATAGTTACGGATTATCTTTCTTCCAAGAAGGAGGAACAGAAGTAGTTATTCCTCTTAATCAAATTTTAGGTGGACCTATTACAATTGCAGGAAAGACTATAAATAGTATAAGATTTTCAATGATTACTGCTTCTGATGTTTCAGGAAGCAAATATTCAAATGGCTTACCTGTTCAATTTAAAGCATTATTCTATACTTCAACTGATGGTTCAGGCACTCCATTAACACTTGAAGGTAATGCTAATGATATATTCTCAATGGCATTTATACCTGCCCAATAGATTTTAATATAAAAATTTGAGCTAGTATTTAAATACTAGCTCTTTATTATTTATTATTTATTATTTATTATTTATTTTTTACTATATCCCAATATTTTTTTATATTTTCTTCATACTTATTTTTTTGTGGTTTATAATATTCTCTTTTTCTTAATTCATTTGGTAAATATTCTTGTTCAACATAATGATTAACATAATCATGAGGATATTTATAACCTCCTACACCTAGTTTACAAGCTCCACTATAATGTGCATCCTTTAAATGACTTGGAACATCACCAATATTATTTTTCTTTAAGTCAGCAATTGCTTCATTTATAGCTAAATAAGCACTATTAGACTTTGGAAGTGTCGCTAAATATATAACAAGTTCTGATAAAATTATTCTAGCCTCTGGGAACCCTACTTTAAGAGCTAAATCAAGACCTGAATTGACTACTGTAAGTGCATTTGGATGAGCAAGCCCAATATCTTCAGCAACAATTACAGAAAGCCTTCTTGTTATTGCAATTATATTTCCACTTTCTATAAGTCTTGCTAAGTAATGAACAGAAGCATCAGGATCGCTTCCTCTTATACTTTTTTGAAGAGCACTTAAAAGGTTATAAAACTCATCTCCACTTGAATCTGCTCTCATATGAGATTGACCTAGACTTTCTACATATTCTATTGAAATATCTTTTTTAATTTTAAGTTGAGAATTAATAGCAAGTTCTAATATATTATAAGCTTTTCTATAATCTCCTTGTGCAATTTCTGATATATAATTTAATGCATCTATTGAGTATTCTATTTCTATTCCTTCTTCTATTAGTTTATGTAAAGCTCTCTCTAAACCTATAATTATATCTTTAGAACTTAAAGGTTCAAATTTAAATATATTACATCTACTTATAATAGCTTTATGTATTGCAAAATATGGATTTTCAGTTGTACTTGCTATTAATGTTACCCTTCCATTTTCAATAAATTCAAGTAATGCCTGTTGTTGCTTCTTGCTAAAATGTTGAAGTTCATCTATATAAATTACAACTCCATTATAATTAAGTAAATTATCTAAATTAGAAGTTATATCTTGTATATCCTTAACTGATGCCGTCGTTGCATTTAACTTATAAAACTTTTTATCAACATAATTTGCCATAATATTAGCTAATGTAGTTTTTCCAGTTCCAGGTGGACCGTATAATATGCAATTTGGAATAACTTTTTTACTTATTAAATTATATAAAGGCTTTCCTTTGCCTAATATTTGCTTTTGCCCAACAAAATCTTCTAAAGAGCTTGGTCTCATAAGCTCTGCCAATGGTTTCATACTTCCACCACTCTTTCATATTTTTAATAAATAGATTATATCACATAAAAATAAAGCTACTAAATAAAAATTCTATTTAATAACTTTATAAAATAATTATTAATTTTTAAAAATATCTGTTTCCATGAAATATGTTATTTTTGCATATAAGTTCTAAAATTTCTTTATCTGTTTTTTCTATAACTTCATATGAAAAACCACAATATAAAAGTCCTCCTATTGGTATAGATTTAAAATTTGATTCTGTAAGATAAATTATAACTATTCCGCCACCTATTAAAGAATATATAGCTATTCTTTCCTTTGTACAATATTTTTTAAGTTTATTTTTTATTCTTTTAGGAGTTGGAATAGTTATAGCCTTTATAATCATATATTCACCTAAAATATTACTACTCTTTTAATTTATATTCTTTTAATTTAAATATATTTATTAAAACTTCCATATCGTTTTCAATTATTTTCCAGGAAATATATTTGACAGTAGTGCTAAAATTAAATTAAAGGAGATGTTTTTTATGAAAATATTAAATGATAAATTAGAAATAGATAAAGTTTTAAAAGAAAAAGGAATGACTCTTTTATATTTTTCATCTGCTACTTGTAGTGCTTGTACTGCAATAAAATCTAAACTTGAAGTTGCACTTAAAAACTTTCCTAAGTTAAAAGCTTATGAAATACCCCCTTTTAATACAAACGAAATATTAGCTAGCTTTAGTATTTTTACATTTCCAGCAGTTCTTTTATATATAGATGGAAAAGAATACATAAGAGAAGCAAGATACTTTAGTGTTGAAAAACTTTTAAAAGATATTGATAGATATTATACTCTTTCATCACAAAATTAAAAATATAAAAAAATCGAGGCCAAAACCTCGATTTTTTAAACTAAAACTTATTCTACTTGTGTTAATAATCTTTTTAATACATCAAATAATTTATTTTCTTTTATTTCGTCATTTCCAACAACTAATATACCTCTAATATCATTATCTGATAAATCCCATTTATAAGTAACAAATCTAACTTGACTTTCATCTGGAAGATAATCCTCAACTTCCATAGCAATCTCCTCTGCTATTGCAACATACTCTTCAAAAAGAGTATCTTCATCAAGTTCTTCTATGTTATAATCATTTTCTATTTCCTCATTTAATATTTCTACAGGAATACTTAAATTATAAGCAGCAACATCTTCTCTCTTTGTTCCTTTACTCATATCCTTAAGAATTTTAAATTCAGTATTATCTTCTATATTTTTTGCTATATCTTTAGTATCTAATATTTTAGTTCCAAATACAATATACATAAATTTTCCTCTTTCTTTCTAGGTATATAATAAACTATTTTGAGATAGCTCTATGACCAATACCAATTACAACTTCATCTAAATGTAACAATCCAATACTTAAAAATATACAAATTGATATATGTTCCCCTTTTCTTGCTATACCAATTTTTCCACCAACATTTTGTCCACTAGCTCTCATTTGAACTTGCATTAATGCATCTCTAGTTGCTCCTATTATAGCCCCTTCATGAAGATGCTCTTCTCTTATAAGTCCATTTCTTTTAGATGCAACAAGAGCCCTTTCTAAAATTTTATGAATAGAATCATTTATATTACCACCAACATTTACAGCAGTAACTAAACATCCCTCTTGTTGATACATTATTTTTAATTCTTCTTCTTCCTCTCTGCTTGAAATTGCCATTCTTGTCGCAATTCTAGCAATATCAGTACTAGTATTTTTCATAATTAACATCTCCATCCTCTAAGAGAATTACTTTTATAAAATAATCGAAAAAACTATATATTCTTCAATTAAGTATATAAGGTCATCTTCTTCCATAGTATCAACATCTATTATATCACCTTTAATATATTCTAAGTACCTCATAAGTGTAATACTTAAAGAAATTTTTAAAATAGTATTATCAGTTAATCCAGTAGTTTTAAAATTATCCTCTTCAATTAACATGTTGTATATATCACATACACCTTTTGAAAATACATCAGCATTTTTTACAAAACTTGATGCTAGTCCTAAGAAAAGATATATGCTATCATCTATACAATTATATTTATCTATTAAATTGCATCTTATTTTCAAAGCTTTTTCTATTTTGCTTTCAAGCTTCGTATTTGTGACAAGTAATGCTAAATAAAATAAATTTAAGTTTTCAACCTCTTTTAAACTTATACTACTTAGTTTTGAATCTATATATTCAATACCTTCTATTAGTTTATCAAAATTTTTATATTCAATACCTAAATACGCATAGGACAAATAATCATCTTTTTTGAAAAAATTATAATTTGTCTCAATTAATTTTTCTTTTACAGTAAGCAATTTATTCAAGACTTCTTCAAGTTCATCTTCATCAAATTTCTTTGCTAACAAAAGTGATGTATATAAAGTATTTTTGTTATCCAAAAACCCTCTATCTACCAATAGTTCATTTATATATTTGACATTTTGAAAAACTTTCTCGTAATCTTTTCTATTGCTCATAAGAATAGAGAAAACATTCTTAAACTCACCTCTGAATTTAGAATTAAATTTAGTGTTTTTCATAACATACTTTCTTATACTTTTAATATTTTTTTCATCAAGTTCAAAACCTGCCTCATTTCCTATTAAAGCACCTAAGAAATTAATTTCTTTCTTATCCCACTTAAAATTTTTCTTTAATTCATTAGTAAGATCAATAAAAATTCTTACTTTCTCTTTCAGCTCAATATCCATTTCATCATCCTCATAAAATTATTTATATAATTATATATTATTTCTAATATAATCTCAATGTCAATAATATGTATTAAATTTTAAAAAGAATTAGAATAAATAAATTTACTCTAATTCTCATAAAAAAACACTATATAAGATTACCATATGATCTAAATTTATCATATCTTCTTTTTATAAGTTCTTCTTTGTCTAGTTTTTTAAGTATTTCAAGTTCTGTAAGTATAGCTTTTTTAAAGCTATTTACAGTTCTTTGAGGATTTTTATGTGCTCCTCCATTAGGCTCTTTTATAATAAAATCTATTACTTTAAAATCTTTCAAATCTTGAGCTGTAATTTTCATAACTTCTGCTGCTTCTTCTGCTCTATTTGCATCCTTCCATAAAATTGATGCAAAACCTTCTGGTGACAAAATAGAATAAATTGAATGTTCAAGCATTCCAACTGAATCAGAAACTGCAAGTGCTATAGCACCTCCACTTCCACCTTCCCCTGTAATTACAGAAATTATAGGTGTTTTTAACTTACTCATTTCAAAGAGATTAATAGCAATAGCTGATCCTTGACCTCTCTCTTCTGCATCAACTCCACAAAAAGCTCCTGGAGTATCAACTAAACAAATAACAGGTCTATTAAATTTTTCTGCCTGTTTCATAAGTCTAAGTGCCTTTCTATAACCTTCTGGCTTTGGCATTCCAAAATTTCTCTCTATATTTTCTTTTGTGTTTTCGCCTTTAGTTATAGATATAACAGTAACTGGAGTTCCACCTATTTCAGCAATTCCACCTACTATAGCCTTATCATCTCCAAAATTTCTATCACCATGAAGCTCTATAAAATCATCAAACATATTTTCTATATAAAACTTTCCTGTAGGTCTATCTTTATGTCTTGCAATAGATACTTTATCCCATGCTTTCATATTTTTTGCCATTCTTCTATTCATAGCTTTTCACCCCATGTAGCTTTAATATTTTATATACATATGTTCTTAAATCTTTTCTATCTATTATTTTATCTATAAATCCTTTTTCTAATAAAAATTCTGCTTTTTGAAAATCATCAGGCAATGTTTCTTTTATAGTATTTTCTATTACTCTTCTTCCTGCAAAACCAATTAAAGCGTTAGGTTCACTTAAGATTATATCACCTTCCATAGCAAAACTTGCAGTAACTCCACCTGTTGTAGGATCTGTAATTACTGTTATATATAAAAGTCCTGCATCACTTAATTTTGCTAAAGCAGCACTTACTTTAGCCATTTGCATAAGAGAAAAAATACCTTCTTGCATTCTTGCTCCACCTGATGTTGTAAAAATTATAACTGGAAGATTATTATCTATTGCATATTCAATCATCCTTGTTAATTTTTCACCAACAACAGTTCCCATACTTCCCATCATAAAGAAACTATCCATAATTCCAGCACAAATTTTTATTCCATTTACAAGACCTACTCCTGTAACTACAGCTTCTCTGCTATCTGTTCTAACTTTAGCACTAGCTAATTTTTTATCATATCCTTCAAAATCTAAAGGATTTTTTGTTTTTAAATTTCTATCAAATTCTTTAAAAGAACCTTTATCAAAAAACATTTCTATTCTTTCACTAGCTTTAAGTCTAAAGTGATGATTACACTTTGGACAAACATGCTTATTATTTACAAGATCTTCATGATATATTATTGAGTGACAAGATTCACATTTAGTCCACATTCCTGAAGGAATATTAGGTTTTAAACTATCTTCTATATTTACTTTTTTTATAGTTCCATAACTTTTTTTCTTGCTAAATAAATCCTTAAGCATCTTTCTTCACCATCTTATTTCCTAAAAATCCAGTATCATATTCGCCTTTTATTACTTCTTCCATTTCTAAAAGTGAATATTGAAATTCAATATTAGTTTTAACTCCTCCAATTCCAAATTCACTTAGAGCTCTTTTCATTCTAATTATTGCATCTTCTCTTGTTTTCCCATAAGCAATAAGTTTTGCAAGCATTGAATCATAACAATGTGGTATTTTATAACCACAATATATTGCTGAATCAAGTCTTATTCCTAAACCTCCTGGTATATAAAGTTCATCTATAAGACCAGGACAAGGTCTAAAATCATTTTCTGGATCTTCAGCATTTATTCTACATTCAATTGCATGACCTTTTATCTTTATATCTTCTTGCTTAAATGATAGTTTTTCACCACTAGCTATTTTTATTTGCTCTTTTAAAAGATCTATTCCTGTAACCATTTCTGTTACTGGATGTTCAACTTGTATTCTAGTATTCATTTCCATAAAGTAATAATTATTATTTTTATCAACTAAAAATTCAATAGTTCCAGCATTTTTATAGTTACAAGCTTTAGCCGCCCTTTTTGCAACTTCACCCATTTCAGTTCTAAGTTTTTCTGTTAAAATTGATGATGGAGCCTCTTCTAAAACCTTTTGATTTTTTCTTTGAAGAGAACATTCTCTTTCACCTAAATGAACTACATTTCCATATTCATCAGCTAATATTTGAAACTCTATATGTCTTGGTTTTTCAATGAATTTTTCAATATATAATGTATCATCACCAAAACAAGCTAATGATTCAGCTTTTGCAGTATTATAACCCTTTTTAAATTCTTCATTATTAAAGGCTATTCTTATACCTTTTCCGCCACCACCAGCTGCTGCTTTTATCATAACAGGATATCCTATATTTTTTGCAATATTTAAAGCATGTTCCTCATCTTTTATAATACCTTCAAAACCTGGTACTACTGGTACATCAGCTAATTTCATAAGTTCTCTTGCTTTAGCTTTATTACCCATAAGTTCAATAGATGTATAATCAGGTCCGATAAATTTTATATTACATTCTTTACACATCTTAGCAAATTTAGAGTTTTCTGAAAGAAACCCAAACCCTGGGTGAATAGCATCTGCTCCTGTAAGTACACATGCACTTAATATATTAGTTATATTTAAATAACTATCTTTTGCAGGATATGGTCCAATGCATATAGCTTCATCTGCAAGTTGCGCATGAAGTGCTTCCTTATCAACTTCTGAATATACAGCCACTGTTGAAATTCCAAGTTCTCTACAAGCTCTTATTATTCTAACTGCTATTTCGCCTCTATTTGCAATTAATATTTTCTTAAACATAAATTTCACCTATCCTATAGCAAACATTATTTCTGCTTCACATACTTTCTTGCCATCTACTTTAGCAACACCCTTTCCTATTCCTACTGGTCCTCTAAGTTTTATTATTTCACAAGTTAATTCTAATTTATCTCCTGGCACTACTTTTTGTCTAAATCTAACTTTATCAGCACCAGCAAATAGTGGAATTTTGCCCTTAAATTCTTCCTTTTTTAAAATAGCAACAGCTCCAACTTGAGCTATAGCTTCAAGTATTAAAACACCTGGCATTACAGGCTCTTCTGGAAAGTGTCCTTGAAAAAACTGTTCATTTGCAGTTATATTTTTATAACCACTTACCTTTACCCCTTCCTCTAATTCAGTTATTCTATCTACTAATAAGAATGGATATCTATGTGGTAATATTTCTTTTATCTCTTTTATTCCTAACATTTTATGCACCTTCCTTTATTTTAAATAATGGAGTTCCGTATTCAACCATATCTCCATCCTTAACTAAAATTTCTACTACTTCGCCTTTAAAATCACTTTCTATTTCATTCATAAGCTTCATAGCTTCTATAATGCATAGAGTGTCTCCTACATTTATTTTATCTCCTACATTTACAAAACTATCGCTATCTGGTGATGGAGATGCATAAAATGTTCCAACCATCGGTGATTTAACTATAGTCCCTTTAATTTCTATATTTTCAACTAATTCTTCTTTTTCTTCTTTTATTTTCTCTTCTTTAATTTCTATATCATTAACTTTATTTAAAACTTCTTTATTAATAGTATCTTTTTTAACTTCTCTTACTTCTTCATTTAAATTCCTTGTTAAAGATTTATCCATCTTTAATAAAAAGTCTCCTTCTTTAAATTCAAAGTAAGAAAGATCAGAACTATTTATAAGCTCTATAAGTTCTTTTACCTCATTAATATTCATAAAAAAGCCTCCTATTTTTCGTCCCACTTTTTAAATAATAGTGTTGCATTATGTCCTCCAAATCCTAATGAATTTGTTAAAGCATAATTAACCTCATGGCTTCTTCCTTCATTTGGAACATAATCTAAATCACAATCTTCATCTTTATTTTCATACCCTATTGTTGGTGGTACAAAATTATCTATTATTGATTCTATACAAATTATAGATTCAATAGCACCAGCAGCTCCTAAAAGATGACCTGTCATTGACTTAGTTGATGATACTGGAATTTTATATGCATCATCTTTAAATGTTCTTTTTATAGCAATTGTTTCAAATTTATCATTAAAAGGTGTTGATGTACCATGTGCATTTATATATGATACTTCATTAGGATTTATATTAGCTTCATTTATAGCTTGAAGCATTGCACGTGAAGCTCCTTCGCCCTCTGGATCTGGTGATGTTATATGATAAGCATCACATGTACTACCATACCCAACAACTTCTGCTAATATTTTAGCTCCTCTTTTTTCAGCTGATTCTAAGCTTTCTAAAACTAATATTCCAGCTCCCTCACCCATTACAAAGCCACTTCTATTTTTATCAAAAGGTATTGATGATTTTCTTGGATCATTTGAAGAATTAAGTGCTTTAAGACTAGCAAATCCTTCAATTCCTATTTTAGTTATAGGTGCTTCAACTCCACCTGCTAATATACAATCTGCATATCCATGCTTTATTTGTCTAAAAGCTTCCCCAATACTATTTGTTCCTGTTGCACAAGCTGTTACAATTGATGTTGATGGTCCTTTTAGTCCATATTTTATAGATATATTTCCTGCAGCCATATTTATAATTGCCATTGGTATAAAAAATGGTGAAACTCTTTTAGATCCTGTTGCCATTTTAGTTATTTCAGTTTCTATAGTTTGGAATCCTCCAATACCTGAACCAACAAGAACTCCTATTCTATTTTTATCCATATTATCTAATTCTAATCCCGCTGATTTTATTGCTTCATCAGCTGCAACTAAAGCAAACTGTGAAAATCTATCTAATCTCTTACTTTCTTTTTTCCCAAGTGATTCTGCAGCATCAAAATTTTTAACTTCTCCTGCAACTTTTACACTTACTTCATCTTTATTTACTAAAGTTACAAAATCTATTCCAAGTTTTCCACTCTTTGCATTATTCCAAAATTCATTTACATTATTTCCAATAGGAGTAATTGCTCCCATTCCTGTAACTACAACTCTTCTTTCCATAAACTTTTCTCCTTTACATTACCATTCCGCCATCAACATTTAAAACTTGACCAGTTATATATGAAGCTTCATCTGATACTAAAAAAGCAACAGCATTTGCAACATCTTCTGGATTTCCAAGTCTTTTAAGTGGTATGCTCTTCTTAGTTTCTTCTTTAAATTTCTCACCTAGAACTTCTGTCATATCAGTATCTATAAATCCAGGTGCAACAGCATTTACTGTTATTCCACGACTTCCCACTTCTTTAGCTAATGATTTAGTCATTCCTATAACTCCAGCTTTTGATGCCGCATAGTTTACTTGACCTGCGTTTCCAACTAATCCAACAACAGATGAAAGATTAATTATTTTTCCTTCTTTTTGTCTTACCATTATTGGTGTTATAGATTTTAAACAATTAAATACACCTTTTAAATTAACATCAATAACTTTATCAAAATCTTCTTCTTTCATTCTAAGAATAAGAGTATCTCTCGTTATTCCAGCATTATTTATCATAATATCTATTTTTCCAAACTTTTCTTTTACCTCTTTAAGCATTTCTAAAACAGCTTTACTATCACTTATATCACATTTATATAAAGTTGCATTAACACCCATAGCTAATATTTCTTCTTGTACCTTGAATGCCTCTTCATCATTGCTTCTATAATTTAAAACTATATTAGCACCAAGTGATGCAAGTTTCTTGGCTATAGCCTTTCCTATTCCTCTTGAAGCCCCTGTAACTACGGCACATTTATCTTTTAACAACATAAAAAACCTCCTATATTCCCTTTATTTTACTTATTGTTTCATTCAATGATTCCATATCAAAAACATTATAGACTTTAGCTTTTCTATCAATTTTTTTAACAAATCCTTTTAAAGCTTTTCCTGGACCTACTTCTATAAAAGTATTAACTCCTTTGTCTAACATGTCTCTAATTATTTTTTCAAATAATACTGCACTTCTTATATGCTTACTTAATAATTCCTTTAAATTATCTCCTTCTTTAAAAGGAGCCCCTAATGTGTTTGAATAAATTACTTTATCAAACTCTTTAAATTCAACTTTATTTAATTCTTCTAAAAACTTTTTACTTGCATCTTCAAGTAATGAACTATGAAATGGTCCACTTACATTTAATTTAACTCCCATACCACCAAGTTCTTTTGCTATTTTTATAGATTCATCTATAGCCTTATCTTCTCCAGATACAACAACTTGACCTGGACAATTATAGTTAGCTCCTTCAATCATTCCAAAATCTGAAGCTCTATTTAATAACTCATTTATTTTTTCATTATTTAATTTAAGTATTGCAGCCATACTTCCAAGTCCTTTTGGAAGTGAACTTCCCATTATTTTTCCTCTTTCACGAACAAGCTTTAATCCATCTTCAAACCCTAAAGCTCCTCCATATATTAGTGCTCCATACTCACCAAGAGAAAGACCTGTTGTATAATATCCTGATATTCCATTAATATCTAAAGCCTTAATAGCTGCTAAAGATGTTAAAAGTATTGCTGGCTGAGCATTTTCTGTTAATTTAAGTTCTTCTTCTTGGCCATTAAAGATTAATTCTTTAATGTTCATATCCAATACTTCTTGACCTTCATCAAAAATTTTTTTACATTCTTCAATATTTTCGTATAAATCTTTTCCCATTCCTATATATTGAGATCCTTGCCCAACAAATAATATAGCAATATTTTTACTACTCATATAATCCTCCAAAATCATTTATTACAAAACTTGCACCATTTATTAAGTCTTCTATTATTTCTCTACAAGTTTCTTCTTTATTTACTAATCCGGCAATTTGACCTGCCATTACTGACCCATTAACAACATCACCTTCTTTTGCTGCTTTTGGAAGAGAACCTTTGCCAAGTTCTTCTAAGTCATTTGCAGAAGCACCGCTTTTCTCAAGCTTTTGGAATTCTCTTGATAATTTATTTTTTATTACTCTAACTGGATGTCCTGTTGGTCTTCCTGTTACCTCTGTATCTATATCTTTTGCTTTTAATACTTTTTCTTTATAGTTTTTATGAACTGTACATTCTTTGGCAACTAAGAACCTAGTTCCTATTTGAACTCCAGAAGCTCCAAGCATAAATGATGCTGCAACTCCTCTTCCATCTCCAATTCCTCCAGCTGCTATTACAGGTATTTTAACTGCATCAACAATTTGTGGTATTAAAGCCATTGTTGTTAATTGGCCAACATGACCACCTGATTCAGTACCTTCTGCAACAATCATATCGGCTCCCATTTTTTCCATTCTCTTTGCAAGTGCAACTGATGCAACTACAGGAATAACTTTTATTCCATTTTCCTTCCACATTTCCATGTACTTACCTGGACTACCAGCACCTGTTGTTACTACAGGAACTTTTTCTTCACATACAAGTTTTGCTACTTCTTCAACATGTGGTGACATAAGCATTATATTTACACCAAATGGTTTATTAGTTGCCTTTTTAACTTTTCTTATTTCTTCTCTTATCCACTCAACAGGTGCTGTACCTGTTATAATTCCAAGCCCTCCTGCTTCACTAACAGCTGCTGCAAGTGATGCATCAGCTATCCAAGCCATACCTCCTTGTAATACTGGATATTTTATATCTAACATTTCACAAACTCTATTACTCATTAAGTTTCCTCCTAAATTCACTTATATAATTAAACTTCTTCTCTATATAAGTAAAATCGGGTTCTATTTTAAAGAGCCCGATTTTTGGTTATTATAGCTATTCTGTTAACTCTAATTAAAACTATTATGAGCAACAGATGAAAGATGCTTAAAGATTAGTTGTTTTTCATTTTTTCAACATATTCTACTGCGTCTTTTATGCTCTTAATGCTTTCAGCATCTTCTAATTGGATACCAAACTTTTCTTCTATTTCTATTACAACTTGGAATAAATCTAATGAATCTGCTCCTAAATCTTCAAAAGTTGTTTCCATTGTTACTTCACTTTCATCTACTCCTAATTGATCACAAACTACTTCTCTAATTTCTTCAAATATCATAATATAATACCTCCATGATTTACGAATTTATTTTATTTTTCTAAATTTCTATTTATATTAAAGCTTTTTTTGCTTTTTACCATTTAATTAATGTAGCTCCACAAGTTAAGCCACCACCAAAACCTACTAATACTATTAAATCACCAGGCTTTAATTTATTTTCATTATATAACTGAGCTAAAGCCATAGGTACAGATGCTGATGATGTATTACCTAATTTTGAAAGATTAGTATAAAATTTTTCAATAGGTAATTTAAGTTTTTTAGCTGCATAATCTATTATTCTTAAATTAGCTTGGTGTGGAATTACATAATTTATATCTTCTAAAGTATATCCAGTATCTTTTAAAACATTCTTTACTGAATCAACCATAGCTTTTGTTGCAAATCTAAATACTTCTCTTCCATTCATAGATACATATTTACTCTTTGTTTCTTCTTTTAATACAAAAGGACTTCTAACATCATTTGCACCACAAAGTAATGCATCTCCATTTTCTCCTTCTGATATTGAATAAGTATTTATTATTCCACTTTCTGAATCATTTAAACTTTCTATAACACATGCACCTGCTCCATCTCCAAATAATACACATGTACTTCTATCAGTCCAATCTACTATTTTTGAAAGCGTTTCAGCACCTATTATAAGAGCATTTTTATATCTTCCTGTTTTTAATAAACTTTCTCCAACTTCTAGAGCATATATAAATCCAGTACATGCTGCATTTATATCAAAAGCTGTTGCATTCTTTGCATTAAGTTCCTTTTGAAGTATGCAAGCTACTGATGGAGTAAAATAATCTGGTGTTATAGTTGCAACTATTATTAAATCTAATTCTTCACCTTTAACAGCTGCATCTTTTAGTGCTAATTTTGCTGCTTTATATGCAATACTTGAAGTATCTTCACCATCTGAAATTCTTCTCTCACATATTCCTGTTCTATCAACTATCCATTCATTGTTAGTATCAACTAATTTACTTAAATCATCATTAGTTACTATTCTAGATGGAACATATGAACCTACTCCTTTAATCTTTACTTTATTCATTATTATCTCCTTAATTACAGTTATACTCCTTTTTGAAAAACTCATTTAATCTTTCTAATGAAGAAATCAAAACTTTTTCTTCTGAATCTGATAGCCCTTCTATAGTTTTATTAATCATATCATTATGGAACTTTTCATGTAATCTAAATGCTAGTTTTCCCTTTTTAGTAAGTTTTATTAAAACTACTCTTCTATCTTCTTCTATTCTTTTTCTTTCAACATATCCTTTTTTAATTAACTTATTTATAGCTGTTGTTAAAGTACCAACTGTTATCTTTAAGTCTTGTGCAACTTCTGACATAGTTCTTTCACTATACATTCCTATAGCATCTATAGTATGTACTTCTGTAACTGATAAGTCATTAAGCACACCTTGCTTTAAAGCTTGTTCTTCAATTTGAAGTATGTCATTAAAAATCTGTACTAATAATTCATTTAATATTTGTTTTTTCTTATCCATCTTAATCCTCCATTTATCTGTCCGTATAAATACTACTATAATAATTTTCTTTTATTATTTCAATGGAGTCAAATATTTTTTATGTCAAATGTTTTGATAATCAAAATATAATACAATCAAACTATTTTGTCAACAAAGTATTTTGTATTTTCCATAAAATAATCCAATTTTTTTATAAATTTTACTTTACCAAAAAAGAAAAAAACAGTATACTAATAAAAATATACTGTTCCTGTAATCCCTTTAATTACCTCGTGTCCCAATGACTTTAAAATAATATTTATATCTTCTCCACTGCAATGACAAAAAGAAAAATTTTTTATATTAAAATTTTTAAATTTTTTTGCTACTTCTAAATTTTCTTCATATGATTTTTTTGAAAGATGTATTCCTCCAATTAAATTATCAATATTTTTATTCAAAAATTCTTCTGCCTTATTAATTATATTTAATATTCCTGTATGTGAACAACCAGTTATTAATGTTACTTTATCGGAATTTTTTATTAATATAAGCTCCTCATTGAAATTATCTAAAATATAATTATCGTTATATACCCTAATTAAAGAATCTAACTTATTATAATCTTTTATTTCTTCTTTCTCAGAAAGATTGGATAATAAATAAATATTTTCTCCTATACTAAGCTTATCTTTAACTTCTATAACTTCTATTCCTTTATTAACTATATCTTCATAATTAAAATTTGTTCCTATATATTTATTTTCCCCATTTGTTATATGCCACTTATTGCTTCTTTTAAAAAAGTTAGCTCCTACTATTATTTTGCCATTAAAACCATCATTTATAAAATAATTTAATCCTCCTGCATGATCATAATGTGCATGACTTAAAATGATATAATCTATATCCTTTGTTTTAAATCCTAGTTTTTTAAAATTATATAAAGATTTATCTGATTGTCCACTATCAAATAATATTTTCAATTTATTTGTTTCTATAAAATAACATAATCCATGTTCATTTTTTAAATTTTTATCTTCACCTAAATTATTTTCTATAGCTGTGTTTATTTTCATAATTTTTTCTCCTAAATTTAAATTATCCTAAATCAATATTATATATACCACTATTATACATAACAGTTCTTTTTAAATTATTATCGGCAGGTTCATAAGTTGGGTCTAATGATAAAGCTGCCCTATAATATTTTTTAGCTAATTGCTTATTTCCTAAACACTCTTCTATAACACCAAGTAAATTATAAACTTTTACATTACTACTATTTATTATAAAAGCCTCTTTCAATGAAAGTTTTGCATTATAATAATCTTTATGAATAATAAAATTCCTTGCCTCTTCTATATAATATTCTTCTTTATCTAAACATTTTTCAAGCTCAATTCTAATATTATTTTCATCATCAACTATTAATATTTTTTTCATTACTTATACAACCTCCAAGCTTTAATATAAAATGTCATGTAACATTATTCTTTTTCTTTAAGTTGCACAATTTATTTTATATACTATAACTCATCATTATATATGCGAATTAATCTATATCCAACTCCAACATGAGTTTGTATATAATTTGAATTATCAGAACTTTTACCTATTTTCTTTCTTAATGTTGCCATAAATACTCTTAATGAAGGTATATCACTTTCAAGTGTACTTCCCCATATTTCCTTTAATATATAAGTATGAGTAATAACTTTCCCTACATTTTTAGAAAGTAAACATAATAACTTATATTCAATAGGAGTAAGGTGTATTTCATTATTATTGTTATATACACATCTTGACACATAATCTATTTTTAAGCTGCCATTTATAAATTCTATATTTTCTACAGATTTATTATCATAAACCATCTTTCTTATAGAAACTCTAATTCTTGCTAATAACTCATCTATACTAAAAGGTTTAGTTAAATAGTCGTCTGCTCCTAGATCTAATGCTTCTATTTTATCTCTATCATCACTTCTTGCACTAACTACAATAATTGGACAATTAGACCATCCCCTTATTTTCTTTATAATATCTACACCATCTAAATCAGGTAATCCCAAATCTAAAATAATTATATCTGGTCTTTTTGATATAGATGATAATATAGCTTGCTCTCCATTTTCAGCAGTAAAACAATTATATGAATTAGCTTCTAAAGTTGCACTTATAAAATTTCTTATAGCTTTATCATCCTCAACAACTAAAATTGATGTTTTCATTTTTATTTACCTCCACCTTATTTAAAGAAAATCCTATAATAGTACCAGATGGTTTATTTGGTTTCACATATATTTCTCCATCATGTGCATTCACAATAGACTTGCATAATGCTAAACCTAATCCTAAACCTCTACGGCTATCTCCCGTTTTATTATTAGCTGTATAAAACATATCAAAAATATGATCTCGATCTTGTTTTTTTATTCCTTTCCCATTATCTAAGATTTCTATTATAGCTTTATCATTTCTAACAAAAGATCTTATCTTAATAAACGATCCTCTTTCTGTATATTTTATTGCATTATCTACAATATTTATTATTACTTGAATAATTAACCTAATATCTACATCTACCATTAATAAATCATTTTTAATTTCAACTTCTATATTATGCTCATTAATCTTTCTATTTACATGACTAATTGCTTCCTCAATTATATCTTCTACAAGATTAGGTTCTTTATTTAATCTAACAGAACCATTATCTAATCTTGAAGCAGATAAAAGATTTTCAACTAAATTAATAAGCCAAAGCGAATCATCATAAATATCTGTTATCAGTCTTTTCTTTGTTTCCTCATCAAAGTTATTATTTAAAATCGAACTTGCACTTCCAGATATACTTGTAAGCGGTGTTCTAAGATCATGAGAAACTGCTCTTAATAAATTCGCTCTAAATCTTTCATTTTCAGCCTCCATTAATGTTTTTTTTCTCTCTTCATTTAAAATATACTTTTCTATTGCAAAAGAAATTTGATTTAAAAGGGCTGTACAAAGAGATTTTTCTAAGTTATCTAATTCTTCCCCATCTGAAATTACTATCCCAACAACAGCCATAACATTTTCTTTTCTAAGAAGAGGAATATATATTGCCCTTGCCCCAGGAAGAGTATCAGTTAAAGCT
Organism: Clostridium sp. Ade.TY; assembly: GCF_000498355.1. Taxonomy (GTDB): domain Bacteria; phylum Bacillota; class Clostridia; order Clostridiales; family Clostridiaceae; genus Clostridium. The sequence goes on along the minus strand of NZ_AVSV01000022.1, from coordinate 78,878 downwards.
CCTGCTCTCTTTTTATTTTTAATAACCCAACTAACTACAGCTTGTTCTGAAGTTCCTATATATTCCTTTTCAAGTTCTTTTCCATTTTCAAATTTATAATTATATATTTTTTCTATTTTTTCATACTTTGATTTATATATAATTACTGGTTTTTTTAATAATTTATATAACTGCATTTGAGATTTTAAAATTATATCATCTAAATCTTCACTTCTTTCAAGTTCTATACTTGCATCTAACAATACACTTGTTCTATAAGCTGTTACAGCAGAAACTTTTGCTTGTGACTTAACCCTAGTGGTTAAAGTACTTGTAATAAAAGCAGCTACTAACATTATAAAAAATGTAACTATATATCCAGGGTCATATGCTTCAAATGTAAATTTCGGATCTGTAAAGAAAAAATTAAATAATAAAACGCTTAAAAGTGATGATACCGCACCATATATTCTCCCATTAGTTTGACTTGATATTATCAATACACCAAGTATAAACACAGTTATTGTATTTGCTTCACTAAATCCTACATAATTAAATATTGAACTTATTAAAATCGATACTAATAATATTGCTATTGTTTTTAATAAGTCTTGTGATGATAACTTTATCTTTTTAAAATATTTCTTTTTTGATAAATGCTCATCATAGTTTCTATCTGGAATTACATAAACATCTAAATTAGGAGCCAATTCAATTAATTTATCTACGAAACCTAATTTTGTTCCAAATAATATTCTTTTACGCTTAGTCCTTCCAACTATAACTTTAGATATACCACTAACTTTAGAAAACTCAGCAACTTGATATGGAATATCATCACCATAAACAGTTTCTACAGAAGCACCAAATTCCTCTGCTAACTTTAAATTATCTCTAAGTCTTTGTATATTTTCATCACTTAAATCTTCTGTATTTATAGTTTCAACAAAAAGTGCAATTAATTCTCCATGAAAAGCTTCAGACATTCTTGCAGCTGTTCTAATAACCTTTGCATTTGATGGTGAAGAACTTAAACATACTAATATTCTTTCAGTTACACAATATTTTTCCGTATTATTTTTATTTATATATATTTCTTTATTAACTCTATTTGCAGTTTGCCTTAAAGCAATTTCTCTTAATGCAACTAAATTTTCTCTTTTAAAAAAATTTTTCAACGCTTTTTTAGCTTGATTTTTTTTATATATTTTTCCACTTTCCAATCTGTTTATAAGATCAGCCGGTTCTATATCTATTAATTCAACTTGATTTGCATCATTGAAAATTCTATCTGGAACCCTTTCATTAACTACAACATGAGTAATTGATGCAACTATATCGTTTAAACTTTCTAGATGCTGAACATTAATAGTTGTATAAACATCTATTCCAGCATCTAACAACTCTTCAATATCCCTATATCTTTTTTTATGCCTTAATCCAAAAGCATTTGTATGAGCAAGTTCATCAACAATAATTAGCTTTGGATTTCTTTTTATTGCTCTATCTAAATCAAATTCTTTTAATGTTATTCCTCTATGATAAACTTTTAGGGCTGGAATAATCTCCAAGCCCTTTAAAAGTTCTAATGTTTCAGGCCTTGTATGTGGTTCCACATAACCAACAACAACATCTATCCCCAATTTTTTAGCCTCTTGTGCCGCCTCTAGCATTGCAAATGTTTTTCCAACACCTGCAGCATAACCAAAAAATATTTTTAAATTTCCTTTTTTCTTATTTGTATTTTCAATATTAATTTCTTTTAACAACTCGTCTGGATTCGGACGAATTTCTGACATATTTAAAATCACCTCATTATTAAAGTATTCCATCAAGAGCAAGATTTACTTTTAAAACATTTACTCTTTCTTCTCCAAATATACCTAAAAATCTACCTGTTGTATACTTATCTATTACTTTTTTAACCTCTTCTTTGCTTAAATTTCTTTCATTTGAAATTCTATCAACTTGATACTCCGCCGCTTTAACAGATATATGAGGATCTAATCCACTACCAGATACAGTTACTAAATCAACTGGAATAGGTTCATTACTTTTTGTTTTATTAGATTCCTTAATTTTATTTACTCTATCCCTTATTAAGTTCTCATATTCTTTACTTGCTGGACTTAAATTCGATGGAGTAGCATACATAAGTTCTTTACCATTCGTATCTTTAAATGTTTTAATATCAATATTCATAATTCTTCCCCATAAATATTTATCATCTGTAAATTGTTGTGCTAATAATTCACTTCCATATTTTTTGCCATTTACATCTATGATACTACCATTTGCCTTATTTTGGAATAATATTTGTGATATACCAGTTATAAAAACCGGATATATAATTCCACATAATATTGTGAAAAATAATATAAACATGGTTGCTTTTTTTATATACTTCATATAATAATTCCTCCTAAACCAATCCAAATAAAGTTATTAAAACATCTATAATTTTTATCGCTATAAATGGAATTATTATACCTCCAATTCCATATACCAAAAGATTTTTTGATAAAAGCTTACTTGCTTTAACTTCTTTATATTTAACCCCCTTAAGTGCAAGAGGAATAAGTGCAATAATAATTAATGCATTATAAATAACAGCTGAATATATAGCACTTTCTGGACTATTTAATTTCATAATATTAAGTTTTGAAAGTTCAGGATATAGGCCTATAAATAAAGGTGGAATTATAGCAAAATACTTTGCTAAATCATTTGCTATACTAAATGTTGTAAGTGCCCCCCTAGTCATAAGTAATTGCTTACCTATACGAACAATTTCTATTAATTTTGTTGGTGATGAATCTAAATCAACCATATTTCCAGCTTCTTTAGCTGCTTGTGTACCAGTATTCATAGCAACGGCTACATCTGCTTGTGCAAGAGCTGGTGCATCATTTGTTCCATCTCCTGTCATCGCAACTAAATGTCCTTTACTTTGGAAATCTCTAATCATTTGAAGCTTTCCTTCAGGAGTTGCTTCTGCTAAAAAATCATCTACACCAGCTTCTGCTGCTATAGCTGCAGCTGTAAGTGGATTATCACCAGTAATCATAATAGTCTTTATTCCCATCTTTCTAAGATCCGAAAATTTTTCTTTTACTCCTTTTTTAACTATATCCTTCAAATGAATTATTCCTAAAACTTTACCATTTTTAGCGACAACAAGAGGTGTTCCACCAAGCTTGGCTATTTCTTTAACCTTATTTTCACACTCATTAGAAAATATCTGATTATTCTCTAATGCATATTTCTTTATTGCATCAGCCGCTCCTTTTCTAATTTCATTACCATTAAAGTTAATTCCACTCATTCTAGTTTTAGCTGTAAAAGGGATAAAAGTCACATTTAATTCAGATATATTTCTTCCTCTTATTCCAAATTGATCCTTTGCTAAAATAACTATACTTCTTCCTTCTGGAGTTTCATCTGCAAGAGATGATAATTGAGCAGCATCAGCAAGTTCTTTGATATTAACTCCATCAACAGGAATAAATTCACTAGCTTGTCTGTTTCCTAATGTTATAGTTCCAGTTTTATCAAGCATTAATATATCAACATCTCCTGCTGCTTCTATTGCTCTTCCACTCATTGCAAGTACATTAGCTCTATTAAGTCTGCTCATACCTGCAATACCTATTGATGATAACAATGCTCCAATAGTTGTTGGTGCAAGACAAACTAGCAATGCTAAAAGTGATGTTACTGAAATTTTATTTACAATTCCTGCTTGATTAGATATAAAATCAGAATAAGCATACAAAGATACTGTAACAACTAAAAAAATCATACTGAGAGATACTAACAATATTTGAAGTGCAATTTCATTTGGTGTCTTTTTTCTTGATGCTCCTTCAACCATTGATATCATTTTATCCATGAAACTTTCTCCCGGATTATTACTTACCCTAATTATTATCCAATCTGAAATTACTGTAGTTCCTCCTGTTACTGCACTTCTATCACCACCACTTTCACGAATAACTGGAGCTGATTCACCTGTTATTGCACTTTCATCAACAGATGCTGCACCTTCTATAACATCCCCATCAGCTGGTATTTGTTCACCAGCTGATACTATAATAATATCTCCTTTTTTAAGATCTATTGAATTTACCTTTTCTATATTATTTTTATTTGCTATATCTAAAATTTTATTTGCTAATACATCTTTTTTAGTTGAACGCATAGCATCAGCTTGAGCTTTTCCTCTACCTTCTGCAATAGCTTCTGCAAAGTTAGCAAATATAACTGTAAACCAAAGTAATATTGTTATTCCTAATATAAAACTTGATTTATTATCTTGTATTCCAAACAATGATGCTATATATAATATAGTTGTTAATATTGATGATACATAAACTATAAACATAACTGGATTTTTTATTTGAATTTTAGGATTTAGCTTTTTAAATGAATCTTTTATAGCTCTTTTTATAATTTCATTATTAATTAATGATCCATCATGTTTCATATATATTCCCCCTTACTACCCAATCATTTGAAAAAATTCAGCTATTGGTCCTAAAGAAAGTGCTGGAAAAAAGCTTAAAGCTCCAACTAAAAGCACCACAAAAATTAATAGACCAATAAATAATGCATTATGTGTTGGTAATGTTCCAGAACTTATTGCAAGTTTCTTTTTACTAGATAAAGACCCTGCTATAGCTAATACTGCAATCATTGGTACAAAACGTACAAATAACATAACTACTCCTGTTGTTATATTTATAAATGGAGTATTTGATAAAAATCCAGCAAATGTAGATCCATTATTTCCTCCTGCTGATGAATAAGCATATAATAATTCTGAAAATCCATGTGCTCCAGAATTAGTTAAGCTTTTTGAAACTTCAGGAAATACTGAAGCCAATCCACTACTAATAAGAATAGCTAGAGGTGTTGCTAAACAAACAATCATAGCCATTTTCATTTCATATGGCTCTATTTTTTTACCTAAATATTCTGGAGTTCTTCCAACCATTAGTCCTGCAATAAATACTGTAATAATCGCAAATGCTATCATCCCATATAATCCACATCCTACTCCACCAAAAACTACTTCTCCAATTTGCATTAAAAGCATAGTTATCATACCTCCAATAGGAGTATAACTATCGTGCATTGAATTTACTGAACCATTTGATGCAGCTGTTGTAAATGCTGCCCATGTACTTGAAGAAGCAATTCCAAATCTAGTTTCCTTTCCTTCCATATTTCCACCTGCTTGTCCTATAGCTGATATATCAACAGCTCCTCCTTGAGCTAATTGTGGTGTACCATTTGCTTCACTTATAGCAATGACTCCTAGTGCTACTATAAGAATAATCGACATTGAAATAAATATTGCTATTCCTTGCTTTTTATCTTTTATATTTCTTCCAAATGTGAAACATAATGCAGCAGGAATTAGTAATATAGAAATCATTTCTATCATATTAGAAAATGGTGTAGGATTTTCTAATGGATGTGCTGAATTAGTCCCAAAAAATCCACCTCCATTTGTACCTAATTGCTTTATAGCAACTTGACTTGCTGCAGGACCCTGAGGAACTATTTGTTCTGTTATAAGAGTTCCATCTTCTAAAACAATAGGTTCCACTAATTGAACTTTTTCATAAGCTGAAAAATTTTGAATAACTCCTTGAGATGCTATAAGTATAGATACTAATATAGACAAAGGTAATAAAATATATAAAATGCTCCTTGTTAAATCAACCCAAAAATTTCCCAATCCTTTTTCCTTAGCTTTAGTAAATCCTCTTATTAATGCAAATAATACTGTAATGCCAGTAGCTGCAGATAGAAAATTTTGAACAGTAAAACCTAACATCTGTGTTAAATAGCTTAATGTACTTTCCCCGGAGTACGCTTGCCAATTTGTATTGGTTACAAAGCTTGCAGTTGTATTAAATGCTAAATCTAAAGACGTTCCTTTTACACCTTCTGGATTTAATGGCAGAACACCTTGTAACATATTAAATACAAATAATAATATAAAGCCTAATGCATTAAATGCAATTATTGATATAGCATACTTTTTCCAATTCATTTCTTCTCTTTTATTTACTTTGAAAATCTTATATATAAAACTTTCAATAGGTCTCAATATTTTTGATAAAAATACTTTTTCTCCATTCATAACTTTGCCAATATAATTTCCTAAAGGAATGGCTAATACTAATAAAATTACAAAATATAATATATATTGTAGTATTTGATTACTCATTTTTATCACCTCTTAATAAAACATAACAAAGATATACAAAAAGCAATAATATAACTGCTCCTATAAAACTAATAATAAATTTCATATAATAACTCCCCCTTTTTTTAATTATTATATTTAAAAAAACATTAAGATGGCGTTAAGGTTGTTTCTCTAACATTAAGATTGTATAAAGATTTTAAATAAAAAAAGCTACCACTAAAGTTAATTAGTAGTAGCTTAAAATTTATATAAAATAAAAGCACCTAGAAATTCTAGATGCTAAAAATTTTAATCTGGCATTAAAATAAATCTCAATATAAATAATATTGCGAATATGTATAAAAGTTTATGAACTTCTTTTCCTTTTCCTGTCACAACTTTAACTATTGGATAAAAAATCATTCCAACAGCAATACCATTAGCTATTGAATATGTAAAAGGCATCATAGCTATTGTGAAAAAAGCTGGTACTGCTTCTGTAAAATCTGAAAAATCTATTTCTTTAACTGCACTCATCATTAAAATACCAACTATAACCAAAGCTGGTGCTGTAGCACTTTGTGGAACTACTCCAACAAGACCACTAAAAAATAATGATAATATAAGCATAATACTTACAATTACATTTGATAAACCAGTTCTAGCTCCTGCTGCAATTCCTGAAGCTGATTCAACTACTGTTGCAAGAGTTGTAGTTCCAAGTATTGCTCCACAAGTTGTTCCAAGAGCATCTGAAGCTAATGCTTTTCTTAAATTTTTAACTTCTCCATCAGCTTCAACCATACCTGAACTCTGTGCTGTTCCAAGTAAAGTTCCTATTGTATCAAAAAGATCTACTAAGCTTAAAGTTATTACAACCATAAACACTGTAAGTAAAGCGCCTATTATACCGCCTCCATTACTTGTAAGTAGTCCTTTTAAATCCATAGCAAAAAATGTATCTCCAATTACAGGCATTGAAAATATGTGCATTCCTGTAAGATTTGTAACTCCCATTGGTATTCCTATTAATGTTGTTATAATTATTGATATTAAAAGTGCTCCTGTAACATTTCTTGCCATTAATACAACACTTATAACTAATCCTATTATAGTTAAAATAACAGCTTTATTAGTAAAATCTCCAAATGCCATTAAAGTACCTGGATTTGCAACTACAATGCCTCCACTCTTTAAACCTATTAAAGCTATAAAAAGTCCTATACCTGCTGTTATTGCAAATTTTAAATTTTTTGGAATAGCCTGTACAATCTTTTCTCTTATTGATGTTAAAGTAATAATTATAAATAAAATTCCTGAAATAAATACTGCTGCTAATCCTTCTTGCCAACTAAACCCTAGTTTTAAGCAAATATTATATGCAAAAAATGATACCAATCCTAATCCTGGCGCTAAAACAAATGGTAAATTAGCATGAAATGCCATAATTAATGTTCCAACAGCAGCTGCTATACAAACAGATGCAAATGCTGATGCAATAATTGGGTCCTGAGCCATAGTAAGATTCGCTGCTGCATCTCCTTTAAGTCCTAAAGAATTCATTCCTCCAACTTTTAAGATGTTAGGAATTACAAGTAAAGCATAAGCAAAAGTTACGAATGTAGTTAATCCACCAATTACTTCTCTCTTTACATTTGTCTTATTTTCTTTAAGCTTAAAGACTTTTTCTAAAAAGTTCTTCATTTAGGTTCCTCCCTTAAGTTTATCTTCCTTTAAAAACAAAAAAACTAGCTAGGTTTAAAAGGTAAACCAATGCTAGTTAAGATAAACTTCATTAAGATTTACCCATAGTGAAAAGATTAATGGTCTTTTCGTAGAAACTTCTGAACCTTATTATCAGATTTATATGGGTTTTCGTTTTATTTTTTATAATTATACACAAAATCACTTAACTAATCAATGTCAATATTTTCTAAAGTATATGCAATGTAAAGGCAAATGAAAAAAACAATATAGATAATATTAATAATATCAATGGAAATCTAAAAAACTCCATTTTTTCATCAACATAAAAATCATTTTTATTTTTTTTATTACAAACTATAGTAATATCTTCCCCAACAACATAATCTTTTATACTTCCTGGATTATTATGAACAAATACAACATCTTCTCCTTCTTTGCTTGTAAATCTAATTACAGGCCTATATAATGTTATAAAATTTACTTGATTAAACTCATCAATAATTGCTTCATCAAACTTTTTTAAATCTATTATCTTACCAATAATTCTCTCTCCACTTTTGTAAACGTTATACTTAATTATGAGAATAGTAATACCAGATATAACTAATAAAATACCAATTAATAATAATACATATACCTCCATTAAGCTCCCTCCTTAAGTAAATATATAATTTGGCTTAATATAATATATGATTACTATTATTTTTTAGTGAAAAAAAGGGCTAATAAAAACTATTAGCCCTTTTTGTGTTTAATATACTAAACATTATATGATTTTATAATATCTTTTATTTCTGAATGAATATTTTTAAATCTATAACCACCAAGCTCCATAATATTCATAATATTAACTGTAAGACCTAAATATTTATTATATGGTGATGTATCAATGTTATCTGTTTTATTATCAATTAAAGCTTTAGTATTAATTTCTTCCTCAATACATTCAATGATTTCTTTTAAGTTTATTTCACCACTACATGATGCATTTATAGGTCCATATATATCTTTATTGTAAAGCCATGCTAAAAATATACCTGCTTCGCTTTGTGTTATTAAATTCATCTTTTCATTTATTTTTGTTGAATATATTTTTTCTTTATTTTTTATTTTTTTGAAATACTTAAAAAGTCTTCCTGTATAATCATCTTTTCCTATAACTACTGGAAATCTTACTGATACAACTTTAAAACTAGCATTTTGATACATATATGATTCCATTTGTCTTTTTCCTTCAGCATATGAAAAATCATTTTCTTCACCCATTATAACTTTATATTTTTTAGGATCAAACTCTCTTTCATTTAACATATATCCTTTTTTATAAACTGCTACTGATGACACAACTATATATTTATTAGTTTTTCCTTCTAAAACTTTACACATTCTTAAAGCATCATTTGAACTATATGATATAGTATCATATACTACATCAAAAAATTTTCCTTCAAGAGCTTCTCTTAAAACCTTTACATCCATTTTATCAATAATTAATCTTTTAACTTTATCACCAAACTCATCTCTCCTTTTTCCCCTAGTTGCTATTGTTATATTATGTCCATTAATTATAAGTTCTTTTACAAGTTCCTTGCCTAAAAATCTTGTCCCACCAAAAACTAATATTCTCCCCATAAAAATTTTCCTTTCATAATTAATATAACAATAATTATCTTATTATAATTATATGATACTACATATGTATATATTATCCAATTTTGAATTATATAAAAAAATTAGCATTATTATATGTATTAATTATATTTTTATAAACATTAATAATACATATAAATAATGCTGCTTTTTTTAATTATGTTATATTCCTATTATATACTTTATTGCTATAATAAAGCTTATAAATATTATAAAAGGAACTAAAATTACAGAAATAAGCATATACTTACTTCCTTTTTTATTAATTTCTCTCACCTTTTCATCATCATTTTCTCTTTTTGAAACATTAAAAGTCCTAATAGCCTTAATAAAAAATATTATCATTATAACAATTAAAATTGCATCTAATAATCCAAATCCTAACATTGAAATTAACATTATATCACTTCCTTTTTTCTATATATAAAGTGCTATTATATAAATATTATCATATTTTCTATATTTAGTTTATATAGAATTTCTTAAAAATATAGTTAATTATTTTTTATTATTGTAAAATGATACTAGAAAATAAATTTTAGGAGGTTTAATATGAGTCCAATATTTTACTTTATAATTGCGGTTCCTCTAATATTTGTAATTATATTATTAATATATAATATTAAGAGAATTAAAAAATCTAGAGATGAAGCTATAAATAAGAAAAATAATTTTAATAAATAAATTTTACATAAATATATTATAAAAGCTAAATAATAAACTCCTAAATTATAGTTTATTATTTAGCTCTCATCTCTTTTAATATATTAAAATGCTCTAAATATCATTATTCCAGTTAAAATTAAACTTATTGGAACTAATGCTATTGATATCATCATATATTTCTTTGCTTTCTTTCCTTCAACTTCTAAATCGCCATCATTTTCAACTGCTTTTTTAAATATACTTGAAGCTTTAAAAAACAATAATAACATTGCTATTATAATAACTACGTTAACTACAATTAAATATTGCACAAAAACTCCTCCTTTGTTTTTTAAAAGATATTTCTATTTTATCACATTTATAAATCATTTAAAGTTATTTTTATTTTAACTAAATAGTAAAAACTAATTCAGACTCATTACTTAAATCTTCCCTATAAATATATCCTTCTTCATTAAACCTTTTTAAACCTTCTATGTCTTCTATTTTATTTTTCATTATATAACTTGCCATAAGACCTCTAGCCCTTTTTGCATGTACAGTTACAACTTTATATTTTCCATTTTTAAATTCCTTAAATATAGGTGTTATAACTTTTATTTTATCCATTTTATTAATTTTTGCTGCCTTTGAATATTCATTTGAAGCTAAATTAACTAATATATCACTTTCTGTATTCTTTATATCTTCTAATAGGATGTCTTTTATTTTATCTTCCCAATAAGAATATAAAGATTTATGGTTATAAATATTAAGTTTAGTTCCCATTTCTAATCTATAAGTATATATTTGATCTAATGGTCTTAAAACTCCATAAAGACCTGATAAAACTCTTAAATGAGTATTTGCATATTCTAAGTCTTCTTTTGAATAGCTTTCAATATCAAGCCCCCTAAAAGCTTCTCCATCGAATCCTAATATACATGGAAATAATTCTTCTTTATTATCTATACTAAATTTATGTATTTTCAAAAATGTATCCTCTGTAAGTTTTTCTGATATTTTCATAAGTGATGATAATTCATAAGGGTCAAGTTCCTTAAGTCTGTTATTTAACTCTACTGCCTCATCTTTAAAGCGTACATCTGTTAATTCTATATTATAATTCAATTTTTTGTTTTCAATTTTTTTAGCTGGTGATAAAATTACTAACATATTCTCTCCTTTTTATTGTGCTTCCTTATCTGAATTTTCAGTTGATATTTTTACTAATAAATTCATTGTAAAGTAAAATGGAATTCCCCACACTAATGCATACAATAAAATAGACAGGATTAATTTAAAATTAAATTGAAATCTTTCTATTTTATCTAAATTCATTAATATACCAAAAACAAGTGCACCTATTACATAATTTATTTTTTGATTTTTTATATCTTTTTTAGGCTTAACAAGTGTCCCTTTTTTTACATAATTATAAGTAGCGTAAATACTTGGAACAAACCATATTAAACTACTATAAATTATATTACTAAAATTTTTAAATACAAAAACTAATATAAATTGTAAAAAAATAGTTAAATATACTCCAATATTAAAAGCTTGTGATATAAATTTATTTTTAAATTCTATAATTGCTTCATCATTACATTTTTTAAATAAATATTTTAAATTTATTCCTAAAAATAAAAATCTTAAAATTATATAGCTATTACATACAAGTAAAATAACTAATGCTATTCCAAACCCTGGAAATTTTATATTTTTATTAAATAAACTTAATCCTACAACTATAATAGCAAATAATTGCATTAATATATATGGTCTTACATTAATTAATTCACTCTTTTTTTCTATTCTTTCATCATTTGAATAATTAAATTTCATAGCCTCTATTCCTCCCAAAATAACTCATCTAAAGTTTTATTAAGCTCCTTACATATAGAAACACATAATTTTATAGTTGGATTATATTTTCCAGATTCTATCATACTTATAGTTTGACGTGTTACACCAACTAAGTTTGCTAAATCTTCTTGTGATAAATCTTTCTCTATTCTTGCAATTTTCATTCTTTTATTTTTCTTATTTTCCATATTAATCCTCCTATATTTAGGGTAATATATATCATTCTTTATGTCAAATATATATGACATGCACTATATCTTTTTTGCCCTTTAACTTAAAATGTTATATACTAAAAATAAAATATTGAAAGGACTTATAAAATGAATAATTTAAAGGATATTTTAGGAATAGATTTAAATACAGTTTCTATTTTAGATATAGATGAAGAAATTCTAATAAAACTAAAAAACAATGACTACTATACTCAAAGTAACTTTTACTTTTATCTTGTAAATAAACTTAATGAATTAGAAGACTCAGATGATAAAGTTTCTTTAGCTCATATAAACTTTTTAATTTCTTATTATGTTTATATAATTTTTAACCCTTTATTTTTTGAAGAAATTTCTTTTAAACATGGGGTAAAGGCTAATAATCTTAATCCCTGTTTAAAATACAAAGAATGGCTTCTTATGTTTGCAATGACTGAAAAAAGCTTTTTAAAGCCTTATTATGCATTAACTTATGCAGAAGAAATATTAGAAAAAAAACCAGATAATGAAATAGCAAAATTTATAATATCAATATTTTAAAAAAGGTATGCAATTTAATTGCATACCTTCTATATTATATAATTATTTTATTTCTATCGCTTTTTAAATACTTAGAAACAGCCTCAACAGTTTTCCCTACTTCTTCCAAAATTTCTTCCATTGATTTATGAATCTTAACTGAATATCCTAATGCAAATATTCCATTACTTGATGTCATATTTGTTGATGATACTTCTGCTCCCATTGTACTTAAATTTAATTTTATTCCACTTCTCATAAATAAAACTGGGTCACATATCATAGGGTTTGCAATTATTAAAGTATCGCAATCTACATATTCACATAAATTTCCTTTACTTATTTTTATTTTTTCTAATCTTCCATTACCCTTTACTTCTTTTAATTCATATCCTAGATATAATTTTTTACTTAATGCTAAAATATCATCACTTAACTTATCGCATATTATACCTTTAATATTAACATTATTTTTCTTTAATTTTTTACATATTTTATATAAATTATCAGTTCCAAATATAACAACTTCTTTACCCGGAATTAATCCCATATTTAATATTTTTTCTGTCATTCCAACAGTTAAAATACCTGAAACCCTATCTCCTGTTACTTTTAAATTGTTTAAGCCTGTTTCTTTACCACCAGTTGCTATTATTATAGCTTTAGCTTTTATTTTTTCGATACCACGTTCTTTACTTGTACAAACTATGATTTTATCATAATCAATTCTTAAAACCATAGTTCCTAAATAAGTATCTATATTTAAAGATTTAAACTCTTCAATTCTCTTTTGTCTATAACTTTCTCCTGTAAAATAACTTCTTTCACTTAAATTATAATCACCAAGAGTTAATGCTCCACCTAAAATATCATCTTTTTCTATTAATAATATATTTTCTATTCCCATATTTTTTGCAAATATTGCTGAGTTAAGTCCACTAGCTCCGCCACCTATAATTACTAAATCATAATGCTTCATCTATTGTACCTCCTTGTATCCTAGAACAACTGATCCTTCTTTATCTTTAACTACTTTATCTATATCTAAATCAAGTTCTTCTCTTATTAATTTTACTATAGGAATTAAACATCCAACTCCTTGACATCCTCCCATAGTGACTCTTGTTCTTCTTTTAACTCCATCAACTGTAGTTGCACCAAGAGGTCTATTTATAGCATCTCTAACTTCAGCTTCAGTAATAAGCTCGCACTTACAAACTATTTTACCGTAACTTGGATTTTCTTTTATTAAATTATTTTTTTCTTCTACTGAAAGTTCGTTAAACTTTATTATTCCTTTTCTTTTACTAATAAAGTTTTCTTTTTCTTTTAAATCAATTAAATTTTTAACTATATCTTTTACGAATACTCCTATAGCAGGTGCTGCTGTAAGTCCTGGTGAATCAATTCCTATAACATTTATGAAATTTTTAACATCTTTTGCTTCACCTATTATAAAATCATCTGCTATATGTGGTCTTATACCAGCAAATGTTTTTATAACTTTTTTAAGAGGTAACTCTGGAATTACTTCTTTTCCTTTATTTAAAATTTCATCTAATCCCATTATTGAAGTATCTACAGCTTCTTTATCATTAACTTCTTCTGAGTTTGGTCCAACTAAAATATTTCCATCAACAGTTTTTGTAACTAAAACTCCTTTAGTAACTTTGTTTGGAAGTCTAAATAAAGTTTTATTAAGCATAGTTCCTATACCTTTATCAAATAATGCATATTCACCTTTAGCTCCATTTACTTTATATTTTTCACAGCTTATCATATTATTTATTACGTCACCATAAAGTCCAGCTGCATTTATAACAATTTTACTTTGAATCTTTTCTCCGCCTTCTATTTCAACTTCAAAAATATCATTTACTTTTTTGATATTAATAACTTTTGAATTTAATTTAAATTCAACGCCATTAACATTCGCATTTTCTGCCAATGCAATTACCATTTCATAAGGACTTACAATTCCTGAAGTTTTAGCATGTAAAGCACCACATACTTTATCTGATATATTTTTTTCCATTGATAATACTTGTTCTTTATTAAGTATTTCAAGTCCTTTAACTCCTAAAACTTCTCCTTTATGTTTAAGTTCTTTTAATCTATTTATATCCTCTTCACTAAACGCTAAAACAAATGCTCCATTTCTCTTAAAAGGGAAATCTAAATCTAATGATAATTGATGAAACATTTCATTTCCTAAAACATTTAATTTTCCTTTTAGTGTTTCTGTAGTTTCATTAAATCCAGCATGGACAATACCACTATTTGCTTTTGATACACCTTCTGCAACATCACTGTCTTTTTCAATTAAAGTTATATCTAGCTCATATTTTGAAAGTTCTCTTGCTATTGCTGAGCCTACAACTCCTCCACCTATAATAACTATATCCTTCATCTTAACAACTCCTTGTCCTATATGTTAAATTACAAATTTTCTAATAGCTTTTGCTACACCATCATTTACATTAGTATCTGTAATATAATCTGCAGATTTCTTAACCTTTTCTATTGCATTTCCCATTGCAACCCCAACACCTGCATATTTAATCATAGATAAGTCATTTTCACTATCACCAATACACATAACTTCATCTTGCTTTAATCCTAAATATTCTGTAAGTGCTTTAACTGCTTCCCCTTTGCTGCTTCCCTTCTTCATAATTTCAAAATTATCATCCCATGAAGAAACAATCTCAACATCCATATTTAAATCTTCTAATTCTTTTCTTGCTTTAACAAGTTCATCAATATGTTCTCCATCTACACAAACTCCTTTAAGAATTTGTCCATTATATTCTTCCATAGCTTTATTCATATCATTAGTTACTAATAATTTGATTCTTTCATCTTCATTTAATATTTTATTTAAAATTTTATAAACATGAGTTTCTGGAAGTTCATAATCTGAGATTATTCCAAAATTTGCTGTAACATAAGAATTTAAATTATATTTTTTTGTTACATCTAAAAATGCTTTTATATTTGAAATACTAAGTGGATTATTATATATAACTTCATCTTTATATCCTATAAATGCTCCGTTTGAAGCTATTATTGGAGTATCTAAACCTATTTCCTTTGAGTAAAGTTTGGCACAATCATACATTCTTCCTGTTGTTATAGCAACTTTTACTCCTTTTTCTATAGCTTCTTTTATAGCTTTCTTATTTTCTTCTGAAACAATTTGTTGATCTTTTAAAAGAGTTCCATCCATATCTATACAAATTAATTTAATGCTCATGTCAAATTCCTTCTTTCTTTACTTACCTTTCTTTACCTTTATAATACACCCAGAAAGTAAATAAGTTAAATATTATTATATAATATCTTAGATAAGCAAATAGTTATATATTTGTCCAAAAAAAACCAAAATTAACTTTTACATAATAATACACTAAATATTACTAATTAATCTATATAAAATAATTAAAGTTATCAAATTATTAAAAAAATTAACTTTTTTGATGATACATTTTATTAGACTATTAACATAAAATTTACTATAATATATTGAAAACAAAAGATATTTATTTTAGGAGGACATAAAATGTTAGAAATATTAAAACTTAGTCTCCTTTTATCATTATCTATAATTGGATCTTTCGTAATATTTGGCTTTTTAATCGGGAAAATAGAAAGTAAAAGTAATGAACTTATTTATAATAGTGTTGGAAAGTATGGAATTATAGGTACTGGAATTATAGGAACTACAATACATGAATTTAGTCACGCTCTTTTATGTAAAATATTTTTTCATAAAATTACTGATATAAAATGGTTTTCTTTAAATATTGATGATAGAGAACTTGGACATGTAAATCATACATTTAATAAAAACAGCTTTTATCAAAGAATAGGTAACTTTTTTATTGGGGTTGCTCCTATATTAATTGGATCTATTATATTAACTTTATTTTATAAACTATTTTTAAGTAATAGTTTTGATACAATATTAAAAAATATAAATATTAATAGTTATTTATATTTAGGTAATAACTTTAGTATAATTGACTTTTTCAACCTTTTACTTAATCAATTTATACTGTTTTTAAAATCAACTTTTACAATCAATAATATATCATCAATTAGTTTTTGGATATTTTTATTTATTGCTATATCAATAAGTACTCATATGTCTCTTAGTAAAGCTGACCTTAAAAACTCACTTGATGGTATAATTTTTATATTTATTATAAGCTTTATTATTAGTATAGTTTTAGTATTATTTAAAATTCCTGAAACTATAATATTAAGTAGATTAATAATATTTAATGTGTTTTTAATAAGCTTTTTATCAATAGGAATATTTTTTTCACTTATATCACTTATAATTTCAAAGATTATATCACTTTTCTAAATAATTTTATAAAGTATAATAAAATACATATTCTATAAAAAAAATAAGGAAAGACTTAAAGCCTTTCCTTATTTTTTATTATAACTTATCAAACAAACATTTAGCTGAAGTATAAATATCTTCTCTTCCTAATATATCTGAAATAACAGCAACTCCATCAATATTAGTCTCTTTTAATAAAGTTACATTTTCTCTATTTATTCCACCAATTGCAACTACTGGTATGGAAACTTTTCTTTTTATTTCTTTTAATGTTTCTATTGAAACATCATCTGCATCTTTTTTAGTATTTGTACTAAATATTGCTCCAACACCAATATAATCAGCACCATCTTTTTCAGCCTTTAAAGCTTCTTCTAATGTACTTGCTGAAATACCAATTATTTTATCTTTTCCTAAAATTCTTCTTGCAATACTACATGGCATATCATCTTGACCTAAATGAACTCCATCTGTATTAATAGCTAATGCTATATCAATTCTATCATTTATTATTAATGGTATATTATATTTATCTGTAACGCCTTTAATCTTTTTTGCTACATTATAAAAATCTAATGTTTTTATATCTTTTTCCCTAATCTGTACAACTGTAACTCCACCCTTTATTGCATCTTCAACAGCTGTACATATATCTGTATTTTTAAGTATATTTCTATCTGTTACAAGGTAAAGCTTATAATCAATATTATGCTTCATTTAAATTCCCCATTTCATTTATTGTTTCGTCGCTCATATTGTATATTGCATCAATTATTTTAACTTTAAGACTTCCTGAACCTTCTAAATCTTTAAGATTTTTAAATCCTATATCTCCTGCAATCCCCATAGTTAAAATTCCAAGTATTGCTCCAATTAAATTATTTTTTGTAGCTCCTAAATATGAACCAATTAATGATGTACACATACATCCTGTTCCTGTAATCTTTGACATAGCTTTATTCCCATTTTTTATTGTATATACTTTGTTTCCATCTGAAATAACATCAACTGCTCCAGTTACTGCAATAACAGAACCTATTTCTTTTGAAAAACTCTTAACTATATCTTTTGTTATTTCAAAATCACTTGTTTTATCTGAGACTTCTTCTACAGAGTCAACACCTTTAGTTTTTGAATTAATTCCAAATAAAGTTTTTATTTCTGATAAATTACCTCTTATAACAGAAAACTTAACTTCATTTAATAATTTTTTTGCAATCTCTGTTCTATAAGGTGTAGCTCCAGCTCCAACTGGGTCTAAAACTATAGGAATATTTAATTCATTTGCTCTCTTACATGAAACTATCATAGATTCTACAGTTCTACTATTTAATGTTCCTATATTAATTACTAATGAAGATGCTATTGATACCATATCATAAACTTCATTAATATCATCAGCCATAACTGGTGATGCTCCTATTGCTAAAGTTACATTTGCGCAATCATTTACTGTAACATAATTTGTTATATGGTGAACAAGAGGACTGTCCTCTCTTAATTTTTTTAATACTCCATTTATTTCTCTAAAATTCTCCATTTAAATACCCTCCCTGAAAATAAAATATTTATAAATCCTGTTATAATCATAGCTGGTAAAGTTGATCCAACTATAAAGTCTAGTTTTACAAATATGTAATAAATAATTATACCAATTACCCATACAATAATTGACTCAATATTTATAAGAACATCCTTTCTAAGTCTCTTTTTAAGTACAAAATAATCAGAAATTAAAATAGCAAATAAAGGTGCAAAAACAGAACCTATTGCATATAAGAAGTTTTCGTAATTTTCCATTTGAACTATTAAAGCTACTATTGTTCCTATAATCGTCATAATAATGCCAATTTTTCTTTCATTAAGTTTTGGCATTATGTTTAAAAATGATATACCTGCTGAATATACATCTAAAAATGTAGTTGTTACTGTTGATAATACTACAATTCCAAGTGCCATAATTCCTAAATTAGCAGCAAGCATTATGTAAGATGGATCTGAACTATTTGACACAATTGAAGCTCCAAGACCTATTACAAACATCCATGAACTTCCTAAGAAATAACCTATAAAACTTCCAAAGACAGCACTCTTTCCATTCTTTGCAAATCTTGTATAATCTGCAATAAGAGGAAGCCATGAAAGTGGCATAACTATATTTAATTCTAAAGCTTGTCCTATAGATATAGCCCCATCAAAAGATTTCTTAAATACTAATCCGTCTTTAAATATTATAAATCCAAGTACTAAAGTTAAAATAAATAATAAACTTACAGCTATAATATTTAAATTTTTCATACCATCTCTTCCAAACCATATCCATACTCCAGTTAAAATTCCAATTAAAATAATACATAAAAATAAATTATCAAATCCCCAAATACTTTTTGTTATTAATTGAACTGATGTAGCTGCTGCTCTTATCATAACAGCTGTCCATCCAATAAGCTGAAGTACGTTTAATATAGAAAATAAATAAGTTCCATATTTCCCAAAGGATATTCTTGTTGATGTTATGGAAGGAACACCTTCCTTAAATCCTATAAATCCACCAAGTACTAATATTGTTGTTCCAATTAAATGTCCAACAATTATTACTTCTAATCCTTTTAAAAATCCAATAGGAGCAAGTAGTCCTCCTGTCAATATTTCAGCTATTGAAATAGCTGCTCCAAACCATAAGAAGGCTAATGTGAAAAAGCCTAGTTTCTTATTATTCATTTATTAAACCTGCCTTTTTATATAATTCATAAAAATGATTTGTTGGTCCAACACCATGACCTATATCTAATGAATGTATAATAGCAGTTGTTATATAATCCTTTGCTCTTTTAATAGATTCTTCAATACTAAAACCTAAAGCTAAATTTGAAGCTATTGCAGAAGATATAGTACAACCTGTTCCATGAGTATTTTTTGTATTTATTCTTTCTGCATAAAATTTATATATATTTTCTCCATCATATAAAATATCAACAGCTGTATTTCCTTCCATATGTCCACCTTTTAAAAATACATTTTTGCAACCAAGCTTATAAATTTCTTTAGCAGCAAATTCCATATCTTCAATAGTTTTTATTTCTACCTTTTCTGAAGTTACTTCACTTATTATTTCTAGAGCTTCTGGTACATTTGGCGTAATTACATAAGCTAAAGGAATAAGTTTTTTAATTAATGCACTTTTTGATTCTGGCTTCAATAAAGAATATCCACTTTTTGATATCATTACTGGGTCTAAAACTAAATTTTTAGGTTTATATTTTCTTAATTTCTCACTTATTATATTTATTGTAGAAATTTTTGATACCATTCCAATTTTTACTGCATCAACATTAATATCTTCAAATATTGCATCAATTTGAGCACCAATAATTTCTTCATCAATATCTTGTACTTTAAATACCCCCATAGTATTTTGAGCTGTTATAGCAGTTATTACACTCATGCCATAAACTCCATTTGCACTGAAAGTTTTTAAATCTGCTTGTATTCCAGCTCCCCCACAGCTATCTGATCCTGCAATTGTTAAAACATTTTTCATATTTAGCACCTATCCTTCTATTAATTTTAAAGAAGAGTATTTAACTATATTTTTAAAATAAAAAAGGTACAAGCGGAAAAACGCTTGTACCTAAATACACAAAATATTAAAAACATACTCAAACATCTTCCTACGCTGGTATTATCCATCTCAGGTTCATAGGGTCAGAAAATTTTTAGGTTTTCAATCTCAGCTGGCCAAAATCCCAGCCCCCCTGTGTCTTAGATTATTTAATTTTTACAGGTTAATTTTAGCACTATATTAAAATTTATTCAATGTTTTTATAAATTTATTTTATTCCATCCTATTACTGCAGCTCCAATAGCACCTACAAATTGACTTAATTTATCAGTATATACATTTTTATTTAGATAGCTTTTTAATGTATCTTTAAATACTTTTGAATTAGCAAGCCCTCCACTAAAAAATATATCTCCTTCTAAATTTAATTTATTTGCAAAATTTGCTGTTCTTTTACTAATTGAATGAATAACTCCAAGTGCAATATCACCTCTATCCACATCATTTGCTAAAAGACTTATTATTTCACTTTCTGCAAATACAGTACACATACTTGATATATTTACAGGTGTTTTGTCAATTACAAATTCATCAATATTATTAATATCTTCTTCTAATATTCTCATCATAACATCCATAAATCTTCCTGTTCCTGCTGCACATTTATCATTCATCAAAAAATCTATAACATTTAATGATCTATCAAGTAAAATTGCTTTTGAATCTTGTCCACCAATATCTATTACTGCCCTAATATCAGGATTTAAAAATACTGCTCCCCTTGCATGGCAAGTTATTTCAGTAACTTTTTTATCTGCCTCTTTTAAAAGATTTCTTCCATAACCTGTTGTAACTACATATTGAACATTTTCACTATAAAGTTTATCAAATACTTTATAAATACTTTCTTTTGGTTTAGCTGCTGTTCTTATTATTAAAGTTTCTACTATTTCATTTCCATCAAATAAAACTCCTTTTGTTGTTGTTGAACCTGAATCTATTCCTAAAGTATATCTTTTCATAAAACTCCTAAAGCATTTCAATAAATGCAGCCATTCTAGTATTTAATTGTCCAATATCTGCTGTTGAGAAATCAGTTTCTACACTCATATAAGGTTTATTCTTTTTATCATTAACAAATCTCTTAATTGATAAAGTTTCAACGTTATATGTATGACAGGCTGTTAATATTACATCAACAACAGCATCAACTTTATATTCATCTATCATTTTATCTAAAAGTTTTATTCTATTTGGATTAGGTGTCATACATGAACATCCAATAGATAAATATTTACGAGCTAATGCATCATAAACATCAGGATTTTCTTCATCTACTAAATCTTCAACAGCCTTTGCTCCACTACAATTTTCAAGTGCAACAACATATCCACCATTATCTTCAATAGCCTTTATTACTTTTTCAGTAGCTCCTCCAATTGGACATCCTGTTATTAAAATACGTGGTTTTTTATCATATTTCTTTTCTTTTTCATATTCAGAATTAATTTTTTCTATTAACTCATCCATTTGAGCCGGTATTTTTTCTCTTTCAAAACTAAAAGTAGTTCCATTTAAAACTTTAAATATATCTTGTCCAAGTAGTGGAACTGGATCTTTTTTGCCTAATTCATAAAATCTCTTTAAAGCTTTTCTTTCTTCATTTTTTATTTTTATAGCCTTCTTAATATCTTCTTCTGTAATTTTAACATCAAACATTTCTTCAAGATTTTCTTTAAGTTTTATTATTTCATTTTTCCATAATTTTAATCCATCTTCAGTTTGTGAATTTGGAAGTTGCATAACATGTACTGGTTTAAATTCACTTAAATATTCATACATTTTTTTCTTTCCATCACATGTTGTTTCGCCAACTACTAAATCTGAAAAATAAAAATAAGGACACTTATCAGTTTTCCCAAATCCATAACTTGATTTAATTAAAGGGCAAAGATTACGTGGTAAATCTTTTTCAGCATCTGGTATTGTTTCATCTGAACTTGCACAAAGTGAAACTGTAGCTGCCCCCATAGCTAAAGCAAGTTCTTGTGGAAAGTAAGTACAAAAAACTCCAATTAAAGGTACATCTTTATCCTTTAATTCCTTTGCCTTAATAAAGCCATTTCTTCTTACTTCTCCAAATTCATTAAATACTTCTGGTAATTCTTTTTGTAAATCCATAAATTCTAAACTCCCCTTATAACATCAAATTTATAACATTATTTTGTTAACGTATACATTTAAATAATACCATAATTTCCTTAACTTTTAAAATTTTCCATGTTAATTTTATATGAACTTAAAACTAAAGTCTTTATAAAAACTATTTATTCATATCCAAGTAATACTTTCATTCCAAACAAATCCCCATAAATAGCTGTACCTTTTATTATTCTTTTATTTTTATATGAAATATTTTTATATGCTCTATATGCTTCTATTTCTGATTCATATGCAACTAATGCTTCCTCTTCTTCATTTTCTGAATTTCCAAGTACTATAAAACTATTTTTTATTTTTTCTTTCGGTAGATCTCTTTCAAAATTTATTTCATCAAAATAGTCATCATTTCTTGTATGTACATTATTCGCTAAAATTTTATGTTTGTAGTCTATTCTTTCCTCTAATTTTATAACATTTCCAACCGTCCTTCTAATCATGCCCCTTCCTCCCTTATATAAAATTTTCTATATTTAAATTTTATATTTTTTGTATATCATTGTAAATTACTATCAAATATTATTTTAAAAAAATTCAATTTTTGTAACTTTTTGTTTAATTTAATTAAATATTCACTAAAATTATTTATTCTTCATTATGGTAAAATTTGTTTCATTTTTCCTTTTATTTTCGTATAATTAATATATAATTTTATTATTATTTATTAAGGGCTTTTGCTAAAATTAATTTTACACAAAAATAGAGGGGATATATTTTTATGACTAATTTAAAAGAAGATACTTTATTAGAACTAAAGGATTATAATTTTCAGAGAAATCTATTAGAAATAAAAAATACTTTAGATAATGAAGAAATTTTTGAAGATTACTTTGAATCAGTAAATTACAGTGCTGAAATCGAAAGAAAAAGTCCTATTTCTGGAGGAAATTCTTTTGGATATTTATTTGTTGATGAATGGATATGGAATACTATCTTTGTTTTAAGTAACAAAAAGTTATATTTAATAAATACAAAGGAAAACTATGAAAAAGTTTCTATTAATGAAATAACTTTTGATAAAATTGAATATTTGAATTTATATTTAAATGATTCTAACGAACCACTATTAGAACTTAAACTTTATGATGAGCCAAAAATTCAATACAAGCCACGTTCGTGTAATTATTTAGATATATTGAAAAAATTTGATAAACTTAAAATTATAGAAAATAAGGAAGCACCTAATATGACTACTAAGAACAATATGTCAACTATAATTATTTGTTCTATTTTTATTATAATATTAATTGCTTTAATTCTTATCTACATCTTTATTTAAAAAAATAATACCTAAAAGGCAATGTCATGTAGTTAACTAAATGACATTGCCTTTTAGGTTCCTTTTTAAAGAAAACTAATTATACTATTAATAATTTTCTGCTCTAACTTCAAAAAATCCTTTTGAGTAATTACATACTGGACATACTTCTGGAGCTTCTATGCTTTCTATAAGGAAACCACAATTTAAACATTCCCATATTGTTTTTTCTTCTTTTTTAAATACTTCTTTATTTTCAATATTATTTAAAAGCTTACGATATCTATCTTCATGTGATTTTTCTATTTTTGATACTTCTATAAATTTTTCTGCTAAATCAAAGAATCCTTCTTCACTTGCATCCTTTGCAAATCCCGCATACATATCTGACCATTCATAATGTTCACCTTCTGCTGCATGAAGAAGATTTTTAATTGTATCACTTAAATTTCCAAGTTCCTTAAACCATAATTTAGCATGTTCTCTTTCATTACCAGCTGTTTTTAAAAATAATTGATAAATTTGTTCATATCCTTCACTTTTTGCAACATCAGCAAAGAAAGTATATTTATTTCTAGCTATTGATTCACCAGCTAATGCATTCATTAAATTCTTTTCTGTCTTAGTTCCTTTATATTTATTAGTTGATTCAGTTTGTTCCCCTATTTTAACAAATACTGATGCAGGACTTTTACAAACTGGACATACGAATCCTTCTGGTAGTTCTCCTTCATGTACATATCCACATACAGAACAACGATATTTAACTGATTCCTTCACTGATTTATCTTCATTATTAACTGATGTATCTTCATTGTTATTTAAAGACTCATTATCTTCTACTTTTACAAATACTGAAGCAGGGCTCTTACAAACTGGACATATAAACCCTTCTGGTAATTCTCCTTCATGTATGTATCCACATACTGTACAACGATATTTAACTGATTCACTCATTTTTTTACCTCCTAAATCTTCACTTCTATCAAAATATATTGTATGTAACATTTTTTCAGCAAGTTCACTTAAAGGCTTGCCATAAAACTCTTTGTAAAGTTCTTTTATTTCTTCATTTTCGTGACTTAAACGAATTTCCATATTAGAATCTCTTTTATAAAGGCCTTCAATACGTTTTGCTCTAAGAGAATCTCCTTTAAATTCAGTGTCTTTTGGTTGACCACCACCACCAATACATCCTCCTGGACAAGTCATAACTTCAATAAAATGATACTGCTTATCTCCATTTTTCATTCTTTTAATAAATTCAGATGCATTTTTAGTACCATAAATAACAGCAACATTTATATCCATATTGTCAATTTTTACTGTTGCTTCACGAATTCCTTCTAATCCTCTTACTGGTTCTAAATCAAAAAACTGCTTTGGTGGCTTTTCATTAGTAATATATGAATAAGCAGTTCTAAGTGCAGCTTCCATAACTCCACCTGTATTAGCAAATATAACACCTGCCCCTGAAGCTTCACCCATTAACTTATCATAACTACTATCTTTTAAATTATTAAATTCAATATTTTTTTCTTTTGCCCAAGTAGCTAATTCCCTTGTTGTTATAACATAGTCCATATCACGCATATCTTCTATGTCATAGTACTTTCCTGAGTCATTCATCTCATCTCTTTTAATTTCAAACTTCTTTGCAGTACAAGGTGTTAAAGCAACATTTATAATTTTTGATGGATCAATTCCCATTTTCTTTGCAAAATATGTTTTTATAGTTGGTCCTTGCATTCCAATTGGACTTTTAGTAGTTGAAATATTCTCTAATATTTCTGGATGAAATGTTTCTGCATACTTTATCCAAGCTGGACAGCAACTCGTAAATTGTGGAAGTGGTCTTTTTTTAGTTTTTATACGTTCTAATAATTCACTAGCTTCTTCAACTATTGTTAAATCTGCTGCAAAATTTGTATCAAGAACATAATTAGCACCTAGCTTCCTAAGTAAAGCTACCATTTTACCTTCAACAAAACTACCATCTGGCATATTAAATTCTTCACCTAATGATACTCTAACTGCAGGTGATGTAGAAAATATAACTATTTTATCATTGCTTTTTATTATAGATTCAACTTCTTTATAATCATATGATTCAGTAATACTACTTACTGGACATACATTAGCACATTGCCCACAATTAATACAAACAGCAATATCATTAGTATTTTTTAAATCATAATATCCATTTACTCCTATATAATCAGTACAAATATTTTTACACATACCACACTGTATGCATTTTTCTTCATGTCTAAAAATTGACGGATTATCTGGTTCAATTGCTACACGAATATTAGTAGATAAATGTTTGCTCATTTTTTCACTCCTTTCTTAGTGAACTAAATTATTAAAAATATTTTTAAGTTCATTTAAATTAAAATACTTATTTGTTAATAACTATTCTACATAATTATACTGCAAACTTTGAAAAAGTTTTCACAAACAATGTAAAGTTTTAGAAAATATAGTATGAATTTTATAGAATTTACCTCTTGAATTATTTACTTTTTATAAACTCTTAATATCTATTTCATATATTTGTTTTAAAAATAAAATTTTATACTTTTTATATTATTGATATATTTATAAAATAAAAAAGCATCTATATTTTGTAGATGCTTTTTAAAAATTATATTTTATTTAATATTTTTACTCATAATCAGATAATATTCTCTCTCCGAAAGCTATAGAATAAATTGCTGTAGCCTTTACTATTCTTTTTCTTTTATGAGTTATTTCATTATAAAACTTATATGCTTCAATTTCTGATTCATAAGATGCTACTGGGTTTTCTTCTCCATTTATATTAGTTTCAAGTACAATGAACATATTTGGAATTTTCTCCTTAGGTAAATACATCTTAAATTCTTCTATTGTAAACTCATCTTGATCTAATGGTAGGTTGTGTTTTATTTTTTCTGCTTCTTCGTCAAATCCTATTTCTGAGTTAGAAATATCTTCTCCACCATTATCTTTCTTATTAAGTTCATCTTCTAATATAATAATATTTTTGCTGTCATTTTTCATATTGCTTATGCTCCCCTTTTACTTAACTTCTTTAAGTATTATTCCTTTTTTAAAACTTCCTCTTTCAAGTCTTTTTTCTTCTCTTTTATTTAAAAGGTCTTCTTCTTTATATCCTAAATTATCTGCAAGTGCAAATAATACTTCCATAACATCTGCGAGTTCTTCTAAGTTTTTATCCTCTAAATATTCATTTACTTCTTCATTTAACTTTTTTTCTAAATACTCTGTTTTTTCTTTTCCTGTTACTATTTCTATATTACAAGTTTTTCCTGAATCTTCTATTATCTTTGGTATATCATCTCTAACTAATTTATTATACTTTTTCATCTTTAATCATCAGCTCCTACATTATCTATTCCTCTATTTTTATAATACTCAATTACTCTCATATTAATTGCATCAATTACATTTTCTTTAAAAGTATCATTATCTAAGAAATCTTTAAGTTTATCTGTTAAAGTAAATTTATCCTCTTTAAATGAAAAGAACTTCCCTCCGGATTTAACTAAAAACTTAAGTGGCATTTCTTTAGCCTTTTTTACGTATTCTTTTTTGCCCCAATTTTCTATACTGTCTTTATTATTTTTTCCTATAATATCTTGTTTATTTGATGGTTTACTATAAAACTCTTTCATCCAATTATATATATCATCTTCACTAATTGAAAGCCTCATATTTCCATTATTACAAAAAGCTAAAAGTATTGGCATCTTGTATGTTTTACTCATATTAGTTGATTCTATATAATTAATAAACTCTTCTGCTAAAGTTCCTCTTAAACTTAATTCATCCTTACTTATCTCTCCTAAACTATTTAAAAAGGATAAATAATTTCTAAAAGGATTTTTCTTTCCCTTTTTCCTAACTTCTCCGTAAATTTCACCATCTATTAAACTTATAAATTCTTCTCTATTTGGAATTTTATTAATTTCTTCTTTTACTCTATAAAATTCCTCTTTTAGCTTTTCTTCAAACTTCATTTCTTTACTTAAAAGTTTTTTGTATAAATCAACAAGTTCAAAATCAAAATCTATATAACAATCTTCTGGATAAGTAAAATAATTTGGATTATTTAATACACTTTTATCTTTGGGTTTAATTCCTCCAAGAAGTTTTGGAATCATATCAGCCTTTTTATAATTGCCTATAAAATCAAGTACATTTACATAATCTTTATTTTTGTCTAATCTTAGACCTCTTCCAAGTTGTTGCATAAATATAGTTTGAGATTCTGTTGGTCTTAAAAACATAACCATATCTAATGATTTTATATCAACGCCTTCATTAAACATATCAACTGAAAATATTATATTAATTTCTCCATTTTTAAGTTTTTTAAGAGCATCTTCTCTACTTAATGAATAATCTCCTCTTGCATCACTGTATACAGCACAAGCTTTAACTCCATTTTGCACAAAACACCTTGCCATATAATCTGCATGAGCTTTTGATGAACAAAATCCTAGAGCTTGTTTTGAATTAAACTTTTTATAATGGTTAAATATTAAATTTGCTCTTTTATCAATCATTAATGCTTTTTCAAGTTCTAAAGCATTATATTTTCCATTTTTAAATTGTATATCTTCATATTTTACTGTTTCATCATGAATTCCATAATATCTAAATGGACATAAATATCCTTTATTTATTGCTTCAGGAAGTCTTATTTCATAAGCAATATTATAATCACATATAGAGAATACATCTCTATTATCCATTCTTTCAGGTGTTGCTGTTATACCAAGTAAAAATTTTGGCTTAAAATAATTTATTATGTTTTGATAATTTTTTGTGACTGAATGATGAAACTCATCAATTACAATATAATCGAAATAATCTTTTTTAAACCAATTTTCATTTAAATACTCTTCCTTACCTAAACTTTGTACAGATGCAAAAAGAGCTTCTACATCTCTATCTTTATTTTCCCCTTTAAAAAAGCCTGTCTTTAAATTTTTTCTTACATTCTTAAAACTTTCCTCAGCTTGATTTAATATTTCTTCTCTGTGAGCTATAAATAATACATTTTTAAACTCTAATGAATCAAAGGCTGCAAGATAAGTTTTTCCTATACCAGTTGAGGCTATTACTATCCCCTTATCCATTCCATCTTCACGAAGTTTTTTAAGTTCACTTAATGCTTCTATTTGTGCTCCTCTTGGTGAAAACATTGGTATTATATTATCTTTTTCTTCCTCATTTTCATCATCTAAATTATTTAATTTATATATTTTAGGCTTTTTCCATGACTTAGAATATTTTTTAAGCTCTTGATCATTTAATACTATTGATTCATTTAAAAATAAGTTTTCAAACTCTCTGCAAAAATAATTAAAATCTTCCTTATTTTGCTCTTTTTTAAGTCTATAATTCCACTCTAATCCTGAT
Organism: Clostridium sp. Ade.TY; assembly: GCF_000498355.1. Classification (GTDB taxonomy): domain Bacteria; phylum Bacillota; class Clostridia; order Clostridiales; family Clostridiaceae; genus Clostridium. The sequence continues at coordinate 49,268 of NZ_AVSV01000022.1, read as the reverse complement.
GTTAAAGCTGATTTTGAAATATTTGAAGAACCTATAAATATATCTCCTTCTCCATCTTTATAATGGAAAATATATGCTTTCGGATGAAAAGACCTTTTTGAATCTTTATAAAATCTCATATCCGCCTTATCCCCTAATATATCTTTCATTAAATATAGGGCTGATGGTTCTGTTATCCCTAAATAGTTACCTGTAAGTATTCTTATTTTGCATCCATTTTCTACTGCAAGACTTAAATCTTCTTTTAAAAGCTTAACTCCTGTTTCTCTTAAAAATGCAACTATTATGTCAACCTTTTTTGCTTTTTTAAATGATTCTTTAAGCTTATATATTAAAAAGCTTGTATTTCCACCTGTTATACAATTACTATTTTCATCTATTCCTTTTTCTTCTACCCCTGTTATGCTAATTTCTTTTTCTATTATTAATTTTTCCATAAATACTCCTAACCATTATAAAAAACTAATTGCCTTTTTATTCTTCTTACCCCACCTCTTGGATCTTCTATATCACCTTTGTATCTTGGTATTATGTGCATATGAAGATGCATTATTGTTTGTCCTCCATAATATCCAACATTTACACCAATATTGTATCCATCTGGATTATATTTTTTATCTAATATGCTTTTTACTTCATGAGATAGCTTATACATATCATTTATTTCTTCTTCTGTTGCATCAAAGTAATTTTGAAAATGTCTTTTTGGTATTATAAGAACATGTCCTTCATTTACTGGAAATTTATCATATATCGCAAAACATAAGCTGTTTTCTGCTATGTAGTATTCTTTTTTGTAACTGCAAAATAAACACTCCATACTTTTCCTCCTTTTTCTTGTATGTAAATATTTTAGCATATATTATAATAAAGGATAAATTTAGATATATAAAAAGTGCTAATAACTTTTGTTAATTAGCACAATTAATAATTTATAAATTTAATTTCTTTGTATGTTGAAATGGCTCTATTTTCACTTCATATATTGAATTACTTTTTGTAAATTCAATAGGTTTTGATTTGAATAAAACCTGTATAAATTCCATATGTTTTTCAAATTCATCATAACTACATATACCTTGAATATCAATTAAAACCTTTGTCTTTGTTCCACCATCAAGTAATTCAATATTCTTTATTTTAGGAACTTTCCCCTGACTATTTGCTATTTTTCTTTCTGAAAAAACATAATAAAAAGCTTTTTCTATTAATCTTTTACTGCTACGATCTTCTAAATATCTCTTTAAATTTTTTATAAAAGTCATTACTAACCCCAAGTAAATTTATTAACTCTTAATAATAGTATACTTTTAAATTAATAATTGTTACATAATTTTATTTTCTTTCATTATTTAAATATTATTAAGTCTTAATTCTATTAACTATTTAATTAAAACTTCTTTATTTGCAACACTTATGCTGTCAATTGATATTTCCTTAGCCGTTATATTACTACTAAATCCATACATTCTTTCCTTTAAATAATCCCTAAGCTTCTCATCAGTACAATAAATATAACAACCTTTATTTCCTCTAGTCATTAATGTTCTATAAGTATTTTTTATTATTTCATCTGCTAATTTAAGAGCCTTATCTTTATCTTCTTTAAACATCTTCTTAATACCACTTAGACTTTTATCGGTCTTTGCTCTCTCATTAAAATCTGTAATAATTTTTTCTCCATCATACCTCATATCATTTCCTATAATAACCCCAACATAATCAAATTCAAGTCCTTGACATGTATGTATACACCCAACTTCATTTATTGAATTTTCATCAATTGCCCATGTTTTTGAATTTGACAAATTCCATTTCATTTTAAAAATTCCATCTTGAAGATTTATATCATATTCATCATCTTTAGAAAACTTCTTAGTTTTCCAATCCCAACAATATCCTGCTACAATTCTAGATTTATTACTAATTTTATTTTTTTCTTCAATAGCTTTTCTCATATCATTTGGATTATCAAATATTCTAAAATCATAATCAAATTCAAATCCATCAAAATTTGCTGTATCCTTTATTTGCAAAATATCATCTACCCAAGATAGATAACCATCTGATCCATTACACCTAAACTGAGATTCAAGTTTTAAATGCTTTGACTGTATACCTAGTTCACTTGAAACTCTATCAATCTCGCCTATACTTCCAAAATCGCTCAATGTAACCCTTTGATTTTCATCTATAAAAAATACTGATACCTTTGAACTTTTTATAATTTCTTTTATTTGATTTTCTCCTAAATTATGAAACATACCTGATTTTCTATTTAATCTATGTGCTTCATCTACTATTAAAACATCAATTTCATCTTCACAAGTATTTATATAACTTCCTGAACCTTTAAAAAGATTATTTATATAAGTTGTCTTATAATTTCCTTTAAGTTTTTTTGTATATACTTCTCTTGGCGCCGCATTTTTTGAAACATACTGACATGTTAGTTCTTTAGCTGTTACATTAACTAAAAGATTTATTGCAAGAACCGATTTACCAGTTCCCGGTCCTCCTTCTACTATAATTACACTTTTCTTATTATATTTTATTGAATTTTTTATATTCTTTAAAATTATCTCATATATAACTTTTTGATCATCAATCATTATAAATTCTTCATTTCCATCTAACATAAGCTTTAATGAGTCTTGTAAAGATTTAGAAGGTCTAATCTTTCCTCCTTCAATATCATATAGTCCTTTTTTGTAATCTGCTTTTTTCACATATTTACAAATAAATTCTCTAAGCTTAGTTGCTTGTCCTCTTGTAAATGTTGGTGCTTTTTTTAAATAATATTCATACACTTTATTTTCTATAGGATCATTTTCTTCTTTATAATAATTATGTAGATATGCACATGGTACTACATTTATCTTCTTTTCTTGAACTGATGAATTATAATCTTTTATTAAACTATAGTAACTCCATACTTGATATGCTGGATGTGGTGTTTTTCTTATACCTTTATTTATATATGTCTTTACAATTCCATCTTCATCTTCTACGCACTCTAACTCTTCCCATTGTTTTAATTCTATTATTACTAAATTTTCTTTATTATTTTCATCTAAACCAGAAACAATAAAATCTATTCTTTTTGATGTTGCTGGAATTCTATATTCTATTGCTATACCACATTCATCTGAAATTTCCTCTGTATTTAAAACTTTATACATACTATCCATTGAATTTTTCCAAGCTCTTATTTCTCCTAAATTTGCTTTTCCAATTCTTTTTTTATATTCATTTTCTATTTTTATGCTAATTTCATCATTTGTAACATGATCCATAAATTCTTTTTTACTAGCTTGATATATTAACAAAACCTTATTCCCCCTATGTTTTGCATTATAATTCTGTATATTTTTTTGAATTTCCCTTTGATTTTTCCACAGGATATTTTTTTTCATTTTTATCTATTTTTGCATTCATAATATTAATTATATCCACATCTAATCTATCTGCCATCATTAAGCAATATATCATTACATCTGCAAGTTCTTCTTCTACGTTTTCTTTATTAAATTTTGAATCCCATAAAAAGTTTTCTAATAATTCTGCTGATTCTATAGATATTGCTTTCGCTAAATTTTCCGGAGTATGAAACTGACTCCAATCTCTATCATCTCTAAATTTCAATATTCTTTTAATTAACTCTTCCATCTATTTTATCTTCCCCTTAAACTTGTTTTATAAGAAAATTATACCATAAAATCTTTTATCTAATTCAAACTAGATTATTATAAAAACTACTTATTTTCTCAACAAATATTATTTCATTAATACTCTGCTAATTATATGTAAGTTATATATTTCATCTTAATGTTTAACTTACAAAAATAAACCTGCATTAAATCTTTGCAGGTTTATTTAAATATAATTTATTTATTTTCTTCTAATAACATTTTTCTATAATCTTCTGCATTTTCATAACTATTATTTCCATCCTTTGGAGTAACATTTTTATAATTTTCATTTACAATAAATACCATTCCTTGATTTATCATATATACCTTATTATTTATTGCATCATAATAAAATTCTTGTGGTCCTGAAAACTCATCTTTTGGAATATAATGATATAAAGGTTTATTATTCATTTCTGGAATATTAAAGTTTTGTTTTACTACTCCTTCATAAACAACATTTTTAAATCCCTTAGAATGTATTATTTCTAACCCCGTATTTACAATATCTTCTTTTTTAGAATTTTCTTTTTTCTTTGTTTCTTCAGCTTTTTTCTGCTCTTGCTTTTTTAATTCTTCCTGTTTTTTTGTAATTTCATCTTTTATATTATTAACTTCTGATTTTTGTTTATCTGATAAATTTTTTATATCAATATTATCTACTAATTCTTTTGCTTTATTTAATGCTCCTTCTTTTATTAATCCTTTTATTTTTTTAATATTATCATTATATTCTTTATCTATTTTTTCTTTATCTTCTATATTTTTATGTAAATTTTTAATATCATTATTTAAATTTTGATAATCTCCAACTTCTTTTATATTATTCAATAATTCTAATGCTTTATCATAATTTCCATCTTTATACTCTTTCTCTGCTTCTAAATATCCATTTAATATATCATAAGTTTCTTTATTTTCTGTTCCACCACCCTCGTCGATTGCTAGTTTAAATAAATTTTTAGCTTTATCATACTCACTAGATGCAATTGCTATTTTCCCTTCTTCAACTGCTTTCTTAGCAGTTGAATTTCCACAGCCATATAAAACACTTGTTGCTAATATAACTGTTATAATTGTCGTAATTATCTTCTTGTTCATTTTATTTCCCCCATTTTATAAATTAAAATATATTATTTAAAAATTAATTTTTTATCATATACTAAAATTTAATCTAAGATTATCTCCTCTATAGCAAAAGAATATTTTATAAAATTATTTAGAAAACCATATAATATATCACTGCTATTCTCTTCATTTTCTAATTTTTCTTTATCTATTTTAGATATACAAATCCAATCATTGTTATCATAATTTATAATATCAAAATTAAGTCTTTCAGCTAATTCATCTCTTCTCTTTCTCTTAGCTTCTTTATTAGATCCCAATCCTTTATTTAATCTTGATATAGCACCTTCACCAGCCAATTTAGTTAAATTTTTCATTATATAAATATATTTATCATCTTCTAATGCCTGTGATAATTCTAATTGAGAAAAGAATTTTCCAAACTTATAATTTGTTCCAAGTACTATATGAACATCATTAATTCTATAATCATATCCCCAATCTCCTATACTCAAAAATAAATTATAGTTTTTATCATCAATTGTGAAACAAAGTTTATTTTCTTCTATTTGATCATTTAATAAATATATATCTTTCATAGTTCCATTAGCTTCTGTTTCAGCTAAAGAATCAATTTTTATATAAGCATTTAACTTATCAAAAGTTAATTCTATTTCTTTATTTATTGTATCTTTAAGTAATATCTTTTTAAGTTTACGAGCATTTTTCTTATATATTAATCTAACCTTCCTATTGTTTAAATCTAATAAATTATATCCTTTAACTACTTTATTGCTTTCATTTGAATTTTTATCTTTAATTATTTCATCAGAAGCAATATCAACATCTTTTTCTTCTGTATTATAATCTAAAGAATTACTCTTCTTCATATTTTCCCATCTAGTAAGTAGCTGAAGATTACTAAGTTCAGTAAGACCACCTTCTGATATAGGAACTATATGATCTATTTGAAAAATAACTTTATTTTTACTTTTATAATCACTTATAGCTGAATGATAATATCCATCTTTATCTTTGAATTTATTAAAAACAGCTTCTCTTAATTCGCTTGCTTTATCTGGATTTTCTTCTTCTAATTTATTTAAATCTAATGTTCTTTCATCTACATCTTCATAGTTTACTTCTATAGTATCTATACATTCTTCGTCAATACCAAAACTTATTTTTGATATTTCTTTGTTTACCATGTCATATAATAATCTTTCATTTCCATTAAAGAATAATTTTAAAAAGTTATTTTCATCTTCCCATAACTCATTAATATACTTACGCTTAGCTCTTTCTCCTAAGTCTTTATCATATATTTCTTTAGCTATTTTTGATATATCAAATTTTTCTCTTTCTTCTAAAGGCATAAATTTAGGCTTTTCCCCTGTTTGAGAATAATAAATTATAATATCTTTTATATCATCTTCATTGCAAGCTATTGAAGTATCTGACCCTTTTAAATATTTACTTTTTGCTAAATTATAAAGTTTATTTACTTCTATATCATTTAAATATTCTTTTTCTTCTACATTACATTCTTTAAAAATATTATTTAAATTATTTATAAGACTTTCTAAATCATTCTTAAAACAATCATAAACTAATATGTCACATATCTTTTCATTATGTTCATCATTAGTACTATTTAATAAAATACTAAAGGAATATATTCCAACTGGAATTCTTTCTATAAAAGGTAAGTCTTCTAAAGCTTCTGTATTTACTGTGTTATCTATTATTTTTGCAAACTCTTCTATTTTCTTTAGTGCAATTAATCTAACTATATTTTTATTTCTCTCTTTTGGATTATTTATATCATCATTGTAATTACTTTCAATTAATATTTTTGGATTTACCCAAGAAATTTTATCTTTCCAATCATCTACAAAACTAACTACATAAGCTTTTTCTGTTCCACCTGCTTTTTTCCCTCTTAACGCTCTTCCAATCATTTGAGTCATAAGTATGGAAGATGTAGTCTGTCTTGCTAAAAATACTGTTTGTGTATTTGGTATATCTGTTCCTTCTGTTAATATATTTACATTTATTAATACATCTAACATTCCATCTTTAAAATCTTTTATTATTCTATCTTTTTCTTCATTACTTATAGAAACTAAGGTTCCACCTGACTTTAATCCTGATATAACATAATCTGCTTTTACTCCATACTTTTCAAAAATACTTTTTAATGCTATTGCATTCATTTGATTTACTGCAAAAACTATTGTTTTTCCATACTTGTCCTTATTTTTTATGTAATGATCTACTATAAATCTATTTCTATCTTTATTTTCTGCTATAAATTTTGCTATATTCTCTGGAAGTACATCACTGTTTTTTATAAAATTTAATTGTTTTAAAGATAAATCTAGTGACATATCTATTTTTGTTTTTTCTTCTATAAATATTGGCTGTGATAATATTTCTGTATTTATAAGCTTCCTTAAATCAATTCCATATGTAATATCATCTTTAAATATTTTCTTTAAAGCACCTTTTTCATCTTCTGATGTTCTAAAAGGTGTTGCTGTAAGACCTATAATTCTTACTTTTCCTTTTGCTTCTTTTTCTACTTCTTTTAATATTTTTACATACCCTTTAGCAACTGCATGATGTGCTTCATCTACAACAATAAAAATATCTTCCTTTGAAACTTTAACCCAATTTTTTATTAAATATTTTATTCCACTTCTTAAGCTATCTTTACTTGCTATTATAATATCATCATAACTTTTTATATTTACTGGTCTATCATTCTTTCCTGATATTATTCTGTAATTGTAAAAAGTTCTATTAGGAACTAAATTACTATAACTATTATCTATAAATGATTTTAAGGCTTGATCCAAAAGTTCATGCCTATGTGCTATCCATAAAACTTTACTTTTTTTATTTATTGCATTTTTTAATATCCATTGGACAGCTGTTAAAGTTTTACCTCCACCTGTCGGAAGCACCAAAAGACCTTTATAATCTTCTTTATTTTCTACTTCAGCGCTTAATGCTTTCATAGCTTCAATTTGGTGAGGATAAGGCTTTCTCTTCGTTTCACCTTTTGTTATTTTTACCATGCCTGCATTTTTATTCTTTACTAAACTCATATTAATAAATCCTCTCTACTATTAAATCTTATCTTTTGTTATATTATAAGTTAAAGATACCCTTAAAATATTTCACTTATTAACTTAATCTTTTCCACTATTCCTTTACATTCGCCTCTTTCATCTTTATATAACTTAAGCTTTTCTTTACTTTTCTTTAAATGTAAGTTCTATTTCTTCCCAAGTTGATCCACAATCTTTACATTTACGATTAGGATCATCATCTGCAACCTCACATCCACCAAGTTCTATATTTCCTTTTTCATACTCTTTTATTCCTTCTTCATTTGGAAGTCCATATATTATTTTTATTACTTTATTTGATCCACAAACTGGACATATACTGTCATTATTATATTTACTCACTTAAATCACACTTTCTATTTAACATTTTATACAAGATAATTATACAATTTTATCAATAAAATTCCAATTATTCCAAACTTAATTTCCTATATAAATAAAAAACACTAACTCTTTTTAAAGTTAATACTCTTAAATATTATTTATTGATGCCAAGCTCACACTATATAAAAATATCTACTTATATGAATATTAAATTATATAGAACCAATAATTTTTGCAATGACACAATTATTAAAATAAATATTTTTATCATGATTATTATCATCATAATTTCTTTTAATAAATTTAATTAAAAATATTTTTTTAAAGTAGAAGTTAAATAAATTTAAGCCACTTATCCTAAAATAAGTGGCTTAAATTTACTTTTATTAAAAGTAAAACTTTAAAAATTTGAAATATTTTAATTCTCTTCTAATATTCTTGCTGAATCATTTGTAAGCTCAGTTAAAAATTTATAATTTTCTTCACCTAATAATTCTTTATATTTATTATGTAATTTCAATCTATATTTGGATATATCCTCTTGTATTTCTTCTCCCTTTTCGGTTAAGAATATATGAGATAATTTTCCTTCAGATCTTCTTTCAACTAAACCATTTATAACAAGTTTATCAATTAACCTTGTTATTGTAGATGGTTTTAAATGAAGCTCTTCACATAATTCCTTTTGAGTAATGCCTGGCTTAAATTTAACCCCAAGTAAAATATATACGTAAGAAGGTGATAAACCTAAAGGCTTTAATTCTTCGTCAGCTATGTTTGCTGCTATTTTTTTTAATCTAGTTGCAGTGAAAAATAAACATCCACAGAAATTTTGTTCTAGCATTTTTTCCTCCAGTATGAAATAATATAATATCTATATTAAAGATAAATGCTAAAATTTGCAACTATTCACACAATTTTTTACATTTAACTACAAAAATAAAGGAAGTTTAAACTAAACTTCCTTTTAAGTATTTTTATTTTATAAGTAATTGTTCCTTTGAATGAACTAATGATGTTAATAAATCATTATATGGTGTATCTATATTAAGTTCTTTACCTTTTCTTGAAACATATCCATTAATATAATCTATTTCAGTTAAACGATGATTTTGTATTAAATCTTGGTGCATTGAAGGATAATGAGCTCCAGCTTGACTTGGGTCATATATTGCTTCAATTCCTCTTGCAACCTCTTCAACGTTTAATTCTACTCCATAAGTTTTAGCTACTTTTGAAAACTCTTCAATTATCTTTCTAATTAATACACTAGATTCTTTTAATTCACCAAATTCTTTTATATTACAATCTAATATTGTACAAGTACTATTTAATGTAGCATTTACGCAAGCTTTTCTCCAAATTGAGAAAATTACATCTTCACTATAGTGAGCTTTTAATCCAGCATTATTTAATACATTACATATTTCTTTAGCTTCAACTTCCATTTTAGGATCTAAATTTTGAACCTCTAAACTTCCATCTCCTGTTAAAAGTACATGGCCTGGTCCTTTAAGCCCAGCTGTCCATAGAGTAACTCCCATAAGGATATTCTTCATATCAACATATTCAGCAATAGTTTCATTATGTCCTAATCCATTTAATAAACATAATACTTTTGTATTTTCTCCAATAATACCTTTAATTGATTCTAACATAGGTTTTAATCCCATTGATTTTGTAAATAAAACCATTAATTCTGGAACTTCTTTTGCATCTTCAGGAAGCATTGCAGGTATTTTTACCTTTTTTGTTTCCCCATTTTCTTCAATTAAAAGTCCTTCTTTATTTATAGCATCAACGTGATCTTTCCAACCATCAACTAAAAATACATCGTTTCCTGCTTTTTGTAACATATATCCAAAACGTGAGCCCATAGCTCCTGCTCCAATAATTCCTATTTTCATTTAGAACACTCTCCTTATTTTATATATTGTTAATTAAATATATTTAAAAATATTATCATCGTATAGTTTTAAAACTTTTCTGCAGAATAAATCAATTAAAAATGCACCAACAAATGGTATAACTATAAATGCTATAACTGCACTTGCTATGGCAAGTCCAACGCTTGCTGTTGATCCATTAATAGCTGCAAGTGGTCCAACTAAACCAACTAAACCAAATCCTGCACTATTTGGAGTACCAAGTATGTTAAATAAATATCCACCTATTCCACAAAGTATTCCATTTGCTATTATAGGAACTGCTATTATAGGGTATTTAACTAAGTTTGGCATCATCATCTTCATAGCACCAAGTAAAACTGATAAAGTAACTCCACTTTGATTTATTCTTCTTGAACCAATTACTAATACTGCTGTACAAGCTGCAACTCCAATTGCTGCTGCTCCTGCTCCTAATCCTGTTATACCAATAGCTATACCAATAGCTACAGTAGATATTGGAGATATTATTAAAATTGCAAATGATACGCTAATTAATATACACATTAATAAAGGTTGTAGTGTTGTAAATTTATTCATAACTGCGCCTATTCCAATAGTTATCTCTCTAACATATGGCAACATAAGCATACCAATAACACCAACACCTGCACCTGCTATGATTGGTAATAAAAGAATTGTTAAAGAACCAAGTTTATCACCAATTGCTCTTATTACTATAACTGCAATACATGAAACTAACATTATATTTATTAAATCACCAATTCCAACAAGCATAACGCCAGATTCTGTTACTTTAAAAGCACCTGATCCTAAAAATACTGCACAACCAACTATTACAGATTGCATTGCATTAAAGTTAAACTGTAATCCTACTAAAACTCCAACTAATATAGGAACTACAAATTGCATTATATTTACTGCATTGTAAAGAGTTAAAAACATAGGAGAAACTCCTATAAGTCCTTTAAAAATTGATCCTAAAATTGCATTTGGAATTAATCCAACAACTATTCCTGTAGCTGTACCTGCTAATATTTTATTTAAATAATCTTTAGCTGTAAGCCTGTCCTTATTTTTCATATTTTCTTTTGTCATCTCACTCTTCATCCTTCAAAAATAAATTTCTTTGTTTATTATTTGTCATTAAAATTTAAGGGTTTTATTTTTTTAATAAAAAATCACTAGTAATTTTAAAAAAGTTAATCGTTTAAATGTTATAAAAGTATGTTTTACACTTCTTCATTTGTATGTACAACTAACTTGTTCGTTAATAATATATCATACTTTATTTTTATAATGCAACATAAATTTTTAATTTTTTTTAATAATATAAAAATTTATATTTATATTTAAAATATAATAATTAAATTTCGTCAAAAAAATCATTATTTTTACTGACTTTTAATCTATTTATTAAATAAAAATAATTTAAATAAATTTTCTTTATAATCTAATTTAAGATCTAACCATAATTCCATTACAATTTCTTATGAATATTAACAAATTATTTTTTTATATACAAACCCTACCTTTAAAAATATTTATTATATTTAATAAATATGCATTTAGTAAAAAAACTAAAAATAGTAGATATTTAATTTATCTACTATTTCTGTTTAATATTTATTTTTTTAAAATTGTCTATAATAATACATATATAATTTTAAAATTTAAATTCTTTGATTCTTAATCTTATTTGATTTTCTTTTATAAATGTTATCCAGTATGTTTAAATCCAATACTTCCTCCATACCACTCATAAATCATATTTGCTGAATTATCTAAGTTATAAATATATAAAGATTGTATATCAGCTCCGCTATCTAATCTAAAATTATGCATTATATTAAGAAAGTTTCTTGACTCTTTATAATATTCATCAGAACCACCTAAGTCCTTAAAACAAATCTTTATGGATATTCCTTTATTTCCTTTTTGATCTAAAAAAGGTTGATATTTATATGGAATATTTAAATTATTCTTTAAAAGTGAATCAAGTGTTTGATCTTTTTGAAATAAATCTCTACCTTCACTATCTTTTTTTAAAAAATATTGTTTCTTAAATGCTTCATCTAATTTTTTCTCATTACTATTTTCTTCTTTACTTTGAGCTATATTACCAGGCTTATTTAATTCATTTTTATTTTTTTCTTCTATTTCTTTTCTAATTTTCTCTTCTAAGTTTTCTTGTAATTTTTCTTTTTCTTTATAAAAATCTTCTTGTATTTTTTCTTTTTCCTTATCAAATTCAACTTTTAGTTCTTCTTTTATTTCAGTTCTTATTTTTTCTAAATTATCTTCTTTTTCTTTGCTACACCCTACTGTTACAAATGAAATTATTAAAATTAATATTGATATACATACCCTTTTCAATCTTATCCTCCCATTACCGAAATTTTTATCAATACTATTATATTGTTATAATTATTTAATGTTATTAATTTTAAAAATATACTATTCATTTAAAATATAGTATTTTTTAGCTTTCATACATTTAATTTATATATAACCTTATTTCATCCTTGCATAAATATCTTACTTTTAATATATAAAACTTCCCATAAGTACTTTAATTAAAAGATTAAAAATTATTATTGAATTATTAAAAAAGACACCAACCTATTTGGTCAGTGCCTAAAATTTATTTATTTAAATTAAACTTCAACTTCTATACTTTTTGCTGGATAAAGAGTTGTTCCCCAAATTGAAAAAGTACTTTTCTTTGTTAAAGGAACATTTTTTTCATCAAATACCTTTCTCCACCACTCCCAAGCAAGGCCTGTACATTCATAAGCCTTAACTTGTATATTTCTTGCATTACCATCTAGTGGAATTTCAGTATAAAAGTGAGCTGTTCTATTATATCCATTTTCATCCCAAGATTTATGTTTTAAAACTTCATTTCCATCCTTGTCATATGAAACCTCATCCCAAGTTACATAAAACTTTGCAACATATGCACCGCTGTGGTTTAAAGCAATTTTTCCACTTGAATATTCAGTTGATGTAGTTTCTACATAATCTGTTTTACTATTAATTGTAGCTATTTTATTATCTTTTAAAAATACGCTAGTATATGATATTGGATATCCTGGATTTTTTGCACTCATTTCTGCATTTGATTTTATAACATTCTTTATTTCATTAAAATCATTAGTAATTATTTTATTATGTTCTTTTGAATCACCACCAAGTACCACAGCAGTAAATGTACTTTGATTTAAAACATCTTTGTACTCTGAATTATTTTCTACACTTCCATTTTTAAGTAATGCTTTAAATGCAGCTTTTATATTTTTACTTTTTGATGTAGATTCTAATTTTACAAATATAGTTCTTCCATATGAAACATTTGAAACTAAAGCTGGAGGATTTTCATTATTTACACCTTTATTTTGAAGATCTTTAAATGTCACATTTTCCCCAAATAAATCAGATGGTCTATCTGGAAGATCAACACTTGCTGTATAAAATATTTGCTTGTATGATGCAACCATTACAGTTTTTTGACCTTTTGCTATTGCACTAAAATCTATTCCAAGTGAACTACTAACTGTCTTACAATTAACTTTAAGTGCTGTTGAAAGTTGAGATTCACTATACACCATTGACTCTGAATATTGAGTTCTTGCTGGAAGTGTATGTGTTCCTGAATATTTTTCATTCCATTTTGATACTAAATTATCTATTCCAGCTGATACACTAGAATATGTAGGATTTTTTACTACAACTTTATTTTCTGTTCCCATTCCTGGTAAATCTACACTTATAGTTATAGGTCTTCTTTTTGTTATTATTATATCTGGTCTATTATGGACTAAATCTCTATTTGCAAGTTGGATTGCCCCTGGATATGTTCTATCGTTTACTGCATCAATTAAAGATATATCAGCACTTCTAGAAGATATGTTTTTCTTTTCATGATTTACTACTATAAATTTACCCGATAATTTTTTTCCTTCCTTTTTTGGAAAGCTTTCTATTTTGTCCCCATTTGATGATAAAATTTCATTACTATTGTAATTTAAATTATAAATGCCATTGTCTATACTATCTTTATTAGATTGTATATTTTCTTTTAATACATTAGTATTTTTAACCTCACTTCCATAGACTATTTCCGTAGGTAAAGCTATTACAAAACTAATTATAATTATGTAAAGCAGCCCTAGTTTAGATATTTTTTTCATTTGTATGTCCCCCCTTATTTTGAAAATTTATTAATTTTTTTACAATAAATTAATAAATTTGTTAATTCATTATACTTTGTATTAATATATTCAATCAATGTTAAATAGGTAAACTTAAAACTTTATTAACAACTGACTATCAGTATCTTTTGATACACTAAAATAGACCACCTATTTAATATAGGTGGTCTACTATTACTGTATTATTTTGAACAAAAGCATAGTCTATTTAATCCCATAATATATGCTATACCAGATATTGATGTACCATAGAAATATATTGGTTTTTTTATGTTTAAGAAGTTAGTTATAGTTCCATTACAACTTGTACTACCTGTAACTAATAATATATCTGCCCAATTTACAACTTTTGAAAAATCATTTATACCATGTTCTATAATTACATTTGATTTCTCTTTTCCTATGTTTTCATCATTTAAATCAAGTACTCTAACATTAAATTCTTTGCTTAATGCATTTAATATTCCTGGTTGAAGACCTATAAGAGCAATATTTTTCCCTTTATAACTTTTTTTCATTTCCATTAAAATCTTTTTTGCACATTCTTTTGGCTCATCATCTTTGCAGTGAATAGTATTATCTATAAGATTTAAACTTCTAAGTACTGCATTTAATGTAGCAATAAATACTGGTAAATTGTCTTCTACGTTTAGGTCTAGATTTAAAATATCTTCAAGTGTTCCTTTAAAATCTTTTGGATTATCTGTATAGGCTTGCCCTATAAATCCCTTATAATTTGAATTTAATAAAACTTCCTTTCCCTTAAGTATTGGGTAGTCGTCTCTATCTGGATTTCCTATTGCTTCTTTTGGAGTTAGTTTTTTCGTTAAAATTACTTCTTCATTTATATCCAAATTATTTTCTTCTATTATTTTAATAAAATTTTCTCTTATATCATTATAAAAATTCATATTATCACCTTACTTTAAAAGATTCTCATAAATACCTTCTTCATATTTTTCTTTAAATTTTTCTATACTCATAATATGTTTTAGCTCTCCATTTTTCATAATTCCTATATTATCAGCTAGTACTATTGCTTCATTAATATCATGAGTAACATGAATAATAGTTGTTTTAAAAGATTTTTTTATCCCTTTTATTTCTTCTATTAGTATATCTTTAGTAACTTTATCTAAAGCACTTAATGGTTCATCTAAAAGTAAAATATCTGGATTTATTATTAATGCTCTAGCTAATGCTACTCTTTGACTTTCTCCACCACTTAAATTTTTAGGATATCTTTTTTTCAAATGTTCTATTTTAAATATATTTAAATACTCATGTACTTTTTCTTTTATTAAATTTTTTTTATATCCACTTACTTTTAATCCAAATGCTATATTATCTTCCACATTTAAAAAAGGAAAAAGCTCATGTTTTTGATACACAAATCCTATTTTTCTTTTTTCTATATCCATATTAGAAATTATTTTCCCTTTATATATGATTTCACCTGAAAAATTTTTGTAAAGACCTGCTAAAGTTTCTAACAAAACTGTTTTGCCATTTCCACTTTGACCTAATATAACAAAATATTCTCCCTCATTTATATTTAAATTTATATTTTTTAAAGAGAATCTATTTAATTTTAAGTTTATATTTTTAATTTCTAGCATTACTTTTCCCCTCTAAAATTTCAAAAGGTAATATAGTTAAAATTGATACTATTATAAGTATTGTTGCAACTCCAATTGCTATATCCATGTCTCCAGTTGCAACATTTAAATATATAGCTGTTGGAAGAAGTTCTGTTTTCATTCTTGTAGTTCCAACTAAAAGCATTACAGCTCCAAATTCACCAATAGCTCTTGAAAATGTTATTATCAAGGTAGAAAGTATATCTCTTTTTATTGAAGGTAATATTACTTTATAAAAACACTTAGCCTTTGTACAACCAAGTGTTCTTGCAACAAATTCTAGTTTGAAATCCAAGCCTTCTATAGCTGTTTTAAGCATTTTTATAGAAAAAGATATATTAACGAAAACTTGTGCAAGTATTATTCCTTTAACAGTAAATACAAAATCTATTCCTATACTTTCTAAAAATCTTCCTATAAAAGAATTACCACAAACTAAAAGTAATGCAATTCCAAGTATTAAATGAGGAAGAGACATTGGAATATATAAAACTGTACATACTATCTTTTTAAATTTAAATTCTAACCTTGAAAGAGTATAAGCTACTGGTAATGAAACTAACATACATATTATTGTTGATATTATTGATGTTTTAAAACTAAGTTTAAATGCAAATCTTATTTCTTCAGATAAAATACACTGTTTTATTGTATAAGCTCCTCTTATTACTAAAAATAATATAGGAGTTAATGTAAATATTAGGGTTAAAACTAATAAAGTTATTAACCCTAATTTAAATATTTTATTTATCATTTTATTTTACTGGTTTAAATCCGTATTTTTTAAATACACTTTTGCCTTTATCTGAAGAAACATAATTTACAAATTCAGTTGCTAAATCTTTTTCTTTAGACGCTTTAACTACACCTATAGGTAGTATTTGATCAACATTTTGATCTTTTGGTATTTCTACAATAGAAACTTTATCATTATTATATACACTATCTCTTGTTGCTATTGCAGCATCTGCTTTACCATCTACAATTTGAGTTACAATTTCATTTACTGTTGCAACTTTAGCTACAACATTTTTATTTATTCCATTTAACTTATTTTTTTCTATAATTTTTTGAGTTGTTTGTCCAATTGCATTAGACTTTTCATCTCCTAAGATAACCTTTACACCAGACTTTTCAAGATCCTTTAATGTTTCTATATGTTTAGGATTTCCTTTTTTAGTTACTATAACAGGTGTATGATATGCAACTTGCTTACTATCTCCAACAAGATCTTTCTTTTTAGCTGTATCATAAGCCTTTTGAGATCCTACTATGAATACATCACCTTTTCCTGAAGTTTCCAATTGACTAAGTAGTTGCATTGAGCCTGCAAATATGTACTCTATCTTTACTCCCTTTTCTTTTTCAAAATCCTTTGCAATTTGTTCCATAGGTTTTTTAAGTCCTGCTCCACTATATACTAATAGTGTTTTTTCACTTTTCTTATCTGTTTGTTTATTTTCAGTTGATGTATCTTGTTTACTTGAACACCCTACAATACCAAAAGCAACCAAACAAATAGCTATCAATATTGATAACGTTTTTTTGATTCTCATAAAACTTCTCCCCCTTAGAAATATTTGTTTTTACTATTAAATTATACCATTAATATTGTTTTCAATATTTTAACAATTATAAAACTTTGTATAAATATAATGTGAAATCATCATATAATTAATAATTATTTCATAGCTTTTTTTAAGTAAATCACAATATAATTAAAAAATAATTATAAATTTAAGGCTATTATAGTATTAAAGATTATTTGAAAGTATTTTTATAGTTATGTTCAACTTCTAATACAATATAAGTTTATTTATAGTTATTTACTAAAATTTGAAAATATATTAAATTTAACTATTTAGTTTCAAAGTGTTATAATGAAATTGTTCTTAGGTTCTTTGGTCAAGCGGTTAAGACGCCACCCTCTCACGGTGGAATCAGGGGTTCAATTCCCCTAAGGACTACCATTAAATTCACTAAAAAAGTGCTATATACATTTTGTATATAGCACTTTTTCTAATTAATCATTCCAATCTGATTTTCCACGTTTTATAAACTTACCATCTCCCATATTCCCAATAAATTTATTATCTTTAACTATTACTTTACCTTTTGATATTGTATATATAGGATATCCTTTTACTTTTATTCCTTCATATGCTGAATAATCTACATTTGAATGAAGATTTTTACTGCTTAATATTACTTCTTTATTTGGGTCAATTATTACTAAATCTCCATCTGAACCAACTTGAATTGTTCCCTTTTTAGGATAAAGTCCAAATATTTTTGCAGGCTTTGTTGAACAAACATCAACAAATTTATTTATACTTATTCTATCTTTCATAACTCCTTCTGAAAATATTAATGGAATTCTTTCTTCAACACCTGGTGCTCCATTTGGACACTTTGTGAAATCATCTTTTCCCATTTGCTTGTCTTTATTAAATGCAAATGGACAATGATCAGTTGCTATTGTTTGAATATATCCATCTTTAATTCCTTTCCATAAAGCTTCACTATCTTCTTTTTTTCTAAGTGGAGGACTCATTATATATTTTAATCCTTCATTGTTTGGTAAATCATAAAGGCTGTCTTCTAATACTAAATATTGAGGACATGTTTCAGCGTATACCTTTTGCCCTCTTTCCCTTGCAAGTTTTATATAGCTAAGACCTAACTTTGATGATAAATGAACCACATAAAGTGGACCTTCACCTGCAATTTCTGCTATATTTATCATTCTATTAACAGCTTCCCCTTCACTTTCTACCGGTCTACTTAATTGATGAAATTTAGGAGCCTTTAATCCTTCTTCTACAAATTTTTCTCTTAAATATTTTATACTTCCATGATTTTCACAGTGAACTGTCATTACCCCATTTAATTCTTTTAATTTTTTAAGTACCTTTAATGCATCTTCATCATTAATCATATAATCATAAGTTAAATAAATTTTAAAACTTGATATTCCTTCATCATTAACTATACTTTCTATTTCCTCTAATATATTTTCATCTATACTTTGAATTACTCCATGAAAACTGTAGTCGATTACAGCTTTGCCATCAGCATATCCATGATAAACATCAACTTGATGCTTTAAATTACAACCCTTTGGCCCAAATCCCATATGATCTACTATAGTTGTTGTTCCACCACAGGCTGCTGCAATAGTTCCAGTATAAAAGTCATCATTAGCTACTGCAATTCCAACATCTAAATTAAAATGTGTATGAACATCTACTCCACCTGGGATTACATATTTTCCTTCTGCATCTATAATTTTCTCTGCATCTTTATTAAGGTTTAACCCAATTTCTTTTATAATTCCATTCTCAATATATATATCTCCCTTATATACATCACTAGCTGTTGCTATAGTACCATTTTTAACTAACAAATTCATATTAAACACCTCTCTCTTTTTTTGCATTAATACTTATTTTTAGTACCAATAAATAAATTAACATTGCAATAAATAATCCTAATACATAAGAATTATCATAGAAAATCTTTAATGGAGTAATAAATTTACCTACAAAAGGGAAAATTGATGTACCAAATAAAATTATTATAGCCTTATAATTCCATCCCCTATTATAATAATACAACCCTTCTTCTATCTTGTATAGGTCTACTAAATTAATCTTTGCTTTAATATTATAAATATCTAAAATAAATATAGGCACCTTAGAAACATTACTAAAGCACCCTTTAATTAATATATTTCATTTAAATTCCAATTTTACTATAAATATTCTATTTGTAATAAAACTATATCTTTACTTAACTGTTGCTCTTTCTATTAAGTAATCTTCTAATTCAATTGTTTTATTTAAAACTTTTTCCTTATTTATAAGCTTAAGTAAAAGTTTTATAGCCTCTTCTCCCATTTTCCATATAGGTTGTGCAACTGTTGTAAGTTCAGGTTCTATAAATGATGAAATATTTATATTATCAAAGCCTAATATACTTATGTCTTCTGGAATTTTATATCCATTTCTAAGTAAATATTTCATTCCCCCAATTGCCATAACATCACTACTGTAAAATATAGAATCTATATTTTTTTCTTTACTCATTAATTTTTCTGTTGCAGAAAATCCACCTTCCATAGAATAATCCTCATTTATTATAATGTCTTTATTTAATATATTGAGTTCTTCCATTCTTTCATTAAAGCCTATAAGTCTCTCTTTAGATGTTTCAAGATTACTGTTTCCAATAATAAAAGCTATATTTCTTTTATTATTTTTATAAAGAAAATCAACACCTAGCTTTATTCCTTCTTTATTATTGCAAAATACTCCATTTACATTTTCATAATCTTTTATTAATCTATCTACTAATACAAAAGGAACACCATTTGCCTCAAGCTTTTTAAGCCCATCAATTTCTTCTGAAACAGGAGCTATTATTATCCCATCAATTGATTTGCTCATTAAAAGATTTATATGATTTTCTTCTTTTTCTTTATTATTAAAAGTATTACAAAGCACCATACTATATCCACTTTTTTCAGCTATTTTTTCTATTGCTTTTGCTATTTCACTAAAAAATGGATTTTGTATATCAGGTACTATAACTCCTATACTATAAGATTTATTAGTAGTTAAACTTTTTGCTAAAAAATTTGGAACATAATTAAGTTCCTTTGCTTTTTTTAATATTTTCTCTCTTGTTTCTTTTGATATATTTCCATCTTTATTATTAATCACCATAGATACAGTTGTTTTTGAAACTTCAACCTCTCTTGCTATGTCTGCTAAAGTTGTCTTCCTCATTTTACACCTCATTATTATTTATATACTACAAATTATACCATATTTTTTTTTATAATTTGTAAAGAAATTATCCTTGCTAGGCCCCTATTTAATTTCTTATTTTTAAAATTTACTTTCTCTTTTAAACTAAATAATTATATAAAAAATCTTTATAACTATTCATAAACTTAAATTTATACTTTATTAATTTTTATACATTTAAAAAGAGCACTAGCTCAAAATCTCTATTTTTTAGATTTTAGCTTAGTGCTCTTTAATTTTTTAATCTAATTTTGATTTTGATTTGTATAAACTTTAAGATCTGCTGCTATATTTTTATCGACTTTTTCTCCATTATATATTTTTGCTGCAAGTTCAACACCAAGTGCTCCGATTTCATCTGGTTGTTGAGCTATAGTCGCTTTCATTGTTCCAGCTTCTATTGCATTTTTTGCGTCATCATTTCCATCAAATCCAATTACCATAGTATTAAGTCCAGCTGCTTGTATAGCTTTAGACGCTCCAAGTGCCATTTCATCATTATGTGCAAATACTACTTGAATATCTGAATTTCTTTGTATTATGTTTTCCATTACTTGAAGACCTTTTTGTCTATCAAAATCTGCTGCTTGTATTGATATAAAATTAGCTTTCTTATCTTTATCTAATACATTATGGAATCCTTTTCCTCTATCTCTTGTAGCTGAAGCTCCTGGAATACCTTGAAGTTCAACTATATTTATTTTATCTTTATCCTTAAATTGATCAAGTACATATTTCCCTGCCATTTCTCCACCAACTATATTATCTGATGCTATATGGCTTGTAACAACTCCACCATTTGCTTGTCTATCTAGTGTTATTACTGGAACATTTGCTTTATTTGCAACTTCAACTGTTTTAATAGCTGCATCACTATCTGTTGGGTTTATTAAAAGTGCTACTACACCAAGTTGTATTAAATCCTCTACATTTGATCTTTCCTTTGCAGGATCATTTGTTGAATCAAGAACTATAAGCTCGAATCCTAATTTCTTTGCTTCTTTTTCTGCACCCTCCTTCATGGATATAAAGAATGGATTGTTAAGTGTTGATAATACCATCCCAATCTTCTTGTCATTATCTTTTTTCATGCAGCCTGTTAAGGAGCCTACAAAGAAAATACTAATTAGCATAAATGCGATTAATCTCTTTTTTCTTTTCATTATGTTACCCTCCTTAAATCAAATTATTTTTTTCTGCTTTTCTTATCTAATAATACTGCTATTAATATAACTAATCCTTTTACGATTGATTGATAAAATGGTGATACGTTCATTAAGTTTAATCCATTATTTAATACTCCAATTATTAATGCACCGATTATTGTTCCTGAAATTTTACCTTCTCCACCAGCAAGTGAAGTTCCTCCAATAACCACTGCTGCGATTGCATCAAGTTCAAATCCTGTTCCTGCATTTGGTGAAGCAGAGCCTATTCTACTTGTAATAATTACACCAGCTATTGCTGAAACAAATCCTGAAACAACATATGTCATCATTTTAATTCTATCAGTATTTATTCCTGAAAGTTTTGCTGATTCTTCATTTCCACCTAAAGCGTAAAGATATCTACCAAATTTAGTTTGTGATAATATAAATATTGCTATAATTGCTATAACGATTGTAATAATAACTGGCACTGGTATAAATCCTAATTTTGCATTTCCTATTTTTGCAAAACTTTCAGATAATTTTGATATTGGTGTTCCATCTGTATATACTAATGTAACTCCTCTAAATATTGTCATAGTTGCAAGTGTTGCTATAAATGCTTGTAATTTTCCTTTTGCTATTAAAATACCGTTTATGAATCCAATAATAATACCGCATACTGCTGCACCTAAAATTGCTAAAGTAATACTTCCAGTTGATTTTACTATTGATGCTGAAAGAGCTCCACTAATTGCAAGTGTTGAACCAACAGATAAATCTATTCCTCCTGTTAATATAACGAAAGTCATACCAACAGCTATAATTGCATTAACTGAAACTTGTGTAAATACGTTTGTTATATTTGCTATACTTAAAAACTTTGGTGTTACACATGTTATGATTACACATAATAATACTAATCCTATTAAAGATTTATATTTGTCTAAGTATACTTTGTAGTTTTCTTTCATTTTAAAAACTCCTCTCAAAATAAAAATTTATATTTCCTTTTATACTTTTATTTTTACTTTATCCCAACGGCTAATTTCATTATTTTTTCTTGTGTTGCTTCTTCTCTACTTACTTCTCCTGTTATTTTTCCTTCACTCATAACAAGAATTCTATCACTTATTCCAAGTACTTCTGGCATATCAGAAGAAATCATTATAATTGCTTTTCCACTTTGCTTAAGTTCATTTAATAATTCATAAATTTCCTTTTTAGCCCCAACATCTATACCTCTTGTTGGCTCATCAATTATTAAAACTTCTGGTTTTGTTAAAAGCCATTTAGCTAAAATAACTTTTTGCTGATTACCACCACTTAAGTTTTTAATATATTGTTCTGGACTTGGTGTCTTTATTCTAATCTTTTTTATATAATCGTTTACATCAGATGCTTCTTTTTTCTTATCTAATACAAATAATTTATTTTGATAACTATCAAGATTTGATATAGTCATATTATCTGAAACAGATAGCCCAAGGACACATCCTTCCTTTTTTCTATCTTCTGAAAGATAACATATACCATTTTTTATTGCTTCTGTTATACTATTTCCATGAAGCTCTTTTCCATTTATTTTTATAGTTCCATTTGTCTTTTTATATGCACCAAATATTGTCTTTGCAAGCTCTGTTCTTCCTGAACCCATAAGTCCTGCAACTCCAAGTATTTCACCTTCTCTAACTTCAAAGTTTGCATCTTTTACACCTGCATTTGAGCTTAAATTTTTTACATCTAAAATAACATTTCCTTTTTTAACTTCTCTGTATGGAAACTGATCTTCAATCTTTCTTCCAACCATCATTGTTATAAGATCATCATTATCTATATCTTTAATTAATGCATTTCCTGCATACTTACCATCTCTTAAAACTTCAACTCTATCGCATATTGCAAATATTTCTTCCATTCTATGTGATATGTAAATTATAGCAAGTCCCTTACTTTTTAAATTTTCTATTACTTTAAAAAGATTTTTTGTTTCAACTTCTGTAAGTGCTGTTGTTGGCTCATCCATTATAATTATAGCTGCATTTTTTGTTAATGCTTTAGCTATTTCAACCATTTGTTTTTCACCAACATTTAAATTTCCAGCAAGTTCATTTGGATCAACTGCACATCCAATTTGCTCTAAAAACATCTTACTTCTTTCAACCATAAGTTTTTTATTTATTTTTCCAAACTTATTAGCTTTTTCATTACCTAAAAATATGTTTTCAGCTACTGTTAAATTATTTATTATACTAAGCTCTTGGTGAATTATTGTAACTCCAAGTTCTTCTGCTGATTTTATACCGTGAATATTTGCTTCTTCACCTTGAAGATATATTTTACCTTCATCCTTTGTATAAACTCCACTTAGTATTTTCATAAGAGTTGATTTTCCTGCTCCATTTTCACCCATTAAAGCAGTAACTTCTCCTCCATAAGCAGTAATATTTACATTATCTAGTGCTTTAACACCAGGGAATGACTTACTCACACCCTCCATTTTAAGCATTGGTTTTTTTGCATTCATTCTAAACGCCTCCTCTTAAAATACAACTCCTGACTTTAATATAATATTTGCATAAGGAGTTTGCTCACCTGTTCTTATTACAGCTTTGCATTCCTTTAAGTTTTCTTTTAATTCTTCATGACTTACGAATGTTATTTTTACATCACCAATTTCTTTCTTTATTTCTTCATAAAGATCATTGCTTACTTTTTCTGTCTCTGTTGCAAGTATTACTTCTTCTATTTGTAGCTCTAATAAAACTGCTTTTAATGTATCCATAAATGTTGGTAGATTCTTAATTATTGCAAGATCTATTCTCTTTACATCTTTTGGTATAGGTAATCCACAATCTCCTATTGCCAAAGAATCTGTGTGTCCCATTTCTGAAATTACTGAACTTATTTGGCTATTTAATAATTTTGTTTTTCTCATATATTAATCTTCCTCTCCATAAACTTCAATTACCTCTTCTATACTTGCTATTGAAGGTTGTGCTCCTTTTCTTTGTACTGTTATTGATGAAACTTTATTTCCAAATTTAACTGCTTTTAAAAGATTTTTAAAAGTTAATTCATTTACATTTAACTTAGTACTTAATCCTCCAATAAAACTGTCTCCTGCTGCTGTTGTATCTATAGCATTTACTTTAAAAGCTTTAACTATTTCAGCATTTTCTTTACTTATAACAGCTGCTCCTCTTGAACCTAAAGTTATAATTACAAACTTAACTCCCTTTTTGAAAAATTCTGAAGCTGCAAGTTTTGCTGTTTCTAAATTATTAACTTCTATCCCTGTTAAAAGTTCTGCCTCTGTTTCGTTTGGAATTATTATATCTGTATATTTTAATAATTCATATTTTATTTCTTTTGCTGGTGCTGGATTTAAAATAGTTATTTTATTATTTTCTTTAGCCATTTTGAATCCTTCAATTGTTATATCTTCTGGAGTTTCAAATTGAGATATTACTATATCACTTTCTCCTATTGCACCTTCACATTTTTTTATTTCATCATTATTTAATGTCATGTTTGAACCTGATATAACAACAATTGAATTGTTTCCATTATCATTTACTGTTATCATAGCCATTCCTGTTGGCTCTTTTTCATCAACAAATATATATTCTGTATTAATTCCTTCTTTATCTAAAAGACCCTTTAGTATATTACCATTGTCGTCTTGTCCAATTTTACTTATCATTGTAACTATATTGCCACATCTTTTTGCAGCAACCCCTTGATTAGCTCCTTTTCCTCCAGCTATCTTTTCAAAGGATTTTGAAAGTATGGTTTCTCCTTCCTTTGGCATGTTCTTAACTTTTATAACTAAGTCCATATTTATGCTTCCAATTACGCAAATCTTATTCATATTCCCCATCCTTTCTTTACTTTACCGTTTCACTGAATCGGTTAAGTACATAATAATACATTTTTAAATCGTTTACAAGTGTTTTTTGAAAATTTTTTATATTTTTTTATTTTAATTTATATATAACAAATAATTATTTATAAAAATAAATAATTAAACAGGTAGTTAATTAAAAAACTACCTGTTTTAAATAAATATAACTTTATTTCATATAATTATTAACTAATTCATAGCATCTCTTTTTTGTTTCTTCGGCTTCTGTACTAGTATATGTAAGTGGTGCTAATGTTCCACCTTTATATTGATCAGCCTCTTTTTGTGCTATACGTTTTTTCTCTTTTATCCATTGAACCTCTTCTTTTTCTAATTTTTTAAACTGGTCCTTAGGTAAATTGTTTTTTAAATCTTGATATATTCTATTCAACTCATTATCCCATAAAGTATATATATATCCTATTGCTTCTCTCATTTCTGGATCTGTATCACCTACATAAACATTATCTGCTTTCCTTTGAATATTATTAAGTTCCCCTAAATATTTTTCTTTACTTAAAGCTGTACTATTACTCTGTGATTTATTTGAATTGCTATCATTATTTGCTTCATTTGATTGACTTGAAATTTTAATTTCTGCACTTAATCTTGCATTTAAATCTTTAACAGTATTTTTTTGCTCTTCTGTTAATTTTTCATTATTTAATTTATTAACTAATTTTTTTGCCTCGTCATATTTTTTATTATCAATTAAAGTTCTTAATTTATTTATGTCATTAACAGTACTTGTATTTGCTTTTAAACCTTCTTCAATTTTTTCTTTCAATTTATCAACATCACTTTTAAAAAAAGAATAATTTGTATAACTACTTGGAAGTTCTTTTATTTCTTCTTCTGCCTTTTTAAAATCACAATCTTTTACATTTTTCTCAGCTTCAATATATTTATCTAGCATATCTTTTCCTTCTATTGCCTCTATATTCCCTGAATCTTCATCTAATACAAGTTCAAAAGAAGCCAAAGCTTTGTCATATTGTCTTTGTTCAATAAGTTGCTTTGCTTTTTCTATTCCTTTATTTTTTGATTCACCTTGATAAATGAAAAATGTAGTTCCTCCAACTATTAATATAATAATAGCAATTATTATTGTTATTATTAATTGTCTTTTCTTCATCATAAATTCCCCCTATAATACATTTTTACTTATTATTAATTATACATTTCAATACCCAAATTTTTCTTTTATTTCATAATATTAAATAATTTTTCAAAATTTATTTTTCTATTTATAAATTAATTATCAAAATTATATTTAACTAAAATTTATTAAAAATAAAAACTTCACTAAATTAAAGCACTAATTTAACTTTAATTTAGCAAAGTTTTATTTAAATAATTATATTATTATATTAAAAAAGTTTCATTTGAACTGAATCTAAATTTACACTATTTAAAAATTCATCTTCACTTATTATTTTAATTCCAAGCTCTTTAGCTTTTGATATTTTACTAACACCTGGATTATCTCCAACAACTACCATATAAGTTTTTCCACTTATACTTTGTGTAACTCCTGCGCCGTACATTATTGCAAGTTCTTGAAGTTCAATTCTATCTTTTTTAGTGTCCCCTGTAAAAACTATTTTTTTACCTTCAAATAAGTTTTCTATTATGTTTTCTTTTGCCTTTTCAAGCCTTAATTTTTCCGCTTCTTTTTCTTCTTTACTCTTTCTTACAAACTTAGGCTTTGATTTTTTATCTAAATCATTTAATGCTTTATTTTCTATCTTTTTTTCACTATTTTTATCTAAACTATATTTAACACGACTATCTATAGTTTGCCATTTCTCTGGTTTCAATCTTTTTAAAACCTCTAATAAATCAAGAACATCTTGAATTGCATTATGTTCTTGTCCATCCTTAATTCCATAATAGTTTAATAAATCAACAAGTTTATAACTATCAAGCTTAACCATTGCTCTTATGGTATTTAAACTACAATAAAATTTTTGCTTATCATCAACAAAGCCCCAATGTTTTAAAAACTTTCTATCAAAACTTGCATTATGAGCTAATAATGGGCATTTGTATTTTTTAACTAAAGCTTTAAATTTATCTTTAAACTCTTCATTTTCCTCTATAGCCTCTAATCCACATCCATAACCTTTTTTATATTCTTCTTCATCTATAATCTTCTTTAAATGTAGAGTATCTATAACTCTATAATCTTCAACTACAACAGCCGCTATTTCTCTTATTCCATCTTCTTTATTAAAGCTCATAGGAGTCTCTATATCAACTATTATAAATCTTTCTTTCTTTTGCATATCTAAAAAATATTCAGGATGTATACTATGTAATTTCTCACCAATTTTTAAAATTATCTCATTCTCATCTACATATCCAACTACATCACAAAGTACTGAATCTTCACTATATGCACCTTTATAATATAATTCTTTAATATCCTTGGCTTTTGAAGATATTATTTTTAATTCTTTTAACTTTTCAATTTTTTCTTCTTCTGATTTAAATTCTATCCATTCTCTCTTTGGATTTATCATATTATTCCTCCAATATACACTACCAATTATTATATAACATTATATCATATATAATATTTACACGAAGTAAATGATTTTAAAATCTATAAAATTTTAATAACCCTTATAAATAAAATACATATTTCATCTATAATAAATTGAATTTTATTATTTTTATATTATTATGTAAATATAAATTAAATTTAAAAGAGGTATATATTATGTAAATTTTTGCAATTACTTATTATTTAAAAGAAGAAGCAAGTTCTTGTGGATGTGGTAATCAATACCCTCAACACTATAGTGATGATTATGAAATAACAGCTAATATAAAAACATTAGGTTCATGGGCACATTTTATGCCTACTAGTTTTCTTCTTAAAAGCGAATTATCTGCTGATGAAATATTAAATAAATTAAAAAATACAGTTGAAGCTGAAGATTTAATTTTTGTTACAAAAGTTAACAAAGATTCAGTTGCTTCTTTAACTCCTAATGTAATAGAATGGATAAATAAAATATAATAAAAAACCAGTAGTTTAAAATTATACTACTGGTCTTTTATTATATAAATTATTTACTATACTAAAGAAGTCCCTCTTCTCTATATCTCTCTATAGCTTTAATTAAATAACTTAATGTACAAAAATCTCTATCTATTCTCTCTGATGCAATTTTAAGTCCTTGAACTAATGATTTCTCATTAAAGTTTTCCTTTAATCTCATTATACTTATAGTATTTAATTTACCTTCTTTTGTATCTAATACTCTTGATCTCTTAATATACTCATTGTCCATAGCTTTATCTAATGATGCTTTTAAATTATCGCTAATTTCTATATTCGGAAATTTATCTAATATTTTAATATCTTCATCTTTAAATTTTAAATTTACTGCTTTACTTATATCAGTATTTAAAAATATAACATTTTTAAACTTAGCACCATCAAAATCAACACCTTCTAAGTTAACACCTTCAAATACTACATTTTTAAATTCAGCCTTTTTAAATTTACTTTTTTTTAAGTTACTACCTATAAATTCAGCCCATTTAAAAGTACATCCAAAGAAATCACATGATTTAAAATGTGCTCCTCTAAAACTTGCAAAATTAAAGTTTGAACCTGAAAATTCACTGTTATAACAATTAGCTCTTCTTAAATCATTATACATAAAGTTTTTATTTGTTTTTTTAGCATTATTGTAATGGAATCTGTCGTTTATTTTTTTATTTATAGCCATATAATCCTCCAAAGCTATTATTTATAAATTTTATTAATAATTTTCTATTAAATTTTAATCTTATCTCATTTTATATTATCATACAATACAATTTATTTATATGGTTTCTTTGTTTTCATTTACGAGTATTTTAAATAAGTTATAAAAATACACTAAAATAATTTCATAAAAACTTTCAATTATAATTTATCATTTGGATTTACATTGATTTTAAGGTGTATAATTAAAATAAGTTATATTTAAATTTTGGAGGTATTAAAAATGGATTTTAAAAAAATAAATAATACTTGGATTTTAAGAATAGATAAAGGTGAAAACATAGTAAGTTCTATTAAAAGCTTTTGTAAAGACAATAGCATAAAACTTGGTTCAATTTCTGCTATAGGTGCAGCAACAAATATAAGAATAGGATACTTTAATTTAAAAACAAAAGTATATAATGAAACTTTATTTGATGGAAAATATGAAATAACAAGTTTACTTGGAAATTTAACAACTAAAGATAATGAACCTTATCTTCATCTTCATATAAATTTTAGTGGAGAAGATTGTATAACTTACGGTGGTCACTTTGTTGAAGGAGAAGTTACTGCTGTTTGTGAACTTGTTTTAACTGAATTAGATGGAGAAGTTCCTAGATATTTGGATAATATTTCTGGTTTAAATGTAATGAATTTAAAATAATATATAAAAAAAGATATAGGAAGTTACTGAATTAATCCTATATCTTTTTTAGTTATAGTTATTTATCTTTAAAATTTTCTATAAGAATATTTTATTGTTAATTTCTTTTTATTTAAAGAAAAAAACTAATGTTACTACGCCCAAAATATATTCTCCATATGTAAAAAGAGCTTTAAATTACATAAAAAAAATTATCAAAATCAAATAACAATAGATTCAATTTGTAATGAATTTAATATAAATAAAAGTTATTTTTGTAATATATTTAAAAAAGAAACTAATTATACTTTTACTAATTATTTAAATTACTTTAGGATTAAAAAGAGTAAAGAACTTCTTTCAAATACGGATTTATCTATATTAGATATTGCTTTAATGGTTGGATATATAAATCAAAGTTATTATAGTACTATGTTTAAAAAATTTACTACAATAACCCCAATATATTATAGAAACAAATCTTTACATATTGTATAAATTTTATAAAAGGGATAATCTTTAATATTAATTAATGTTAAAGACTATCACTTTTCTTTTAAAATTTTCTATTTCTATAATTAAAAGACTTATTCTTAAAATTTAAATAAGTCTTTTTAAATTAAATTAGTTATTATTATATCTAAAGAACTCTAGCTCTTATATAAGCAATTAAAAATAAAAAAGATATAAAGTTTTACTAAATAAACTCTATATCTTTTAAATTAATACTTTTAATTATTTGCTGAGGCAGCTGCCGCTGCAGCTCCAGCTGCTGCAGTAGATGCTGCAATTTCCATTGCTATAACAATAGTTAATGATGTGTTGTTTGTTATATTACTTATATTTTCTTTAATATCATAACTTAAATCATCTAAGTAACTTGATATAACTATTCCAACCGCTATCATATTTCTAATATAACTATTTAAAGAAAATATTCCAAATCCTCTTTCTTTTCTTAAGCTTATAACAACTTCACTTACTTCTTTTGCAAAATCACTATAATCATTAGTTATAAAGGGCGCTATCCCTAGAAGAGGAAGGGCATATCCCTTTAATGGAACATTATTATTTTCCAAAGCATTATATAAACTATTTACTTTTTTAACTTTTTCTTCAGAAGTTAAATTAATAAGTGATAACATATTAGTTAAAGATTGAAGATTATTTCCCATACAAAATCCACTATTTCTAAGTAAATTATAGCACTCTTCAATTTCTAAAAATGTTACTTCAAAATCTTTAGATGTAGTCCCAATTATTGCTGCTGAACATATATCTTCCTGACCTGTTAAAAATCTATGATTCTTTTTCATATAATCATAAGCTACTCTAGTATTTTTTATAGCATCATAAATATTTACTCTATATCTTGCTGAAAATATTATTTGTGCCGCCAAGACTAAATACTGATTATTAAAAAACAAATTTTTAAGACCTTCATATATTTCAATAATGTTATTTAAACTTTCTTCCATATTTTCTTCATTTGCTATAAGTACAGCTGTAGTTAATAAATTATTTCCTCTAAAATTAGAAAATAAAAATGTTTTCCCTTTTATTAAATCTATTGCACTATTAATCTTATTTGCATTAGCAACTTTATTTTTCATTGTAATATTAAGTGCATTGCATTTTTTAAAAATATTCATTCCAAATGTATTTTTAACTTCATCCAAAATTTTACTATTCTCAATTAATAATTTAAACTTATCATCTACCATAAAATCCCTCATATATAACTATTTAAAATTTATATTTTTTCTGTTATTTCCTTTAAAAAATTAAGTTCATCCCCATTTAAGTATTTTGATAATTTTTCTCTAACTATTTCATGATAATTATTTATCCATTCTATTTCTTTTTTATTTAAAAGTTCTTTATTTATACCTTTTATATCTATTGGACAAAAAGATATAATATCAAACTTATAAAATTTTCCAAATTCTGTTTCTTTATCTTCTACAACAAGCATAGTATTTTCTGTTCTTATACCATGTTTACCCTCTTTATATATTCCTGGTTCATTAGTTATAATCATACCAGGTTTTAATACTACATTATTTTGAATTGGACTTATACTTTGAGGACCTTCATGAACATTTAAGAAAAATCCTACTCCATGTCCTGTACCACATTTATAATCTATTCCTTTATCCCATAAAGGTTCTCTAGCCTTTATATCAATATTTGAACCTGTTGTTCCATCTAAAAACTTTGTAGTTATTAAATTTATATGTCCCTTTAAAACTAACGTAAAATCATTTTTCTCTTCTTCTGAAATATTTCCAAGTACAAAAGTTCTTGTAATATCAGTAGTTCCATCTAAATATTGACCACCTGAATCTACTAGGAAAAGTCCCTCTTTCTTAAGTTCATAATCACTTGTTTTTGATGCACTATAATGCATCATAGCAGCATGCTCTTTGTATCCTGCAATTGTATTAAAACTTATTCCTTTATATAAATTTCCATAACTTCTAAACTCTTTTAACTTATCTGATGCTGATATTTCTGTAATTTTTTCTTTACCAACATTATTTTCTAGCCACATTCTAAATCTAACCATAGCTATTCCATCTCTTATTTGGCATCTATTTAAATTTTCTAATTCAATTTTATTTTTTATAGCCTTTAATGAAGTTGTTATATTTAATTCTTCGATAATTTTACAATTTAAATTTATATTTTCATATATAAGTGAGTTAACTTTTTTAGGATCAATAAATATATTTCCATCTAATAATTTAGTATCTTCAATTATTTTTTCATAACCTTTAATAAATATATTATCTTCTTCTAACTCTCTTTTAACATCATTTGAAATCTTTTTCCCATCAATATATATAAATGCTTTATCTTCTTTAATTATTGAATAGCTTAAAACTACAGGATTATATGAAATATCATTTCCTCTAATATTATAAAGCCAGGCAATATCATCTAATGAAGTTAATATATAACTATTTACATTTAAAAAATTCATTTTTTCTCTTATTTCTTTTAATTTTTCTATTCTGCTTTTTCCTGCATACTTTATGTCATGAATAAATACTTTTTCCATTGGAAGCTCAGGTCTATCATTCCAAACATATTGTAGTAAATCTTCATCTATTTTTATTTTAAATTCATTACTCTTTTCAATTTCTTTAAAAGCTTTATAGTCATTTACTGAAAATACCTTACCATCAAAAGCCAAAACTTCATCTTTTTTAATATTTTCTTTAATCCATTCATTTAAAGTTGGATATCCTTCTACCCTCATCTTAAATAAGTTTATATCAGAACCTTTAAGTTCTTTTTCTGCTTGAATGAAATATCTACCATCAGTCCAAAGTATTGCTTTATCTAAAGAAATAAGTAAAGTTCCTGCAGAACCTGTAAATCCTGACATAAATTCTCTTCCTTTGAAATGTTCACTTACATATTCACTTCCATGAGAATCTGAACTTGGAATTATATAATAATTAATTCCTTTTTCCTTCATTATTTCTCTAAATTTTTCTAATCTTTCTTTAATAATATTATTCAAAAAAATCGCCCCATTTCTATTAATATTTTATCATATATTAATGTATAAATTTTTATAAATTGTAATTATTTATACATATTTTTATAAAACAAAAAGTCTTGAAGCTGTGATTAAACCTCAAAACTTTTTACTATATAAATATTATTTTTATAATTCTCTATTTTTAATTCTTTTTGCTAAACCTTTAACTTTATTTTCTATTATTTTCGCTGTCCTTATAAACTCTTCATCTGATTTTCCTGTTGGGTCTTCAAGACCCCAATCTTCAATATGCTTTGCTGGTAAATATGGACATACTACATTACATCCCATCTTTATAACTACATCAACCTCTTCTGGTATATCTTTTAATAATTTCGATTTATGAGTTTTATTCATATCAACCCCATAAAGTTCCTTCATAATCCTAACTGCATCTCCATTTATTTCTGGTTTTGTTTCAGTTCCTGCTGAATAACTTTCAAAAAGATCACTAAAAAAAAGATTTCCAAGTGCCTCTGCCATTTGTGATCTACATGAATTATGTACACATATAAATGCAACTTTTAATTTGCTCATATTACCTATTCTCCTTTATATTTAAACACTTATTGCTATTTTTCTCTTTACAAATACATTTATCTGTATCTGTAGTTAAATTCATTAAAAATAATATTAGTTTATTTGTATTTGTGAAATTTAAAGAATAATAACTCCAAAGACCTTCTTTTCTACATTTTACAAGCCCACACTCCATAAGTACTTTCATATGATGTGATAATGTTGGTTGAGTAAAATCGAAATATTCTAATATATCACATGCACATTTTTCACCACATGATAATATATCAATTATTTTTAATCTATTGCTATCTGCTATTGCCTTTATTATTTTTGAATTTGCTTCATAATCAGGTTTCATAAAACACCTCTATATAGACAGTTATCTATATATAATATAAATCATACCTTTCATATAAGTCAATAGACATAATGAAGCAGCTAAATTTACTATATAAAATAAAAAAGCCTAAATTAATTTAGACTTTTTCATTTAGTTATTTAATTATTGTATTATCTATTTCACTAATTAACTTGTTAGATTTCTCTAGTCTATATAATATTCTATATATTGTAATAAAGACTAACTTATCTTTTTCATCAGATATACCATTAAATTTATTTTTTATAGAGTCTTTTAAAATTTTAACTTTATCTAAGTCTATAATTGGATCTCCATCTTTAAAATGATATGCTCCATTTACCCCTAATTTAAATTCCTTTAAAATATTGCTTTGTATTTTATTTTTAAAAACATAAAAATATAAATAATATATATCATTATTTAAAAATCTCTGATTATATATAAATTCATTAACGCATTTTAACTTATATGTACTATTATTAACTATTATCTTACTTTCAAATAATTTAGAAAGCAAAACTTGTTCATCTATATAAGTTGTTAATTTAGCATTTATTTCTTTTCTGCTACCTTCATATACTATATTTAAGCTAATGTTATAATATTCTTTACTTAATCTATCTATAGAATCTCTTAAGCTATATGGAAATATATATTTGCTTCCTATATAACCTATAAAAATCCCTACAACCATAAATATAAATCTATAAAAATCTCCACTTGCAGGTGCATCAGTTATAATTGAAAATACCCCAAGTCCAACTGTAGTTGTACATATAGTTTTTACAGTAAAATCTGAACTTAAAGAATATATATAATATAATATAGCAAATATAAATATCTCCAAATAAAAACTTCCAACAAATATATTTATTAAACTAAATATTATTATTCCGATAATAGTTCCTTTAAATCTTTTAGTAAATCTTTTTTGACTATCTTCTATATAAGGTTGTACTACTGTAAATATAGTAAATGTAATCCACTTTCCTTCTGGTATTTTAAGAAGTTCAACAATAAAATAAGATACTGATAATAAAAAAGATAATCTAAAGGCATATGTAAATTTAATTGATTTTTTAAAATTATATTTAACTATGTTTTTTACTTTAAACTTATTAATAGCTGAAAATATATTTTTTATTTTAAACTTTCTTTTTTTGTTCGAATTAATTAAATTTGTAAGAGAAAATTTAAGCATCTCAATATTTTGCATTATATCATAAAATGAATAATTGTTATTTAAATCTTTTGAATACTTATTTAAAAAATCTTCAATATCTAAAATAAATGATGCATCATAATTATCATTTTTAATATAACCTTTCATTTTATTAATCAAGTTTGATAAATCAATTAAAATCTCATCTTCTTTAATACAATTATTTAGCTTAACTCTATTTATTGAATTATTTAATCTTTCTAAACAAACTGATAAATTAAGGAGAATACTATCATTATCATCAATATAGAAAAATGAAGCTCGTCTATTATAAATAGTAGCTACTATATTATCTAAGTATGTTGTTATTTTAGAATTTTTATTATCTATACCTTTTTTATTTTTTAAATCACTTATTTTATTTAAAATATTATCTAATAGCAAAATAAAGTCTGATTTTATTTTATTTTTTGACTTATTTTTATTTAAAATTAATTGACTAATTATTATAAACAGTGAACCAATTGCTAATGCAATTAATCTTTCCTTAAGTTCATATCCATAAGAAACAGGTTTAACTAAAAGATATAAGTATCCAAGAACAAAAGGAATCCAAATTGATATTGTTAAGTCTGAAACAAAATTATATGTAATAAAAAATAATGCAAAAAAGTTTATAAATAACCCTAAAAAGATATTAAGTGTAGCAATATATGAAAACACACCTATATATAAAAATGCTAATAAAAATATTAATGAATTTTTTATTGGATTAGCAGTTAAGTCTTTATTTAATAAAGTTAAAGCGCCTTTAACTACTGCAACTCCAACAAATGCATTTACAGTTCCAAGAAAGAACCAATAGGAAAGAAAAACTATAACACCAAGAATAAATATTATAGTTTTTAAGAAGTATTCCTTCTTTAAAATTTTTTGCATACTTTATCACTCCAAATTTATATATTATCTAGCAATTATAAATAGCAATTTATTTATAATTCAATAATTTATTTTAAATTTAGTAACAATATATATATTAAATTAATTTTAAATACTACCATTTTAGTATATTAATAAATATACTTTATCATTAATACATAATACATTTAATCTTTTATAAAAATTCACTTAAAAATTAATATGAATTAAAGAAATAATTAAAGTAATATACAAAATAATTTCTTTATTTACCTAAAAATCCAATTGAAGCCAAACCAATGCCAAAATTTCTGTCAAATAATCCAGTAGTAGAAATATCCATATAAAGCTTACCAACTTCTAAACTAAGTGTTTCCTTATCATTTACTTTACGAACTGCTAATTGTCGTAAATCTTCTGCTAATTTCATTTCTTGTTTCTCAAAGTCTTTTCCCATTTCAACTGCATTTTTAAATTCAATCAATTTAGAACGTTCATCATCAAGAGTTTGTGTATTTAAAATTAAATCATAAACTCTTGCTAATAAAGCATTTTGTTTCTCTGTTCTTTTTTCTTTTTTACCCAATTTAATTACCTACTTTCTACCAAAATATTAATCCAAAGTATAGCTTACAACCCACCTTAAATAAACTTTAAGGTGAGATTTAAATCCCACCTTTTAAAATTTATTTAAAGTCTTTTAAAAGTGCTGCAAATGGATTATTTATATCCTCTTCAGCTTCCTTTTTCATCTTCTTCATTATTTTATTTACTTCTCGTTTATTTACTTTATCATTTTTATTAAATCTTTTCTTAAATACTGATTCTTTTTCTCTAAAGTTACAGTTTTCTCCTGGGCAAACATATATTTTTCCTTCACCAGAACCTCTAAGTTCTAATCTTTTTTTACACTCAGGACATCTTGCATTTGTAAGTCTTGCTATATTTTCTCTATGCCCACATTCCCTATCTTGGCATACATACATCTTTCCTTGCTTTCCTTTAACTTCAAGCATATATTTTCCACACTCTGGACACTTTTTACCTGTTAAATTATCATGGTGGAATTTTGAATTTTCTTGTTTTACTGCTTCAACAAGAGCTATTGAATAATTTCTCATTTCTTTTGCAAAATTTTTAGGATCTTCTTTTCCTTTTGAAATTCTATCTAATGAAGCCTCCCATTTTGCTGTAAGAAGTGGTGACTTAAGTTCATTTGGTACAAGATCTATAAGTTGTTTTCCTTTTGATGTTGGATAAATTTCTTTTCCTTTTTTCTCTATAACAAATGAATTAAATAATTTTTCAATTATATCAGCTCTAGTTGCAACAGTTCCAAGTCCACCTGTTTCACCTAAAGTTTTAGAAGAAGCTTTATCTACTTGTATATATTTTTGAGGATTTTCCATTGCAGATAAAAGAGTTCCTTCATTAAATCTTGCTGGTGGCTTAGTTTCTGAAAGTTTCACTTTAACATCTGAAACTTTTAAGCTATCACCTTTATTTATTTTTGGAAGTTCTTGTTCTTTTATATCCTCTTTATCATCCTCATCTTCTCTATCAAATACTTTTTTCCAACCTTTTGATTTAATTACTTTTCCTTTTGCAATAACCTTTTCTCCATTTACATCACCTTCAAGTGTTGTTTGAATATATTCAAATGGAGGTAATAAAACTGATAAAAATCTTTTAACTACTAAATCATATACATGTCTTTCATCTGAGCTTAAATTTGCTAAATTACTCTTTTCTTCTGTTGGAATTATAGCGTGGTGATCTGATACTTTATTATTATCTACAAAACTTTTATTTGCTTTTATTTTATTCTTTAAAAGTTCTGATGCTATAGTTCTATATTCTCCAAAGGCTATTCCTTTAAGTCTATCTGGAATTGTAGATACAATATCTTCTGATATATATCTTGAATCTGTTCTTGGATAAGTTAATAACTTATGATTTTCATAAAGTCTTTGCATTATATTTAATGTTTGTTTTGCTGAATATCCATAAATTTTATTACAATCTCTTTGAAGTTCTGTTAAATCATAAAGTTTTGGTGAATAAGTCTTTTTATTAGCTTCCTTAATATCAACTATTTTGACTTCACCATTTTTTATTTTTGATAAAACTTTATCTTTAAAATCTACATTAAATATTCTTGAATTATTATCTTTATTTACCCAAGTAAAATTACACTTATCTGTTTTTACATCTATTGTATAATATTCTTTTGGTTTAAAATTTTTAATTTCTTCTTCTCTTTGAACTATCATAGCCAAAGTTGGTGATTGTACTCTACCTGCTGAAAGCTGTGCATTATGCTTACAAGTTAAAGCTCTTGTTACATTAAGTCCAACAAGCCAGTCAGCTTCTGCTCTACATTCTGCCGCATGGAAAAGATTGTCATAAGCTCTTCCATCTTTTAAATTTTTAAATCCGTCTTTTATTGCTTTATCTGTTTGAGATGATATCCAAAGTCTTTTAAGAGGCTTTTTAACATTAGCTTTTTCAATTATCCATCTTGCAACAAGCTCTCCTTCACGACCTGCATCTGTTGCTATTACAATTTCCACTACATCTTTTCTATACATCTGTTCTTTTACAATTTTATATTGCTTTCCACTACCTTTAATAACTGTAAGCTTCATATGCTTTGGAAGCATTGGTAGTGTTTCCATAGTCCATGCCTTCCAAGCTGGATTATATCCTTCTGGTGCATCTAAAGTTACTAAATGTCCTAATGCCCATGTTACTATGTACTTTTCTCCTTCTAAATATCCATTTCCTTTTTTATTACACTTTAAAACCCTTCCAAGTTCTCTTCCTACTGAAGGTTTTTCTGCCAAAACTAATATTTTACTCATATAAATTCCTTTCAATCTATATTAAAAAGTTATTCTATACACTATTTAACATACTAATTTAATATTTAATTCTTATTATTTCATTATAAACTAAATAATAATTAATACAAAAT
The DNA here is from genome assembly GCF_000498355.1 of Clostridium sp. Ade.TY. Classification (GTDB taxonomy): domain Bacteria; phylum Bacillota; class Clostridia; order Clostridiales; family Clostridiaceae; genus Clostridium. The sequence goes on along the minus strand of NZ_AVSV01000022.1, from coordinate 9,518 downwards.
TTTTAATAAAAATACCCTATAAAATAAAACTTTAAGTTCTATTTTATAGGGCTTTATTTTTAAATATTATTTTAATAATCTGTTTTTAAATTATCCTTTGTCCAATATTCAAAAGCTTCTAAACATTTACTTTTATCTAAAGCTTCTAAATCTATTATTTTCTTATCACTGCAGCCTTCCTTTAAAAACTTTAGTATATGTTCATCTCTAAAGCCAATATCTCTAGCATCTTGAACAGTACATCCATAATATACTTTTGATATATTAGCCCAAATAATAGCTGACATACACATAGGGCAAGGCTCTGATGTTGTATATAATTCACATCCACTTAAATCAAAAGTATTAAGTTCTTTGCAAGCCACTCTTATAGCGTTTACTTCACCATGAGCAGTTGGATCATTATCTTTAATTACGGTATTATGTGCTACTGCTATAACTCTTCCATCTTTAACTATTGCAGCACCAAAAGGTCCTCCTTCATGATGTTTCATTCCATCCATACAACTTTCAACACATAAATCCATTATCTTATCTTTTTCCATACTTATACCTTCTTTTTATTAATTAATCATTAAATTATCTACATACTAATAATTATACTTATAATATTAATTGTAAAAAAATACATCTAATAATTTATGCATCTTTCTTTAATTTTTTCATTAGTATTTTTTCAGCAGTCATCGGTAAATCTCTTATATTAACTCCCATTCCATTATATATAGCATTTGCTATTGCTGGAGCTGGTGTATTAATAACAATCTCACCTATTGACTTAGCTCCAAACGGTCCTGTTGGTTCATAACTACTTTCAAATTCAACTCTTACACTACCAATATCTAACCTAGTTGGTAACTTATATTGCATAAAAGTATCATTAACCATTCTACCATTTTTATCATAATTTATATCTTCAAGTAAAGCCATACCAATACCTTGTACTATTCCACCTTCTGCTTGAATTCTTGCAAGAGCTGGATTTATTACTGTTCCACAATCAACTACAGAAACATAATCAACTACAGAAGTTTTTCCTGTTTCTTTATCAATTTCAACTTCAGCTAATCCAACCATAAAAGGAGGTGGTGAAACTGGACTTGAATGTGATACTGAAGCAACTATACACTGTCCATCTCCAACAAGCAATCTTTCTGAAAGTTCTTCTAAAGAAATTTTTTTACTTCCATCTAGTGCTCTTATTGTTTTTCCATCAAATTCAACCTCTTCTTGTGTAAGGTTTAACTCTTTAGCACCTTCAATGCAAATTCTTTTTCTCATTTCTTCACAAGTCTTAACTACAGCCATTCCTGTTACATATGTTGTACTTGATGCATAAGAACCAACATCATATGGTGACATATCTGTATCAACACCACTTACAGTAACATTTTCTACAGGGCAATCAAGACACTCTGCTGCCATTTGAGTAAATATAGTATCAGAACCTGTTCCCATATCAGATGATGCAAGCATTAATTGATAAAAACCTCCATCTCCCAATTTTATTTCAACAGATGCTTTATCTATATTTTCTATACCAGAACCTTGCATAGTTATTGCTACACCTACAGATCTTACTTTATTATTTCCAATATCTTTACTTGGATATTTTTCATCCCATTTAAATATTTCCTTAGCCCTTTTTAAACATCTATCAAGAGCACAACTATTAAGAGTTTCTCCATGATATGCTGGAAGATATTCGCCTTCCCTAACCATATTTATTTCTCTTATTATAGTAGGATCCATATTAAGCTTTGCTGCTAACTCATTTATTATAGACTCAACCGCAAAAAATCCTTGAGTTGCACCATATCCTCTAAATGCTCCAGCTGCCATTGTATTTGTATATACAACCTTATAGTCAAAATTATATGCTTCAACCCTATTGTATACTGTTAAAGGTTTAACTCCAACTAATTCCACAACCGTTGGTCCTTGCTCACCATAAGCTCCAGTATTTGAAATAACTGAAATATCAAGAGCCTTTATAGTTCCATCTTTATTTGCTCCTAATTTAACTTTTAATTGCATTGCATGTCTGCTTGATGTTGCAGTAAATGTTTCTTGCCTATCGTAAATTATCATTGCAGGCTTTCCTGTTTTTAATGTAACTATAGCAGGATATATTTCACAACATAATGTTTGTTTAGCTCCAAAGCCTCCTCCAATACGAGGTTTAATTACTCTTATTTGTGATTTTGATATATCTAATGCTCTAGCTAATATTCTTCTTAAGTGAAAAGGGATTTGTGTTGAACTAACAACTACTAATCTTCCATAACAATCATAATGAGTAAAAGCTCTCATTGTTTCCATCATTGCTTGTGCATTGGCTTTTGTGTTATATGTTTCTTCCAAAACTATATCACAGTTTTTCATTACTTCTTCAGTGTTACCTTTTTTCATATTACCTGATGCACATATATTTCTTTTTTGATCTGTTCCAAAATCAAAATGGACAAAATAATCTTCCTCATCATGTATTACTATATCGTTATCTATAGCTTCTATTGGATCAAATATAGCTTTTAATTTTTTATATTTTACTTTAATTAGTTTCATTGCTTTATCAACTGATTTTTCATCAATTCCAGCAACTATAGCAACAGCATCTCCAACATGCCTAACTCTATTTTCTAAAATTAATCTATCATATGGAGCTGGCTCTGGATATGACTGTCCGGCAATTTGGAATCTTTTATTAGGTACATCTTCATAAGTTAATATACATTCTATACCTGGAACCTTTAATGCAATATCTTTTTTTATTTCTAAAATTTCTGCATGTGCATGTGGACTCCTTAGCACTTTAACTATTAAAGGATTACTAGGTGCTAAATCCTCAGTATAAACAGGCTTTCCAGTAAGTAATGACATAGAATCTACTTTTGCATAGCTTTTATTTACTATCTTCATTTACTTTGCCTCCTTGCTATTTAAATACTTTTTAATAGCTCTAAGTTGTCCCATATATCCTGTGCATCTACAAAGATTTCCAGATAAATATTCTTTTATTTCTTCTTCTGTAGGATTTACTAATTCTTTTTTCATAGCTAACACATTCATAATAAATCCTGGGCTACAAAACCCACATTGTTCTGCTCCTTCAGCTGCCATAAACTTTGCAAATTCACGTACTTCACTATCTAATCCTTCTAGTGTAAGTATATGTTTTCCATCCATTTGAACAGCTAATGTTGAACATGATAATATTGGCTTTTCATCAGCCCAAACAGTGCATAATCCACAATTTGAAGTATTACACCCTCTTTTTACACTTAAATATCCTTTTTCTCTAATAAAATCTATAAGCAATTTATCAGCTTCTATATCCTCAGTGTAAAGTCTATTATTGATCCAAATTTTAGTAATCATATATAATTACCTCCACCTAATTTTTGTATACCTCTTTTTATAAATACTTTAGCTAAAATTTCTCTATATTCTTTAGATCCTCTCATATTACTTCCAAATACTAACTCTGAAACTGCTTTATCACAAGCTTCTTTTATTTCTTCTTCATTTGGATTACTTGATAATATTTTTGATGCTTCTTTAGCTATTTCTGCTCTGTTTGGTCTACCACCAACTACAATTTTCCAATCTTCACCTATTTTACTTAATGAAACTACTAAAATTGGTAAATCAGTTTCTGAAAGTCTCTGAGTAAAATATATATTTTTACTTTTATTTTTTTTAACTATTATTTTTTCTATTATATCCTTTTCATAAGGAAGTTTAGAAAATTCCTCTAATGAAATAGTTCCTCTTTTATGCAAAACTACATAACTATCTAATGTTAAAAAAGCAGCTAAAACATCTGAGAAACCAAACCTTGAATATATACTTCCTCCAACTGTTGCTAAATTTCTAAATTGAACTCCAACAATATGTTTAACAGATTCTTTAAAAAGATTTTGAAATTCATCATTTAAAGCTTTATTTAACTCTAAATCTCTAAGAGTAACCATAGCTCCTATATGAAATTCATCATCTTTTTCTTCTATCTTATTTAAATTTAATTTTGATAAGTCTATAGCTGTATTTATGTTTTTCTTTTCCATTTTAAGCCATAAAAGGCCTCCTAGAATAGTGTTTGTTTTATTTTTGCCTAATATTTCATAAGCTTCATCTAATGAGTTTGGTCTTACATACTCTTTTATATTGAACAAACAAATCCCTCCATCAAATAAATTTAAATTTTACTTTTCTAGTCTTTTTCTTCTTAAAATAGCTTTTTTAGTTGCATTAAATATTTTATTATATCCAGTACATCTACATAAATGTCCTGATATTTCTCTTCTTATTTCTTCATCTGTATAGTCTTTTCCACTTTCTACCAAAGCTGTTGTTGTTAATACTAAACCTGGTGTACAAAAACCACATTGAACTGCACCTTCTTCAATAAAAGCTTCTTGAACATCAGAAAGCTTACCATTTTTTTCAAGCCCTTCAACTGTTTTTATTGTTTTTCCATCAGCCCAAGCGGCTAAGTAAATACATGAATCTGTTGGAACACCATTTACTAAAACAGTACATGCACCACATTCTCCAACTAGACATCCTTGTTTAACTCCTGTTAAATGTAGTCTACTTCTTAATACTTCTGATAAAGATTCTCTAACGTCTATTTCTAATTCATATTTTCTTTCATTTACTGTAAATGATATCTTTCTTTTTAAACCCATGATTATTCACCTATCCTCTCGCTGCTCTTTCTACTGATTCTTTTATAGCTCTATATGTTAATTCATCTATTAAATGTTCTTTATATTCTTTAGATGCATTCCAAAAATCTATAGCTCTTGATGATTTTAAAGCTAAATCTCCAAGTAACTTCATATTTTCATCATTAACTTCCATACCTTTTGCTTCACATTCAGCTATTTCACATCTTATTGGTACAGGTCCTGATACCCCTAAAGCTACTCTAACATCTACAAATTTTCCATCTTTAACTTCTACAAGAGCTGCAACTCCCATTAATGCTATATCCATAGCATTTCTACTAGCAAACTTAATATAATTTCCATATTTATTTTCATAATCTTTCTTTTCTATAATTATGCTAATTAATATTTCATCTTTATTTATATTAGTCATTCCAGGTCCTTTATAAAAGTCTTCTATATTAAGTATTCTTTCACCTGATTTAGATTTAAGTTTAACCTTACTATTTAATGCAAAAAGACTTGGTGCACTATCACCAGATACAGCTCCGTTACATACATTTCCTCCAATTGTAGCCATATTTCTAATTTGTGGGCCACCCATTGATACAGCTGCTTCTGCTAAAATTGGAATGTGCTTATTTATTATCTCACTTCTAAATATTTCTGAGAAAGTTGCCATAGCACCAACTTCAATAGATTCATCTTCAAGAATTTTTATCTCATTTAATCCTTCAATATCTCTTATACTAATTAAATTTAAAGATTTGAATCTTTCTTCGTGAAGCTTTACAAGTACATCTGTTCCTCCAGCTATTACTGTTAAATTATCTTTTTCATCTAATAAATTTAATGCCTCTTCTAATGTTTTGGGTTCTATTATTTCATTTATATCATACATACTCTTTCGCCTCCTATATAAGTCCAACTTCTTTAAATTTTTCAAATACTGATTGTGAATCCATTGGTAGTTTATTAAATGCTACACCAGTTGCATTTAATACTGCATTACGAATTGCAGCTGCTGGAGAAATTGTTGTATTTTCTCCCAATGATTTTTGTCCATAACTTGATGTTGGATCATAAGTATCAACAAATTCACATTTTATTTCTGGAGTATCCATTATTGTTGGTAATTTATAATGTAATAAGTTATTATTTATTACTGCTCCAGTTTTCTTATCTATTATAAATTTTTCAGATAAAGCAAATCCTAGAGACATACTTACTCCACCATGAACTTGTCCTTCTGCTAATTTTTTATTTAAAATTTTTCCTGAATCATGTAAATTATATAAATCTATAATTTTTATTTTTCCAGTTCTTATATCAACTTCAACTTCTACAAATGTTGCTCCATAAGCAATAGCATTATTTTGAACCTTTACAGTTAAATCACTTGTTATAGGTGCATATTTTACTTTGTTATAGTATGCTTCAAGTGCTATATCCTCTAATGGATATAATTCTCTCTTTGTTCCTTTTTCTATTATTTTTGCATCAGCTATATCTAAAAGACTTGCATCCAATCCACACTTATTACTTGCAATTTCTAAAGCTTTTCTCTTAACTTCTGATGCAGCCTTTTTAATAGCTTGACCAGCAATAAATGATTGTCTTGATGCATATGAACCTGTATCAAAAGGAGTAACATCTGTATCTTGTTCTGAAACTAAAGTTACCATATCAAATGGTATTCCTATAGTTTCTGCAACCATTTGGCTAAATACTGTATCACTACCTTGTCCTATTTCTGTAGCTCCAACTTGAACTTGAACTGAACCATCTTGATTCATTACTATTCTTGTGCCTGCAGCTTCAAGTGCTACTGGCCATGTACCTGAGAAATAGCTAAATACTGCCATTCCAACTCCTCGTCTTATATTACCTTCTTGATTTTTATATAATTTTCTCTTTCTGTCCCAATCAATTAATTCTCTACCTCTTCTAACACATTCAGGTAATCCAAATGTACGTACAACAAGACCATTATCTGGATCTACATGTCCTTCTTTTATGAAATTATTTAATCTAAACTCAACTGGATCTAAATTTAAATTATTACATACATCATCTACAAGTGATTCAATAACAAAACACATTTGTGGTATACCATAAGCTCTCATAGCACCTGCTACTGGTAAATTTGTATATATTGTCTTTGGACGATATTTTTCAGCTTTTATATTATAAAGAGGTCTTATTTTGCTTCCCGCACTCATTGCAATAGAGTGACCATGAGATGCATATGCCCCATTGTTTACAAAATTCTCTATATCATAACCTTCAATTTTATTATCCTTTGAAAGAGCCATCTTTATATTAACTCTCATTGAATGTCTTGTTCTAGTTGCAACTATTGCTTCTTCTCTACTTAACTGAAATCTTACAGGTCTTCCTCCTACAGCTAATGACATTGCTGCTGTTAAAGGTTCAATTATAACATCCTGTTTTCCTCCAAAACCTCCACCTACATATGGCTTTATTACTCTTACCTTACCAATAGGTAAATTGCAAGCCTTTGCAACTATTCTTCTTGCAATATGTGGTATTTGAGTTGAAGAAATAACTAACATTCTTCCTTTTTCATCAAGTTTTGCTATTGCATTATGTGTTTCCATTTGGCAATGTTGAACAATTTGAGTTTCATATTGTCCACCATATATTTTATCTGCATTTTTAAATACTTCATCTGGATCTCCAACTGTTATTCCAAAATCACTAACTATATTATTTGGTCTTTCATCATGAATAACTGGAGCACCAGGCTTTATAGCTTCTTCTTGATCTATTACAAAAGGTAATACATCATAGTCTACTTTTATTAATTTTAAAGCTTTTTTTGCTGTAAGCTCATCTATTGCAATTACAGCTGCAATAGCATCTCCTACAAAACGTGCTTTATCTGCAAGCAATTGATAATCTTCTATATCCCTATGACTTGGATCTAGAGAATATGGATGTCCTGCTGTTGGAAATTTAGTGTTTGGTACGTTTTTATAAGTTAATACTGCCTCAACACCATCTAATTTCTCAGCTTCTGTAGTATCTATATCTTTAACTCTTGCATGTGCATAAGGACTTCTTAAAACCATTCCAACAAGAGCATCTCTTTCAAAATAATCTGAACAATACTTAGCTTTTCCTGTAACTTTAGCTACTGCATCAACTCTATTTATACTTTTACCTATTAAATCATAAGCTTTACCCATTTTTCTACAATCCCTTCTCTAACTAAAATACTTAGCTTTTTTTATATTCAAAATACTCATTTACACTTAATGGATAAAATTAATTATACATTTAATATAAATCACCCTCCCCTTAACTTAATTAAGGGGATAATGATTCATCTTTGTATTTACTTTCTAAACCTTAGATACTACTTGAAATAATTTAAATATAATTAAACTAATTGACCTTCATCTAAAGGTTTATTTTTTTGTAATTTATATAAATTATATAAATTAATTATTACTATAAGCCCATTTGCAACTGAAACAGGATAAGCTCCAACTATAACCCCGTATATAACAAATAATATGCAACCAATAGTGTTGATTATTCTAAGCTTTACTATAGATGTCATAATTAATGACACAACTATCATAGCTGATGCTATATAACCAACCCATTCAACAAGTGTACTATTCATATTCTAATTCCTCCACCTCATAATATTTTATTATGTTTATTAATATTTTATTTCTTTAAATTTTAAAATAAATGTGGTTTTTTCTTTATTATGTCTACACTTTGCAAGCAACTTGTTAATTTCAATATTTATCTAAGTTTAAAATATTAAATTTTTAATGGGCTTTATATATCTTAATTAATTTATAAATACAAAGCTTTATTAAATTTTATAATTGTAATTTTAATTTTTCTTCTACTTCTTTTTTAACCTCTAAATTTTTTTTTAGTTTTGCTTCTTTTTGATATTTATTTGATAAAAATAATACTATAAATGCTAGTACAACATTAAACCATTGAGTAAATTGAATAAATATATTTACATTACTTATTGTTAAGTTTACAGCTATGCAAGCTACTCCAACAGTTAGTATTGTCCAATATTGAAGGTTTATACCATCAGCATTTTTTAACTTTATTAATTTATATATTTGTGGTAAAAATGAATATATTAAAGTTAAACTTCCTAATAATTGTGCAACATTTCCTATAAATTGTAAATCAGTCATATATAAAATCTCCTATCCACGTAATTTATCTTTTACTTTTCTCTTTTTTCTCTTTTACACTAAAATAAACAATCAATATAGTACTAAATACAGCGAATATAACGTTTACACTCTGAGTTATTAATTGTACCTTTGGGACTTGACATATAAATTGATTTACACATATACATGTTATTCCAAATGTCATAATTACCCAATATTGTATACTATTATTCCCTGCACTTTTAGTTTTTAAAAGAGTATAAATTTGTGGGAAAAATGAATATATAACTAATATACCTCCTATAATATTTATGATAGTTCCAAATTTTATTAAACCGCTCATAGCACCCTTATTTCTAAAACCTTTATTTTAAAGGCGAACTATTTAGAAATAAGTCCCTCCCTTCTCTAAAGAAATTTTTATTTTTATCTAACTATTTTTAAAATTCACTATATATTTTTATATAAATTTTATTTATTGTCTCTACAGTATATTGTTGGCATTGCTGCATAAACTGCTGCACATCTTACTAAATCTTCTTTCCATGTTTTTTCATTTGGAGCATGTGCTTCTTCTTCTTTTCCTGGTCCAAATCCTATACATGGTATTCCGTATCTTCCCATTATTGAAACTCCATTTGTTGAGAATGTCCATTTA
>NZ_AVSV01000021.1 GCF_000498355.1 Clostridium sp. Ade.TY | reverse complement strand
AGTGATTTTTTATTTTTATAATTTAAATTTATTATTTTGAGATCTTTCTTCCTAATTCAACTAAATTATTTAAGTCTTCTCCTTCTGGTTCCCCTTTTACAACTATACTTTTTTCTAAAAGTTCTGCCCCGTTGTCTTCCATTCTTTCTTCCCACTCAGTCATGAAGGCTCCTCCTCCCCAACCATATGAACCAAATAAAATCATTTTCTTTCCTGATACTTCTCCTTCTATTGATTCAATAAATGGTTCAACTTCTGTTTCCTCTAAGTTTTCAGCTCCCATAGCTGGTGAGCCTAAAAGAACTATATCACAATCTTTAATTTCATTTTCTGATGCTGAATCCATAGTAAATAAATTAACTTCTGCTCCATTCTCTTTTGCTCCACTAGCAATTAATTCAGCCATTTTTTTAGTATTTCCTGTTGATGAGTAATATATAACATTAATTTTCATAAATTCTACCTCTTTCTTTTCTAATTAATAATAATTATTTACTAATAATATATATCAACAACCAATCCTAGTCAATAGTTTTTATGAAAATTCTTATCATTTCACTCAGATTTATTTTAATTTTCCTTTATCCATAGTCAAAACTCTATCAGAAACATCTTTTGCAAAGTCTATGTCATGGGTAATTATCATTATTGAAATTCCTTCTTTATTTAATTTTTTTATTATATTAGAAACTTCTAATGTTGTTTCTGGGTCTAAAGCTGATGTAGGTTCATCAAAGCATAATATTTTAGGTTCCATAGCCAAAGCCCTTGCAATTGCAACTCTTTGTTTTTGTCCACCTGAAAGTTCATTTGGATAACTGTTTTCTTTTCCTTTCATTGATAGTTTTTCAAGAAGTTTTAGTGCTCTTTCTTTCGCCTCATCTTTATTTACTTTTAATACTTTTATAGGAGCCTCAATTATATTTTCCATAACTGTCATATGTGGAAATAAATTAAAATTTTGAAAAACTACGCCTATATCTTTTCTTATCTCTTTTAATAATTTACCTTCTGCATATTTTCCATCAGAACAGAACACTTTATTGTTTATAATAATTTTTCCATAATCACATTTTTCAAGTCCTGTTATACATCTTAATAATGTTGTTTTTCCTTCTCCAGACTTTCCAACTACAACGACAGTTTCACCTTTTTTTATATTTAAATCTAAATCTTCAAAAACATTATTATCTCCAAAATTCTTTTTTATTTTTAAAACATCTAACATAAAATTCTCTCCTTACTTGTAATAGTTATATTTTTTTTCTAATAACTTGAATACATTAGTTAATACTAAAACTAAAATAAGATATATTATTCCTACAGCTAAAAGTGGAACTAATGATGCATCCCTATTAGTTGCTATTTTCCCTACCATTAATATATCTTGAAGTCCTACTATGTAAACCAATGATGTATCTTTTACAAGTGTTATAATTTCATTTCCAATTGGTGGTATAACTCTTTTAAAAGCTTGTGGTAATATTATTCTTGTATATATATTAAATTCTGAAAGCCCAAGCATACTTGCTGCTTCAATTTGCCCTTCATCTATTGATTCAATTCCAGCCCTAAATATTTCCGCAAAATACGCTGCATAATTTAAAACAAAAGCAAAAACAGCTGCATCAAATCTATTAAATCTTATTCCTACTAAAGGTAATCCAAAAAATATAAATATAATTTGTAAAAGAAGTGGTGTTCCTCTCATAAGTAATATATAAATATCTATAATAAACTTACTAATCTTTGTTGCCTTAACTCTAAAAATTGAAATTAAAATTCCAAGAGGAATTGAAATTAGAGCCGTTAAAGCAAATATACTTAATGTAATTTTTAATCCATTTAATAACTGTGGTAATAACACTTCTATATTCATCTTAAATTTCTCCCTTTAATATAATATCTTTTCCAAACCATTTTTCTGATATTTTACTTGCTGTTCCATCTTTAATTACTTCTTTTAATCCATTATTTATTTCTTCTTGTAATTTTTTATCATCTTTTCTAATACCAACAGCAAAATCCTCTTCCCCAAAATTTTCTTTTAAAACTTTATATTTATCTTCTCCTCTAGCATTCATATAATATCTAGCCAAAACTTCATCGGCAACTACAGCATCAATTCTTTTTGCATCTAAATCCATAAGTGCATCATTATTAGATTGATAAGATATATAATTTTTACCATTTAAGCTATTTAAAAACTTTTTATCCTTTGAAATTGCATCTGATGCACTTGATGCAGCTTGTACTCCAACATTTTTACCTTTTAAATCATTTTTATTTTCAATCTTACTATTGCTTCTTACAATTATTACTTGCTTATCCCCTATATAAGGAATTGAAAATGCAACTTGTTTTTCTCTCTCCTTAGTAACAGAGTACCCATTCCATATTAAATCTATCTCTTTATTTCTAAGTTCAGTTTCTTTAGTTGTCCAATCTATAGGTTGAAAAACTATTTCCTTATTTATCTTTTTCCCTACAGCTTTTGCAAAATCTACATCGAACCCTGTAACTACACCTTTATCATTTTTAAATCCCATAGGAACGAAAGTATCATCATATCCAACTATAAGTTTATTTGTATCTTCTGTTTTATCATCTTGATTTAATAAATTAATTATAAAAATTCCGCTTAAAATTACTAATATCCAAATAAATATTTCTATTAAAACCTTTCTCATATTTCCCTCCTAAATCACTTTATTTATTTAATACTTTATCACGCTAAATTATTAAAGTCAATATATAAAAAATTAACTCCTAGAGTTAATTTTCACTCTTGGAGTTATTTATTAAGTAATTCCTTTAAAGTTCCGCTAACTTGTTCAGCATGCCCAACAACCGTATCGTTAACTTCTTTTTTAATGTTTTCTTTTTCTTTATCTAGTTCTTTTTTTATATCTTTATACTGATTTGATACTCTTTTAGCTTCATCTATTTCATTTTTAGCTTCTAATGTATCTGGTAAATCTAATTGTAAAGATATATCTTTTCCAGTTTCTTCTATATTGTTTTTTTCATTTTTAGCCACATCTACTTTTGTCTTATTATCTCCAGTACATCCTGCTAATATTCCAATAGATAATGTTAAAAACATAACTAATGTAAATTTTCTCATTGTATCCTCCTCACTTAAGATATTCTTAACTTGAGATATTATCATTTTATGATTTTATTTCCCAAGTTTTCAATAACCTTTAACTAAGTTTTACACAATGTTAATATAAAATCCCTAGAAATTCATATTTCTAGGGATTTTATTCTAATTATTACTATCTTTTAACATTTCTCCTATTGCAGCTATACTTCCAAGTGATGATAAAGTCTCATTTGGTAATATAAGTTTATTTGCTGGATTTGTTGCCATTTCTTTTAATGCTTCAACTTGTTTTAATGCTATTACTCTTTCATCAGTTCCTGATTCTATAATAGCAGCATTTATTTTTCTAACAGCTTCTGATTCTGCTTTTGCTATTTCTTCTATAGCTTTTGCTTTACCTTCAGCCTCCAATAATTGAGATTCTTTTAAACCTTCTGCTCTTCTTATTTGAGCTTCTTTCTCTGCTTCTGCTTGTAATATCTTAGCTTGCTTTTCACCTTCTGCCTTAGCAATTTGTGATTGTCTTAAACCTTCAGCTTGAAGTATCATAGCTCTCTTATCTCTTTCAGCCTTCATTTGCTTTTCCATAGCATTTTGGATTTCTGCTGGTGGAATTATGTTTTTTATTTCTACTGATAATATTTTAATACCATACGCATCAGTAATTTCATCAATTATAGTAAGTAATTCTTGATTTATTTTATCTCTTCCTGATAAAACTTCATCTAATGACATATTACCTATTAAATTTCTTATATTTGTTGTTGCTGAATAAATTATACCTGATTTAAAATCTTCTATATTATAAACTGCATCTTTTGCATTTAAAAGTTTATAGAAAATAACATTATCTACTGAAATATTAACATTATCTTTAGTTATAACATTTTGTGGTGGTACATCAATTATTTGTTGTTTTGTAGAAACCTTCTTTCTTACAAAATCAGCAAACGGAATAGTAACATGCCATCCTGGTTCTAATACCCTATTAAATTGTCCAAATCTTTCTACTACATATAAATAACCTGTATTTACTATTTTAATTGATGATATTATAGTTATTAATATTAATAACACTATTATTATTGAAACTATTATTAAAGCCATTATTTTTCCTCCTTAAATCCTTTTATTTTAAATTTATTTCCCTCAATACCTGTAATTATAAATTTTTCACCCTTTTTTATTTCTTTACCTTCATTTATAGCAGACCAATAAACTCCCCCAACTTTTATCATAGCTGTTTCTGCTATATTTTTTTCTGCCTCGAATTTCATGCCAATATAACTTTCCTCCATAGTTTGAGTTCTAGTTAAAGAAACTTTAAATTTTTTCTTAGCCCAAGGATATCCAATTCCAATTGCTATAACACTAACTACTCCAAACATAATTATTTGAATTAAAAAACTTATGCCGAAGATATTTAAAAACATAGCTGTTATTGCCCCAAGTCCTATCCATGAAAATAGAAAAGCACTAGTAGCTAAATCTATTCCCACCATAGCAACAGCAATTATTATCCAAAATATAGTTAAAGCCATTAATATCCCTCCTTTTTAAAATTTATATGCTTTTTTAAATTAAATATCCTTAGAAATATATAATTTAATTATAATTAAATTATATATTTAAACTTACACTTTTTCAAATTACCCCCAAACACTTTAAAGGTTATTTAATACCATTTAAAGTGTATTTATAAATCATTTCTTCTGTTTTCATTGATTTTCTAATATTTTCATCTTATTATTGTTATATGTAAAGTAAAAGCTAATATTAAATATAAAATATATAACGGAGATGATAAATATGGATTTTATAAAAATAGCTTCAGCTTGTCCAAAGACTAAAGTCGCTGATATTGAATATAATGTTAGTCAAATTATAAATTGCATGAACATTGCTAAAGAAAACTCTGCTAAAGCTATAGTTTTCCCTGAACTTAGTGTAACTTCATACTCATGCGGTGATCTTTTTCTTCAAGATAGATTATTAAATGAAGCTTTAAAGGGCTTAGTTGAAATAATGCTTGAAACTTCTAATACTGATATGATTACTATAGTTGGTGCTCCAATTTTAGATGACTGTATACTTTATAATTGTGCTGTTATCTTATTTAAAGGTAAAATTCTTGGAATAGTTCCAAAATCATATATACCAAACTATAGTGAATTTTATGAAAAAAGATGGTTTAGTGAAGGTGTTTCTATTACAAATAGAACTATAAACTTACCTTTTCAACAAGATATACCTTTTGGTACAGATCTTATCTTCACTTGTGATAATATAAGCTTTGGATGCGAAATATGTGAAGATTTATGGGTAACTATACCTCCAAGTTCATATCTTTCATTATTAGGTGCAAATTTAATATTTAACCTTTCAGCTTCAAATGAATTGGTTTCTAAAGCTGATTACAGAAAAGACTTAATTAAAAATCAAAGTGCTCGTTCAATTTGTGCTTACGTATACTCTTCTGCAGGAGTATTTGAATCAACAACTGATCTTTTATTTAGTGGTCATTTATTAATAAGTGAAAATGGAACTTTATTAAAGGAAAATGAAAGATTTCAAAGAGAAAATGAAGTAATTTATGCAGATATAGATACATTTAGATTAAAAGCAGAAAGAATGAAAAATTTAAGTTTTAGAGATTCTTCAAAGTTTACTCCATTTAAAGCAAGAAAAATTTATTTTGATTTTGATTCAACAGAAAATAAATATTTTGATAGATTTATTGATAAACATCCATTTGTTCCTTCAAAAAAATCTGAAATGGAAGCTAGATGCAAAGAAATATTTAATATACAATCAGCTGCTTTAGCTAAAAGATTAGAGCATGTAAATTCTAATAAAACAGTTATAGGAATTTCTGGAGGCTTGGATTCAACACTTGCTTTACTTGTTATTGTTAAAACATTTAAGCTTTTAAATATTGATAATAAAAATATTATTGCTATTACAATGCCAGGCTTTGGTACTACAGATAGAACATATAATAATGCTTTAACTTTATGTAAAGAACTTGGTTGTGATTTAAGAGAAATAAATATTGTTAATGCTAGTCTTCAACATTTTGAAGATATAGGTCACGATAAGGAAATACATGATGTTACTTATGAAAATGTTCAAGCAAGAGAAAGAACTCAAATACTTATGGATTTAGCAAATAAAGAAGGAGCCATTTTAGTTGGTACTGGAGATCTTTCAGAACTTGCCCTTGGATGGTGTACATATAATGGAGACCATATGTCAATGTACTCTGTTAATCCATCAATTCCCAAAACATTAGTTAGATATTTAGTAAATTATGTTGCAAATAATGAATCAACTGAAAAGGTTAAAGAAACTTTAATTGATATATTAAATACTCCTGTTAGTCCAGAGCTTCTTCCAAAAGATAAAACTACTGGAGAAATAACACAAAAAACTGAAGATATAGTAGGTCCTTATGAACTGCATGATTTCTTCCTTTATCATTTTATAAAGCATGGCTCATCTAAAGAAAGAATTTTATTCTTGGCTGAACATGCATTTAAAGATGAATACTCAAAAGAAACTATAGAAAAATGGCTAGATAAATTTTTATGGAGATTTTTCTCTCAACAATTTAAAAGAAGTGCTTTACCTGATGGACCAAAAGTTGGAACAATTTCCTTAAGCCCTCGTGGTGACTGGAGAATGCCATCTGATGCATCAGTTAATTGTTTTAAATAAAAAAAATATAATCTTAATTTAAAAATGAACCCAAATGCTATTTAAATTTATATAACATTTGGGTTCAAATATTTATATCTATTTTTATTATCTACAAACTGCTTGTGCTAAAAAAGCTTGTATTTCATATATATTAACACCTTTAGTAAATTGTTTTTCTATAGGTTCTGCTGTACCTGAAATCCAAATTTTAAGTTCAGAATCTAAATCAAAATGTCCTGATGATTCTATGGAAAAATGAGTTATACTTTTATAAGGTATACTATGGTACTCTACTTTTTTACCAGTAGCTCCTTGTACATCCACCATTATAAGTCTTTTATCTGTAAATATAAGTGTATCTCTTATAAGTTTATATGCTTTTTCAACATTTTCTCCATTCCAAAGTAATTTACCAAAATCTTTAATAACACTTTCTCTTGAAATTTCAGAAGCATTTCCTAATATTCCACCTAATAATCCCATCTCTCACATCTCCCTTTTAAAATATAAAAATATTATATCATTTTTAATATTATATAATATTAAATTTCTTCCTTTTCTCTAACTTCATTAACCTTAGCTTGTACTAATTTTATAAGTTCTTCTTTGTCTTCTTCACTATTAACTACATCCATTCTATCCATATCTATAATTAACACCTCAGAAGCTTTATAATGATTTTCAACCCATGCATCATAATCTTTCCATAAAAATTCATAGTATTCTCTTAAATCATCATCTATTTCAAATTCTCTTCCTCTAAGCTTAATTCTATTTAATACTGTTTCAAATGAACCTTTTAAATACACCATAATATCTGGAGCTTTCTTTGGTAATTCTTCTAACTCCTCCATCATATTATTTAAAAGATTCTCATATATTGACATTTCAAGTTCTGATATTCTACCAAGTTCCATATTTTTTTTAGCAAAATACCAATCTTCATATATTGATCTATCTAAAACATTATTATTATGAACTAATGCATCTTTTATACTTTTAAATCTAGTATTTAAAAAATATAATTGTAAAAGGAATGGATATCTCTTCTTCTGTATCTCTTCTTCGCTTTCACTGTAGAATAAAGGCAATATAGGATTATCATCTACACTTTCATAAAATACATCTGAATTAAAATGCTCTCCTAATATTTTTGCCACTGAACTTTTTCCAAGTCCTATCATTCCACCAACAACTATCAACATATCTCACCTATCCTTATAAATTTATCATTACAAAAATCGTCTATCTATAAGAATACAAATTTTATCTTTTTAAGTCAATATATTTTTATCCTATATTTTTAATAGTATTATTTTCATACAATTTTATCCATGGATATTATGTAATAGATTACTTATTTAAATATTTTAAACTTCCTTTACAATTGTATGTTTTATAAGCTATACTTAGTAGGTTGATAATAATTGTACGGTACAAATATAAATATTCAAATTTACAAACGAAGGGAAATTTAAATGAACGATTTAAAATTTAAAGATTTAAACTTAAGAGAAAGTATACTGAAAGCTATAGATGATTTAGGATACGAATCACCATCTCCAATACAAGCTCAAAGTATACCATTAGCGACAGAAGGATACGATTTAATTGGGCAGGCTCAAACTGGAACTGGAAAAACTGCAGCTTTTGCTTGTTCAATACTTAATACTTTTGAAAGAACTAAAGGTGTAGGTGCATTAATTCTTACTCCTACAAGAGAGCTTGCTATACAAGTTTACGAAGAACTTAACAAGCTTACTAAATACGATAAAATTAAAGTATTACCAGTGTACGGTGGAGATTCAATAACTAAACAAATAAAAGCTTTAAGCCAACAAGTTGATATAGTTGTCGGTACTCCAGGTAGAGTTCTTGACTTAATTAGAAGAAAGAAACTTAACTTAAGCAAAGCTAATTATTTAGTTTTAGATGAAGCTGATGAAATGCTTAATATGGGATTCATAGATGATATTGAAAGTGTTATAAATGAACTTCCAGAAGAACGTCAAACATTACTATTCTCAGCTACAATGCCACCTCAAATAAAAAAACTAGCTAACAAATATATGAAAAAAGATGCTAAACATATAGAAATTAAAAAAGTTGCTATGACAGTATCTAAAATTAAACAACAATATTTTGAAGTTAGTCCTAAAAATAAATTTGAAGCATTATGCAGAGTTTTAGATTTTGATACACCTGAAATAGCTATAGTTTTCTGTAAGACTAAAAAAGGTGTTGATGAGTTAGTTCAAGATATGCAATCTAAGAACTATGTTGTTGAAGGAATGCACGGAGATATGTCTCAAGCACATAGAATGAAAACTTTAAAGAGATTTAAAGAAGGTTCATTAAACTTCTTAGTTGCAACTGATGTAGCTGCAAGAGGAATAGACGTTGAAGGTGTTACACACGTTATAAACTACGATCTTACTCAAGATGTTGAAAGCTACGTTCACAGAATCGGAAGAACTGGTAGAGCAAATAGAGAAGGTACTGCTTACTCATTCGTTACTCCAAGAGAAAACAGAATGATGAGAGACATAAAGAGAGTTACTAAAGCTAACCTTACAGAAGGTACTATACCTACTGTTGACCAAATAGTAGAAAAGAAATTATTTAATAAATTCTCAAATATAGAGGGAATATTAGAAAATAAAGCTTACAAAAAATATTTACCTTTAGCAGAACAAATAGCTGATAACTTTAACCCTGTTGAAGCTATTGCAGCATTACTTAAAATGCAATTCGATAATGAAATGTCATTTGATTATAAAGAAAATTCTTTATCTACTCCAAAATCAGAAGATGTTAGATTATTCTTCTCAATTGGTAAGAGAGATAAATTAAATGCTAAAACATTAGTTAAATTTATTGTTGATAGAGCTAAAGTTAACGGATCTAAAATAAATAAAATAGATATACTTGAAAACTTTTCATTCGTATCTGTTGAGCCTGATATATCAACAAAAGTTATTAATAAATGTTCTGGTATAAAACTTAACGGTAGAAGAGTTAATATTGAAGTAGCTACAAAAAGAAGATAAAAAATAAAGCGATGATGTTTTCAATCATCGCTTTTTTCTTTTAATTTTTCTGCTAATTGTAAAAACTCATGCAATTCACTTATATACTTATCTTTACACATATCATAACAATTCATATGAATAGCACCCTCAACTATCAATATTTTATCAAATTCTTTATTTCTTAATTTAAACATTTCTTCACTCATTCTAACTGGAACTGTCTCATCTTTAGTTCCATGAACAAAAAATATAGGTATATCAATATCTTTTATATCTTCAATAGGAGATACTTTATTAAAGTCAAATTTACATAATATTTTTGTTTTAATGTTAAGTAATTGATATAATGGGAAAAATGGAATTCTGGTTTTTTCTTTTATTTGATATTTTAATATTTCTTTTCCACTTGAATATCCACAATCAGCTATTATAAAATCTATATCTTTTTTATATCCACCATACATTAAGGAAGTTGCAGCTCCCATTGATTGACCATGCAATCCAACAAAAGCATTATTTTTCAATTTATTTTTTAATATTTTAACCCATAAAGCTAAATCTTCTTTTTCATAAACTCCATATGTAGCATATTTACCTTCACTCATTCCATGACTTCTAACATCTATAAGCAAAACGTTAAATCCCTCATTAAAAAACATCTTTATAAAAGGTAAATGAACAAAATGATTTGCAGTATATCCATGAACTAATATTACTCCCTTATCTCCATTTTTATGTTTTTCATAATAGTAACCCTTAAGTTTATACCCTTCCTTTGATATACATTCTAACTCCTCATAATTTGATTTATCAATTAGTCTTTTTAGCTCTTCATTATAAATACCTCTGTTTTTTAAAACTTCAATGGCCTTATTTTCATCTTTTCTTTCTCTTAATATAGAATTATTAAATGTATATTGTACAACTAAAATAATTGAAACTATAACTAATATAATTAATACTAAAATTAATTTCACTTAAATGTCCTCCAAATATTATTTTATAAAGTATAAAATTTAATTTTACCACACAATTTAATTATCAATACATAACTACTATTTTAATGATTATTATTAATTTATATTTTATACTTTTATATACATAAAAAAAGAGTAGTTCTTAAACATAATAACTACTCTCTTTTAACTCTGATATTCAATCATAAGTAAGTCCTTTCTTTTTAAAAGCTATCTTTATGAGATAATTTTTCTGATAATTCCTTAAGCTCAAATAAACTTAATTTTGAAAGACTTTGTCTACTATACATATTACTTTTTGTAGCTTGTCTTATTTTTGAAATAAATTTTTCTCTATAATTCATATACTCTCCTCCCTTCAAAAATGATTATAAGTTATATTATACACACTAATATATCAACGTCAATAAAAAAAGTGCCAGAAATTCTGACACTTTTTTCTAACCTAAGTACGCAGCTGCACTAAGAGCCGCTATATTACCTTCTCCAGCTGACTTTATATATTGATAAGGCTTACCAACACAGTCTCCGGCTGCAAAACATCCTTTGATATTTGTCTTCATAAGTCTATCAACCTTTATGTGTCCGTCTTCAATTTCAAGTCCTGGAACTAGTTGTGATGGTGGTACTGCATTTTTTAATACAAATACTCCATCTGTTTCTATTTCTTTATTTCCATTTAAAATAACCTTAGAAACTTTATTATCCCCAACTATTTCAACTGGTTTATCATCTATTATAGTTATACTATCATTTAACTTATAGTCTCCTTTATACATAGGTATAAAAAATACTTCACTGGCTAATTCACTTACAAAATTAGCCTCTTCTTCACCTTCTTTTGTATAACTTATAATAGTTACTTTCTTACCTTTATAAAGAGGTGCATCACATGTTGCACAATAACCTACTCCTCTACCCAAAAACTCAGTTTCTCCCTTTAAAGGTTTCGTATATTCAATACCAGTTGCTAATATTACACTCTTAGCTTCATACATCTTTTGGTTAACCATTAAAGTAAAATAATCACCCATAGCATAAATATTATTTATTCTTTCATTAGTTATTGAAATTTCCATTCTATCTAAATGCTTTTTAAACTCTTCTAAAAGGTCTTTTCCTGTTCCTTGAGAAAATCCTAAATAATTATTTACTTTTGGTGCTTTTTCTAGTTTATCACTTAAATTTTCGCTCCCAAAAATTACAAATGACTTATTTCTTATTTTTGCATTTAATGCTGCTGATAATCCTGCCGGTCCACTACCTACTATTGCGATATCATATCTTTCGCTCATATTAAAGCCTCTTATTTATTTCTTTCTATTAAAGCTTTAATTTGTTCTTTTGGTAAGAATCCTACAACAGTATCTACAGCTTTTCCATCCTTAAATACTTTTAATGTTGGAATACTTTGAATTCCATAAGTACTAGCTACTGATGGACTTTCATCTACATCTACTTTTACAAATTTTATATCTGTCATTTCTGATTCTAAATCTTCTAAAACTGGAGCTACCATTTTACATGGTCCACACCAAGTTGCAAAAAAGTCAACTAAAACTAATCCTTTTGAATTTAAAACTTCTTCATTAAAATTGTTATCACCTATATGTCTTGGCATAATTTATTCCTCCTCATTATACCCCTTAGGGGTATTGTCTTTTTTCTTATAATACTCTTTTTTTCCTTAATAGTCAATACTATTTTTAGCTATTTACCTTTTATTATTCCAAAGTTAATTTATGTAAAAAACTAGCTATAAATATAGCTAGTTTTTATAATAATTTTATTATATTATCTTTATTTTTTTCTAAATCTTCTTCAAATATTCCTTTTATTTTCAATGGTGAATCTCCAACTACTATAACTTTTCCTTGAAAATAAATACACTCATCAACATCATGAGTTACAAATATTATTATTCTTCTATCATGTTTAAATATTTCTTTAAACTCATGCATTATTGAATACTTAGTTTTATAATCCAATGATTTAAATGGTTCATCCATAAGTATTACATCTGATGGCTTTCCAAGTGCTCTTCCAATGTTAATTCTCTGCTTCATTCCACCACTTAAATTATCTGGATATAAGTTTTTCCAATCTAATCCATCAACCTTTTTAAGTATTTCATCTATTTTTTCATCAAGTTCTTTTAAATTATAATAATTTATAAGTGATAATTTTAAATTTTCATATACTGTAAGCCAGGGTATTAATCTATCCTCTTGAAATATATAGCTAACATTTTCTATATTAGCCCCAATAACTTCTCCTCCATCAGCCTTTAAAAGTCCTGATATTATATTAAGTATTGTACTCTTTCCTTTTCCTGACTCTCCAATTAAGCAGTTAATCTTATTATTATCAAAAGCAAATTTAAAATTATCTAATACTAATTTTTCACCAAACTTTTTGCTTATATTTTCTAATATTACTTTATGCATCTCTTTGCCACCTATAATATTTTCCTGTTAAAAATTTATTAAAAAGCTCAAATAAAATTGATATTATAGCTATAATAACTATCCATGCAAATATACCTGGAGTATTAAAATTTACTTTTTCTAGTTGAACAGCAGATCCTATTCCATATTTAGGCTGTCCATGTACTTCTCCAGCTATTACTACTTTAAAGGCTAAAGATATAGTTGGTACTAAAATTTTTAATATATAAAATATTATATTTGGTATATAAACTTTT
The DNA here is from genome assembly GCF_000498355.1 of Clostridium sp. Ade.TY. Taxonomy (GTDB): domain Bacteria; phylum Bacillota; class Clostridia; order Clostridiales; family Clostridiaceae; genus Clostridium. The sequence goes on along the minus strand of NZ_AVSV01000021.1, from coordinate 46,853 downwards.
CTTATTTTATATACTTTTGGTATTTCATATATTTTCATCATTTCATCTAACTTCTTATCATTTTTAGTTAATGTATTAACTATCCCGTCGTAAAGTATAGGAAATACTATAGCTATTCCAACAATAAATGGTGCATTATCTTTATCAAACCATATAAGTGCTAATACTACTAACACTAATGTTGGTATTGTTTTTCCTATAGAATTTAATGGTTTCAATAAATTATTTATAAAGGGGTACATGCTAGATAGTACCCCAATTATAATAGCCGCCAAAAGCGCTATAACAAAACTTATTACAGTTCTATAAAAGCTTGATGCTACAATTAGAAGAAAATCTTTTTTTGTTACAATTTCTTTTAATGATTTTATAACTTCCTGAAGTTTTGGAAGATAAATATCATTATTAATATAAATTGCAATAACTTGCCATATTATTAGTAATAATACTATTCCTAATAAAACTTGTAACTTAGTCTTCCATGTAAATTCCTTCATTTATTGCTTTTCCACCTACTGATTTTTTATCAAATCCATATAATTTTTTAAAATATACATTATATTCATTTTTAGAATCATCAATTGATACATATTTTAAATTAGCTTTTCCCATAGCTTTTCCTATTATATTTTTATTAGCTGATACTCCTACAGCTTCTGAAATTTCACCTATAGAATCTTTATTTTTAACTGCATATTCAACACTATCATCTAATTTATCTAAAAATTCATCTACAAATTCTTTATCATTTTTTATTAAGTCTTCTTTTACTATTACAGTAGCTTGAGGGAAACCATATTTTGATTTGTTTTGTTTTTTCCACTCTTCGTTTAAATTAAGAATTATATTTAATTTTTTCTTAGCTAAAACTTGACTTAAAGCTGGTTCTGGAACAACTGCAAATTTAGCTTTTCCTGATAATATAGTTGGTGCAAGCTCTTGAACACCATTTAAGTAAGTAAAGTTAAAATCTTTATCTACATTAAATCCTAATCCTTTTAATATATCTCTTGTTACTATGTCAGGTGTAAGACCTTTTCCTATATTATATATATCTTTTCCTTTTAAATCTTTTATATTTTTAACATTTTCTGTTGATACTAAATAAAAAGATCCCCATCCAGTTGTTGCTGCAATTTTATACTTAGCTCCTTTATTGTATTGTATTGCTGCAAGATTTGAAGGAACTATTGCTATATCAGGTTCTCCCTTCATAACTGCTGTTGATAAAGTTTCTGGAGTTTTCTCTATAGTATAACTAACATTATATCCATCTTTTATTTTAGGATTATCTTTTATAAGTTTTGCAGCTCCAATAGCTGGCAAACCATCTGGAATGTCAACCTTTATTTCTTTAACTTGTTTTTGAGTTTCAGTCTTAGCACTATTTTCAGTTTTTCCACATCCAATTAATACAAAAATTGATAATACTGCTAATAATATTGCTGTAATTTTTTTCTTCATATTATCTCCTCCTCATTTTAATATTATTTCTTTTTTATATAAATAAATGCTAGTTTTAGTTTTAGAAAACTTTTCACTTTAAGTTAAATTATATCAAAATTTTATTACTAACTCTATAAAATTACCATGTATTTATTTTCATTATTTTGATTACCATATATTTAGTAGCTGTTTTTATTAAAAATCATAGTCTGTATTGAGGTGATAAAATGTATAAAAAAAGTATTAATTCCGTCTTACAGGAATTCTCTACTGATAAAAATAATGGATTATCAGATGAAGAAGCCAAAAGACGAATAGAAAAAGATGGTCCTAACAAACTTTCTACCAAAAAACCTAAAACCATTTTTAGTATTTTCCTCTCCCAAATAAAAGATGCCATGATATATATACTTATAGGTGCTGCAATAATATCAGCTTTAATGGGAGAATATAGCGACTCTATAATAATATTAATAGTAATTTTTATAAATGCAATTATTGGTGTAGTTCAAGAGTCAAAGGCCGAAAAAGCACTTTCTGCCCTTAAAGAATTATCTACCCCTAAAGCCCTAGTTAAACGTAATGGGAATATTATTGAAATACCATCTGAAGATGTTGTAATTGGAGATATTATAATAATAGATGCTGGTAGATATATCCCTTGTGATTTAAGACTTATTCAAACCGCTAATTTAAAAATAGAAGAATCTGCTTTTACTGGTGAATCTTTACCTTCAACTAAAAATGCTGATAAAGTATTTTCTGAAGATATACCTGTTGGTGACAGATCTAACATGGCATATATGTCTACATTAGCTACTTACGGAAGAGGCATTGGCGTATGTATAGCTACAGGAATGAATACTGAAATTGGTAAAATCGCTAAAATGATTGAAGATGAAGATGAAGAATTAACTCCACTTCAAAAAAAATTATCCAATCTTGGTAAAATACTTGGAATTGCTGCTGTTATTATTTGTTTACTTATTTTTGGAATTGGACTAATTCAAGGAAGAGATTTATTTGAAATGGCTTTAACAGCCATAAGTTTAGCTGTTGCTGCAATACCTGAAGGTCTTCCTGCAATTGTTGCAATTGTTCTTGCTCTTGGCGTTCAAAGAATGATTAAACAAAATGCAATAATTAAAAAATTACCTGCTGTTGAAACTTTAGGTTCAGTAAATATTATTTGTTCAGATAAAACTGGTACATTAACATTAAATAAAATGACTGTTAGAAAAATATTTGATAACACAGATTTATTAGATGCATCAAATATTAAAGATATAAATAATAACATAAACCTATTAATAGAAACAATGGTATTATGTAATGATGCAACATCATCTGATAAAGGTGCAACTGGTGACCCTACTGAAATAGCACTTTTAGATATAGGTGTTAAATTCAACTATTTTAAAGATGATTTAAACTCAAACTATACTAGAGTTGATGAAGTTCCTTTCGATTCTGATAGAAAACTTATGAGTACAGTAAATAAATATAATGATAATTATAGAGTTCATACAAAAGGAGCAATAGATTCTTTATTTAAAGTTTGTAATAAAATTTTATTAAATGGTGAAATTAAAGATTTAACTGATGAAATTAAAAATGAACTTTTAAGAAAATCAAATGAAATGTCAGATGAAGCATTAAGAGTTTTAGGAGCTGCATATAAAGATGTTCCTTCAAAAAATATAGAAATTTCTAATATAGAAAAAGATTTAATTTTCTTAGGATTAATGGGTATGATTGATCCTCCAAGAGAAGAAGTTAAGGATTCCATTGAACTTTGTAAAACTGCTGGAATTAGAACAATAATGATTACCGGAGATCATAAAAACACAGCTTATGCTATAGGTCACGAACTTGGAATATCAAATAATTTTGATGAATGTATTATGGGTAGTGAATTGGATAACATGTCTGATGAAGAACTTAAAAGTAATATAAATAAATACAGAATATTTGCTAGAGTATCTCCAGAGCACAAAGTAAAAATAGTTAAAGCATTTAAATCTCACAATAATATAGTTTCAATGACAGGTGATGGTGTAAATGATGCTCCATCATTAAAAGCTGCTGATATAGGTGTTGCTATGGGTATTACCGGCACTGATGTTGCTAAAGGAGCTGCTGATATGATATTAACAGATGATAACTTTACAACTATAGTAAAAGCGGTAGAAGAAGGTAGAAACATATATGCAAACATAAAAAAATCTATATCATTTTTACTATCTTGTAACTTTGGAGAAATTGTAGCTTTGTTTATTGCAATACTTTTAAATTGGGTAGCTCCTCTTCAACCAATTCATATTTTATGGGTTAATTTAATAACAGATAGTTTCCCTGCCCTTTCACTTGGAGTTGATCCTTTAGATGAAGGTGTTATGAAAGATCCACCAAGAAATCCAAAAGAAAGTATTTTTACAAAAGATACAATAATTTCTTTAATTATAAATGGATTATCAATTGGTGCAGTTACTTTAATTGCTTTTAAAATGGGGCTTAATTATTATAAAGATTCAACAGTCCATGCTCAAACAATGGCATTTGTTGTCCTTAGTGTATCCCAACTTTTCTTATCTCTTTCAATGAGAAATAATAAAAAATCTATATTCCAAATTGGAATATTTAAAAATAAATATTTATTACTTTCTATACTTTTAGGAATAGTTCTTCAGATATCTATAATATCAATACCAGTCCTTGCATCAGTATTTAAAGTATATTCTTTATCATTTAATGATTTTATTTTTGTATTTTTAATTTCTCTTGTTCCTTTAATCATTAATGAAATTAGTAAATTAATTTTACGTATAGGATATAAATAAAAAAAGTGAGCAAATTGCTCACTTTTTTTATTTTTTTAACTTAGTACCTTCTGAATTTTGCTCTATTAATCCTTCTTTCATAAGTCCACCTAGAGCCATCTTAAAGTAATTTTTGCTCGTCTTAAATACTTCTCTAATTTCTTCTGGATTAGATTTATCATTATATGGCATTACTCCACCATTTTGCTTTAAATAATCTAATATAGTTTCTTGAATTTCTGATCTTGCATCTAATCTTTTCTTTCTTGTTGTAAGACCAATTGTTCCATCTTCATATATCTTTTTAACTCTAGCCTTAAGAACTTGACCTGGATATATAGTTTCTATATGTTCGTTTCCTAATATTATTCCTCTATATTTTCCATCTATCGCAACCTTTATAGTTGTTGATGAACCTTTACCATATGATATAACTTCAACTTCATCATCAACATTAAAGCCTTCAGCTTGATCTAAATAATCATCTACTTCAGTAGTTGCTGCAAGTCTTCCAGTCTTATCTAAATAAGCATAGAAAAGATATTTTTTACCAACTAAAAGTTTAAATCTTTGCTCTTTCATTGGAATAAATAAATCTCTTTCTAATCCCATATTACAAAAAGCTCCAAAATCATTTTGATGAACAACTTCTAAGTACGCAACTTTTCCAACCTCAATTAATGGTTTTTTCATAGTTGCAACAGGTCTATTATTAGAATCCATATATGTAAATACTTCTACGTAATCACCTAAATTAATTTCTGCACCATTTAAAAGTGCCTTAGGTAATAATATTTCATTACCCTTTTCATCTTTTAAGAAAAATCCGAAATCTCTTTCTTTTACCACTTCAAGATTATTATATTCTCCTATTTTTATCATTTTTCCTCCTAAGTTAAATATATTCTTTACTAATTTCAATATAATGGTTAGCTGACTCTTTTATACCTTCTATTTCTTCTTCTGTTAACTTTCTAACTGCCTTTGCTGGATTTCCTATAATAAGAACTCCTTCCTCAAATGTTTTGTTTTGAGTTACAAGTGCACCTGCTCCAACAATAGAATTTTTAGATATTTTAGCTCCATTTAAAATTATAGAACCCATTCCAACTAAAACATTATCGCCTATATTACATCCATGTACTATAGCACCATGACCAATAGTTACATTATCACCAACATATGTTTCAAAATCTGTATCTCCATGTAAAACACAATTTTCTTGAATATTAGTTCTATCTCCAATTTGTATTTTACTCATATCCCCTCTTAATCTAGCTCCAAACCAAATGTTACAGTTTTCTCCTATAGTAACATCACCTATTATATCAGCACTTTCTGATATATAAACACTTTCGTTAATTTTAGGCTCAATTCCTCTAAAACTTTTTATCATAATATTCTCATCTCCATTTTAACTGTTTATATTATTTTATCATTTAAATAAATTATTGTCATTATTTTATCCTATATACAACTATATATAACTATAATCAATTTTAAAGGTAATAAATAATGGGTAAAAAATCTTATAATAATCTTTTAAGTCCAAGACAAATTAATATATTTTATGGAATACCAAATGCTTATACTTCTTATTCTATTGGTAAGGTTTCTCCTTATGAAGCCTTTAGTTATTGCTATCATAATAAGCTAAATTTTTTAATCACTACAGATCAAAATAATTTTTTCAAAGATTTTATGCAAAACTCAAGTAAATGGTCATCTCTTCAAAAAACAAGCCAAAAATTTTATAAAAAACATGAAAGCTTTATACCCCTTATAGGATTTGAAGCCAAAACTATCCCTTATGGTGATATGTATATTGTTAACTCTAAATCTTATTTTTTAGGTGAAATTAAAGATATAAATTTATTAATATTATGGATGCTTAGAAATCATGATGCATTTTTAATAATGAAAAGCCCTCTAAAAACAACTGTATCACTACCTTATAATCCAATTTTAAATAATATTATAACTTCAATTGAGATTTGTAGTGGTGAATTTTCCAAAAGGTATAATAGACGTGAAAACTATTATTTTATGCTTTTAGATAAAGGTTGGAAACTTGGTGCTGTAAATAGTCAAAATAATAAAGATTTGAATTTTGGAGATTTTGATAACTTAACTGGAATTGTATGTACAAAATTTAATAAAGAAAATTTAGTAAATGCATTTAGAAAGAGACACACTTTTTCTTCAGAAAGTAGAAGCTTAAAACTTTACTTCTTTGCAAACAATACTTTTATGGGCGGAATATTAAATAAATCATTTTCCTCTTTAAAATTTTCTATAATTTTAGAAGATCCTTATTTTAAAATAGATAAAATAGAAATAATAACAAATGGAGGCACTGTTCTTCACTCAATAGATAATATAGAACTTCATAAAATTAAATATATCTATGAACATAATATAGAAAATAATGAAAAATGGTTTTTAGTAAAAATATATCAAGAAGACAATAGAATTGCTATAAGTTCTCCTATATTTGTAGAATAAAAAAATCCAAAGTTCTTACTTTGGATTTTTTTATTTCTTTAAATGTTTAGCTCTATTTGGTTTAGCTTTTGGCTTAATAACTATTTTCTTATCTATTTTGGGACCACCAGTTTGATGTATGTCCATAAACCATAAGAAAGATACGATTATAATAACTGTTATAGCTAAACTTCCCCATTGATTTTTCACAACTCCAAATATTTGAATAATAAATAATACAATTGCTACAGCTAATGGTATAAACTTGTTTATACGAATTTTGGGAAATACAAATTTCTTACAAAGAGCGTATACCCCAAGTATTATTGCTATCATTACTACGATATATAATATTTGTAAAACTATATTTAGCATTTTGCTTGCCCTCCTATTTTTAGCTATATAAATATCTTAATTTAATTTGCAAATCTTTTCAAGTGTAAAGGTTAAAAGATTAACTTTTTTTAAATTTATATTTAATTACCCTCTAAATAGGTACTTTCTTATTAAAATAATAATATTTCTTTAAAATTTTAAACATTTATCATTTTTACCTTTCTGAATTATATATTTTTTGATAGAATATATTTTGACTATAGAGTACATAACATTTATAGATTATTATCCAAGAGGTGGTTTAATGGCTGTAAATACACATTTACAATTAGACGATTTAGATTTACAAATATTAGATTTATTAATAAAAGACTGTAGAACACCATATTTAGAAATAGCTAGAATATGTCACGTAAGCGGTGGTACTATTCACGTTAGAATGAAGAAGATGGAAGATATGGGTATCATTAAAGGAACTCGTATAATTCTTAATCTTCCAAAACTAGGCTATGATGTTTGTTGCTTTGTTGGTATATATGTTGATAAAACATCATCATTTGATACTGTTATAGAGCAAATTCAAAGTATTACTGAAGTTGTTGAACTTCACTTAACTACTGGTAACTATTCAATGTTTGCAAAATTATCATGTAAAAACATCGAAGATTTACAAAATATATTATTGAATAAAATTAATAATATATCAGGTATTCAAAGAACTGATACGTTCATATCTCTATCTCAACCAATAGATAGAAATATAACTCTTTAAAACTTAGTATAATTCTTCCTTAAATAGTTAAAAATATTATAGACAAAATTTATTTTAAGGAAGTGTTTATTATGAAATTTCTTGATACCTTAGCACTTTTATTAGTCATAATTGGTGCAGTTAACTGGGGATTAATTGGATTCTTCCAATTTGATCTAGTTGCTACTTTATTTGGAGATATGTCTGCAATAAGTAGAATTATTTATTCCATTGTAGGTATTGCAGGACTTTATGCTATTTCTTTCTTTGCAAAAAGCAGATATATACATGATTAATAAAAAAAAGATAAGGTAGATTATTTTTAATCTACCTTATCTTTTTTATTATCTAAATCCTAAAAGTAAACCAACTTGGTAAACTATAGTGGATACTATTAATGCAACTATAAATGTTCCTACAGCAGCAAAGATAGTCCATTTTAAAGAATTTGTTTCTCTCTTTATTGCTCCAAGTGCTGCAAGGCAAGGAGTAAATAAAAGTGTCATTACCATATATGACATAGCTGAAAGAGGTGTAAAATGTGCAGCTATCGCTGTTGTAAGTTCAGCGCCTTCTGAAACTCCAGCGTATAACATTCCAAGTGTTGCAACAACTGTTTCCTTTGCAATTATTCCAGAAAAAAGTGCTACCGATGCTTGCCAAGTTGCAAAACCTGCTAATGCGTAAATTGGTGCTATAAATGTACCTATTCTACCTAAAATTGAAGCCTCTCCATATTGCTCTACTCCAAATGGAAGTACAGATAATAACCAAATAACTATAACTGCTGGGAATATTATAACTCCTGCCTTTTTAGCAAAAGCCCCTCCCTTTTCCCAAGTTAAAGTGAGTACATTTTTAATTGAAGGTACTCTATAACTTGGAAGTTCCATTACAAAGTATGATGTTTCCCCTTTAAATATAGTTTTACTTAATATTTTTCCACAAATTAATGCTATAATAATTCCTAATACATAAAGACTTATAAGAATAAGTGCTGCATGCGTTTGGAAAAATGCGTCAATAAATACTACATATATAGGAAGTCTAGCACCACAAGATACAAATGGATTTATAAGTATTGCAATCATTCTATCTTTTTTACTCTCTAAAGTCCTAGTTGCCATAATTCCAGGAACATTACATCCAAATCCTATTATCATTGATACAAATGTTTTTCCATGTAATCCTAATGATTTCATAATTTTATCCATAATATATGCAGCTCTTGCCATATATCCACTATCTTCTAAAAGCCCCATTAATAAATACATAACCATAATAAGGGGTAAAAAACTAAGGACAGCCCCAACTCCCGCAAATACTCCACCACTAACAAAACCAGTTAAAAACTCTGGAGCTCCTATAACTTCAAGTTTTCCTACGACAAAAGTCCCTAAGTTTTCAATTAAACCAGCAACCCATTCTTGTAAAAAGCCTCCTATTTTAAAAGTGATATAATATAAAATATACATAATTACAGCAAATATTGGTATTCCTAAAAATTTATTTGTAACTATTTTATCAATTTTATCTGATAATGTTTTTGTAGAATTTTTAGGCTTATTTAAAATACCTTTAGTTATATTATTTATATAACTATATCTATCATCAACTATAGCCATTTCTGGATCTATTCCCTCTAATTCTGTATATTCTTCAATTAACTTATTTGATAAAACTATAATATCATTTAAACCTTTTTCATCTATGTAACTTTTTACGTAATTATCATTTTCTAATAATTTCAATGCTATCCAATCTGATTCATAATCAAAATTATTATTTGAACAATTAATTTTATCTTTTATAACAGTTACCTTATTTAATAAATTGTCATTTAAATTTAAATTTTCTTTTTCTTCCTTTTTAAAATTTATTGCTTTCTCTATTAATTCTTCTATTCCTACTTTTTTAGTAGCTACAGTTTCTACAACTGGTATACCTAATCTTTTTGATAATTCCTTTGAATTTATTTCAATACCTTTTTCCTTTGCACTATCCATCATATTAAGAGCTAGTACAACATTTGCTCCAAGTTCTAATAATTGAACCGTTAAATATAAATTTCTTTCTAAATTTGAAGCATCTACAACATTTATAACTACATCTGGTTTTTCTTTTATAATATAGTCTCTTGCAACTATTTCATCTTCGGAGTATGCACCTAAACTATATGTCCCTGGTAAATCAATAATAGTATATTCGTTATTTTTATATTTTAATATACCTTCTTTCTTTTCTACAGTTACTCCTGGCCAGTTACCTATACGTTGCCTTGATTTAGTTAAAATATTAAATATGCTACTCTTACCACAATTAGGATTACCTGCTAAAGCTATTTTCATTATTTATATCCCCCTAAATATTATTCTGATAGTATCTTTTGTGCCATCATTTTACTAATTGCAAACCTTGATCCGCTTACTCCCAAAATCATATAATCCCCATCATTTTTTATTATTTCTACTAAGCTTCCTTTACTTATTCCCATTTCATTAATTCTTTTGCTAAATTTATCATCAATTTTAATATCTTTTATCTTTACCCTTTTCCCTTCTTCCATAAATGTTATTGGAATCATATAATTTCCTCCTTATATTAAAATGGCATCAGCCTCTTCTTTTCTTAAAGTTAATTTATAACCTCTAACTATCACTTCTATTGGATCTCCAAGTGGTGCCTTCCCTGTTACTTCTATTAAAACTCCCGGAGTTATTCCCATATCCATAAGTCTTCTCTTTACTAAACTTTCCTTATTAAGCCCTTTAACAATTATTTTTTCTCCTATATTTAAATTTCTTATTTTATCCATATATACCACCTCATCTTATTTAATTAATTTTAATCCTTTACTTGTAACCTCCCACTTTATTATTGGATTAAGAATCTTATCGCTACATCCACAACTACATCCTTTACATTTTTCAGCTGAACAACTTTCTCTTTTTATGTACCCTCCACTTTCTAACTTCTTTTTATATTCACTTGCAATATCCTCACTTATATCTAATGCTTTAGCTATACCTTCAACTGAAAAATCATTATTTTTATAAATATAATTAATTATTTCTTTAATCAAAAAAGCACCTCCTTGATAATGATTATCACTATTTATAATATATTCAATTTCCATTTCTCTGTCAATTCATAAAATTGCTAATATATTTAAATTATCTTTTAAATACTCTAATTAAACTATAAATACTTTAAAATATATATCAATTGAAATTAATTATCATTAATTAAAATAAAAAAAGCCTAGACTATATAAAATAGCCTAAGCTTTTTATTTTTTATTTATAATTTTTTAATTTCTTCAAATAACTCTAAAGCTGCTTCTCTAGGACCATCTTTTTCTTGACCATTAACACCTAAACAAGTTCTTATTTGACCTACTTTAATTTTTGATTTAAACATAGCATCAAAATAGCTATCTAATAACTTATTAGTTTCTTCTTGTTTTTGTGCAGGTCCAAATGGATTTGCGAAGTATGATTCAACTAATCCTGTTTCTGATGTAGTTCCTTTTGCCATTCTTGCACCAGATTTAAATACTTTTATAGCTTCTTTAGGATCATTGAAGTAACTTATTGATTTTTTACCTTCTTCGACTTTTTCATAATTATTTGCATAATAGAATAAATCTACTTTATATCCTTCTATGATAGCATTGTATGGAGCTACTGGAACAACTAATCTTGCATTTATTTTATCTGGATTCATAAATATACTTCTATCCATTTCTTTAAATGCATAACCTTGATCTAAATCATCAAGTCTAACAAAAGCACCTATTTCTGTTCCATATCCATATATATTACCATCTTTAAGCTTAAATGTTCCCATATCATCAAATATTATAGTCATATCTGATATATATTCTTCACTTAAAGTTCTAAATGCCTCTAAACTTTCTGATTTTCCAGCACCACTATCTCCCATTATTGCTACATTAGCTGTTTTTCCATCTTTTAATACTATATTAACCATAGCACCATGTATTGGAAGATTTCCTCTTTTTATCATTATTAAATTATGAAGAGTTAGTGTCATTTTCTTCATATAGCCAAAATAATCAATTTCATCTGAATAACTAACATATCCAAGCATTATATCATTTTGTTCATCATCATAAAATACAGTCTTAGGATCTTTATCTTCTCCTCTTCCACCAAATACATAAATCATATCTGGTTTTCTACCTCTACACTCTTCTTTTCTAGCCATTTCAAAAAGATTACATAAAGTAATTCCATGTTCCATAAAATCTCTATGGAAGTATATATAAGCTAAAAGTTCTCCAACTTTTGCTGGATAACAGAACCAATGATCTTTACTCATTCTAGAATACTTTAATGGATTCTCTTTTGTTTCACTAAACATACCTGTTCTAGTATTTCTCTTTGGATATGTTATAAATGGAGTTTCTAATAAAATACTATCTATAAATGGTATTTCCTCTAAAACTTCATATCCCTTTGGAATAGGCCATATTATATCATTTATCATAATACATGAATTTCCACCTGCTGGTATTTGTCTAAATACCTTTGGTTGAACTCCTAAAACATTTTTTTCTATCTTTCTATAGAAACGTAAAATTAATTTTGATAAACCATCATTTGCTTCAGTAAAGCTTACTTGTGCTAATCCATTTTCTACTTTTCCACCATGTATCAATGTATATCTTTCAAGTCTTCTCCAAAATAAATAAAATTCTTCTACAAATCTTATGAATTCATCTTTCTTTTCTAATAGCCCTTTATACTCAGAATTAAATTCACATATTTCTTCCACACTCATAACTGTTAAAAACTTTAATATTTTAGATAAATTATCTCTTAATACACTAGTTTCTCCACTATTTAAGCCTGTTTTTAAATATCTATAACTTAACGAATTTTTTCTTTTAGCCACCCTTAAATAAGATTCTAATACTCTTCTAAAACCTTCACTTTCTAATAAAGATTCAAATGTTTTACAGTATTTAGCGGTAAAATTAATTATAACTTTATCATTGCTTATTGAAAACTCTTTTTGCATATCTTTGCCCCCTCATGAAATTTTCTCGACGTAAAAATTGCATTTTTTCTTAAATTTCATTAATTTAAACTCATTATAACATACTTTTTGAAATTTTGTGAATAATTTTTTTTCATTTTTTATCAAATTCCGACAAAACACATATTTTAAGCCAATTTTTTAATATATTTTTCGTGTATTTTTTTCTATCACATTATTATAGTAACTAATACTATCTAAAATATGTATTAATTTAATTTTTGTTAAAAAGTATTTTTAATTTCTAAATGTTATTTTAATAAATTTTATTTTCTTTATACTAAAAAGTATCTTTGATACCTTTCTTAAAAATTTATATTTTCTTATAAAAAAAGAGTTGTTAAAACAACTCCTAATCTACCTTTATCATATTTTTTATAACTTCATCTCTAACTCTTTCAGTTAAACCTTTTTCTTCTTCTTTTGTTAAATTATCTGTATATATTGGTTTTCCAAAAACTATAGTAACTTTTCCTGGAATAAATTCTCTATTATCTTCAAAACATTTTGATGTTCCATCAATTGAAACCGGAACTATTGGTGCCTTTGCTTTTACAGCAAGTTTCATGCTTCCTTTTTTAAACTCATGTACCTCTCCATCTTTTGATCTTGTTCCTTCTGGAAATATGGCCATATTATGCCCTTTCTTTAAATATTCAACTCCCTTTGCTATAACCTTTATAGCATCTCTTGGATTAGATCTATCTAAAGCAACACAATTCATATTTTTAACCCAAAAACCTAATACTGGAACCTTTAAAACTTCTTTTTTTGCAATAAATCCTACATCTCTTCGACTTGCATGTTTAAGTACTGGTATATCTAAAATACTTTTATGATTTCCTATAAATGTACATGTTTCTTTTGGTATATTTTCATATCCTTTTACTTCAATATCCATTCCTGTCATATTTATAGTGAACTCACTCCACTTTCTAAAGACCTCTTGTCCATATTTAAAAGCTTCTTCTTCTCCTTTTTTCTTATATATATGCTTAAACTTAATTCCTTTTAATCTAACAAATAGCATATAAATTCCATATTTAATAAATTTAAATATTTGCATGACTTCACCTCTTAAAAAAATTTTAAATTTATAAAAATGTGTTATTCCCCATAAGTTTTATTATATATAATAAAACTTATCCTTTATCATTATACAATATGATGATAAACTGATACAGTAAATATTAAGATTGGGGGAATAAAATGAAAAAATTATTTAAATCATCTCTTTTAATAATTATTTCTATGTTATCACTATTTCTATTTGGATGTAAAGATTCTAATGTTATATCTAAAAATTCTGATACATCAAATATGACTGTACACTACATAGATGTAGGTCAAGGAGATGCTGAACTTATACAAGTAAATGGCAAGAATGTACTTATCGACTCAGGTTCTAGAACTAATGAAAATGACTTAATTTCTTATTTAGATAAATTGAAAATCAAAAAATTAGATTATGTAATTGCAACCCATCCTCATGAAGATCATATAGGTAACATGGATGAAGTTATTGATAAATATCAAATAGGTAAGTTTTACTCACCTAAAGTTACACATACTACAAAAAGTTTTGAAAATATGATAAATTCTTTGAAGAAAAAAAACTTAAAAATTAATGTAATTAAAGAAGGTACAGACTCTATAGATTTAGGAGAAAATACTAAAGTTCAAGTCTTTTCACCTAAAGAAGATGGTTATGGCAAAGATACTGATATGAACAATTATTCACCTATAATAAAAATAAGTTATGGTAAAAATTCATTTTTATTTACTGGAGATGCTGAAAAACTTGAAGAAAATTATGTTTTAAATAAAAATTACAATTTAAAATCAGATGTATTGAAATTAGGACATCATGGTTCTTCAACATCAACATCATATAAATTTTTAGAAAAAGTTGATCCTTCAATTGGGATAATCTCTTGTGGAGTTGATAATAAATATGGTCATCCTCATAAAGAAACTTTAGCTAATTTAAACAAATTAAAAGTTAAAATTTATAGAACAGATAAAGATGGAACTATAGTTTTACAAAGTAATGGAACTAAAATAACAAAATTAAATTAAAAGAAAACACTTAGGTATTTAAAAAATACCTAAGTGTTTTCTTTATTATCTATTTCTAAAGCTTCTAAACTTTTAAATTCTTCTAAGTCAACTTTATCTTCTTTAATAATTTCTTCTTTTAAAATAATATCCTTATCTAAATTATCTAACTCTTCTTTATCATTATCTTCTTCTATTTTTATATATCTTTTCCAATTAGTATAAATATAATAAAGATTTACAACATCTTGTTCATTATAAAGAAGTATTTTTTCTATTTTTTCTTGTGGCATTCTCTTTACATAATCACTATCTTTCATAACTTTATGAAATGTCTTGGCTAAATTTGAGCCACTTATTACTTCACCTTGTCTATCTATATCAAATATTTTTTCTAACTTTTTAAGACCAATAGAGGTTTTCATATCCTTTTCATATGCCTTTTGAAGATCTATTGATATAAATTCTTCTTTAAAGTTATATGTTATTTTATTTTTATTGAATAAGTAATTTATAACTGTAAAATCATTATTACCTGAAAATGTAGATATTGCTTTTTTACCTTTTTTCTTCATATCCTCAAAATATCTCAATGCTAAATTTAAAATATCTAAGCTCTCTCTTTTATTCTCTATCATATATTGAGTTACATGAAGACTATTTCTTTCATTATTATATACACATGCTCCAAAGACCCCTATACATTTAGGTTTTTTATAAACATAATGTTCTAAATCAAAAAATATAATTTCCTCAGGTAAAATTTCATATTCATTTTCTAAAAAATATTGTTTTTCAAATTTATCTACAGGTATAATGTTTTCCTTTATAATCACAGTATCACTCTTTCTTATTCAAATTGTATATCCCCTACATTAAGATTATACGTTACATCCTTTCTTTCTACAATAACATTTATTCTTTCTGATAATTCTTTATCTGATGTAACTTTTCTTAAAAGTTCCTTTGTTGGATTCATACAATATGGATTCCCTACTTTACTAAGCATAGTATAATCTCCTGCAGTATCTCCGTATGCATAACTTTTTTCTAAATCTATATCATATTTTTCTTGTAATTCTCTTATTGCTTTTTCTTTGCTTTCACTATCCCACATTGGAATAACATCACCAGTATATCTTCCTTTTTCATCTAATATATATTCTGCACCTCTATAATCATTAAAACCATGCTTTAATGACATTTCTTTAACTAATTCTATTGGTGATCCTGAGACAGTTATAAGTATATGTCCTTGTTCTTTATGCCACTTAATTCTATCTCTTGTAAAAGTATATACTCTATCTCCTTTTTGCTCTATAACTTTTTTAGCAATAAATTCTATCTGATGCTTATTTAATCCCTTTATAGCATCCATGTATATATCTATCATTTTTAATAAATATGTATCATAATCGCCTTGTCTTCTATCCCATTTTTCAAAATCTTTCCTTACATCATTATACCATTTTTCAGGTTCAATAATTTCATACTTTATCATTTTTTTGAATACTTCAGTTATTAATCCTTCTCTATATAATGTTCCATCAATATCAAAAAAAGCCGCTATATTTTTAGTCATAATAAGACCTCCTTTTTTTCTTATGTTAATATATTTCTTTATATTATACATATAATTGTTCTTTTTGAAAATATACTCTATTAATTACTTAGTTTTTGCACTTCCAAAATTTTTATGTATATATTTTTATATTAAACATTGACTTCTAAATCCATATAATGATATTATAATTATATGATAATGATTTTCATTGTGAGGTGTGATTTTATGGAATTAATAGATTTAAAACCGGGTGAACATGGTATTATAGAAAATATTTTAGGTGACAATAAATTAACAAAGAGATTATTAGCTCTAGGTTGTATAGAAGGAACTGAAGTAACATTAAAAACTGTTGCTCCACTTGGAGATCCAGTAGTTATTAATTTTAGAGGTTTTGATTTAGCTATTAGAAAGAAGGATGCTAAAAATATAATTTTATCAGCTTAATATAGTTTATTGACTTTAGGAGGGACAAACATGAAAACTATCGCATTGCTAGGAAATCCAAATGTCGGTAAGACTACTCTTTTTAATGCATTAACTGGCTCAAAACAATATGTTGGTAACTGGCCAGGTGTTACTGTTGAAAAAAAAGAAGGTTATTTTGACGATTTAAAAATAGTAGATTTACCAGGTATTTATGCAATGGATACTTTTTCTCATGAAGAAAAAGTTGCAAAAAAATTTTTAGAAGAAGATGATGTTGATATCATCTTAAATATTGTAGACGGATCAAATTTATCTAGAAATCTTTATTTAACAACTCAACTTAAGCAATTTAATAAACCAATTGTACTTGCCATAAATATGATTGATGTTGTTAATAATAAAGGTTATGAAATTGATTATAAAGATTTATCAAGAGAACTTGGAGTTACTGTAATACCTATTATAGCTGCGAAAGTTCAAGGTATTGATTTAATTAAAGAAACTTTAAAAGGGAATAATTTTATAAATAATACTGATAATTCTAAGTTTAATTTTAAAAATGAAAAAGATACATATAATTATATAGAAAATATTTTACATAAATGTGTTAAAAAGAAAGATACAAATAAAAAAGATTTAACTGAAAAATTAGATAAAATATTTTTAAATCCATTTTTAGCTTATCCTCTTTTTATACTAATAATGGCATTTATGTTTCAATTCACATTTTCATGGGTTGGACAACCTATTTCAGATTTATTAGATGGACTTTTAAATGATTCACTTATCCCATGGCTACATACTGTTCTTGCTTCTACATCACCATGGTTCCAATCTTTATTAGTTGATGGTATAGTTGGCGGTGTCGGAGGAATTTTAGTTCTTCTACCAGTTATCCTTGCATTATTTGTTTGTATAACATTTTTAGAAGATAGTGGTTATATGGCAAGAGTTGCTTTCTTAATGGATAAGTTTATGAGAAAGATGGGACTTTCAGGTAAGGCATTTATTCCAATGATAGTTGGATTTGGTTGTTCTGTTCCTGCTATTATGTCCGCAAGAACTCTTGAAAGTGAAAAAGATAGAAAACTTACAGCATTACTTGTACCTCTTATGTCATGTAATGCAAGACTTCCAATTTATGCATTATTTGCTTCAGTATTCTTTACTGAGCATAGAGGACTAGTAGTTGCCTCATTATACTTACTTGGAGTTGTTGTAGCATTCTTAATTGGTATGTTATTTAAAAATACTATATTTAAAAAAGATGAAGAACCTTTTATAATTGAACTACCTAATTATAAAATTCCACAACTTTCATCAATAGCAAAACAAACTTATGATAAAGGTAAGGGATTTATAAAGAAAGCTGGAACTATAATCTTTGCTATGAGTGTAGTTATTTGGTTCTTATCAAACTTTAATTTACATGGAATGGTTGAAAGTGTTGATCAAAGTATACTTGAATCTATAGGTTCATTTATAGCACCAATTTTTGCTCCTTTAGGATTTGGAAATTGGCAATCATCAGTATCATTACTTAGTGGACTTTTAGCAAAAGAAACTGTTGTTTCTTCAATGGAAGTAATTTTTAATGGTGATTTAAAACTTATTTTACCTCAATTCTTTACAGCAATTTCAGCATATTCATTCTTAATATTTACTTTATTATATGTACCTTGTGTATCAACTATAGGTACTATGAAAAAAGAATATGGTACTAAATTCACTATATTCTCTGTTGTATATCAATTAGTTCTTGCTTGGGTTGTGGCATTTATATTCTACAATGTAGCTTCCCTGTTTGTTTAAAGGTAAGGTGATATAAAATGGTTGAAATTATTATAACAATAGGAATTGCAGCTGTAGCTGCATACATAATATATAAAAATATAAAAAAATCATCTAAAGGCGAATGTAATTGTAGTTCTTGTCATAAGAACTGTCCTTCTAGAAAAAAATAAAAAAAAAGCTGCTTATAAAGCAGCTTTTTTTATTTATCAATTATAATGAATCTATTAAATTATCTACATCTTCATGCTTTTCTTTAAAATTCTTAACTATTCTATCATAATAAATAGTTATTGTTGCAACTGTTGGTGATGCAAGAAGCATTCCTAATGCTCCAAAGAATCCTCCTCCAATAGTTACTCCAAGTATTATCCAGAAAGGTCCTATACCTACTTTAGTACCAACTAATTTTGGTTCTAAATACCAAGCATCAAATTGTTGAACAGCTAATAAGAATATAAATACTACTATAGCTTTCATTGGTGATACAAATACTTCTACTAAAGCACATACAACCATACCAACAAAAGGTCCAAAATAAGGAATCATATTAGTAAATCCAACAAATATTGCAAGTAATATAGCATATGGTACTTTTAATATTACAAGTCCAACAAGGGAAATAAAACCTATTATTGTTGAATCTACAGCTTTTACCCCTATATAAGTTCCTATCATTGCATTATATGTTCTAAATAAATTAATTAATGCTGTTCCCCATTTTTCTTTTAATATCATTATAACAATTAATTTTGCTTGTTTTATAAAGTTTTCTTTATCTAATAATAAATAAATTGATATTAAAAGTCCAAATCCAATTTGAATTATTCCTGTTGTTATACTTAAAAGAGATCCTGCAGCTCCTTCCAAAACAGAAATTGCTACACTTCCTATCTTAGCTGAAAGACTTGTTAAAGTTTTAAGTATTCCTGCATCTTGCATAAGAGCATAGAATTTATCATTTTGAAGGGCATCATTAACCCAGCTTTGTACTGTATTTACGTAACTAGGTATTTCTTTTGTTATTGATACTATGCTATCTATTAAAGCTGGTATTCCATATAAACCAATTACAAAAAGCACAACTAATACGCATAAATAAGTAAGCCCAACTGCTGCTCCTTTTTTAAGCTTGAGCCTTTTTTGGAAAACTTTCATTAAAGGATTTAACACATATGCAAATATTAAAGCATAGAAAAACGGTGCTAAAACATTTAATAATTTTTTAAATATTGCTAAATAGACATCATAATTATCAACAATTTTATAACCTATAATAGCTATTATTGCTATTATTAAAACATTTTTATATATGGAGTTCCTCCTATTCATATAATTCACCTCCTCTTAATACACTATCAAATATTTTAAATTATACCACATTTTCTCTGTAAAATTCTTAAATAATAAAAACTTTACATATATAAAACAATATTAAAATAGTTTAAATATTTTTGTAAAAAAGCTAGAGAATATAACATATTCCCTAGCTTTTTATATAGTATTTATTACATTTTATCTACAACATCTATTCCTAATAGAGCTAATCCATTTTTAATAACTTGTAAGCTCGCTTTAACTAAGCTAAGTCTTGCTTTTTTAAGTTCTTCATCTTCTAAATTTAACACTGAATGAGCATTGTAGAATTTATTAAATAGTTTTGCAACTTCTATTACATATCTTGAAATAACTGATGGTTCAAGCTTTTCTATTGCTGAATGTATATTTTTCTTAAATACTTCTAATGCCTTTATTAATTCAAATTCTTCTTTTGAATTTAACTTACTGTAATCAACATTAGTTAAATCAACATCTGAAGCTCTTTCTAATATACTATTTCCTCTTGCATATGAATATTGAACATATGGACCAGTTTCTCCTTCAAATGAAAGTATTTCTTTCCAATCAAATATAATATCTTTTTCTCTTGAATTTTTAAGGTAAGTAAATACAACTGCTCCGATACCAATCTTCTTAGCAACTTCTTCTTTATTTTCTAAATCTGGATTTTTTTCATTTATAACTTCTAAAGTTTTAGATACAGCTTCATTTAATAATTCGTCTAAAAGAATTACTTTACCTTTTCTTGTTGACATTCCACCATCTTTAAACTTAACTAATCCAAATCCTACGTGTACACAATCATTAGACCAATCTTTTCCAGCAAGCTCTAATACTTTGAAGAATTGTTTAAAGTGTAATGCTTGTGGTGTTCCAACTACATATATTGATTTATAGAAATCATAAGTATTCTTTCTGTAGTTTGCAGCAGCTAAATCTCTTGTTGCATATATAGTAGCTCCATCACCTTTTAATATTATACAAGGTGGCATATTATATTCATCAAGCATAACAACTTGAGCTCCATTACTTTCAGTTAGTAAATTTTTATCTCTTAATTCATCAATTATAACTTGCATCTTATCATTGTAGAATGCTTCACCAGCTAATGAATCAAATTGAATTCCTAAAAGATCATATACTCTATTAAATTCTTTTAAGCTTAATTCTCTAAATCTTTCCCAAAGTGCTGTTTCTTCTGGTTCACCATCTTCTAGTCTCTTAAAGTGCATTCTTCCTTCATCAACTAATGCTGGATTTTTTTCTGCTTCATCATGGAATTTAACATATATTCTTAATAATTCTCCAATTGGATCTTTTTCTAAAGCTTCTTCATCAACCCATCTATTATAAGCTGCTATAAGTTTACCAAACTGAGTACCCCAGTCTCCTAAGTGATTTATTCCAACTACATTATATCCTTCTTCTTTGAATAACTTATAAAGTGAGTTACCTATTGAAGTTGAGAAAAGATGTCCTACGTGGAAAGGTTTTGCTATATTTGGTGATGAATATTCAACACATACAGTTTTTCCTTCTCCAATATTTGAGCTACCATATTTGTCTCCTTCTTCTAATACTGTTTCTATTGTAGTTTTAGTAAATGAAGCTTTATCTACAAAAAAGTTAACATATGGTCCTAAACTTGTTATTTTTTCAAAACCCTCTTTATCTAACTTTGAAGCTAATTCTTCAGCTATCATATTTGGAGCTTTTCTCATAACTTTTGCTAATTGGAAGCAAGGAAAAGCGTAATCTCCCATATCTGACTTTGGTGGTATTTCTATAAGTTTTTTTATTGTTTCTACATCTAAATCAACATGCTTGCTTATTAATTCTGCTATTATTTGTTTATAATCCATTTTCTGTTCCTCCTTAATATTTCCCGTAAAATATAAAAAACCGCCTCTTATATAAAATAAGAGACGGAATAATATCATAAAATTTCCGCGGTACCACTCTTTTTGCATAAAGTAATGCCACTCTTTTTTTGTTAACGCAAATAGTTTGAATTTGCGGCAATCCTTACTCATTTCAGGTGCTTCTCCAAGGCTCTCTTCAAATAATCTATCTACAAGGCTTACACCAAATCCCTTGTTCGCTAAAAGAATCGATTACTCTACTCTCCTCTTCACTGAATTTATATTTTACTTTCTTTCATTATATTATACATACATAATTATAATAATGTCAACAAATAGTTAAATATTCTTATTTATAACATATAATAAAAAAATGTTGTATAATGTATACTATATAATTATATGTAAAATTTATTATTTAAGGAGTTTATTATGAGAAGAATTGGTGTTATTGAAATAGGTGCTAACTCAGTTACATTAACATTAAATGAAGTTGAAGATGATGGTTATTTTAGACCGATTGATGAATTAAAAACATCAATTAGATTATGCCAAGATTTAGTATATGGAAACGAAATATCATCAGATAAATTAAATACTGCCCTATCAACTTTAAGAACATTTAAATCTATGTGCAAAATATCATGTGCTGAAAAAATAATAGCTATTGCTACTGAAGATTTTATGAATGCTTCAAACAGCACTATACTTTTTGATTTAATAAAAAAAGAATTAGATATAGATGTAAATATATTAGATATTGAAAAAGAAATTTATTTTAATTTCTTAGGAATTTCTAATACTACTTACTTTGATAATTACCTTTTAGTTGATATAGAAGGATTATCAACTCATTTAGCCTGGGTTAAAGATGGTGAAATAAAAGAATGCCATTCAATGCCTATAGGTACTTTAAATCTTACATACGAATATGAATTACATGATAGAATACTAAATCAAAATATTGAATCAGCTAAAAATAAAGTTATGGATTGTTTAGAAGAATGTAAATGGCTTAAAGAATGTGACTCACCATCTATAGTTGGTGTTGGAGGAACTATTAAATGCCTTGGTAAAATAGATAGATATAGAAAGCGTTATCCTCTTGATATAGAACATAACTATAACTTAACTGATATAGATGTACAAGAAATATATAACCTATTAAAATGTAAATGCTTAAAACAACGTTATCAAGTTTATGGACTACCTCACGAACGTGCTGATATAATTGTTTCAGGACTTTGTATTTTAAAAAATTTACAAAAATATAGTAATATAACAAATTTAACAACTTCATCTAAAGATCTTAGTGAAGGTATTATGTATAAGTATATAGATGAACATTACGATTATGAAAAAAATATGCTTATATTTAGTATAAAAGGTATAATGAATAAACTTAATATAAATAAAAATCATGCCAAAAATGTTTATGATATTGCAATGAATTTATTTGATAATTTAAAGCCTATTCATAAACTAGATGATAATTATAAAAAAATATTAAAAACTGCAGCATTGTTACATGATTGTGGCATAAGTATAGATTATTATAATCATCATAAGCATAGCTTTTATATTATATTAAATTCATCTATAAATGGTCTTAGTCATAAAGATTTATTAATAAGTGCTACTGTTGCTGCATCTCATAGAAATAATTCCTATCATATGCCATATCCGCAATTTAGTTCTATAATAAATAGAATAGATATTAATGCAATAGAATATTTAGGTTCTATAATAAAAATTGCTGAAAGTTTAGATAGAAGTCTAGGTGGTGCTGTTAAAGAATTAATAGTTGATATTTTACCTGATTCTGTTGTACTTAAATTAAAATCATCACTTGATTTAGAATTAGAAATTCGTCAAGCAATGAGAAGTGCATATTCCTTTAAACAAATATATGGCAAAGAATTAATAATTGAAAAAGTAGATTAATATAAAAACAGTTAGCAAATTTTATTTTGCTAACTGTTTTTTTAAAAAAAGAATCCAAATACTGTTCCTACAATACTTGATAATAAATTCATTATAAAATTTGCTGGTATTCTAATTATAGGACCTGCAAAGAATATTACAGCTAAAAATATTATAAATTGATATCTATAAATATTATCTGATATTTTATAGAAATGTTTTGGACTTAAATCTCTAAGTATACTAAATCCATCTAGTCCTGGAAGTGGTAATAAGTTAAATACAAATAATACTACATTTAACCACACTATTTGAGATGCCATATTAAAAAGAACTGAAAATAAAGTTCCTCCTAATACTCCTGAAGTACCTAATATGAAAATTAAAGTGTATAATATCATTCCAAAGAATGCTACTATTAAATTTGCAATAGGACCAGCTAAACTTACCTTTAAATCATCTTTATAATAATTTTTAAAAGCTGATGGATTAACTTGTACAGGTTTTGCCCACCCTATTCCAAAAAACAATATACATAAAGTACCTATAGGATCTAAATGATCAATAGGATTTAATGTAAGTCTTCCTTGGAATCTTGGTGTTTTATCTCCAAGCTTATCTGCCATCTTAGCATGAGCATATTCATGAAATGTAAAACCTATAAGTATAGCAGGTAGCATCATTATTTTACCTAATAAAAACTCCATCTAAAATTCTCCTTTTTCCATTTTATAGTATTATAACACAAAACACAGCTTTTAAAAATAAGCCGTGTCTTGTTTATTATAATAAAGTTTATTATTTATTACTGTTTGAAGTATTTTGTTCTGAATTTGATGGTTTCTCTGGTTCTGGCTGTGGTTTCTCTGGTTCTGGTTTTGGTTTCTCTGGTTGTGGTTTTGGTTTCTCCGGTTCTGGTTGTGGTTTTGGTTTCTCCGGTTCTGGTTGTGGTTTTGGCTTCTCTGGTTTTGGTTGTGGTTTTGGTTTACTTTGGTTATTAGAACTTGAACTATTTGAGTTTCCACTTCCACTTCCATTGTTATTTGGTTTTATTTCTGTTTTTGAATTATTAGTAGGTGGAATATAATCCTCATCTTTTTCTTGAAGAGGTCCATTATCTTTAATATGTTCCTCATTAGCTCCCATATATTCTTGAAGCTTAGATTTCCACACATCCACACTATAACTATCTTTTGTTGGTTTCTTATTATTAAATATAAAGTCATCCATTATTTTAGCATTTTGTTCTTTATCTATAATTAAAACCCAACCTTTATCTTTATAAAGTCCTCCCCATGAAATATCTTCACTTACAGGAACTCTTAATTGTTCAAATTTAAGACTTGGAAATTTAGAAACAGTATATGCATAATTTAATATCATAGCTGGTTCTATATTAGTCTTTACATATGGTAATAACTCTCCCATAACTGATGGATATTTAATAACGCTTAAATCTTTAAACTTTTGTGTTACTAAATCTATTACCCTTCTTTGTCTTTCTGTTCTTTCATAATCTCCATCACCAACTTTTCTTATTCTTGCATAAGCTAAAGCTTGCTGACCATCTAAGTGTTGCATTCCTGGTTTTTCTATCTTAGGAGATTTTACCTTTTCATATTCTCCAATAAATTTATTTAACTCTTTTATTTCATACTCATGTACATCTACATCAATGCCACCAACAGCATCAATAATTGATGTAAATCCATTAAAGTTAACCATTACATATTTATTTAATGATAAATTGAAATTCTCTTTTATTGTCTTCATTAATAAATCTGGTCCACCAAATGCTAGTGCAGCATTTATTTTTTGTTCTCCATGACCTGGTATATTTACTAAAGTATCTCTCATAATTGAAGTAAGCTTTAACTTTTTATTATTGTTATCAATTGTTGCAATAATAATAGCATCAGCTCTTGCAGCTTCATCTAACTTACGAGCATCAGTTCCTATAAGTAGTATGTTTGTAATGCCTGGTTGCTCTTCATAAGTTACTTCTTCTCCATTAGGATTTCCTTGGTAGATTTGACCCCTTATATACATATAAGCTCCACCAACTCCTAGTATAATAAGAAGAAATACAATTCCAACTGAAAGTAATACCTTTTTCTTTTTAGACATTTTCTTTTTTTCAGTAGAATTTGCTTTTTTCTTATCTCCCTTTTGTTGCATATTTTACCTCCCTAAAAAATTTAAGAATTTTTCTTAAAAATAATTTTTATTAAATTAATATTTTGTTAATTTCAGTTAACTAATAACATTATAATAGACTTTTTGACATAAAACCAGTATATTCGCACTTATAAAATTACATTTCTATTAAAATTTATTTGTTTTTATTATTTTTAAGCTACTTTTTTTATTATTTTACTCATTTTTTGTCTATAATATAATTAATAAAAAATTTTTCCTTGGAGGCAATTATGAAAAATAAAATATTAGACTTATTATTATCTACCGATGATTATATTTCTGGTGAATATATAAGTAATCTTTTAGGTGTATCTAGAAACTCTATATGGAAACATATAAATTCATTAAAAAAAGAAGGCTATTTAATTGATGCTATTAGAAATAAAGGATATAAATTAATAAAATCTCCTGACACATTAAATATAGAAATAGTGAACAAGCTATTAAACACAAAATTTATTGGTAGAAATTTATTACATTATAAAGAAGTAACATCAACAAATTTAGTTGCAAAAGATTTAGCTCAAAATAATTGTGAAGATGGTTTAGTAATAGTTTCTGAAACTCAAACTAATGGAACTGGTAGATTTAATAGACAGTGGCAATCTCCCTTAGGTGGACTTTGGATGTCCTTTGTGCTTAAACCAAACATTTCTCCAAACGAAGGTAACAAAATAACATTAATAACAGTTGCAGCTATGGTAAAAGTTCTATTAAATCTTAATATACAATGTAAAATTAAATGGCCAAATGATATTTATATAAATAATAAAAAAGTTTGTGGCATATTAACTACAATGAATGCTGATATGGACAAAATTAATTATATTATAGTTGGATTAGGTATTAATATAAATATTAATGAAAAAGACTTTACAAATGACTTAAATACAGCTACATCTTTATTATTAGAGAAAAATACTGAATTTAATAAATCTGAAATTTTAGCTAAATTTCTAAATAACTTTGAATTCTTATATAATAACTTCATAAATAATAATGATTTATCTGAAGTAATAAAAATTTGTAAAAACAATTCTATGTTAATTAATAAAGAAGCAACATTAATAACTTTACGAAAAGAAGAAAAGGTTACTTGTCTTGGCATAGATGACTTTGGTGAATTAATAATAAAAGATTCAAATGGAAATATAAAAAAGGTTATAAGTGGTGAAATAACATTTAAAAATTAATTTTAAATACAAATAAGAGGATATAAATTAATTTATATCCTCTTATATTTCAACTTCAATTGAATAATCCAAATCTTCTTGTACTTTTTCAAATCCTTCTATTATTTCTTCCATTGTTATAAATTTTATGTCTACACCACTATTTTCTCTTAATTTTTCTACGTAATTAAGAGCATTTTTATTAATATCTCCAGTAGTCATTATTATTCCCTTTTTTATATTATTTAAGGTCATTGCACCAACTAATTTCTGGCATATCTCTCTTCCAATTATAAAGTCATATTCCTCATCTTCATTAAATTCATATTTACTAGCCCTTTTAAATTTATTATATCTTTTACACTCAACATATATTTTTTCTCCATTATTATCTGTCATAATTAAATCAACGCCACCATCATTCGTTGCTTGTGTAATAACTATATCATTAAACCCATATACTTCTTCAAAAAACCATGCTGAAAAAGATTCAAATTCAAGTCCAGTCATATTATTTATACTTTCTTTTTTAACTTTCATTTTAAATTTAACTTTTTCATCTTCAAGTGTAACCATCTTATTTATTAATGGAGTTATAGACTTTATAACAACCATTATCATAATAAAAATTATTAAAATATTTAAAAGCCTCATAATACTTATGTATGATACAAATTCATACTTTCCTTTCTTTAATATTATGTTTGTATTATTGACTATTAAATTCTAATATATTCAAACATTAACTTTTATTAATTAAACTTAAATATAAACAAATAGGACTACAATTTTGTAGTCCTATTTGTTTATAATAATTCTATTCCATTTTCACTGCAAATTTTATAATTTTTTTCATCCCAAACTGATGCTTGAACTTCTCCAATATGAGCCTTTCTTAAGAAATACATACATATTCTTGATTGTCCAATTCCACCACCTATAGTTTGAGGTAATTCTCCATTTAATAATGATTTATGGAAATCTAGTTCTTTTCTTTCTTCACAACCAGCTTCATTTAACTGACGACTTAAAGATTTTTCATCTACTCTTATTCCCATAGAAGACAATTCAATAGCACTGTCTAATATTTTATTCCAAAATAATATATCTCCATTTAATTTCCAATCATCATAATCTGGTGCTCTTCCATCATGTTTTTCTCCAGAATTTAGCTTATCTCCTATTTGCATTATAAAGACTGCCCCTTTATCCTTACATATAGCATTTTCTCTTTCCTTAGGCGATAAATCTTTATACATATCTTCTAATTGTTGTGATGTTACAAAAAATATTTCTTCTGGCAATTCTTCTTCAATATCTAAAAGATTTTCTTTAACATACTTCTCTGTATCTTTAAATACACTATATATTTTTTTAACTACACTTTGCAAAAACTCTAAGTTTCTATCTTCTTTATTCATTATAAGTTCCCAATCCCATTGGTCTACATAAATTGAATGTATATTATCAAGATCCTCATCTCTTCTTATAGCATTCATATCAGCATATAAACCTTTTCCAACTGGAAATTTATATCTATGTAAACTCATTCTCTTCCACTTTGCAAGTGAATGTACTATTTCAACATCTTCATTAGTTGCTAAAACATCAAATTTAACTGGTCTTTCTACTCCATTTAAATTATCATTTAATCCTGATTTTACATCAACAAAAAGCGGTGCAGAAACTCTTATTAAATTTAACTTATCAGCCAAATTCTTCTCAAAGAAATCCTTAATACTTTTTATATGCATTTCTGTTTCAATTAGTGTTGTTTTACTTTTGTAATCTTCTGGAATTATTACTCCTTCTACTTTCATAAATAGCCCTCCTTTGATTTTGAATATTATTATATACAAAAATTCTAAAAAAATAAAGCACTATTTTAAATTAAATAGTGCTTTTATTATCAAATATTAAATATGACACTTATTTAAATGTGATTTTAATATTTCAGCTGATTTTTTAAGTTTTTCTTCTTCTGATTTTGCTAAAGGTATTTCTATAATCTCTTTAGCTCCTTTTCTATTTACAATAGTTGGAATAGCTAAATACATATCTTCTATTCCATATTGACCTTCAAATAATGATCCAACTGTTAAAATGCTATTTTCATCTCTAAATATAGCTTCAACTATTCTATTTACAGCAAGTGCTACTGCAAAATATGTTGCTTTCTTTCTATTTATTATTTCATAAGCTGCATTTTTAACATCTTCTTCTATTACTTTTTTAGTTTCTTCATCCCAAGAAAGTCCTGTTTGATTAGCATAAATATCAAAGTCTTCTCCACCAATTCTTCCATTGCTCCAAGTTACAACTTCACTATCTCCATGTTCCCCAATTACATATGCATGAATGTTATTATTATTTACGCTAAAATATTTACCTAAAACATATTTTAATCTTGATGTATCTAAAACCGTACCTGAACCAATTACTCTTTCTTTAGGGAATCCTGATAATTTATAAGTTATATAAGTTAATACATCAACTGGATTTGAAACTACTAAAAGTATAGCATTAGGGCTAAGCTTTGCTAATTCTGGAACAAATCCTTGAAATATCTTATAGTTTTTATCTATAACGTCTAATCTAGTTTCTCCTTCTTTTGGTCCAACTCCTGCTGTAATTATAACTATATCAGAATTTTTTGTTTCTTCTAATGATCCTGCATATATATTAACAGGCTTTACAAATGATGTACCATGAACTAAGTCCATAACTTCACCCATAGCCTTATCCATATTTATATCATAAATACAAATTTCTGTTGCTATTCCACTATTCATTAATGCATATGCTGTTGTAGCTCCTACAAAACCTGCACCAATTATAGATACCTTTCTTTTTCCTTCTACTAACATGTTGTATCACTCCTAATCACTATATCTATTTATCTCATATTAGTTTTCTCTTTTACTACTCTTTATATTACATATTATACTATAATCAATAATCACTTTCAATTAATTCTTACTGTTTTACTATACTTTATTTGTTATTTTATTGTTAACAAATATGGTATATAATATTTATTATACTCAAAAGACTTAGGAGGATATCTTAAAATGAAACTACTTTTTTTCGATACAGAAACAACTAGTATACGTCCTGGTCATATATGCCAGCTTAGTTATATAACTGTTGATACAAGTACAAAGCCACAAAAAACAGAAGGTAAGAACTTTTTCTTTGCAGTTGATGAAATGGATCCAAATGCAGAAGCAGTTCATGGATTTTCTTTAGAAAAATTATATGAACTTTCAAATGGAATGTATTTTGAAGATACTGTCTCTGAATTTATAGATGATTTTATGGATGCAGACTTTGTAATAGGCCATAATGTTAATTTTGATATTAAGTTTTTACATAGCGAACTTATATTTTTAGGTGCTAATTATGAACCTAAAAGAACATTCTGTACTATGGACTATTATAGAGATGTATGCAAAATATTAAAGCCTAACGGAACATATAAAAATCCAAAATTAGAAGAAGTTATATCTTACTTAAATATAACAAAAGATCAAATAGAGACTAAAGCAAAACAACTATTTGGTGGAAGCTCTGATTACCACGATGCTAGATTCGATACAGCAGCAACTTATCTAGTCGTTATTGAAGGGTTAAAAAGAAAAATTATTCCTCATGGATATTTTTCTAAAATAGCTAATTCTTACTAAAAATTTAGGATAGAATTAATTTATAAATTACAACTTAATTCTATCCTAAAAATTAATTTATTCATTTATTATTTCATAATATTTTTTAATCACTTCTTTATCCATTGCTTCAACACCTTCTAATGGATATTTTATACCAATCTTTTCATACTTATTTACTCCAAGCAAATGATATGGTAAAAGCTCTACCTTTTCAACATTATCAAATGTTTTTATAAACTCTTTAAATTCTTTTATATGTTCTTCGCCATCAGTAAGTCCTGGTACTACTACATGTCTTATCCACATTTTCGTTTCATTTTTTTTCATTGCTTCTATAAATTTAAGTGATTCATCCATATCAACTAAAGTTACATTTTTATATCCTTCTTTAGTAACATCTTTTACATCAAAAAGAACTAAATCAGTATATTTTAATATTTCATCATACATTCCAATTCCAGAACCTGCAGTATCAATACATGTATGTATTCCTTCCTTTTTACAAAGCTTTAATGCCTCTATTAAAAATTCAGGCTGTCTAAGTGGCTCTCCACCTGAAAAAGTGACTCCACCTTTTGATGTATCAAAATATGCCTTATATCTTTTTAATTTTTTAACTAAATTTTCTGGTGTAATTTTTTCCCCAACTCCATATTCCCAAGTATCAGGATTATGGCAATATTTACATCTTAATGAACATCCTTGCATAAATACTACAACTCTTATTCCTGGTCCATCAACAAGCCCCATAGTTTCCATTGAGTGAATTAATCCTGTTGTCATTGTATGTACCTCCTAATTTATAATTTTAAGTAAATAATTTATTTAAAAATCAAAATTTATTTATTTAAAATTATAATACATATCCTCTGCCAAAAATATATTAGCAGAGGATACTTTTAAATTACATTACATTTTTGAATGGAATGTTCTGTTTATAACATCTAATTGTTGTTCTCTAGTAAGCTTAATAAAGTTTACAGCATATCCTGAAACTCTTATAGTTAATTGTGGATATTCTTCCGGTCTTTCCATAGCATCTAATAAAGTTTCTCTATTAAATACATTAACATTTAAGTGATGAGCTCTTTGTCCAAAATATCCATCCATTAAATTACTTAAGTTTGATATTCTTTCTTCAGCTGATTTTCCTAAAGCATCTGGTATTATTGAGAAAGTATTTGATATACCATCTTGTGAATGCTCATATGGAAGCTTAGCAACTGAATTTAATGATGCAAGTGAACCACTTGAATCTCTTCCGTGCATTGGGTTAGCTCCTGGTGCAAATGGTTCTCCAGCTTTTCTTCCACATGGAGTTGTACCAGTCTTCTTACCGTATACTACATTTGAAGTTATAGTTAATATTGATTGAGTATGATATGCATTTCTGTAAGTTTTGTTCTTTCTGATTTTATCCATCATGTTCTTAACAAGATATACAGCTATTTCATCTACTCTATCATCATCATTTCCGTATTTAGGGAAATCTCCTTCAACTTCAAAGTCTACAGCTATTCCTTCTTCATTTCTTATTGGTTTTACCTTAGCATATTTAATTGCTGATAATGAATCAGCACATACTGATAAACCTGCTATACCACAAGCCATTGTTCTAAATACATCTCTATCATGTAAAGCCATTTGTAATGATTCGTATGAGTATTTATCATGCATGTAATGTATACAATTTAATGTATTTACATAAAGATTAGCAAGCCAATCTGTCATTACATCAAATTTTTTGATTACTTCATTATAATCTAAATATTCGCTAGTTATTGGTTCCATCTTAGGAGCTACTTGTACTCCAGATTTTTCATCCTTACCACCATTTATTGTGTAAAGTAAAGTTTTAGCCAAGTTAACTCTAGCACCAAAGAATTGCATTTGCTTTCCAACTCTCATTGCTGATACACAACAAGCTATAGCATAATCATCTCCCCAGTATTCTAACATTAAGTCATCATTTTCATATTGTACAGAACTTGTATCAATTGAAACCTTTGAACAGAAATCTTTAAAGTTTTGTGGCAATCTAGTTGACCATAAAACTGTTAAATTTGGTTCAGGTGATGGTCCTAAAGTATAAAGTGTATTAAGTACTCTAAATGAGTTCTTAGTAACTAATGTTCTTCCATCAAGTCCCATACCAGCAATTGATTCAGTAACCCAAGTTGGATCTCCTGAGAATAAGTCATTATATTCAGGAGTTCTTAAGAATTTAACTAATCTAAGTTTCATTACGAAGTGATCCATAATCTCTTGAGCTTCTTCTTCAGTTATAACTCCTGCATTTAAATCTCTTTCTATAAATATATCTAAGAAAGTTGAAGTTCTTCCTAATGACATTGCAGCACCATTTTGTTGCTTAATTGCTGCTAAGTATCCAAAGTATAACCATTGAACAGCTTCTCTTGCATTACTAGCTGGAACTGATACATCTAATCCATAACTTAAAGCCATAGCTTTAAGTTCTTTTAATGCACTTATTTTATCAGTTATTTCTTCTCTTAATTGAATAATATCAGCATCAATTGTTCCAACTTCTAAGCTTTTCTTTTGCTCTAATTTATCTTCTATTAATCTGTCAACACCATATAATGCAACTCTTCTATAGTCACCTATAATTCTTCCTCTGCCATAAGCATCTGGAAGTCCAGTTACAATACCATACTTTCTAGCTAATTTCATTTCATCTGTATATACATCAAAAACACCTTGGTTGTGTGTCTTTCTATACTTTGTAAATATTTCTGATATTTTTGAATCTACCTCATATCCATAAGCTTTAGCTGCATTTTCAGCCATTCTAATCCCACCTTGTGGCATAACAGCTCTTTTAAGTGGCGCATCTGTTTGTACTCCAACAATCTTTTCAATAGCTTTATCTATATAGCCTGGCTCATAAGCATCTATACCTGATACTGTTTTAGTATCAACATCTAAAACTCCATTTTCTCTTTCTTTCTTGAATAGTTCACTAACCTCATCCCATAACTTTTTAGTATTTTCTGTAGCTCCTGCTAAGAATGAAGCATCTCCTTCATATGGAGTATAGTTATTTTGTATAAAGTTTCTAACGTCTATTTGTTCTTTCCAGCTTCCATCTTTAAAGCCTTCCCATTGATTAAACACTGTGCGTCGCCTCCCTTTCAATTAATAATATACTTTGATTATAAATGATAAAATTTTAACAGTCAATAATTATTTTCAACTGAAATTTCTTATCATAACCCAAAATTTCTTTCACTTTTTATTTTAAATTAAAAAGGACTAAATGTAAATTTTTTTTTAACATAAAGTCCTTTTTTTTAACATATTTTAGTAATATTTAATTTTAATTATTATTTTATAGCCCCATATTGTTTATAATAATCATTTATTCTTTCAAGCATTTCATCATCAATTAATACTTTTCCATTTATTTCTTTATTATGTAAGTATTCTATAACTTCTTGCATAGTAACTATTGCACATGTTTTAAAATTAAATTTTTCTCTAATTTCTTTTAATGCAGATGCTTCTCCTTGACCTCTTTCCATTCTATCTACTGATATTATAAGTCCTTCTACATTAACATCACCTTGACCTTTTAATATAGGCATTGTTTCATATATTGAAGTACCTGCAGTCGTTACATCTTCTACAATTAAAACATTATCTCCATCTTTTAACTTCGCTCCAAGAAGTATCCCCTTGTCACCATGATCTTTAACTTCTTTTCTGTTTGAGCAGTAGTCTACGTCTATATTATAAAGATCTGATAAAGCTATTGATGTAGTTACTGTTAACGGAATACCTTTATAAGCAGGTCCAAATAACACATTATAGTTATCATCAAAATTTTCTTTTATAGCTTCTGCATAAAACTCTCCAAGTCTTTTTAATTGACTTCCTTTTTTGTAGTTTCCTGTATTAACAAAGAATGGAGTTTTTCTTCCACTTTTAGTTACAAAATCTCCAAAAGTAAGTACTCCACATTCTACCATAAACTCAATAAATGCTTTTTTATATGCTTTCATCTTAAAAAACCTCCAAATTTTTGTTAATTTTTAGACAATTCCGATAATTTCAGTTATATCTTTTATTCCTTCTTTTATTAAGAAATTTTTCATTCCTTCAACTATTTCTTTTCCTGCTAATGGATTATTAAAATTTATAGTTCCTATTTGTATAGCTGACGCCCCAGCCATCATAAATTCTATTGCATCTTCTGCAGTACTTATTCCTCCAAGTCCTATAACAGGTATATTTACTGCCTTTGATACTTCATGAACCATTCTTAACGCAATTGGTTTTATTGAAGGTCCTGAAAGTCCAGCATATACGTTATCAAATACTGGTTTTCTTTTATTTATATCAATAGCCATTCCTTTTAATGTATTTATTAATGAAATTGAATCTGCACCAGCTTTTTCACACTTTAAAGCCATATCTACTATATTCTCAGCATTTGGTGATAATTTAACCATAAGAGGTTTGTTAGTAATTTTTTTTATTTTTTCTACAACTTCAAATGCTACATCACCTTTTATTCCAAAAGCCATTCCCCCAGACTTTACATTAGGACATGATATATTAAGTTCTATCATATCTATATCAGTTTCATTTAATTTGCTTACTGCTATTTCATAATCTTCTATACAACCGCCACCAACATTAGCAATTATATTTGTTTTTAATTTTTTCATATCTTTTAATTCATATTGTATAAAATGATCAACCCCTGGATTTTGAAGTCCAACTGAGTTCATCATTCCACCTTTAGTTTCATAAACTCTTATACCACTATTTCCATCTTTTTTATTTAAAGTTAACCCCTTTGTTGATATTCCCCCTAAAATACCAACATCATAAAAGTTATTGTATTCTTGTCCAAATCCAAATGTCCCTGAAGCTGCTATAACAGGGTTTTTAAATTCTACTCCATTTATATTTACCTTTAACATAATACCCCTCCTTAAAGCTCCACATAATATCCATCAAAAACTGGACCATCTTTACAAGTTCTTTTATGCCCATCCTTTGTTTTACACGTGCATACAAGACATGCTCCAACTCCACAAGCCATATGTTTTTCCATTGAAACATATACTTTAACTTCTACCTCTTTGCATAACTCTATAACTTTTTTCATCATTATTTCAGGACCACAGCATAATACTACATCATATTTTTTAGCATCTAAAATATCTGTTACAAAACCTTTTATTCCATGCTTTCCTGTATTAGTTGCTAAATTTATGTTATCAACATATTTTTCAAAATCATTTATTAAGTATACTTCATCTCTAAATCCTGCATATAAATCTATAACTTCACTATTTCCATTTTCTTTTAATTCTTTAGCAACTTGAAGCATAGGTGCAGTTCCTATTCCACCTGTAACTAATGCAACTTTTCCAAGCTTTTCATTTACATTAAATCCATTTCCAAGAGGACCTGTAATGTTTATTTCTTCATTTGATTTTAATCTACTTATTTCTTCTGTTCCTTTTCCAACTACTGAATAAAGAAATGTTAAATTATCTCCATCTTTTTCACATATGCTTATAGGTCTTGGAAGTAATGCACAGTCAACTTTAAGCATATAGAATTGACCACATTTTATATCTTGATTTTCTTCTACTACTAATTTAAATATTCCATTTGATATTTCATCATTGCTTATTACTTTAACCTTCTTGTAGTTTATGCTCATTAAACTTCCTCCTATCTATTGCAAGCTAATTTTATCTCATCTCTCATTCTTATAGCTTCTTCTC
The DNA here is from genome assembly GCF_000498355.1 of Clostridium sp. Ade.TY. Classification (GTDB taxonomy): domain Bacteria; phylum Bacillota; class Clostridia; order Clostridiales; family Clostridiaceae; genus Clostridium. Next base: position 10,178 of record NZ_AVSV01000021.1, on the reverse strand, counting down.
TTGCACATTTTGCAAAATCTTTCTCACTTACCTCTTTGTTCTTGTATGCTAAAAGAATTCCTCTTGATGAATTTACTACTCCACCATTACCATTATTTAAATACATTGCAACATCTTCAGCTTTTCCACCTTGTGCTCCATATCCAGGTATTAAAAAGAACATATCTTTTAAATTTTCTCTAATTTTTGCTCCCTCTTCTACATGAGTACATCCTATAACTCCTCCTATAGGTGTGTATCCACATTCTCCTTTGAAAGGCTCTCCTAATTGTAAGACTTTTTCTCCAACTATATCATAAACATTTCTTCCTGATTTAGCTTTTATATACTCTATATCAAATGCACCTTTATTAGAAGTTCTTACTAAGCTAAATACACCTTTATTTCCATTTTCTATATATGGAATGTAAGGTTCTATACTATCCATTCCCATATAAGGACTTAATGTTATAAAGTCCGCTTCAAAATCTCCTTCAAAATGAGCTTTTGCATACATCTTTGCAGTTGCTGCTATATCTCCTCTTTTTATATCTGCAATTATTATTTCATCTAAACCTCTAAGATATGCTAATGTCTCTTTGTAAGCTTCTAATCCTTCCATTCCTAATGCTTCATAATACGCTATTTGTACTTTAAAACAGGCTGCAACATCTCTTGTTTCATCTATAATAGCTTTGTTAAACTCTACAATTGCATCTTTATCACTTTTACCTTCTCTTATAAATGATGGTATATAATCAAGTGCTGTATCAAGTCCAATACAAACTACTCCTCTTTCTGAAACTCTATCATATAATTTATCTATAATCTTACTTTTCATAATTTGCCCCTCACTATTTTTTATATAAAACTTTTCCACCTTTTATAGTCATCACTACTTCTCCATAAAATTCCATGCCTTCAAATGGAGTATTTTTACCTTTTGATTCAAACTCATCTGAATTTACTACTATCTTTTTATTAAGATCTAATAAAACAACATCTCCATCTAATCCTATACTAATATTCCCTTTATTCATTGCTAAAATATTAGCCGGATTTCTTGACATCATTTCTGATAATTTATTAATTGAAATAACTCCATCTTTAACTAACTTTGTGTAACATATAGGAAATGCAGTTTCAAGTCCTACCATTCCTGGAGATCCTTTTTCTTTATCTTCCTTTGTATGTGGTGCATGATCTGTTCCTATACAATCTACATCACCGTGTCTTATAGCTTTTAATAAAAAGTCTACGTCTTCATGCTCTCTTATTGGTGGATTCACTCTATAATTATTCACATCATTAGTAAGTGCTATATGGTGTGGTGTTACCTCACAAGTTACATTTACTCCATCACATTTTCCATCTATTATGTATTTCATAGCTTCCTTTGTACTTACGTGAGCCATATGAAGCTTTGCTCCAGTAACTTTTGCTAATGTTATATCTCTCCAAGTCATCATGTTTTCAGCAAGTCTCATATCTATATCTGAAAATTCTCCTGATTCTGCATGAGACATAACTACCCAATTATTTTCTTTTGCTAATTTCATAGCTTCCATCATAATTCTTGAATCTGATACCCCAACACCATCATCTGATATAGCTTTAACCCTATCATCATCTTTGAAACATTCTAAATGTGATATTGTTTTACCATCAAAATTCTTTGTTATAGTTACACACTGATGTATATCTATAAGATTTAATTTCTTTTCTTTGTCTTTTACATAATCTAAGACTTCTTTAGTTGAACACACAGGGTTTGTATTTCCCATAAGGCAAACCCCTGTATATCCTCCTCTTAATGCAGCCTTTGATCCTGTTTCTAAATCTTCTTTATAAGTAAGTCCTGGATCTCTAAAATGAGCATGTGTATCTACAAATGATGGCATTAATGTTAATCCTTCAGCATTAATTACTTCCACTCCACCTATATTTATATCAGTTCCTATTTCCTTTATTTTTCCTTTTTCTATATAAACATCACCATAAAAATTTTGGCATGAATCTATTACATTTGCATTTTTTATTAAAATATTCAAATTAAGCACCTCATTTTATTTAAGTGTCATTATATGATCACAATATTCACATTTATAAGTAGCTTCATTTCTATCCACTAAATTGAATATTTGAGGTACATACTTTTCATCAGTTGTTATACATCTTACATTATCACAAGTAATAATACCTTTAACCCTTTGTGGTAATTCTGGTATTATTTTATTAACTATTTTTTCGTCTCTAATTTCATTTACTGTTACATTAGGAGAAAGCATAGCTAAAACTTCATAATTTATTCTTTCTATATCTTCAATTTTTATAATATCTTTTTTTCCTGATCTATTACTTGGGACATTCATTATTAAGGCTACACTTAAATCTGATTTCTCTAAATTTAAGTGATTAAATATTTTAATTCCAACTCCTGCTTTTATGTGGTCTATAACTAATCCATTTTTTATACTTGTAATTTCTAACATATTAACATACCCCCAAAAGTTTACATATTAATGCCATTCTTGCATACATTCCATATTCAGCTTGCTTAAAGTAAGCTGCTCTCTTATCACTATCAACTTCTACAGCAATTTCGTTAACTCTTGGAAGTGGATGCATAACTATCATATCCTCTTTTGCAAGGTTCATTTTTTCAATATCTAATATATAACTGTCTTTAAGTCTTAAGTATTCTTCTTCATTGAAAAATCTTTCCTTTTGAATTCTTGTCATATAAAGAATATCAACTTCAGATATTACATCTTCTAATCTTTCAACTTCTTTGAATTCTATATTATTTTTCTTTAATACTTCATCTCTTATATAATCTGGAATTCTAAGTTCTTTTGGAGATATTAATACGAATTTATTTCCTTCATATCTTGACATTGCTTTTATTAAAGAATGTACTGTTCTTCCGTACTTTAAGTCTCCACATATTCCTATTGTTTTGTTTTCAAGATTACCTTTTAATGTTTTTATTGTTAATAAATCTGTTAGAGTTTGAGTTGGATGTTGGTGTCCACCATCGCCGGCATTTATAACTGATACATCTGAATACATACTTGCTACTCTAGCTGATCCTTCTCTTGGATGTCTCATTGTTATTACATCTGAGTAAATTGATACCATCTTTATTGTATCTGCAAGTGTTTCACCTTTTGATGTTGAACTTGAATTTGGCTCTGAAAAGCCTAAGATATTTCCACCTAGTCTCATCATAGCTGCTTCAAAGCTAAATCTTGTTCTTGTACTAGGCTCATAAAATAGAGTTGCTAAAATCTTTCCATCACATATATGTGAATATTTTTTTGGATCTTCTATAATTTGATGTGCTAATTCGAAAATTTCTTGTAATTCACCTATAGTAAAGTCCATAGGGTCTATTAAATGTCTGTTTTTTAACATAATATCACTCCTTCTTAACCTCTCCGTGTTAAATTTAAAGGGAAATATTTTCTTGCAATTATATACTTGTCATAAAAAGCTTTAAAAAAAGCCTTCCTTAAATTTAAGGAAGGCGTAATTATCCCGTATATAACTACATTACTATTACTTCCTTAATGATCTCTCTGGATCAAATTAAAGGTTATCTTGTTTGTAAGAATACCACTAAAAAGATAAATTGTCAATAATTTAAAGAAGTAATTATTTATTATTTTTAAACTATTTTGTTAACTCTTCAACTTCTGAATCTGGTAAAGTTTCTTCTTTAGCAGTTGTTCCAAATAATTGTTCTTCTCTTTCTAAAGCTTCTTCTAATCTTGGATTTATTGCTTTTGCAAATAATAATAAGAAGTTAAATACAACATATAATATAACACCTGTACCTATAAATATCTCAAGGTCTCCTATTGTTTTAAATACAGATTGTAAAATTCCACTTCCTAAATATTTGCTAACTTTATAAGCTGCCATTACACTTATTGCTAATGGGAATGTTAAAGCTGCATAAGTTGGTGCAAACCCTTTTCTTATAAATCCTATTATATAGCTATAAACAATAAATAAATTTATAAATGAAATCACAACTAATACCCAAAGTATTAAAGGGTTTATAACTGTAAATGCTGAAGTATATCCTACTATACAAAGACTCGCTGGAGCCGCCATTACACCTATTGTTGGTAATTTATGCTCTTCTATTGCCTTGTGATTGAATACTCTATATAACATTATTGGCCATGTAATTATATATAATACAAATCCAAAATAAAATAATCCTCTAGCTAAGCTATCATGACCCATTCCTGGACTTGTAACACATGCAACAACAACCCCAATCCATATTACAAACCAACTAGGAACCATATCTTCTAATTTAAAGCTTTTAAATCTAAATATAGAGAATACTATAAATAGTACAAAATGTATTACTATACATGCAAGCCATACAGTTTCTGCTATTTTAGGCACTACATCTAAAAAGTAGGCTGCTATTAACATAAGAGCCATATCTATAGTTGGATAAAAGCTTCCTAAAACAGGATGTTTTAATTCTTCTAAAATCTTTTTAGGGAATATAAATATTCTTAAAACCATTAATAATAAGGCCATAATTGCAAATATAACTGCTACAGGTTTAAAGAATTTAATTCCATTTAATTGCCATGCTGAACCTATAGTTATTAATGCTAATGAAGTTCCGCATATTCCTATTGGATAATTTTCTAATTTATTTAATAAACTATTTTTAACTTTCATTTATTTACCTCCACTGTTTTCTACCCGTTAATTATATATGCCAAATATAAATAAGTGAAATATTATTATGTTATGTTATAAATAAGTTTTTACTTATATTAATTTTTCATATAAATTTTATGAATTTTTTTCCATTTACAAAGTCTTATTTATATAAATATTTATTACATAACACTTCATAAAGTATTTTATCACACAAATTATATTGTATTTATGAATAATTTATTTATACCTTAAAATCCTATTAATTAAATCTAGTTCAATTTAATATTAGAATAAAATTTCAATTAATAACAATACTAAAAGTATCAATTAATATTAAAAGGAGACTTATATATGTACAAAAATAGAAAAACAATACTATTTACAATAATAACCTTATCAATTATATCACTTTCTTTATTATGTATAAAAAATTATAAATTTGATACTCCTAAAATTGCTAAGGCCGAAAATATAACTGTAAAAGAAAATTTAGATAACAGTAATTATCTAGAACTAAAAGAAGATCCAAATGCAGATGATGCATTAATCGTTTCTCAAAATATAAATGATTTATTGAAAGGATTTAAACATTATCCTATTAGATCAGATAATAAAAAAGTTGTATATTTAACTTTTGATGATGGACCATCAATAACAAACACCCCAAATATACTCCATACTTTAAAAAAATATAATGTCAAAGCAACATTTTTCGTAGTAGGTAAATCCATAATAGCAACTGAAAAGTCTAAAGAACTGTTAAAAGAAATTTCTAAGAACGGACATGCCATAGGAAATCATACATATAGTCATAATTATAATTATCTTTATCCTTCTAGAACTATAAATGTAGATAATGTTATATCAGATTTAGAGAAAAATAATAATTTAATGAAAGATATATTAGGTAAAGACTTTTGTACTAGAATTTTCAGATTACCAGGAGGATATCGTACTTGGAATGGAAAAGAAAACTTTAAAAATAAAATAGATGAACTTGGCATAAAAAATATTGATTGGAATGCATTAAATGGAGATGCAGAAGGCAGAAAAAAAAATTCTAAAGAATTAGTTTCATATTTAAAAAATAGTGTAAATAAACTTGGAAAAGATGCAGATAGTATTGTTGTTTTAATGCATGATACATATGGTAAATCTGAAACTGCTAAAGCTTTACCTGACATAATTGAATATTTTAAAAGTAAAGGGTTTGAATTTAAGACAATAAAATAAATTAAAATTTCATTAGTCGCTATAATATATCTTTTATATTATAAATTTCACTTTAAATACTAATACTATATAAAATATTTTTAATAACTAATAAAGATAAAATAGAACTTATTATATACACTGAAAATAAATATTATCAATTAAATTATGTATACTAAAAATAAATATTATCAATTAAACAAATAAATTTCGAACCATTTTCTTAAACTAAACCTTAAGTGCACTTTAATAAAACCTATAAACTTATAGTATTATTTACTTTTATAATTATTAATTATATTTTTCTCATTAACTTAGAATAAAAAAAGCAGTAAATTTTCTATTACTGCTTTTTTTATATACCATTAATATTTAAAAATACTAATTCCAATTATTCATTACATTGTCCCACATAAAAAAATATATTTAATCAATTTTTGAAAAATCGTAGCTAACATTAGTTATTGTGTCATTTTAAGGGATTAATGTATCTTAATATATAGTTAATGAATAAGTAGAATCATTAACATATTTTTGACGAATTTTTGACGAAAAAGACTGGGAATAAAAACTCCCAGTCTTTTTATTATAACTTCCATCTATGCCCACAATTTAAACATTTAACATATCCTTTTTTGCTTGTAAGTCCTCCAAGGATAGCACCATTCTCACCAAATAATGTTCCTCCTACTACAGCTCTGCCAACACTTAACTTTTTATTTTCATACGTTAATGATGTACTCTTGCATTTAGGACAATATGGTATATGATCTCTTTCTAATTGTTCTAACCTATCTTTTTGATATTGTTTTTCTTTCTGTCTTTTAGATACTTTAGACTCTATATTAAATTCTATTGCTTCATTACTACTTGATTTAATATTGTTGTTTATTGTTTCTAAAAACATATTTAAATACACTGTTCCTAAATTAGTTATTAAAATCTCTTCATATTTTGAAATAATTTTTACTTCTGATAACATCTTTCCTTTTTTACTATCTAATCTTAATATATCTTCTAAATAAATATCTTTTTCATCTATTCCATTACTAAATATTTTTTTTCTTATTAGTATGATTCTAATATTTGTTATTGCTATTTTCCAGTTATTATTAAATGCAGTTCCTGATACTATCAATAAACATTCTTCATTATTTTTTATTAATCTTTTTAATTCTTTAATATCATCTTTATCACTATCTAAAGAATATTCTCCAAGTTTAGATATATCTTCTTTTATTTCTTTTTCTCTTTGTTCAGTAATTTTATCAAATAGAAATCCCATAAAAATCCTCCTTAGTTATTTATAAGAATATTTTAGCATAGACAAAACTAACAATTATTAATCAATTGTAAATTATGTTTATTTTTAGTAATTTAATATTTTATTGTTTTATATTTTATATTAAAATATTTTTATATCATGCCAAACTTAAATGAAAAAAATCAACTGAGTTGCACCAGTCTCTTGGTTGATTTTTTTATTTTATATAATATATAATTAATTTGTAGTAACTATACTATTTTTTCATCGCTTACATAAACAAATTAGAAAACAAAAAGGCTGTAGAGATTAAGTTCCTACAGCTCTTTTATGGTTTTTAACTTACAATTATTTTTTTAATTTATTTATTTTTTATCCATTTTATTATAATTATTACTGCTATTACAAATAATATTATATTAAAAATGAATATTAAAATTTGAGTAATTTCTGATAACATACATCCCCCATTTAACTATATTATAAAGTATTTTTAATATAATATCATAAGTTCAACCTTTCTTTGTAAACGTTATGTTAATTATTTCTATTTTTTATCAAATAAGTATATTTTTATTTTATAATATTTTTATCATTGTCATTACTTTTACAAAGTTGAATTATTACTTTTTCACAATTAGAAAACATAAAAAGAGCTGTTAGATTTATTCTTGCAGTTCTTTTTGTGTTTAACAATAAATAATTTGTAAATATAAATACTATTTTTGTAAACTTAATATATTAAATATTTACTTTAATAAATATACTTTATAATGAAAGAGGTTTATAAAAATTATTCTCCTATAAAGAATATGTAATCACAAAAAAAGTCATAAGGAACTTAATCCTTATAGCTCTTTTACCTTAAATTATAACTATTTTATTCAAACTGTTCCATTTAAAATGAAGTAAAAAATATCATTACATAATGAATTTAATCTTAAATCAAGTTCTTGTAAACGTTTTGTTAAAATACTTTTTCAACTCTATTCTTATTTTAAATTTTAATTTATAATATACTCATAAATTAACTTCTAGGTTTTTTCAATAATAATTTAAACTCTAAAATCAATAATAATCTAAGATTTACTTAGCTTATTATTGATATGCCTTTATCAATTTAATTAAATATTACTTTATGCTCAAATGGAAAACAAAAAGATTTGTAAGATTATTCTTCCAGATCTTTTTGTTTTATGATGAATAAGTTTTTTAATATAGTTAATAATAAAAATATCTCTGTTAATACTTATCCAATAAAGTTATTAGAGTTTTTCAAATATTAAATTCATTAAATTTACTACTAATTCAAATCCAATAAAAAAAGAGCTGTAAGGAACTTAATCCCTACAGCTCTTTTACTATTTTATATATTCTTTTATTTCAATACCTAAATTAAGAATATTTTTGCTAATGTTTTTTCTAATTAAATTTGATAGTCTAGGTAATCTCTTATTAATTATTTTATATAATCTTAATTCCACCCTATATAATTTAATCTTTAACATAATTATATTGTACATAAAATCATCTACTTTCTATACACATTTACCATATCTTTTATTAGAAGATAAAACCCTTACAGCCATATATCTACGATTTCCACTAGCACCTATCCAGCTAATCCATCTATAACCTTCGTTATCTATATAATAGTCGTAATTTACACTTTCACCTCTGGTATAAGAACCTACTGCCTTTGAATTAGTAGAAGGTCTTTCCCTTATCATTAATTCATCAACTATAACTGTACATTTTCCGTGTTGTTCAACTAATCCACTACTATGGTCAGTAGCTGAACTATTTGATTTTACAGCACTTAACATTCTTGATAATGGGAAGTTATTACCTGGACAATCTGTATTGTAATAATGCTTATGTCCATTTACTTCGCTTATTCCATATTTAGATTTTAAGTATTTAATAAGCTCTACACCTGCATTAAATTGAGCTTCTGGCATAGATGTATCTTTATCATAGTTACCCTCAAAACAAACTCCTATACTGCTATGATTTTGACCATAACAATTACCACTTGTAACATTTACTGGTCTACCTTGCCATACTGAACCATCTTTTCTTACATAATAATTGTATCCTATCATAGTAAATCCCATATTTCTCATAACATCATTCAATCCTTGAACTGATCCATAATATTCTGGATGATGAATTATAATTTTATTTGGTTCATTCCATCCTGTTACATCATCTTGTCCTCTTAAATATACTTTATTAATTTTCATAATTTATTCCTTCTTTCTCATTAATTTATTTTTATATAAAAAATGAGAATCTATAACTCGTTATTACATCTAACTTATATATAATAAATTCTCATTTTAATTTTTATACTAATTTTTGATAATAAAACAGAGCAAAGATTATTGTTCTTGCTCTGTTGGTACATAACTTGATATAGCTGCTAATTTATTTTTAAGTGCTGCATTTTCTGATTCTAAAGCATTATTTTTATTTACTAATTCTGTTGCTTGTTGTTTTAAATTATCTTCATTTAATAATGCTTTTCCTTTATTCACTTCACCAGCTATTGCTTGTCTTAACATTTTAACTTGATTTTCAGTAAGATAAGGTATCTTTTCTAGCAATAACTTATCAAATTCATCTGCTTTAGATTTAGCTAAGTCTTTAATATTATCTGTAATTCTATATTTTTCTTCTACTATATTCCATATTTGTTTAGCTGTTTCTACTTCTTCTACATGTTTATCTAGTTGTAATCTTTGTTCTACTACTTGTTTTTTCTTACCTATATATTCAATGGCTACATCTCCTACACTTTTAATTATTGCTACTAATATTCCTGTAACTCCTATAGCTACTGCTCCTAGTATTGGTTCTAAAATTTTATCCATATTAATTCCTTCTTTCTATTTACTTTTATTATTAAAAAGATGATCTTTAATTGTATCTACATCTTCTTTAATATCTTCTACAATGTTAAATTTATCTGCAAACTTATCTATGAGGTTATTAAGTTTTGTTTCTCTTTCTCTTGCTTCTT
>NZ_AVSV01000020.1 GCF_000498355.1 Clostridium sp. Ade.TY | reverse complement strand
ATTCGCTTTTGATTTTAATTATTTAAATTATTATACCGTTTTTTTATTTTACACTTCCAAATTCCTTTATTGGATATATTCTAAGTTGTGCTTCTCCTTTTATATCTTCTTTAGGAATATAAGGATTATCCCATTCTCTAGAATCTGCTGAATTTTTTCTATTATCTCCTAAGAAAAAATATTTATTTTCTGGAACTTTAAATTCACCAAAATATCCATCTGGATTTTTTACATAATCTTCTTTAACAAATTCTCCATTGATATACAGTTCATCACCTCTTATATCAATACTATCTCCTGGAAGCCCAATAAGCCTTTTTATCATAAGTTGATTTTTTTCTTCATTTTTAAAGACTATAATGTCTCCTCTTTTTAAATTGTTAAAATTATATACTTTAGTTACTAAAAATTTTTCTCCTATTTTTATAGTAGGTTCCATTGATGATGTAGGAACTTCTACTTTAAATATTAAAAATTTGTTTATTAGTAAGGCTATTATTATCGCTAAAATAATAGGCCAAACTATATCCCTTATAAATCTTTTCCCCATAAACTTCCCCACTTTATACCCTTTAAGTTAAATTTAAATTACTTCATTTTTAATTATATCATCATAACTTTCCCTTTTACATATAATTTTAGTTTTTCCATTTTTAACCATAATAACAGCTGGCTTTGGTATTTTATTATAATTATTTGACATTGAATAACCGTATGCTCCTGTTGACATAACTGCAAGTACATCTCCACTTAAAACTGATGGTATTTTTATTGCATTTAATAATATATCACCAGATTCACAACACTTTCCTGAAATAGTTACTTTCTCGTTAGCGTCATAAATAACTCTATTGGCTACTATGCATTCATATCTTGCTTTATATAATGCAGGCCTTATATTATCTGTCATTCCTCCATCTACTGATACATATTTTCTAACTGATGGTATATTTTTTATTGAACCTATAGTATATAATGTTATCCCAGCATTCCCAGCAATTGATCTACCAGGTTCTATAATAAGTGTTGGTCTTTCTAAACCTATTTCATTACATACTTTATCTACTTTATTTATTATTGCATTACAATACTCTTCTATTTCTCTTGGTCTATCTTCATCACTATAATATATTCCAAATCCACCACCTAAGTCTAACTCTTTAATTATATATCCAGTTTCATTTTTAACCCTATTGATTAAATTAAGCATTATATCAGCTGCATCTTCATAAGGAGTTATTTCAAATATCTGTGATCCTATATGACAATGAAGCCCAAGTAAATTTATATTTTCCAAACTTATAGCTCTTTTTATAGCATTTATTATATTATCTCCAACTGGCGCAAATCCAAACTTTGAATCTATTTGTCCTGTCTTTATATATTCATGAGTATGAGCTTCAATACCTGGAGTTATTCTTAAATATATATCTTGATTCCTTCCATAATCTTTTGCAATTTTATTAAGCTGTTCTATTTCAAATAAATTATCTACTACAAAAGTTCCTACTCCAAGCCTTACTCCCATTTCAATTTCTTCTAACGTTTTATTGTTTCCATGAAACAATACCTTTTCTAACGGAAATCCAGCTTTGTAAGCAGTGTATAACTCTCCTCCTGAAACAACATCTAAACACAATCCCTCTTCTTCAATAATTTTACACATTGCTAAAGTTAAAAATGCTTTCCCAGCATAAGCAACTTTATTTCCTCTATCTGAACAATTAAAAGATTCAAAATACCTTTTACAATTTTCTCTAATTAAATTCTCATCCATTACATACAAAGGTGTTCCAAATTCTTCTACTAATTTTGTTGTTTTTATTCCTCCAATTACTAATGTGTTTTCTTCAGTCTTCATATTACCAAATAGTTTCATTTAAATTCCTCCAATTCATTTAAGTAAAACAAAACGCCACAGAAAAATTTCTGTGACGGGTAATAACGTATGACATTAAGGTATTATAATTACGCTAACTTAAATCTATGAATTTTATAATAGACTTACTGATATAGTAATTTAAAAATCCTTGTAGCTCTCCACGTTATGTGACAGTTATGCATATATTATATGTATACCCAGAAAAATTATATTTGCATTATAATTTAACTTCGGCCAATCATCCTTTCATCTTTATTCACAGTCTGCAAAACTCCTAAAGATTACTCTTAATCTTGGCACCTCTACCCTAAGATTTGTTCTTTCCTAATATATTATTATTTTTTAATAATTATGATACTATAAATTTATTTAAATTCAAACACTTTTATTTATTAACAATTTGTTAATATTCTTTTTCTCTATAAATATTCATTAAATCTCCCATTATTTCTGCTGAAGATGGTGGAGTATAACTTATTGCATTTGCTCCAGCTTCTATAGTTGCTAAAATGCTCTCCTCAGTAGTTCCACCAGTTGCAATTATAGGAACCATTGGATACTTTTCTCTTATCTTCTTAACAATTTTAGGTGTATTTTTTCCACCTGATACATTTAATATAGTTGCACCTGAATTTAGTCTTTCTTCTATATCTGTATCTTCTGAAACAACAGTTACAACAACTGGTATATCTATTGTTTTTCTTATCTTCTTTATTACGCTATTTGTCGTTGGTGCATTTACTACTATACCTATTACACCTTTAAATTCAGCATCCAAAGCTAAGTTAATAACTCTTCTACCTTGAGTTATTCCACCGCCTACTCCACAAAATACCGGAACATCAGCAGCTGTTATTATAGCTTCAGTTATTTTTGGCTGGGGGGTAAAAGGATATACTGCCATTATTGCATCTGCATTTGTATTCTTTATCATAGCAACATCAGTTGAAAACATTATTGATTTAATTCTTTTCCCAAATATTTTTATACCACTACACTTTCTTATGGCAGAAGGTGCTTCAATTATATGATTCCTAAATGTACCTAATATCTCTGGAACATATTTTTCATTATCCTTGCTCATTTTCATCCCTCCAAAAATTACATTGCTTAGCTTTACAACTTATTATATATCCAACTTATATTAAATAAAATATTTATTTTGTATTTAAATAAAATATTTCTTTATTTTATAGATAAGTATGCATTTTTTATAATATAATGTTTACAAATAATACTATTTTCTTTAAAGGTGGTGTGCTTATGCTTCAGGCAAAAAAATTTTTTCTCCCGTATAGAATTTTAATTTCTATATATCTATTTTTTATAATTACAGCTTTTTTTATTAATTCTCCAACTGAAATATTTAATGGTCTTAAAAACATAATTCTAACTCCTGATATACTAATAACTGATTATATTCAAATTGCTGGAATTGGTGCTACATTAATTAATGCAGCATTAACAAGTCTTATAAGTATTTTTATATTAGTTGCTTTAAAAATAAAACCTAATGGTTCAACTATAATGGCATTATGGCTTATGACTGGATTTTCTTTCTTTGGGAAAAATATAATTAACATATGGCCTGTTATGTTTGGCGTTTATCTATTTTCTAAATATCAAAAACAACCTTTAATGAATTATTCTTTAGTTATGTTATTATCAACAACACTTGCACCAACTGTTACACAACTTAGTTTCTTTTCTGATAACGTATTCTTAGGTGTAATTATAGGTGCACTAATCGGAATATTTACTGGATTTATTTTAACTCCTATAGCAACTCATTGTATTTCATCTCATGGTGGATATAATCTTTATAATATAGGATTCGCGTGTGGATTACTTGCAACTCTTATTATGTCATTATTTAGAATATTTGGCATAGACTTTAAGACTCAATTAATATGGAGTACAGGAAACAATACTTTTTTATTTATATTTATGTTTATAATATCTATTTATTTAATTTGTGTAGGAATTTACTTTGGGAAAAATAATAAGGATAATTTAAAGAAAATAACTAGCTTTTCAGGTAAACTTGTTTCTGACTTTTATATTTTATTTGGCGAAACATCTTATATTAATATGGGAATAATAGGACTATTTTCAAGCCTATACTTACTATTATTTGGTGGTAATTTAAATGGTCCAACCCTTGGAGGATTATTTACTATAATAGGTTTTGGATGTTTTGGGAAACATATAAAAAACATAGTACCAGTAATGTTTGGTGCAACACTTGGAGCTATCATAAGCATATATAATGTATCTGATCCTGGAATTCAACTAGCAATACTTTTTAGTACTTGTCTTGCTCCAATATCGGGGAAATTTGGATGGCAATATGGTATACTAGCTGGTATACTTCATGTTGCATTAGTAACAAATGTTGGATATTTACATGGAGGTTTAAACCTGTATAATAATGGCCTTGCAGGTGGATTTGTAGCAATGATTTTAATACCAATTATAACAACATTCAAAAAGGAGGTCCGTACAAATGAAGTTTAAAGTTGAAAAAAAACTTAAGATAATTAATGAAATTATGTCATTTTGTTATCACTTCAATACTACTGATATAAATGTAAATGTAAAAACTATAGGAAATACTTCTGTAATTTTAATAAAATCAAAAATTGATAATTTATCTAATGAAACATTAAGTAATTTAGAGCAAACTCTTAATATTCCTCGTCAACATGAAGTGGAACAATATTATTGGCACTTAGGAGGAGATAGCGAATTTGATTCTGAATTATCTTTAGTTGGCATGATGGTTGATAAATCAAAAGTTTCCTACGAAAATAACATATTAACAATAGAAGTTGAACGAGTAGAAACCCATTAAAAAAATCAACATAACTATATAGTTATGTTGATTTTAATTATTTTTCTTTCATATTTTCTAATATTTTATTAACTACTCTCTTACCTATCTTATCTTCTTCCATTTGAGATATAGCTTCATTTATGTTAATCCATTCAATTCCTTCAACTTCATCTGACTTTTTTATATTTCCACTTTTATAATCAGCCATAAATGTTATCATAAACAAATCTTTATCTTCAACAAAATCAGTTCCTAAATACTTTATATTTTTAACTTCTACACCTGCTTCTTCGAGAACCTCTCTATAAACTGTATCTTCTGCACATTCATTTTGACCTACATATCCAGATATCAATACTTTTGAATTTTTATATATATAACTTTGCTTTAATAAAAGAATTTCATTCTCTCTAATTACTCCTACTACTATACAAGGTTTTGGAGTATCAAAATATAACGTATCATCTACAGGGCAATAAGGTACATATCCTTCATCCCAAGACTTAACCATCTCTAACTCTTTACCACACTTTGGACAAAACTTATACTTCATATATAACTCCCTTTTACTTTATATTTATTAATTTAATTATAAAATACAATATTATGTTTTAGAAGTAAATTTTCTAAAAATTAACATCAATTCTTTTAGTTAATGTTATTGAGTCTATTAAAACTTCACATTCATACACAAATATATCTACACCATTATCTCTGGCTTCCCTTAATGCTTCACCAAAAGCTATATCTCTTTCATCATTTGGAGCAAAGTCTTTCATATTATCCATTTGAAGTAAAAATAATACACCAGCTCCCCTTCCACTTTTCTTTACTTCTATAAGTTCTAATAAATGTTTTCTTCCTCTTTCAGTAGGAGCATCTGGAAATTTTGAATGACCATCTTCTTCTAATGTTACACCTTTTACTTCTAAATAATACTCTTCCCCATTATCATCAGATAATTTAAAATCAAACCTACTATTCCCAAAAGTTTTTTCTTTTAATATATTATTATATTTAATTAATTCTTTTATTTTCTTATCTTGTAAAGCTTCCAAAACTACTTTATTTGGTATTTGTGAATCTATACTTATTAATTGATTTCCTTTATAAACTGAAATCAAATCATATTTAGTTTTTCGTGTAGGATTGTCTTCCTTTCTTAAAAACACAGTAGCTCCTTCTGTAAGCAATTCTTTACATCTTCCTGTATTAGGAACATGTACTGTTATCTCTTCCCCCTTAAGTTCAACAACAGCATTAAATCTATTTGGTCTTTCTATAAACTTAGCCTCAACTATTTCTTTATTATAATTCATTATATATCTCCTTAAAACTTATCAACATTATCCACAGATTTTATCCACAGCATTGTGAATACTGTTAACATTTTTCACCAATATAAATTATTTTTCTTAAATAAATTCTAACTAATAATATTTATTTCTACAATACCCATTATATTGATTGTTTATTTTATTTTTTAATATATGTTGTGTTATTTTTATACTATGATTTTTTTGGAAATTTTTTAAATACTATATACACAAATCACAAAGTTATCCACATTATCAACATCACTTCAGCTATATCCCTTTGTACAAGCCATTTCCAGCCTGTTGATTATTTTTTTGAATAATTATATTTTTTTGTAGAAAAATATAGTGATATAACTTTTAAGGAGTGATTTTTTTGAATACTGGAAACATAATGACATTTTTAGATGAAAATAATAATAAAATGGATTATTCCATTTTAGAGCAGAAATTGTTATGTGGGACTGAATATGTTGCATTAGCACCTGTTAATTCGCCAAGTCATATTGAAATATTTAAAATTAGGTTTGATAAAGATTGGAATGAATCATTAGAGGAAGTGTCATCTGAAAAAGAATTATCAATGTATAAGCAAATTTCAAAACTTAAATTCTAATATAAAAATGAAATATTTCTATATATAAACATTTCATTTAAATAAAAAGAATTTTTATCATTTAATAAATATAAAACTTTTAGATTATATCAACAATATATTTACTATTTGACTTATAAAATTCTTTTTATTTTCTTCTTAAATTAACCACATTCATCAAAACATTATAAATAATTTATCTATTTTAATTTCTTAATAAATCTTATTAAATTCTTAAGTCTCTTAAAATAAACTTTAAATCCTTATGAAATTATTGCATTGTCATTAAGCCAAGCTTATACTATGAATATGAATTTTTTTACAAAAAGCTATTAGCTTTTTGTTTTGCTAAAATAGGGGGTTATTAACTTGACTAAATCGGAATTTTTATCCACACTTGCTGATGGACTTAAAGAACTTCCTGATAGAAAGCTTGCTGAAATTATTTTTGATTATCAAGAAAATTTCACAACTGGATTTTCTAATGGAAAAACCGAAGAAGAAATTATAGAGGAACTTGGAAATCCATATGACTTAATTATTCATTATAAAAATCTTTACTCTAAAAATGAATTCACCAAAAGTAATGATGATTATTATAATGCTTCAGAAGAAACTGCATCTACAAATATAGATGACACAGAACAGTTCCCTAATGATTTATCTAATATCAATTCTAATAGTAAATCTAATGAAAAATCTGAAGATATAAAAAAAGAAAATAACAACTCTTTTGAATCTAAAGATAATTTAAATAATGATTCTAATAATAAAAGCAAAAAAAAGCCATTTCAAATTAACGATTTGAATCATAGTAGTACTAAAAAAAGATTTTCTAAAAACTTTTCAATAAATGCTCGTGGACTACTTAAACTAGCTTTAATCTGCTTTTTATGTTTATTATGTATACCAATAATTTTAGCTACTTTAGGTTTTTCTTTTGCATTGTTTATTTCATTAATTGGATTGCTTATAGCTGTAATTGCTGGAGGAATAGCTTTAAATGTTGGTGGAATATCTATATTATTAGGTAAAATGGGACTTGTTATATTAGGTGCAAGTAATACACCAAATTTTATAACTGACTTTCCTACATCTTCAATAATAATGTTTATAATAGGATCACTTTCATTAACTATTCTTTTTGTAATGATAACTTATTATGCATTAAAATTTGCTTTATTTTATACAATCAAATTAATCAAAAAAATCTTTAGTAAGGAGGCTAAATAATATGAAAAAACCTCTTATAAAAAAGAAATATAAAATAACTTTATTAGTTCTCCTTATAATTTGTATAGTTTCATATATAAGTTCTATTACGATACTTTATAACAGCAATTATAAATTATCTAATTATAAAGAAGAAGCTAGCGAATTTTTTGGATTTAATTCTCAATTATTTAATGCAGAAACTTGGTTTGAAAACAATGTTACAACAACAAAGCAAGCTAAATTTAATTTAAATAAAGATATAAATTCTATAAATATATTATCTAGTCATTCTGATATAAACATATATCCTAATGATTCAAATGAATTATTATTAGAATTCTCTATCTCAGGAAAAGAAAGTGTAATAAAAAAATTTAATTCTAAAGACTTAAAATTTGATAAAAATGATAGAGCCTTAACTTTTAATACTGCAAACTTAAATTTATCTCCAGATTACAATACAATAAGTCTTTCTATTCCTAAAAGTTACAATAAAAATTTAACTATAAAAACAGAATCATCTCAAATATCTATAGTTAACTTTTCTTTAAATACATTAAATATAAAAGGTGGCAATTCATCAATCGAACTTGTTGATACATCAGCAAACAATGTTAATATAGATAGTATGGGAAATATAAGTTGTACAAATTCAAATTTTAAAACTTCAAAAATCAAAAATGATTATGGCAAAATTTATTGTACTGGATATTTTGGAACTTCATCCATAGAAAGTTATTCTGGAGAGATTGATTTTTCATTTACTAAACTAGGCTCTTCTACTAATATTTCAAATGATCATGGAATAATAAATGTATACAATAGAGGAGATGTAAGTGATTATTCATTAAATGCAAGGACTCGTAACGGCGAACTAATAGCACTTAATGATGAAACTTTTGATAAAAAAACTTATAGCAAAAAATTTGGTAACGGAAAAAATATTTTAAATATTAAATCAGCTGAATCTGGAGTTATAAACATACATTAAAATAACTTATATAAAAATTCTCACATTACTAGTAAAATATTATTATAATATTTTACTAAGTAAAGTGAGGATTTTTTTATGAAAGAAAAATTTATTATTATATCTTTCGATGCAATTGATACTAATGACTTTAAATATATAAAAACACTACATAGTTTTAAAGGTTTGATTGAGGATAGTTCATATTCAGATAAAGTTGAATCTGTATATCCTTCATTAACATATCCATGTCATACATCAATTTCAACTGGAATGTTACCTATAAACCATGGAATTATTAACAATATAAAATTACAACCTAAAAGAAATTCTCCTGATTGGTATTGGGAGCAAAAATATATAAAATCAAAAACTATTTATGATGTTGCAAAAGAAAAAGGTTTTAGAACGTGTGCATTACTTTGGCCAGTTACTGCAAAGTCAAAAACATTAGATTTAAATTTACCAGAAATATTTGCTAATAGACCATGGCAAAATCAAATATTAGTTTCTGCACTAAATGGAACTATACCTTTTCAACTAAAAGTTAATAAGCTTTTTGGGAATTTGAGAGATGGATTAAAACAACCTAATTTAGATAATTTTACTTTTGAATCTTTAATGTATGTTTTGAAAAAGGATTTAGCTGATTTTATATTAGTTCATCTTACTGATGTTGATGCCCATAAACATAAATTTGGAACTAACTCTAATGAAGTTAAAGAAGCTTTAAAAAGACAAGATAATAGACTATCTCAAGTTATAAATTTTTTAAAAGAAAATAATATTTATGATGATAGCACTTTAATAGTTCTTGGAGATCATAGTTTTAAAAACGCAAACTATGTAATAAAACTAAATAAATTATTTTTAGAAAATGGCCTTATTTCATTGGATAGTAAAGGAAATATAAAAAGTTTCGATACATACTGTAATTACTGTGATGGGTCTGCTTATATTTATATAAACAAAAATTCTTCCCTAAAAAAAGAAACTTTATATAACTTAATAAACAATTTTTCTAAAGAAAATAATAATTGTATAAAATCTATATTTTCGACTAATGAAGCATTAAACTTTGGAGCTGATAAAAATTGTGCCTTTATGTTAGAAGCAAATGATGATTATTACTTTATAAATTCATATAAAGGAAATATAATAGAAAAAACTTTTGGTAAACATGATATTGCAACTCATGGATATTTTCCAAAAGATAATGATTATAAAACTATTTTTATGATTAAAGGCCCTAATATAAAGGAAAATAATTATATTGAAGATATGAACTTAATTGATGAAGGTACTACTATATTTAAATTACTAAATTATAATAAAAAATCTTGTGATGGAAAAGTATTAAACATTTTTAAGTAACCTTTTATACCTTTTCTTTAATTATATTTTTATCAACTAAAAAAGATTATTTAAAGTTCACTAAACATCAGCCTTTAAATACTTACTCTTAATTTAAATTTCTCTTTAAAAAATAATAAATCACAATATACAAAATTCAATTACTGTATATTGTGATTCATTTATATATTTATATAATTATTCATTTTAAATCTTAATCGTAATTCCTTTTCTTCCTCATCAGAAATATTTAAATATTTCTTTGCCCAAATATCTTCTTTTACCTTTTCAAAATTCATTATATTACTTTTATCATCTTCTTTATATCCATACCAATATTCCAAAGAAAAACTACACCAAAACTTTAATATTAAGTGCTTTTTATTATGAACCAACATCTTAATCTTAAAGCATTTTCTTCTTTTTAAATACTCATAAAACTCTATTACATTATGAGCAATATCCTTTTCAAATATGAAGTTATCAAAAAATCTTACCTTAGAATAATTTGAGAATTCTTTTATCTTTATAATATCAACATTTTTTTCAAATAAATATTCTTTTGCATATCTATAAAGGTATAAAGTATACAAATCTAACTCCATATTAACCTCCTAATATTTAACCAAATTTATGATGGTCTTATAATAAATTTATTAAAATTAAATTTATATTAGACTAATAATTAAGGATTTTTTTGAATATTTTTTTTTAATTTACTTAAACTATTAATGTATCAAATGGAGGTGTATTAATATGAAGGATACTATTAAAGATGATATGATCGGCGGATTACCAAAAGATATTAACAAAGTAGTTCCAACACCTAAAAGTGATGCACAGGAAATTACTAAAGTTGTTAAGCATGGTGGCTTAATAGTAGGTTACGAACTTCAAAACGGACATCAAATTGATAAAGCCGCTGCAGTTGAAATGGCTAAGAGAGGCGAAATCATAGGAGTTGGAGTTGGTGTTTCCGCTAAAGGTGAAGAATATTTAAGGAGCCTACCAGATGGTGATGAGTCAAACAATTTAAGTAATTTACCTACAATAACTATTCATGCCTAACTATAATTTTTAACTACACTAAAGAGGAGATATAAATCTCCTCTTTCCTCATATTTATATAATTTTCAATATTATAATAAATTTTTACTTTATTGAAACAATACCTTCTTATATTCAATACAATTATACCTAACTATTTTGTTATAATATAATAAGGATTTATATATTATAAAATTTCACAGAAAGAAGGGACTTATAATGACTTCAGAAGAATTTAATACTGATTCGCAAGAATTCATAATCACTGAAGATAATTTAGAGAAAGAAAATAGTACAAGTGCTTCTAATGAAATAAGTGATTTAGAACTTATTCATTTCATTGGAAATAAAAATACTGAGTATTATTTTGAAAAATTTAAAGCTAATGAAAACAAGAAAAATTTTGCGTCATGGAACTGGGCTTCATTTTTCTTAGGAACATACTGGTTGTTATATAGAAAGCTTTATAAATGGTTTATAGGAGTTTTATTAGTAAAACTATTTGGTACTCTATTAATAAGTACATTTAGTTCTACATTAGCCACAATATTTGATTTAGCAATTATGATTTTACTTGGAGTTTATGGTAACTGTATTTATGTTTATAGCAGCAAAAAGAAAATATCTTCTTTAAAATCATTCTTCACTAAATTTGGAAATAGTACAGAAGCAATTAAAGAAAATGGTGGAACTAACCTAGTAGCTCCTTTAGTATTATTGGCTATAGGCTCAATAATTGCTATGATATTTGTATCAATATTTGCTTCAGTATTTTCTAGCATATTTATGAATTATCCAATGGGATTAGGATTTTAAAAAGAGGCTACGTATATGTAGCCTCTTTTTTTATTATCTATATATTGTTCCTGTTAAATTAACATGATTATATTCTTCAATAGGTTTATTATTATAAGTAAATACTACTCCCTTAATCCAATCTCCCTTATAAGACCTTTGCAAAAAGCTTTCTGTAAGTGCTGTATAAGTTACTAATCCTCCATAAGAACCTTGAAACCATTCTTGCACCCATTCATTTTTCCCACTATCTTTTAAGTTTATATAAGCTATATTATTTTTAACTTCCTTTACTTCTATCTTCATTGAGTTAAATTTTTTATTTGATAATGATATAGCTATTTTATTTAAATTTTCTTTTATAGATTTTGATGAACTTTTAACTTCACCAATAGTTATTTTTTTATTTCCTAATTCATCTAAAGAATATAATTTAAAAACTTTATTTTGATTTTTCTTAATTTCTTCAGCCTTCCTTTTTTCTTCTTCTTTTCTTTTAGCTTCTTCCTTCTTTTTGGCTTCTTCAGCTTCCTTTTTTTCTTTCTCTAGTCTTGCTTTTTCTTCAGCCTCTTTTTTCTCTTTTTCTTCTTTAACTTTTTTTAATTCTTCTTCTTTTCTTTTAGCCTCTTCTGCCTCTTTTTCTTTATTGTTATCTTCCTGATTAATTATTTCATTAGAATTATCAGATGTATTTTTATCCACTCCAGAACATCCAATTAAAGATACTGACCCAATACCAATAATAAAAGCAATTACAAGCCTTTTCATAATAAATCCCCCTTTATAAAACAAAAAATTATTAAACTTCCCTTTTGATTAATCCTATCATCCACCAAATATATTTGTCAATTTTTTCTATTTGAAATAAAAAGATACACAAATAATATTATTTGTGTATCTTCAAAATAATTCAAATTATATAAATAAATTTGAACTTGCATCTTCTGCTTCACCTAAGTAATATCCTACTCCACCATATTTTATTCCATCAATAAGTTCTTCTTCTTTTATTCCCATAACATCCATAGACATTGTACATGCGACTATTTCTATCCCATTATCTATTGCAGCTTGAATAAGTTCTTCCAACGATTGCACATTTTTCTTCTTCATTATGCCTCTTATCATTTTTGAGCCCATTCCACCCATATTCATTTTAGATAAACCTAATTTTTTACTTCCTCTTGGCATCATAGTTCCAAAAGCCTTTTCCATAAAACTTTTATTAACATTTACCTTTTCATGTTTTCTAAGTATATTTAATCCCCAGAAAGTAAAGAACATAGTAACTTTTTTACCCATTGCAGCTGCTCCATTTGCTATTATAAATGATGCTATAGCTTTATCTAAATCTCCACTAAAAACAACTATAGTCTGCCCATTCTTTTCTTGCACTAATTGCTCATTATTATTTGTAATTGCTACTTCACTACCTTCAATTCCTTTTATTATTGATGCTTTTATCAAACCATTTTCTTTTTTAAGACTAACTAAAGTATTTTTAGTTCTCTTTGCCCATGCTTCTATATCTTTAAAAAAACCAGGATCTGATGCACTTATATTTAATATTTCTCCTTTTTCCATCATATCCATTGTCATTTTAACTTGCATTAATGGTCCTGGACAGCAAAGTCCCTCTGCATTAAGCTCTCTGACTTTTCTTTTTTTCATATTATCTACTGCTACTTCTTTCTCTTCTGTATTTTCTCTATTATTATCATTATTTAATTCTTTTGCTTTATATCCATAAGTACTATAAGCTTTATATCCACCAGCTAAATTTTTAACTTTAAATCCATGTTGTTTTAATATTCTCTCTGCAATCCAGCCTCTAACTCCAACTGCACAATAAACCCATATTTCTTTATTTTTATCAAGCTCATTTAACCTATCTCTTAAAGAATCAACAGGTATATGAATTGCTCCCTTTATCATTCCATTTTCAACTTCAATATTTTCTCTTACATCAAGTAATATATTATTATTATTCAATTTATCTAAATCTTCTACAAATACTAAATCACTTAGACCAAGTTCTTCATTTTCTGCTATAAATCCTGCCATATTAGCTGGTGATTTAGCTGAAAGATATGGAGGTGCATATGCAAGCTCTAATTCTCTTAAATCTTCCATAGTTCCTTTAAGTTTTATTACTGTCGCAATAACATCAATAAACTTATCAACACCTTCATATCCAACTGCTTGTGCTCCTAAAACTTTTCCATCAAAGCCATATAATACTTTAAGTGAAATTTGTTTAGCTCCTGGATAATAACCTGCATGCGTCATTGGATAAAGATATACTTTTTTATAATTAATTCCTAATCTTTTAAGAGTCCTCTCATTATTCCCTGTTGATGCTGCTGTTAAATCAAATACTTTTATTATTGATGTTCCAAGTGTTCCTTTATATTTTGAATTTAATCCACTTATATTGTCAGCAATTATTCTACCTTGTCTATTGGCAGGGCCTGCAAGAGGAATAAATGTAGTACTTCCGTTTACTAAATCCTTAACTGCTACAGCATCTCCTGCTGCAAAAATTCCATCTTTATTAGTTTTCATATTACTATCAACTAATATATGTCCTCTTTCTCCAAGTTCAATTCCAGTATCCTTTAAAAATCCTGTATCTGGCATTACTCCAATTGCTGATATAACTATATCTCCACTTAATTCTTTTCCACTATTTAAAGTAACCTTTATTTTATCTTCTATATCATTAAACGCTTCAACTCTGTCATTTAATATTATTGAAACTTTATTATCATTCATTTCCATTTCTAAAAGTTCTGCTATTTCTGAATCAAATGGTGCTAATATATGAGGTGCAGCTTCAACTAATGTTACATTTACGCCTCTATGTTTTAAGTTTTCACAAACTTCTATCCCTATATATCCTCCTCCAATTACAATAGCATTTTTTACATTTCCATTATCAACTTCTGCTTTTATTCCATCCATATCATTTATTGTTCTTAAAGTATGAATTCTTTTGCTATCTTTTCCTGGCAAATTAGGTTGTATTGGCTTAGCTCCTGGTGATAATACTAAATAATCATATTTTTCTTCATAAGTTCCATTATTTTTTGAAACAACTTTAACTATTTTATTTTCTGCATCAATACTTACTACTTCACTGTTTACTCTTACATCTATATTAAATCTATTTTTCATTTTTTCTGGACTTTGAAGTATTAAATTATTTCTATCTTTAATAACTTCACCAATATGATATGGTAATCCACAGTTTGCAAAGGAAATGTAATCTCCTTTTTCAAAAATAACTATATCAATATTCTCATCTAATCTTCTAAGTCTTGCTGCAGCTGATGCACCACCAGCAACTCCACCAACAATTAGAGCTCTCTTTTTACTCATAAATCTTTCCTCCTATTATTTTAAGAATTCATATCTAAAAGAATTTTTATTATTTCTTCAACTTTTTTATCTTTTATTTTATAATTAACCTCAAGTCCATTTCTTTCACCTTCAATTATTCCAACACTTCTAAGCTTTTGAAGATGTTGTGATATTGTAGATTGAGGCATATCTAAACATTCTTGCATAAAACTTACATTACAAGAATCCTTTTTCATTAATCCTCTTACTATACATAATCTAACTGGATGAGCTAAAACTTTTAAAAACTCAGCTTGTTTTTCTAATTCCTTATAATTATTTTCCATAACTTTTACCTCTTTTTTTGTTTTATTATTCCTAATTTACTTATTAAATATTTATCACTATATCGTAATATTACGATATAGTGATAAATGTGTCAATAAAAAAAATCATTCTTTAATAAAAGAATGATTTTCCAATAATTAAATTAATCTATTATTTCATTAGGATTAAGTCCCCCTAATATTGCTGTGAGAACTTCATTATCATTTGTAATTTTCCAAGTTCCATCAACTTTTTTTAACTTAACTTGAATATTACTTGTTTTAAGTGGAGTTTCTTGATTTTCTAAAGCACTTAAAAATGCAGAATCAAAATCACCACCTATTGGGTTACCATCTTCATTATTATTATTTAACTGATTTTCATTAAATTGAAGAGCCTGAACATTTTGCATATAATTATTATAAATATAATTTCCATCAAGTGCTGTAACCTCAACATCTGCAGTTCCTTCTCCATTTTTTTCTTCTGTTTTAGTTATTTTATAAGATATTTTACTTGCCCAATATTTTATAGCTTCTTTTCTTTTATCATTATAATTATCAAAGGACTTTATTGATTTTGCTAATAGTCCGCCATCCTCAACATATTTATTTGCATTACTCAAATTTAACTCTTTATATGATTTAAAAAAGTCATTAACGCTATCATAAATTTTACTATCTCCACTACAAGATGCTAAACTAGCTAGCAATAAAATCGTAGCTATGATTGCTATTATTTTCTTCACTTTAATCCCTTCTTCTTTTGTAATTTTATATTTAATTATTATTAAAAACTTATTTTAAATTAAATCCACCAGACATAGCTTCCTTTAATTTATCATCAAAGACTATATACCAATTATCATCTTTTTTCTCTAATTTTATATTAACTTTATTTGTTATAATTTCATTATTTTTATTTTTAATTATTCCTATAAGCTTTTTATCATACTCTTTTAAATCTAATTCTTTTTCCTCTTTATTTTCTTCTGACATATATTTTGTTTTATACTCTAATACTTTTTCTTTATATTCATTGTATAATTTCTTACCATTTAATGTAGAAATATTAACATCTGCATTAGCTTCATTATCAGAAATAATATTTAATGATTTTATATCATAACCTATTTTTTCAAGCCAATACTTTACTGATGCTTTTTCCCCCTCTGTTAATTGCTCATAATCTTTCTTTTCTATATTTTTTTTATCACCAACTAAATACTCATCTGCTTTTTCAAAATCCCCTTTTTTTAACTCTGTGAAAAATGCATTAATAACATTCTCTGGCGAAACCTTAGTAGTATTTTGTTGTACTGGTTTATTGTTACTACATCCGATTAACCCTAAAATGCTTATTAAAATAATTAATACTGAAAATACCCTCTTCATTTATGCACCTCCTAAAATATCATATATTTTTATTATACCAATATAATAATATTATTATTAATTCTTTCCAATCTTGTTAACATTAAATTTAATGATTACCTTAACATAGTATTATTTTGTTAATTACTTTTATAAAAAATATATAAAATTATGATTTAATAAAAAAGACAAGTGATTTAATAATCACTTGTCTTTTTTTTATTAAAGTCCACTAACTTTTAAAAATCCTTTTCCTTGAACTTCTTCAACATGTCCTATTGTAAAAAAAGCTTCCTCATCAACCTTTCCTATAAATTCTTTTACCTTATCTAATTCCTTTTTATTTAAAACTGAATATATTATTTCTTTTTCTTCTTTGCTATATACTCCTGCTCCTGCTAGAGCTGTACATCCTCTTTCTAATTCATTTATTATGAAACTTGATATTTCATTATTTTTACTACTTATAATTGTAATTTGTTTTTTCTGGTTCATAAAAGCTATTATTTTATCTATAAGTGGTCCATTTATTAAAACAGAAAGTAATGCATAAAAACCTTTATCAACTCCAAATGTTATAGCTCCTAATAGTGTTACTAAAAAATCTACACAAAGTAATGCTATACCCATATTAAAAGTAGTATATTTATTTAATATCTTTGCTAATATATCAGTTCCACCTGTTGATGCATTTATATTAAATACTATTGCAAGACCTATTGCTGTTATTATAGTTCCAAAAATAGTTGCAAGCATTAAATCTGTTGTTAATGCCTCTGGATGCATAAATCTATCCATAAACCATAATACAAAAGATAGTCCAAAACTTGCATATATAGTCTTAAATCCAAAATCTCCACCAACAATTATGAATGCTAGTATAAATAAAAATAAGTTCATTATAAATGTTAAACTACCAACACTTAAACTAGGCACATAATGTGTTATTACAACAGCAAGTCCACTTACTCCTCCTGCTGCTATATCATTTGGTGCAAAGAAATATTCTATGGCTATTGCAACTAGAAGAACTCCTATAGTTATTATTCCGTATTCTTTTATATTTTCTTTCACAATTAACATCTCCTAATACAAGTAAAAATTTTTCTTTTGTCAAACACAATAACTAGAATAACAGAATTTTTATTTACATGATAGATATTTTTTTTGAATAATTATGATTTTTATGTTACACATTCCAACAAACTCCATATTTATATAAAAAATCTAGGTTTTAATCTAAATCAATAGATAAATCCTAGATTTTTTATTTATATATTAAGAATTAAAATCTTCTATAATTGTATCAATTTTCTTCATTGCTTTATGCTCTGCATCCATTTTTGTATATTTATCAAATCCAGTTCCATCAACTAGTAATTCTTTAAATTTTTTAATACCCAAAAATTTCATTATATCTTCAAAGTATTCTACACCTTGGCTTAACCTTCCTCTTAATATCCAAGGAACTTCTCCACCTGAAGATTGAACATAAATCATTTTTCTATCTCTATCATCTAAAGTTCCTTTTATTCTTTCATCTACAAGCTCCATAGTCTTTCCAACTTGAACTATACAATCTAAATATTCCTTTAATGGAGCTGGAAATGATAAACTCCACATAGGAGCTGCTATTACATACATATCAGCACTTCTAAATTGATCACATAGTTCATTTATTCTATCTACTTCTTTCTTATCTTCAGTGCTTAATTTTTCATAATCAGTACCTTCAACTAAACTATTTCTACTTTTAAAATATTTATACTCTAACCTTGGAATATGCTCCTCATATAAATTTATTTCTTCTAACTTATATTGCGGATTTCTCTCTATTATAGTATTTACAAGGTGTCTTGCTACTTTTCTACTAGATGATTCTTCTTCAGGTTTTGAATTGACTATTATATGCAATAATTTCATATTAAAAACACTCCTAAAATAAATAATATTTTAATATTATTATTGTTTATTTTAAGAGTGTTTATTCTATAGAATTAGTCATAACTTTTATAACATTATCTTTCACTTTATCTATATTTACATTTTCACCTGGACACAATGTATCATTACAATCTCTATGTCCAATTATATTTTCCATATTATATTTTACTACTAAACTTGCTGATAAATTTATAAGGCTATTCATTTGTACTTCTTCTAATTTTTCTTTATCATAACTTCCTTCTAAACAAATTCCTATGCTGCTACTATTTTCTCCCAAAGCATGTGCTCCTTGCATTTTTTCATCCCTACCTCTATATATAGTTCCATCTTTTTTTATGTAATAGTGGTATCCTATACCACCATATCCTCTTTCTATGTGCCAAGAATTTATTTCTTCCGGTTTAGCTCCAGTTGTAACGGCATGATGTATTACTATCTTATCAGGCTTATTATTTTCTATAATATTTTCACTCCATTTATAATCAACTTCATTTATATTTAATTTCTTTGTTAAATCATCTATATTTTCTGCTAAAAGACTGTTATTTACTTTTCCATATTTACTATTATTCATTAAAAAAGCTGAATATCTATCTTGTGATATTTTAGTATAAATTAAAAAGCTAGATACTATTAAGGCTATTGCAATAATTGTAAAAGTTCTTCTTCTTCTTTTCTGCATAATTCTTTTGTATTTCATCTTTTTTTTATGAAACATCTCAATTTCTCTAAGTTTATCGTAACTTGTACTTGACATACTTAATCACCTCTTAAAAACTTTTAAATATCCCAACCATATTCTATTTTATTCCAATATTCTTTAAAAATATATTACCATATTTTGTAAATAACTGCAAACTTTTTGTTCTTTCATTTTATTTATCTGATAAAATATTTAAAATAAGATTATAGGAGGATTAAAAATTTGAATAACTTAATTATATTTTACTTATGTGTTATGAATCTTTTAGGTTTTATTTTTATGTATATCGATAAAGAAAAAGCTAAAAAACATAAATGGAGAATTCCAGAAAATACATTAATGCTTATTGCCATATTAGGAGGAAGTATCGGCAGCTTAATAGGTATGAATACTTTTAGGCATAAAACTAAACATATCAAATTCAAATATGGAATACCTTTAATAATTGTATTTCAAATAATTATTATATTTTTAATTTTAAATAAATAAAAAGGACTACAATTAGTCCTTTTTATTACCTACTTACATATCTAAATTCTGATCTTATATTTTTTAAGTTTCCATAAACAGTTATATTATCATATATCTCAAATACATAATCAGGTGATGGGAATTTTATAAAATCATCCCCTTTATCTATATTTAAAACTTCAATTTCTAAATCTTTAAGTTTACTTTCAATTATACTCTTTCCAATTAAACTTGAATCTTTTGCTAAATATATTTCATATATTCCATATCCTTTTGTATCTGTAATTAAAGTAAAATGTCTAACATTTAACTTTTCCCATATTTTTGACTTTGAAACTGATAATTCAATTTTTGATTCAAACTTTTCAAGTAATGATGTTTTATGAAAAAAAGCTACCACAATAACAAAAAATATAACTACAGAAAAAAATCCAATACTTGTAACACTATCTGAAAGCATTCTTACAAAAAATGATATAAATGTAGCTGTACTTACATAACTAATTACCATTAACCAACTTGCAAGTTTCCTTCTTAATGGATTTCTAACTATCATTTCACTTTCTTTTGTTGTAAAGCCTGTACTAGTTAATAATGATATTACTTGAAATCTAGCTTTCTTTAAAGGCATTCCTGTAAGTCTAAAAAGAACTGAGAAAAAATCTATAACCAAAAGAAATATTGCCATAAATAATATAAACGTCAATATTAAAACCATAAGTCTCCCCCTTAATTTTCTATCTTTTGTAAAAATAAATATATAAAAGGACTTTTATTCAAAAGTCCTCCTTAATTAATTATAAATCAAAAATTACATAAGTGGTGCAAAAACTCTAAATATAGCTGTTAATATTCTGTTATATACCTTAACATGTTTGCAATCTTCTAATGTAATTTCTGTACAAACTTTTAACGTATTTATATAATCTTCTTTTATTGCATTTATAGATTTTGTTTTGTATAACCAAACTCCACATTCAAAATGAAGATATAGACTTCTATAATCAAAGTTTATAGTACCAACTGTTCCTACTTTATCATCTGAAACTACAGTTTTTGAATGTATAAATCCCGGTGTATACTCATATATCTTTATTCCTGATTTTATAAGTTGAGGATAATACGCTCTAGTAACTATGTGTGCATACCACTTATCTTCTATGTGTGGGGTTATTATTCTTACATCTACTCCACTTTTTGCTGCTAATGTAAGTGCTGTAACTAACTCATTATCAATTATTAAATAAGGTGTACATATATAAACATAATCTTCTGCTTTATTAATTATATTTAAATAAACATTTTCCCCTACAATCTCATCATCTAATGGACTATCTGCATAAGGCTGAACATATCCATCACTTTCAAAACTAAATTTATCTTTAGGAAATCTAAAATCATTATAATCAATATTTTCACCGCTATTAAAGCTCCATATTTGTAAAAACATTATAGTTAGATTCCATACTGCTTCACCTTTTATCATTATTGATGCATCTTTCCAATGCCCAAATCTAACTATTTCATTTATATATTCATCAGCTAAGTTAATTCCTCCTGTGAAAGCTGTATGACCATCAATTACAGTTATCTTTCTATGATCTCTATTATTTAATATTATTGAAAGGAATGGAACAAATGGATTAAATACTTTGCATTTTATTCCTCTTCTCTCAAGCTCCTCATTATATTTATAAGGAAGTGTAGTTAAGCATCCCATATCGTCATATATCATTCTTACATCTACACCCTGCTTGGCCTTTTCTTCTAAAATATCTAAAATAGTATTCCACATCTTTCCTTCATGAACTATAAAATACTCCATAAAAATATATTTTTCTGCTTTTTTTAGTTCATCAACTAATTTCTCATAAAACTTTTCTCCTGGTGATAAATATTCTGTTAATGTATTTTTATATACAGGTGATTCTGCATACTTACTAGTATATTTTGCTTGATTTGCTATTGACTTATCCTCTTCTTCTAGTTCCCGTATTATTGTAGGATCTTGTATAAGAGCCCCTTTAAATTCATAATAAACTCTCATTATCTTTCTTTTAAAGCTGTTATTTATTTTCTTTCCACCAAATAATAAATAAAACATTCCTCCAAATACAGGAAATAATAATACAGGTATAGTCCATGCCAATTTATAAGATGGATTATCTGTTCTACTAACTATGTATATTACTACTAAAAGACTTATTACAAAGAAAAATACATATACATATACAAAAGACTCACTAAGTTTCCATATTCCAACTATTAAAATAAGTAATTGTATGAAAATTAATAGTCCAACTATAGCTATTCTACTAAATAACGAATCAAATATTTTTCTCATCTATTCCTCCTTAAAAAGTTTCTATTAAATATTTTAATATAATTTCTTTTTCTTGTTAAATATAATACCAAACTTTACTAACTAAATATAGTTAAATAAAAAGAACTTAGATTTTACTAAGTTCTTATAAAATTTAATAAAAATTATTTTCCAATTAATCTTAAACCTTGTATAACAATTGATTGATATGTAGGCGAAGAATATCTAAATCTTGGTCTATTAGCTTCAACAGCTCTTATATACTTTACAACTATTGATTCTGTAGCTTTTTCTTCAAGTGTTTTAAATCGTTCTTGTTCATTGCACTTAATTTTATTAAATTTCGCCTTAAAATATGAATTATCTCGCATCCACACATACTTTTTTTCCATATTTAATTGATTAAACCCTGTAGCATATGCTCCTGGTTCTATTATAACAATATCTATATCACAATTCTCCAACATATTTACTTCATCTCTTAAAGATTCTGCTATTCCTTCTATTGCAAATTTAGTAGCTGAATATGGTGAAAAAAATGGCATTGATATACGACCTGCCAATGACGATACAAATACTATTCTTCCTTTTCCCTTTTCTATCATATTTTGAAGTGCTAATTGAGTTAATTCTAGTACTGAAAATACATTTGTTTCAAATGTTCTTCTATATGAATCAATTGGAATTTCTATTACAGAACCTGTATCACCAATAGCTGCATTATTTATTAAAACATCAATATCATATTCTAAAATTTTTTTTCTATCTTCTTGTAATAATAAATCAAGTTTAAATGATATTAAATTATTTTGCAATTCATTATCTCTAGCATATTCATTGAGCCACTTTGATTCATCACTATAATGAGTAGTAGCATACACACGATGACCAAGTCTTGCTAATTCTATTGCAGCATCTCTACCTATACCCGTTCCTGCCCCTGTAATTAATACCCTTTTACTCATATTTAATCACTCCTATTTTTTGCATATATAAATATTGTTGCACTTAAAATACAATATTAATCATAATTACTAAAATATTTGTGATTTTTTATATATTTGTATTTCCTATTGGAAAAATTATAATAACTTTTGTTCCTTTTCCCTTATTAGATTCTAACCCTATTCCAAGTCCTAGCTTATCACAAAGCTTTTTACATAAATATAATCCTATACCTGTTGATTTACCAAATATTCTACCATTTTCACCGGTAAAACCTTTTATAAATACTTTATTTAATTCTGATTCATTAATTCCAACACCATTATCTTCAATACTTAAAGCAACTTTATTTTTATCTTTATCGCATCTTATAGAAATTTCGCCTCCATTTGAAGTATATTTTAATGAATTACCTAATATTTGATTTATTATAAATTCAATCCACTTTATATCACTAAATATATTTATATCTATTTCTCCAATATTTAATTTAATTTTTTTAGTTATAAAATCTCTTGAATTCTTTTTAATACAATTCATTACAGCTTTTTTTAATGGAAACTGTTTTACTATGTAATCCTTATTTGCTTCATCACTTCTTGAATAATATAAAACTTGTTCTATCATATCATCTATTTTTTTTAGTTCACCTGAAATATTTTTTGTTATCTCATTTTTATTATTTTCTATAATAAGATTTGTTGATGCAATTGGAGTTTTTATTTCATGAACCCACATCTCTATATAATCTCTGTATTCATTTTGCATATTTTTATAAATATTTATATGTTCATGCATATCTTTATTCGCTTCTTTTAATGCTTCATAAACTATTTGCCCTTCCAAAAATTCAGGTTTACTTATTATTTCAGCTAATAAATACTTTTTATCTAACCCTTCACTTATTTCTGTTATTTCAGTATAAAATCTTCTCTCTATTAAAAATTGAAATATTATATAGGTAACTAATGGCATAAACCATATACAAAACACTATAAATATTATCCCACTTCCAAATTTTAAAAATCCCATTAATATAGCCATTAAAATAAATAATCCTAAATTTATTATTAAAAATATACTTTTATCTTTTAAATAACTTAAGAAACTCATGGCATTATGTACCCAAGTCCTCTTCTAGTTTCTATTACATCTGTAACTCCAACTTCTTGAAGTTTCTTTCTTATTCTAGTTACATTAACTGATAATGTATTATCATCAACATAATAATCAGAATTCCATAAGTATTCCATTAAATCTTCTCTACTTACAATTTCACCTTTTCTCTCCATTAAATATGATAATATTTTTATTTCATTTTTAGTAAGTTCTAACGTATTTCCATCTTCTAATATAACTATCCCTTTTGATAAATCTAGTTTTAAATTTTTATATGTATATGTAAGTATATTTGAATCATCCTTTACTCCCTTTGATCTTCTAAGAATAGCTTCTATTCTTGCTAGAAGTATTTGAGTATTATAAGGTTTTGTTATAAAATCATCTGCACCTAAATTCATGCTCATAAGTTCATCCATATCGCTATCTCTACTAGTTACTATTATTATTGGAACTGATGATTTCTTCCTAATTTCTCTACATATATGATATCCATCATAATATGGTAAATTAATATCTAATAACACTAAATCTGCATTGCTTTTTAAGACATCTTCTATTACATTCTCAAAATCAGTAAGCAATGTAGTTTTATATCCATATTTTAAAAGAAGCTTACTAAGTTCTTCTCTTATAATTTCAGTATCTTCTATTATTGCTATATTAAACATATAAAACCCTCCTATACTTTTAGTTTAACCTATATTATATATAATTTTAAATCAATTTACATAATATTAAATAATATATTTAAACTTAATAAAAATAGGGCTATTTTATTAGCCCTATTTTAAATTTAATTAAATCTTTTTAACTATATTTTTATAGCCAAAATATGTTGCAATAAAGTATCCGCTATATACTATTATTATAAATCCCATAGTTAATAATGAGGAAGATAGTATACTTGATTTTCCATATAATGATATGAATGAGTTAACAACTTTTATAGCAACTACTGAGTGAACTATAGCAAGTACTAATGGAAGCATAAAATATGATAATGTTTGTATAAATATTGTTTTATTTATCATACTTTCTGGTGCTCCAATTCTTCTTAATGAATTATATCTGTCAGTACTATCACTTGCTTCTGATAATTGTTGAAGTGCAAGTACTGCTGCACTTGATATTAAGAAGATAA
This sequence comes from Clostridium sp. Ade.TY, assembly GCF_000498355.1. Lineage (GTDB taxonomy): Bacteria > Bacillota > Clostridia > Clostridiales > Clostridiaceae > Clostridium. The sequence continues at coordinate 28,563 of NZ_AVSV01000020.1, read as the reverse complement.
TTCCTAAGTATAATGCAATATATAATATTAAAGCTGTTGATGCCTGCATATTTCCTAATGTTTCAATTTTAGTAGTTAATCTTAAATAAGCATCTTTAAAATTATTATTATTTTTAAAGAATTCACTGTAATATTGTTGTGATTTATCTTTCTCATTTCCATATTGTATATCTAAGAATGACTGATCTATTCTTAGTCCCTTTACAGCATTATCAGGTACTATAACATTAAATATAATTTGTGTTGCTGATTCAGTGGATAAAGTATTATCTATTAACTTATCATCTTGTACTGAATATTCTTTTCCACTTATTTTTATCTTTCCTGAATTTTTTATAAACTCTTCTACTGTTGGCTTTATTTGATCCATGTTACATTGAACTAAAAATTTATTTTCATCTAATGTTAAAGGCTTTTCTCCATTTAGTTTTCTTAGTTCATTAAATTGTGATAATGGAATTGCATTTACATCTCCCATATTATTTTCATTTATAGCTTCATTAACTTTATTATCAGCATATTTACCTAATACATCCTTAATACTTGTTTTTGTATTATAAAGATTTACATAAGCATATTTATCTCCATCTACAAACTTAAAATTAGTTTTAGACAATATATCTTTAACAGAAACATTTGCATTTTTATCTAAATACGCAGTAATTGAAGCATCATACTTAGCAATATTATCCATATTTTGCTTTTTAAAACTTACACCAGTTGATAATATACTAATAGTTAAAAATAACATTAAACAAATTACAGCCATTGATATAAAGTTTGTATTTATTTTGCTATTCATTTGTCTTAAAGTAAATATATTTAATTTCTTTAAGTATATATTTTTATTTTTTTGTATTATAACAATTAAGAAACTTGTTAATCCATAAAAAAATAATACAGTTCCTATAACACCTAATAATATTGATATCTTAAATTCAGGTCTTGTAAAGTCTAATCCAACTTTAATTATTAATTTATACGCAATACCTATAATTATTATTGAAATTATAAAAAGAACACCTGCAATTATAGGATTTTTAATTTTATTCTTTTCACCTTTTTTATGTGCATTAAGTAAATCAATAAGTTTATATTTTGATATATTAAATGTATTGAATACCATAACTACAACAAATATAACACCAAAATATATTATTGTTTTTATTATTGAATCAATTGATATTATAAATTGGTATTTTATTATATTAGCTTCAAATAATTTTGCAGTTATAATTGCTAAAATCTGTGATAATAAGATTCCTGAAAATAATCCAACTATTAATGAACCTATACCTATTATTAATTCTTCTATAACTAAAAGTTTTGACATCTTTCCTTTTCCCATGCCAAGTGACATATAAAGGCCTAGCTCTTTTTTTCTTCTCTTTATAAGAAAATTATTTGCATATATAATAAGTCCACCAAGTATTAATGATACAAATACTGATATATATGACATTACATTCGTAATCATTTCTAAATATTCTTTATTTATACCCATCATATTTTTTTGAGCATCAATTGAGTTAAAACTATAAAATATACATACTGCAAATGTTAATGTTAGAAAGTATATAGTATAATCTTTAAAACTTTTCTTTACATTATTTATCGCTAACTTAGAATACATTAGTTTCCCCCCCTAGAAGAGTAACAACTTCAATTATTTTATCGAAGAATTCTTTTCTAGAATCATTTCCTTTTGTTACTTCATTAAATAGTTTTCCGTCTTTTATAAATAAAATCCTATCTGCATAACTTGCTGTAAAAGGATCATGAGTTACCATAAGTATTGTTGCTCTTAATTCTTTATTTATCTTTTCAAAACTTTCTAATAACTGTCTTGCTGATTTTGAATCAAGTGCTCCTGTTGGTTCATCTGCCAATATTAACGTAGGATTAGTAACTATTGCTCTAGCTGATGCAACTCTTTGTTTTTGACCACCTGATACTTGATATGGATATTTTGATAAAAGTGTATCTATACCTAATTTTTTTGCTATATCTTTTACTAACTTATCTATTTCTTTTGGTTTTCTACCTTGTATTGTTAATGCTAAAGCTATATTTTCATATATTGTTAATGTATCTAAAAGATTATAATCTTGAAATATAAAACCTAATTTATCTCTTCTAAATTCTTCTAATTTTTTACCTTTTAATTTTGTTTCATCTTCCCCATCTAAAAGTATTTGTCCTGTTGTTACTGTATCTATTGTTGAAATACAATTTAAAAGTGTTGTTTTACCACTTCCTGATGCCCCCATTATTCCAACGAACTCTCCTTCTTGAACATCAAAGCTTATTCCATCAATAGCCTTTGTAACATTATCTTTATTTCCATAATATTTCTCTATATTTTTAACTTCTAATATATTTTTCATCTCTATGTCCTCCTTGAACTTATCTTATGTTTATATCTTACTCTCTTCATTCATTATCTCATATTTATTTAGGTTTCATTTACCTTACATTTTCGTAAGATAATCTTTGTAAACATTTAAATAATTAAATTGATTTAATTTCTTTTTTTATGTTTAAATATGTATAATCTTATTATAACAATTTATAAATTTATTATTTGGGGTGATATAATGCAAAAGACAAAAATAATAGTTACTTTAAATAAATCTAATATGGATAAAGAAAATTTAAAAATATTAATAAATCATGGTATGAATGTAGCAAGAATCAATTTATTGCATTATTCATATGACGAAGCAAAATTAGCTATTAATAACTTAAGAGAAGCTGATGAAGAATTAAATACATTAACAGCAGTTCTTATAAACATACGCGATAATAAAATTAGAACTAACTCATTTATAAAAAATGGATTTAATTTAAAGAAAGATCAATATTTTTCTTTCTTATGCGGAAGTGAAATTGTAGGAGATAGTACTAGATGTTCTATATCAAATTCTTATTTACATAAAATTTTATCTCCTTCCGATAAATTATTTATCGATAATGGTCTTATTCAATTTGAAGTTATAGAAATAAATGGTCGTGAAATTAAATGTAAAGTTATAGTTCCTGGCTTTATTTCTTCTAACAAACAATTAAATTGTTCAAAGATAAAAGAACATACTCCTTTAATTACTACTATAATGGATGAAGATATAAAATTTGCTTGCGATGTAAAATCTAACTTTATTTCTGTATCTTCTGTAAGAAATAAAAGTGATATGTCTTTATATTTTGATAAAATTTTAGAATACACTAAAAACTCACTACCTCAATTATTATGTAATATTGAAAATATTGATTGCGTTAATAATATAGATGATATATTAAACTTTTGTGATGGTGTTATTATTTGTAGAAGCGAAATGGGAATAAGCATTAAATATGAAGAGATACCTTATGCACAAAAAGATATAATAAATAAATGTATTAAAAACAATAAAATTTCTATAGTTGCTAATCAAATATTAAGTTCAATGACTGAATTCAATAAACCAAATCGTTCTGAAATAAGTGATATATTTACAATAATATCTGATAATGCAAATGCTATTATGCTTACAAAATCAACTTCTATTGGTAAACATCCAGTTAAAGTATTAGATACATTATGTAAGCTATTAAAAGACGGAGAAAGCAAATTAGAAATAAAAACTATATTATCAGAAAACTACAATAATAAGACATTAGGTTATGATGAAATAATGTCAAACTCTATAGTTAATATGGCAAATAATTTTCCAACTAAAGCTATATTAATAAGTACAACAAATGGTAAAGTAGTTAAAGAAATCTCAAGATATAGACCAAATGCTAATATAATTGCAGTAACTAATAATAAACAAGTTGCTAAAAATTTAATATTAGAATATGGTGTAACACCTTTTATATATGATGATTTTATAAATGATAATAAATTTTTAGAAGATGCTCGTAATTTTGTATTAAAAAATAAAATTGCAAATAGATTAGATACAGTAATAGTCCTTGCTTCTGATAGAAATTCATCTTTTAAAAATGATACTTTAAAAATAATGACAATATAAAAATAAATATTTTTTTAATGTAACTTTAATATTATAAAATAAAAGAACATATTGCTTAATTAAGTTATACTTAATCAAACAATATGTTCTTCTTTTTTTTCTTTATTATAAAACCTATTTATGTTGTTCTTTTTCTTTTATTTTGTTAGCCATTTTTTCTTGTTCTTTTCTAACTTCATTAGTTTTTGACTTTTCATTTTTTATAACTACCTCATCATATCTTTTTTGACTCATTTATCTCATTCCTTTCAAGGTATTATCTGTCCAAATCTTGTCTTTATATTAACACCTATTATAAAATAGGTAAAATATACTAATGTCCATATTGTTTTTTATTTCTTTATTTTTCTTCTTAATATCTATTTAATCTAAAGTATATTAGGAAAATATTTAAATACCTAATATATCCTCTATTTTAAAGTACATTATTATTTCTTTTACACATTATTAAAGTTGTATAACTTACGTTTATATATAAAAAATAGGACTGCTATTAACAGTCCCATAAATTTATTATAAAATTTTAAATTTCAACTTTAATTTCTACACCAAAATGATCTGATATTACACTTTTATTTTTTCCATTAAATATAACATTGCTATATAAAACTTTAACATTTTTATTAGTAAAAATTATATCTACCCTAACATCCTCTTTATTATCTTCCCAACCTGCAATGCTTCCTCTTACTGTAATACCACTATCTTTTTCTATTGATAAATCATAAGTATCAATTAAACCATTTTGCTTTAATAAGTCATAACCTTCATTTCTAATTAATGCATTATTATTAAAATCCCCCATTATAAATGATAAGTTATTTCCTCTTAAAACCTTCGAACATAATCTATCTACTTGGTATTCAAAACTTTCTTCTTTATCATTAAACCAACCTAGATGACATGAATAAACATCAATAGCTTTTCCATTATAATCAATAGTTGCTTTTACTATTTTTCTTGACTTCCAACAAGTTATTTCTTCATTTTTAGAAATATAAAAGCTTTCCTTATTTACTATTTTATGATTTGATATTATACATAGCCCTTCTTCATATACATCATAACCAATATGCGAAAAATCCCAAACTAGATTATAATTATCTTCTCTTATTTTTTTTATTTCATTAATTAACAAAAGTCCAAAATTATCTTCTCTTATATTATCATACTCTATTTTTGAATTTATATTTTGACTAACTTCTTGAAGAGCTATAACATCAAATTCTTTTTCTACTATTACTTTTGCTAAATATTTTATTTTTTCTAATTGTTTTTCTTCTTGCCATGAATGACAATTTAAAGTTAGTAATTTCATATTTAAACTCCTAAAATATCTTGTACATCAGATTTTATTAAGTCTGCTTTTGGTCCATATATAGCCTGTACACCTTTATCTTTAACAATAAGCCCTAATGCTTTATTATTTTTCCATTCTGTTTCATCTGAAACTTTACTTGTATCTTTTACAGTAACACGAAGACGTGTCATACAAGCATCTACATCTACTATATTATCTTTTCCGCCTAATAATTCAATAGCTTTTATTGCAATTTCATTATTTATATCTGATCCACTTTTTTTGCTTTTTGAATTATCTTCTGATTTATTTCCTTCATCATCAATATAATTTCCCATACGTCCTGGAGTTGCAATTTTAAATTTCTTAATTAAGAAATTAAATACAAAGAAGTTTACAAAGAAGAATATTACTGCAACTATTACAAAGTTTATTAAATCTCCTGTTAATCCTGCATTAACCATAAGAGGTGAACGAGTTATAAGTTCTATTGCACCAAATGCATGAACCCTTAAGTTAATAATATCTGCAAGTGCAAATCCTATTCCTGTTATTACTGCATAAACTACGTAAAGTATTGGTGATATAAACATAAACATAAATTCTAAAGGCTCTGTAACTCCAGTTAAAAATACTGCAATTGCTGCTGAAAAATATACTGATTTATATTTTGATTTCTTTTCTTTATCAACATTTTTATACATTGCAAGAGCTACACCTATAAGTGATGCACTTGATAATATTACTTGTCCTGCTTTAAAACGTGCTGGAGTAATTGATGTTAATAAATTATTATATGCAGCCATATCTCCTGCTTGTTTTAAATTATTTAAATCCGTTATCCATGCAAGCCATAAAGGATCTTGTCCCGCAACAACTTGTCCTACTGTTGGTCCTGTAAGTATATGATATACTCCTCCAAGTTCTGTATAATTTATAGGAACAGTAAGCATATGATGTAATCCAAATGGTAATAATAAACGTTCTAATGTACCATATAAAAATGGCGCTATTACCGGTGCTGTATCCCTTGATGTTGCTATCCACTGACCAAATGAATTTAATCCATATTGAACAAAAGGCCATATAAATGAAAGTATAATTGCTGTTATTGTTGAACCTATTATAACCATGAAAGGAACAAAACGTTTACCATTAAAGAATGCTAAAGCATTAGGTAACTTATTATAATTATAATATTTGTTATATAAAGCTGCTCCTAAGAAACCTGAAATAATACCAATAAATACACCCATATTTAAAGCTGGTGCTCCAAGTACTGATACAAAGTAATCTTTTGCAAGAAGTTGTTGTCCTGTAAGTGAATGTACAACATCAGTTGATGTTTTTGCAAGCATTTCATTAGTTACGCCAAAAATTACACCTGTTATTCTATTTGTAAGAATAAAGGCTATCGCTCCAGCAAATGCTCCCCCAGCACGTTCCTTTGCCCAAGAACCACCAATAGCTACTGCAAATAAAAGATTTAAATTACCAATTATTGCCCAACCTATATCCTCCATAACTTTTGCAACTGTTTTAAAGAAATCAATATCAACATATATTCCTATAACTTTCCCTATTGATATCATAAGTCCAGCTGCTGGCATTACTGCAACTACTACTAATAACGCCTTCCCAAACTTTTGCCAAAAATCAAAAGATCCAAGCTTTAATTTTTTCATCCTTTTATACCTCCAAAATGTTTTTAAAAACTTATCTAGAAATATATTATTTATGATGCTCCAAACAAAAACTTTAGAGGAAAATAAATAATATATTTTTAATAAATTTAAAATTTCATATTAAATAAAATTTATTTTAAACCTTATAAACCCTACACTCATAAGGCTTTAAAGTAAACTTATTAAGTGAATCATGATAATCAACAACATAATTATTAAGAAGTAAATTTGAGTATTCTAAAGTTTCCCCATCATAATTATATTCTGACTCTTTGTTAGTTAAATTTCCTATAATTAAAAACTTTTCATCATCTAAAACTCTTGCATATGCAAATATATTTTCATCATCTTCTAATATTAAATTATATTTACCATATATTAATGTTTTATTAGACTTCTTAAGCTTTATAAGTTTTTTATAAAAATTCAATACTGAATTCTCATCTCTCTCTTCTTTCTCTACATTTATCTCCTTATAGTTTTCATTAACTTTTATCCAAGGTATACCATCTGTAAATCCTGCATTTTTACTATTATCCCACTGCATAGGAGTTCTTGAATTATCTCTTGATACTGCCCATACTTCCTTCAACGCCTCTTCTTCTGATACACCACTTTCTATCCTCTCGTTATAAGAATTTATAGTACTTATATCTTTATACTCATCTATACATTCAAATTTTACATTTGTCATACCAAGTTCTTGCCCTTGATATATAAAAGGAGTTCCCTTTTGAAGAAAATATGTTGCTCCAAATGCCTTTGCTGATTCTTCTCTATATTCTTTATCATTTCCCCAAGTTGATACAACCCTTGGTATATCATGATTTTCTACAAACAATGCATTCCATCCATTTTCATCCAACTCATTTTGCCACCTTGTTAAAACATTTTTATATGCTTTTACATCAAAATTATTTTCATCTTCATATCCCCAAAGATGAAGATGTTCAAATTGAAATACCATATTAAACTTTCCATTTTCTTCTGAAACCCAATCTTTTGCTTCTTCTGCAGCTACCCCATTTGCTTCCCCTACAGTCATTATGTCATACTTTTTAAAAGTTTCTTCATTCAACTCTTTTAAGTAATTATGTATTCCATCAACATTCATATGCTTATTAAATGATGAAACGTATTTAAGTCCCTCTGGGTTATCCATATCACTTAATCCATCTTCTTTTTTTATATGACTTATGGCATCAACTCTAAAACCATCTATTCCTTTATCAAGCCACCAATTAATCATTTTATATATTTCTTTTCTTACATCTTCATTTTCCCAATTTAAATCTGGTTGTTTCTTGCTAAATAAATGAAGGTAATATTGTTCTCTCTCTTTTGAATATTCCCAAGCTGATCCTTTAAAAATACTTTCCCAATTATTTGGTTCTTTATTATCCTTACCATCTCTCCATATATACCAATCGCTTTTTGGATTATCTCTTGATGACTTTGATTCTATAAACCATTGATGTTCATCACTAGTATGATTTACAACTAAATCTATAATTAATTTCATTCCTCTATTGTGTACTTCTTTAAGTAACAAATCAAAATCTTCCATAGTTCCAAACTCATCTAAAATATTTTTATAATCACTTATATCATATCCATTATCATCATTTGGTGATTTATATATTGGACATATCCATATTAAGTCAATTCCTAAATCTTTTAAATAATCAAGTTTTGAAATTATTCCTTTTATATCACCTATTCCATCACCATTTGAATCTTTAAAACTTCTCGGGTAAATTTGATATCCAACTAACTCTTTCCACCAATTTTTCATTTTATTAAATCCTTTCCTTTATTCTCATTTATGCAAACGTTTGTCCAAAATTCAAAAAAATTTTTCTTAAACTGTTTTTTTATATTTAACAAAACATTTTTGTAAATATTTTCTATACTTTTCTTTTTATATATTATCAAAATTTTTTATATTTATCAAAGCTCATTTAAAGTTAATTTCATATATTTTTCTTTAAAATACTCTTAATTTCTATTAAATCCTAAAAAATCCATGCAAACGTTTGCCTTAAATTGCAAAGGATATTATTTATATCCTTTCGATAAACTCTGTTTCAACAATATAATGACTTTTCTTTTTTTCTTTATTATAGTTTAAACTTTCTATAAGTAACTTAGTTGCTTGATATCCAAGTTCTCTTGCATTTATATCAATTGATGATATTGGAGGATTTTGATATTTTGCCATTGGTGTATTATTAAAGCCTATAAGTTTAATTCCATCTATATTATTATCCCTTAAAAAATTATTTGCTCCAAATGCCAAAAGGTCTTCTGTTGTAACTACTACACTAGGCTTATCATTTTCTAATATTTCTTTCATTGCATTATATCCACACTCTTCTGTAAAATCTTTTCCTTCAACAATGCTATCTAAAGTATATTTTATATTGTTATCTTCTAAAGCTTTTTTAAATCCATTTAATCTATTTTTAGAAACCTTCCAATTCTTTTTACCACCAATAAAAGCTATATTGTAATATCCATCATTTATAAGATTTTCTACTAAGTCATACATAGCTTTAAAATTATCATTATCTACCCATAATACATCATCTTCATTATCAGGTCTTCCTATTACTACAAAAGGAAAGTTTATACTCTTTAAGTATTCTATACATTTATCATTTTCTCTAACTGTTAAAAGACACATTCCATCTAATAAATTATTACTTGAAAATTCTTTTACACTTTTAAGTTCATCTTCTGAATTTTTGCTAAATGCATACATTATATGATAACCATATTCTTCTGCTGAAATACTCATTCCTCTCATAGCCTCAACAAAAAATGGGTTTTTAAATAAATCATCAGCTTCATTAGGTAATACTACACCTAATATTTTTGTTTTATTGCTAACTAAACTTCTTGCTATAGCATTAGGCTTATAATTTAATTTATTAATGGCCTTATTTACTTTTTCTTTAGTTTCTTCACTTATTTTAGGACTATTTGATATAACTCTTGATACTGTGGAAGGGGCTACATTTGCTTCTCTTGCTACATCTTTAATTGTAACTTTCAAATAATCAACTCCTTCTTATAAATTATGTGTTTAATATATCATAACTTTTTAAAATATTCTATATTCATTAGAAATTTTTGTAATAAAAAATGAGGTATTTACTTAAATAAATTTAAGTAAATACCTCAATATATAAATAATGCTTTATAGGCTACTATATATTATTTGATGTCTTTAATTGATTTACTTTATTTTCAACCCAATCAAAGAATCCAGTATTTGAATATGAATTAGTAATTGTTACTTTTGAATTATCTATATCACTTGTCATTGTAAATGTATCATTATTAGTTTTATTATTTACAATTGAATCTAATTTATAATTCATTGGTATACTTTCTTTTATTGTATAACTATCTCCATATTTAACACCTTCAAATTGAGCTGATTGTCCATTTTTAATGGATACACTTTGAATTGTACCATCATTATTATCAATTAAATTTATTGTAAATAATTGATTATCTACATCTACTTTTTGATTTGCATTTAATTCGGAATAATTTCCCACATTTTTTGTTACATTTATTATTCCAGTTTTTATTTTAGTTTTAAAATCAACTCTATCTTCATCAAGTTTTTTCCCATTATAACTTATAGATGCATAATTAACTCCTCTATTTCCTGAATTACTTTTTGCTATCCAATCCGTATATAATATTAATGTCTTTCCTGCTCCAATATTAATTTTATTAGTATCAATCGTTGTATTTAAATTATTTTTATCTGTCCTAAACTTCCATTTTTCATTATTATATGTGACTTTTTTTCCGTCATCACAATTTAATATATCAGATAAACTTAATCCACTTAATGATAAATTTTCATCTCCTAATTTTGTATTATTTTTTAATGATATTTTAAAAGTAACCTTATCTCCATCAACTATAGATATTGGATTATCTTTATTATAATTAATTTCTTTTCCATCTCTATTTATAGTTAATATAGTTTTAGTTAAATCAACTTTAGGAGACTCTGTTACTATTTTTATATTTACTGTACTTGAACTTTTTGATGTTATTTGATTATTAAAATATGTTCCACTAGCTTCAACAGTATTAGTAAATTCTTTGTTTAAGTCTGAATACCTATTTGAATCACTTAAATACTTTAGATTTTTTTCATCTTTTAAAGTTATACTTTTTCCTGGACTTAAATTATTCAAATTAGAATAATATCCTGAACTGCCTACTATCCTTGCCCCATGTAAATTTTCATTATCGTAAGTAATCTTTAATATAGCATCTTTGAATTTTATATTATTTACTGTAATCTGACCAGTATTCGTAAGTTTAAATTTAAAATATACAGTAACATCAGCCGGAATTTCTGGTATATGATTTTCAGTATTTAAAATAATATCTCCATCACTATCCCTTAGTATATTTCCATTCTTATCTAATACTAACTCAGATTTATTAACCTTACTTTCATCTTGTGGATGTATATAAGCAATTTTTTTAACAGTTATTTGAGGTTTCTTAACAGCATAAAGTGCTAGTCTTGTCATCCCACCAGTATTACACCATTCACTTGCTAACATATCAATCATATGTTTATTATTACCGTATACATTTTGTTTAATTATATCTGTTACATTTCCCAAGACAACATTTCCATTACTATCTTTTTCTTCATTATTTAAGTCAACATGCCATCCATCTGATGAACCTAAACTTAAACCATTATATCCATGCTTACCACTATCATCAGTTTCACCACCATATCTATCTGTTGATAAATTATTATATGTAATAGTCTTATTAACAAATTCATTACTATTTTTTTCATTTCTAGTAATAAAATTTATTTTTCTATCTCCATATCTATCTTCAGGTCTTGGTGGAGTTGCATAATTTATTTTTGTAGAATGTTCATCAACAAAAACTGAAATAAGATCATTAGCTCCTAATATCATCTTTCCATCTGGCATAGCTAAATAAAATTCATAATCATCTATATTATTCTTATTTATTCCTTCATTACTTAAATCAAAAATTCCTCTAAACATATACCAATCTTGAGTCTTATATTGTAAATTAGAATCTTCATTAATGGATTGTTGCCACCCTACAGAATTCTCATTATTTTCATTCCATATATCATTACCTTTTACAGGTAAACTTACTGGTTCTTCTCCAGTAGATCCAACAGGTTCAAACCAACTCTCCAAATTTCTATAATCTATAGTATATAAATTACTTTCATCTGGATTAACAAGCATAGGTGTTCTTAAAATATTTCCAGTTAAACCAGTAACATTTACATCACCATTATGCCCATCATCAATATAATACTTATCATGTATCCAATTATAACTATCTTTAGGTGACATTAAATTATTTTCATTGATCATATTTAAATAATTTACTGAAATATAATTTCTATTACTATTTATAGTATAATACGAATTTGTAGTTTTATAATCTGAATTTACAAAATTCATATTGTTCCTTGACCACTTCAATGGGATTTCTATAACACCATTTTCATTTGATGTACTTTTTACTTGTGCTGAGTTTGCTTTTATTGTTATATTCCCTGAAAATATAGAAGTTATTAATATAATAAAAGAAATACTAAAACCTATAATTCTATTAGTATTAATTCTATTTTTTTTATTTTTCTTCATATATTTTAAGTTACCTCCTTTCTTTTTTATTTTTTATTATATTCCTCTATAATACTTTCTAATTTATCATTTAAAGATTTATTAGTTTCCTTTAAGTTCCATTTATTATTAAGTGCTTTTTCATTAACTTGAGTTGCCTCTGATGATACATTAATTGCCAATTCTCTATCTTTGTACTCATCTTTTTCATCACTTGGTATATTATCCTTTAATTGTACAGATTCTAATAAATAACTTGTTGTTTCTTTAGGTTCCAACACTTTATTATAGTAATAATATCCATTATTTCCTTTAATCCAATTTTTACTTATATCATTTGAAAAATTTAATTGAACTTGATTTGATGCAGAAACTATATTACCTATAATGTTTCCATTTTCATCTGTTTTTTCCCATTGTGGTGTTATTATTACTCTTACTAAAACTGGATTTTTGCCTGTATTTTCTATACATACTTTTTTCTTTACTGCTATAGTGGATAGGTTTTTTACTTCTTCTGAGTTCTTATCAAAATCTTCATTTATCTTAGTTTGTATGCTACCAATAGAAAATTTATTTTCTTTATTTTCTTTACTTGTAAAATAAGCCAAAGATATAGTAGTCGTTACAAAAACTAAAAATATTCCCAATATTAATAATACTTTCTTTTTCATTTAAGCTCACTCCATTTAATCTTTTGCTCTAATTAAGAAGTTTCTTCTTCTTTTCTTTTTTTAATACTAAAATACCTATCACCAACAATACTATTCCAATTAATATTAGAATTATGTAGTTATATCCTGTCTTAGGTAAAATCGCCTTAATTTTATTAACTGATTTTTCTAAAATTTTAGTTGAGTTATCCATTCCGTCATCTAAACTTGTTATTTCTTTATTGTCTTTAGTTCCTATTGCTGTAAAAATCCATTCATTTTCTATTTTTTTATTTTTATATTTATCATCTGCTTTTGGATCTAATGTTGCACTTACATCAAGCACCTTTTTTTCTCCTGGATATACTATTCCTAGATACATATTATTAATAGTACCATTTTGATTTTTCATAGTACTATTTGCTATATATTTATCTCCTTCTTTTATAGAAATATTTATAACCTCTCCTAAATCAACTTTTGGATTTTCCCCAATTTGATTAGATTTAAAATAAACTTTAAATGGTTCTTTTAAATTATTAAATATAGTAAGTTTACCACTTATTGAATCTCCAGGTAACATTCCATTTTTATTTAAAAAAACATCACTACTTTTATTATTACTAGTATAAACAAATTTAAATCCATCAGTTCCACTTGTAATACTAGGGGATGACAATTCTGCTGCCATCCCCTTAGTAGTTATACCCAAAAGAAGTGAAATTAATATTACTAAAACCTTAATTACGTTTTTCATAATATCACTCCTAAATTTCAATTAATAATTTATTTTATTATTTATTCTTATTATCTTCAGTAACTTTATTAACTTGAGGAGTGCTTTTATCTGCATCTACAGATGTATTATCTTGTGTTTTTCCAGTTGGTTGAAGAGCTTTTAATTTATTTAAAACATCATCTGGTACTCCTTGCCATACACTTCCTACAGCATTATTAGTTGCTTGAACAGCTTCTGCTGTTACATCTACTGTAAATCCATTTCCAAGTGCTGCTTTTTCAGTATCACTAGCTAAAGTTACTGAATCAAGTAATCTTGGAGTATTTGCTCCCTTTGTACCTTGTGGTTGTAAAACACCTATATAATAATAATATCCGTCTGAACCTTTAAACCATTGATTTTCTGTAATACTGCCTGATACATTCACTGTATTTAACAAAATATCATCTAAATCAGTATTATTTAATTGAGTATTTATACTTCCATCATTATTAACCCAATTTGGTGATAATTTAGCTCTAACAAATTGTGGATAATTTGCTGTACTATTAACTTGAACATCCTTATTTACTGTATCTCCAGGAATCATATTCTTTGCTTGATCCGGATCGAAGTTTTCATCTATGTCTATACCTGAATCTCCGCCTTTATCTTCTTTTCCTTGAGCTACTGTACTAAATGAGTTTTTCACTGTTTCCTTTGATGTAAAATAAGCTAATGATCCTACAGCTAATGATGCCACTACTACGACTGCTGCTATTGCACTAATAATCTTTTTCTTTTTCATTTGTTAATCCTCCATTTTCCTTTTTTTTATTTTTTTAGAATTTTTTGTAAGGATTAGCTAAGAAAATAAGCTAATCATGTAAAATTAGCCGGTTGCACTACTAGCTCCATATGTTCCAAGTGCCCATATACAGAACATACTTCGAAGCTTCTATAAAGTTTTAGTTTTTATCGCATTAGTCTATTAATATATTTTTATATAAAAAAAGACTAATCTATATTTAAAATAATATAAATTAGTCGGTTGCACTACTAGCTCCATATATTCCAAGTGCCCACATATAGAATATACTTCTTAGCTCCTAAATCTTGTTTATTATTACTAACTAAGAAGATATTACCATTTATAACTTTGCTATACAATACATTTTATATTTTTTTAAATTTGTTTATAATTTATTAAAAATATAAGTCTAATCCTAAACTATTTTATTGATTTACTCCTAGCCTTATCGATAATTACTCCAATTCCAAATAAAGCTAAAATAACTATTATTACTGCAATTAAATTTTTTTGAATAAATTGTGATACTTTACCTAAGTAAGGTATATGAAATACTACTTTACCTATAATTTGTCCTTCTTTAACTGATACTGGATCTGTTATTTTATTTGCATCACCTTTTGTTATAAATTCTGTTCCATTATCTATTACTTTATTTACTCTATGAGTTGTTATAGTTTCACCTGTTATTCCTCTAAAAGTTATTACATCTCCAGCTTTTATTGATTGATCAACCCCATTTTTAACTACAACTAAGCTTCCTGGATTAATATTTGGTTCCATACTTCCTGTCATTATGTAATATGTGCTATATCCAAATATACTTGGATGTTCTCCTTCTTTTTCACCCATTATATTACATACTGCAAGTACTAAAACTGCAATTATAAATAAATAAAATATAATATTAAAGATTATTGATATTGGACTTTTCTTTTTTCTTTCTTCTTTATTTTCCATGGTTCCCCCTAATAAATTTAATATTTATATATATTTTCCTAGTTTACTATATTTTTGTTAATATTTATTGTATTTTTAGTTTATAATCTATAAACATATAAAAATAGTTTTGTATTTTTATTTTTAGTAATAATTATAAACTATTATATTTTTATACTAAAAAAGAAGTTATCAATAATTTGATAACTTCTTTAAATCTTATCTTTTAATCCAGTCCCCACTGTTAACTTTTAATAATTTATCTTTTTTATTTAAAATAGACTTAGTATTGTATTTATAAAAATATGCTTTTTCTTTAGTCCCATTCTCTAAAGAAACCTCAACTATTTCTCTTAAATACTCTGAGTTATTATCTAATTCTTTAAAATTTTCAAGTTCATCTAACTCAACTAACGTTTTTTCAAAATCTTTAAACTCCATTAATTCTCCAGCAACTTCTTCATCCCCACAAATTACTGCTGGATATCCCTTATTTTCTATATGAAACAATTCCCCACAAATTGTTCCTTTATCTAACCCTTTAACCTTGCCATTTAATAGCTTCTCATAGTTGAACATCCCACTTCTAAGACTTCCGTAAACAAATACTTTATTCACTAACATATTTCTCCACCTATAGCTTTTATATCTTTATCGTATATAGTACAAGCTTCTACAGCTAATTCTAATCCTTTTACTATTTCATATAATGACATAAAAGGCATATTCTTTTTATCTAAAACTTGAGATGTTACATATGGTATGTGAATAAACCCACCTTTAATATTTGGATACTTTTTATCTATCATGTATAAAACCCCATACATTACATGATTACATACAAAAGTTCCTGCCGTATTTGAAAGTGTGCTTGGTATTCCATTTTTATTTAAATGTTTTACAATTCCCTTAACTGGTAAGCTTGAAAAATATGCAGCCTTTCCATCTTCTCTTATAACCTCATCCACAGGCTGATTTCCTTCATTATCTTTTATTCTAAAATCATTTATATTAATTGCAACTCTTTCTGGAGTTATATCAAATCTTCCTCCAGCTTGACCAATTGATATTACTACATCTGGTTTATGTTCTATTATAGCTTCTTCTATGGCTTTTAATGATTTTTCATATACAGTTGGTATTATAATCTTTATTACTTCTGCTCCATTTATATTATCTGAAACTCTATTTACAGCTTCTTGTGCTGGATTAATTTTTTCTCCTCCGAAAGGATCAAATCCTGTTAATAATATTTTCAATTTAATTCCTCCTTTGTTACTATACCCTTATGTTTTTAAAATGCTAAGAAGTACATAGCAAATATGTGTACAACTAGTAATATTATAGCTGTTGGTATTTGTGCCTTGATTACTTCATTTTGATCTTTACACTCTAATAATGCAGATGGCACTATATTGAAGTTTGCAGCCATTGGTGTTAAAAGTGTTCCGCAATATCCAGCCGTAAGCGCTAATGCTCCAACTATTACTGGATTTGCTCCTTGAGCTAATACAAAAGGTACTCCTATACCTGCTGTAATTACTGAAAATGCTGCGAATGCATTTCCCATAACCATTGTAAATAATGCCATTCCAAGCACGTATGCAACTACTCCAAAAAATCTATTATCTTGTGGTACTACCCCTGAAATATATTGTGATATAACTTCACCAACACCAGCTTGTGTAAATAATGCTCCAAGTGCAACAAGTAATTGTGGTAACATACTTGTTGGACCCATTTGGTGAAGAAGTCTTGCTCCATCATTAACTGCTTCTTTAGGTTTAGCCTTTGTTATTGCAAAAGCTGCCACCATTGCAGCTATTGCTCCAACTCCAATTGCAAATTGTGATGAATTTTTGTAATCAGATAATCCCATTGCTACTATAACTGCCGCAAAAGCTAATACTAATGAAGGAGTAAATATCTTACTTTTAATTCTTTCTGATGCTTTTTGTCCTTCCTCTTCAGTTGCTGTATCATACTTTGCAAATACAACCTTTTTAGAAACTGTTAATAAACTTGATAATACTAATATTCCACCAGTCACATTATAAGGAAGTAACTTTCCAAATATAAATGGTATAGCCATCATAAACCAAAATAATGCTGTAAAATATCTTTTATTTGAATCTATAGTTTTAAATGACTTATATGCTATTACAAGCATAAACAAGCCCATTGTTACATAAAAAATCTCTAAAGCTACATTTATAAACTGTTGCATATTTCTCCTCCTCTTTAGTTTAAACTATTTCTTTGAATATTTTCTTGCCATTTTTTTATCATATAAATAGTTTTGTAATAATGAAACTAAGAAAGCCACTAAAGCCATTATTATACTAGCTTTTGCTATACTTAACGCTGTAACATTATATCCAAACTCTGTTAATGTACTTGATATTAATAAAACTCCTGAACTTCCTGCAAAAAGATTTTGACCAAAGAAGTTACCATAGTTTTCTGATGCTGCTGATAAAGCCTTTATTTTTTCTTCATCTTCTTCATCTATATTATTATATTTATTTTTAGCTGCTGCTTGAGCCATTGGATTAACAAGTGGTCTAACAAACTGAGGATGTCCACTTATTCTAATTGAAAGAGCTCCTGTAATTTGTCTTATAGCTGTATATGCTGTTAAAACTCCTCCTGTAGTAAGCTTGCCCAATTTCCTAACTAAGTAAATTGCCCTTTGCCTTAATCCATATCTTTCTAATACTCCGATTACTGGTAATGTTAATATGAATAATGAAACAGCTCTGTTTGATACAAATGATTGACCAAGAACTGTTAAAATTTCGTTTAAATCCATTCCTGCAACAAATCCAGTTGCAAGTCCTGCTACTAAAACTGTAAATAAAGTTTCTAATTTAAATACAAAACCTAATATTACAATTAAAACTCCAATTAGCTTTATCATTTATTCCTCTCACTCCATTTCTCATAAGTTTTACAAAAAGTTTAATTATTTTATATCTTGTTTAAAATAATATATTATTTTGTTTAAAACTTCAATACAATTTTAACATTTAGTTCATATTTTGTAACATTTTATTACTATTATAGCTTTATATAACTATAGTGTATTATTTTATTACATCATAATATTAATAATTATTGTAAAATTATTATTTATATCTCATAATATATTTATCGATAAACATATAACTTGGAGGTAATATTATGAAAAAAGTTTATTTAGCAAGTCCATTTTTCAATGATGATGAGCTTAATAGAATGAAAAGTGTTCTTAAAGTATTGAGAGAAGAAAAAGAATTTGACGTATTTGCACCCTACGAACTTAAAAGCGAATTAGAATTTGGTTCATTAGAATGGAGACATGAAACATTTTTAGCTGATACTGAAAACATAAAATCAGCTGATATTGTTGTTGCTATTATAAGTAACGGTAATTATTCAGATAGTGGTACTGCTTGGGAATGTGGATATTCACATGCTATAGGTAAACCAGTTATAGTTGTTAATTTAACTGGTAAGCCAGTAAACTTAATGATAAGTGATAGCTTACATGCTTATATAGATTCAATAGATAAACTTAGAAATTATGATTTTGAAAAATTAGAAAAAAGTTCTTACATAGGAAAGGTATTTTAAACTTAAATATAAAACGCTATATCAAAAGATATACATTAACTTCTTTTGATATAGCGTTTATTATTCTTCTTCAGAATCTTTATTTTCAATTTCAACATTTTTATATTTTTTTAATCTAATCCTACTCAATTCTCTATCTTCATCATTAAAAAGTTTTTTATATTTTTCATTAAGAATAAGTCTCTCTATTGTTAAATCTTCCATACCATTTTTCATTAACAATTCTAATCCATATGTATCTCGATCTTCTTTTACAATGAATTTAGCTGCATTTATAGCTCCTTTATTATTTATCATTTTTAAAAGATCATTTAACTTATAATTTAATTTTAAATCTACTTCTCTATATATGTTTATTACATCAGTATAAAATTCAAATCCGTTCATTATATCCTCCTAAACTTAATTTTTGTCATATTATTAAGTATACTATTTAAAATACTTTCTTCAATATGTATTATTACATTAATATTAATAATTGCTATATCCAGTATAAACATTAGACAATACATAATTGATATAATCATTAGTTATATACGAATTGTTTCCAAAAAGAAGTCCATATTCACCATAAAGCCTACTTAATATTAAAACTATATAATAATTTATTGGACTTATTACATAGTTACTATAATAAAAAGGCAATATAGCATTTGAATTTGATATGGCATAACTTAATGATGGTGTAAATGAATTTTCTATTTCATAATCATTATTTAATATTTCTTTTATAAATTTATCTGCATTGCAATCATCATGAATTTTTTTTAAAGTATCATATTTAATATTCCCTTTTTGTATTTCATTAATAAATATCCCAATAAAAAAATTATATGAACTAATTTGAATATGCCCAATAGAATTACTCATAAAGGTACTTGGATCTGCTGGATCATACTCTACATTAGAATTTTTATTTGTACTAATATCAAAACTTAAGAAAAAATATAATCTATTATTATTTCTATATATTATTTTTCCATCCTTTATTATAGGATTGATATTACCTAAAAATTGAGCACAAGGTGGCAAACTGGTATCATCAAATATATCACAGCATATTTTTCTCCTTCTTTTTCCCATATTATTCCCCTTACACTTAATATACTTTATATTATGAATGTAATAATATTTTATGCAAAAAAGTTTGCACTAATATTTTATTTAGTACAAACTTTTTTATTATTTTTCTAAGTTTCCATTATAACTTCCTGTTCCGCCAGAAACATTTATTATTTTATATCCCTCTTTATCTAAAGCACTACAAGCTCTACTACTTCTTGCTCCTGATTGACATATTATATAATATTCTTTATCTTTATTTAAATATTTATCTGGATTTGAAATGATATTTTCCATTGGTATATTTTTTGCATTAGGTAAATGACCACTTTTATATTCATAAGGCTCCCTAATATCTATTAAATCTATTGATTTAAGTTTATTTTCTAATTCATTTACATTTACAGATTTATAATTTTTATTAAATACTGAAAACATAGTCTTCCTCCTTTTTATTTGAAGTTTTAAATATATTCTTCTACAAATACTGAATTCTATGCTTTTATTATATACTCTCATAATTATATTTTAATATTATCATTTGCATGTTAATAAAAAATTCTCTTTATTAAAAACTATCTTAAATAAAAAATATAGTTTATTTTTAAAGCAATTTTCCAATAATAAATTAAAATTATAATTTAAAATAAAAATAAAGGTACGAGAATAAATTCTCGCACCTTTATTTTATAATAAATTTCCATATTTTCTTATATATATTTTCTTAACAACATTTACCAAAATCATATAAGCTAATATTGTTACTGCTAAATATGCAAAATATATTGGTGGCATTGCTGCCATATCTAGAATTCTTCCAAGTGGAGTATATGGAATAACTGTTCCAACTAATATTGCAAGTCCTGTAAATAAGAATACTGGACCTGATGCTCTACTTTGAATAAATGGAATTTTTGGTGTTCTTATCATGTGTATTACTAAAGTTTGTGTCCATAATGATTCTACAAACCAACCAGCATTAAATAATGCTACAAATAATACATTGTTAACTCCTGGATCTCCATAATGTCCACCTGCTACTAATGGACATATTACAAAATATAAAAGAGCATAAGTTGTTATATCAAATATTGAGCTTGTTGGTCCAAACCATACCATAAAGCTTCCAATAGATGAAGCATCCCATTTACGTGGTTTTCTTAAGTATTCCATATCAACTCTATCCCATGGAACTGCTATACATGAAATATCATATATAAGATTTAATACTAATATTTGAATTGGTAGCATTGGTAAAAATGGTAAGAATGCACTTGCAACTAACACACTAAACATATTACCGAAGTTAGAACTTGCTGTCATTTTTATATATTTTATTATATTAGCAAAAGTCTTACGTCCTTCAACAACACCTTTTCCAAGTACCATAAGATTCTTTTCTAAAAGAATTATATCTGCTGATTCTTTTGCTATATCTACTGCTGTATCTACTGAAATACCAACATCTGCCTTCTTCATTGCTGGAGCATCATTTATACCATCTCCCATGAATCCAACAACATGTCCATCATCTCTTAATACTGAAACAATTCTTGCTTTTTGACTTGGTGATAATTTTGCAAAAACATTTGTATGTCTAACTATTTTTTTAAGTTCTTCATCTGTCATATCTTCAATTTCTGAACCTAATAAAATATTTTTAACATTTATTCCAACTTGACTACATACATATTTAGTTACTTTTTCATTATCCCCAGTTAATACTTTAACTTCTACTCCATATTCATGTAAGAATTCTATAGAATCTTTTGATGATTCTTTTGGTGGATCTAAAAAGCTTATATATCCCATAAGAACCATATTGCTTTCATCTTTTATAGAAAAACTACCTTCTGGTGATGGATTATTTTTTTGTGATACTGCAACTACTCTCATACCATTTGCATTAAGATTACTAACAGTTTCTAATATTTCTTCTCTTAATTCCTCTGTTAATTCTACTATTTCACCTTTATATTCTGCATATGAAGATATTTCAAGCATTTCCTCAACTGCACCTTTTGTTATAAGTTGTGTTTTTCCACTCTTGTCTTTCAATACAACAGACATTCTTCTACGTGAAAAATCAAAAGGAATTTCATCAACCTTTGTATATTTTTCACTTAAGTTATCAAAACCTTCTTCATCACCATATTGAAGTATTGCAACATCAAGTAAGTTTTTAAGACCTGTTTGAAAATAACTATTTAAATATCCATGCTTAAGAACTCTAATATCTTCATTTCCATGTATATCAAGATGATTTTCTAAAACTATTCTATCTTCTGTAAGTGTACCTGTTTTATCTGTGCAAAGTATATCCATAGCACCAAAGTTTTGTATTGAATTTAAATTTTTAACTATTGTTTTATACTTTGACATTTTAACTGCACCTTTTGCAAGGTTTGTTGTAACTATCATTGGAAGCATTTCTGGAGTTAATCCAACTGCTACTGATAATGCAAATAAAAATGCTTCAACCCAATTGCCTTTTGTAATTCCATTAATAACAAATACTACAGGAACCATAATTGCCATAAATCTTATTAATACGAAACTTACTGAGTTTACACCTTTATCAAAACTTGTCATTTCTTTTTTTTCAGTTATAACATTTGCCATACTTCCAAGTACTGTATCATTGCCTGTACTTAATACAACGGCTATTGCAGTACCACTTATAATATTAGTTCCCATAAAAGCTAAATTTTCTAATTCAAAGTTACTTTTTATATCTTTAGTTTTAGTTTCTTCTGATAACTCACCATATTTTTCTACAGCTTCTGATTCTCCAGTCATTGCTGATTCACTTACAAATAAGTCTTTTGCAAAAATAATTCTTACATCTGCTGGAATCATATCACCTGCATTAAGCTTTATTACATCGCCCTTAACTATTTCATCCATAGGAATTTCAATAGTTTTACCACCTCTAACAACTGTTGCTGTTGTTTCAATCATCTCTTTAAGCTTTTCACCAGCTTTGTTAGATTTACCTTCTTGTACTATACGTAAAACTCCACTAATTGTTACCATAACTACAATTATAATTACAGTAGTTAAATCTTTATTTTGTGGAGCTGGAATAACATAATCAGTAAAAAATGATACTATTGCTAATAATATTAATACTAATGAAAATGGATTTATAAATGCGTCAAAAAGTCTTTTATACCATGTTACTCCTTCACCATAACTAATTTTATTATATCCGTATTCTTCTATTCTTCTTTGGGCTTCTTCATTTTCTAACCCTTCTATTCTTGTATCTAGTTTCTTGAAAAAATCATTTTTTTCTAATAATCCAAATTGAATTAATTTTTTGTTTGCTTCTTCTTTTTTTAAATTAATTTTTTTATTTAAATTTTTTTCCTTTAATAATTTCATTTTAAAACCCTCCTTACTTTTTAATAGTAATGAGAATTGGGCGTAAAAAAACCTGCCAAACTAAATATATTAGTAAGACAGGCATCCTTAATTTTCTAAGCATCTATATTTTTAGGCAAAACAAATAAACCAGATACTGGCCTCGTATTTTTTAATAGATTATTTTTGTTTTGCTTTATCAAATATAGGCTTCTCAGGTGCCCATCTATTCCCAAATGACTACTCCCAGTTTCCAATTTATTCTCACCTCACTTATTTCTTAAAATATATAATTTTTAAAAATAAAAAAATCCTTATTCTACGCGAAGCAAAACAAGGATAATAAAATCTTAATAAAATTAACCCGTTCAAGCTTCAACTCCGTAGGGCAATGAAATTGCATTAGAATACGCCTTGAATTCGACGTATACTGCTAACCATCAAAATAGTGTCTCCATTATTTCGCGGCAGCAACCCGTATCCCTATGGTAGCCTCACCTACCGAGAACTTATTCAATTTATAAAAATTACTTTATATGATGCCATTATATTCTCTAAATCAAATTTCGTCAACAAGAAATTATTACTTTAATACAATTGTAACTTTTCATTAATCTTTGTTAAATTTGTACTTATTTTTATATTAATTTAAATTTTTATCTGATTATTACTCACTTTTGAAAAGTTTTTCTATAATATTTTTTGTTAATATTTAATTATTGAAAACCTTTCTAATTGTAAAAATCGAACTCCTTTTGTATAATCTATTGTATAACATTTAACAATATTTAATTAAAAGGAGAAAAAAATTGAATATTTTAGTAGTTGATGATGAAATTAGTATTTTACAACTTATAAAAATGAATTTAGAGTTACAAAATTACGATGTTATTACAGCAACATGTGGTAATGAAGCTTTAGATCTTATTATTAAAAATAAACCAGATATAATAATATTAGATGCCATGCTTCCTGATATTAGTGGCTTTGAACTTATTAATAAAATTAAATTAATTAAAGATGTACCAATAATAATGCTTACAGCTAAAGATGATATTAATGATAAAATATTAGGATTTAGACTTGGAGCAGAAGACTATATTACTAAACCATTTAATAGTACTGAATTACTACTTAGAGTAAAGGTTATCTCAAAAAGATTAGATAAGACTTCTGAGGAAAAAACTACTCTACTTTCATTTGGAAAACTTGAAATAAATCCTATTGAAAGAAAGGTTTCTATAAATTCTAATTATGTAGATTTAACATTTAAAGAATTTGAAGTATTACTTTGTCTTTCTGAAAATAAAGGTAGAGTATTTAGCCGTGAAGATTTACTAAATAAAATTTGGGGATATGATTTTGAAGGAACAACAAGAGCTGTAGATATTTTAATTCAAAGACTTAGAAAAAAATTAGGTCCTTGCCAAGGATACATTAAAACTTTATATAAAGCAGGATATAAATTTGATATCGAAGATGAATCTAACTCTTAAACAAAAAATAATTTTAACTAACATATCAATTTTAATCCCTATCATAGCTTTTATATACATAATAACCTTCAATACTCTTTCTGAAAATTTATTGGACAATTCTCTCCAATATTTGCTTAAAGAAAATATTACAATGGGCGCTTACATAGAAAATTTATTAGAATCAAATAAAAATCCAAATAAAGAGGAAGTTTTTAAATCACTTTCCCCATTTATTGCCACTAACTTAAGTAATAGATTTGATACTAGAGTTCAAATAATAAGTAATTCTGGGCAAATATTTTATGATTCAGATAAAAATCAAGTAAGTCTTTATAATTCAGATGTAGATAAAGCATTAGAAGGTTCAGAAGCTTACATAATAAAAAAAATAGATGGTGTTCCTTATATATTCTTATCTACACCAATATTTTATAAAAATGCTAATTGCGGTGTATTAAGACTTATACTAAAAAATGATTCTTATGCAAATATACTAAACAATACATTAATAATAATGATTTTAGTTAGCCTAATTTCATTAGGTATAGGTATAGTACTTATATATAATTTTTCAAAAGAATTAGTAACACCACTTCTTATGCTAAAAAACAAAACCCATGAAATTGCTAATGGTAATTTTGGTGAAAAAATAGAAATAAAAAGTGGAGATGAAGTAGAAGATTTAGCAAATACATTTAATATAATGAGCGAAAATATAGATACTTATGTTAAAGAATTAAAATCTGCAAAAATTAAACAAAAAAACTTCTTTGACAATATATCTCATGAATTTAAAACGCCTTTAACTGCAATAATTGGGTTTTCTGAAATAATTCCTAAATTATCAGATAAAGAAAAAATAATACATAGTTCTTCTCTCATTGAAAAAGAAGGAAGAAGATTATTATCTTTAGTTGAAGAAATATTAACTATATCAAAAGGTAATAAAGAAAACTTTTCAATTGAATCAACTTATATAGATATAAAAGCTTTAATTGATGAATGTTTATCTATTTTAAGTGTAAATCTTCAAAAATATCATATTCAAGTAATAAAAAATTACGATAATCTTTTTATATATGGTGATTATGATAAAACAAAACAAGTTTTTATAAATATATTAATTAATTCAATTAAATACAGCGGATGCGAAACTATAAATATATCATCAAAAAATCTTTCTGATAAAATCGAAATTTCTATATCAGATGATGGTATAGGATTTGATGTAGATAATATAAAAAATTTAAAGAATATAAAAGGGAATGGTCTTGGACTTAATATCTGCAAAGAAATATTATCTACTCAAAATGGAAGTTTTAAAATTGAAAGTGTTCTAGATGAAGGAACAACTGTAACACTAACATTTTTTAAACAAAGTAAATAGGATTTTATTATAAAAGAAAGGATTTTTTTATGAATAAAAATTTTAAAAATATATTTATGTTATATATAACTTTTATAGTTGTCATTTTATTTATTTTATTTTATTCAAGTAAAGCTCTTTATAATAATTTAACAGTTATAGATAGCTCTAATTCAAACAAAAAAGTTTTTTCAACTAAAGTTCCAACAAAAATAAATATACATAATAAATATTTAGGCACTACTACATCAACTGATAACTTACTTATGAATGATGTAGTTCAATATTTCAATAATATAACATCTTCTAAAATGCCTAATGATACTGATGTTAAAGATACTAATGTTATAACTATATCAGGTGAAATATTTTATTCAAATGGAACTTCTGAAAAATATAAAATAAATAACTGTTTAACTATTGAAAATAAAAAATTTTATGATGATTCATATTTAATAAATACTCTAAGAAATACTCTATTTAACAACTTATATACATATACAAACATATTAAATATATTAAAATCTCCTAAGGCAAAAATTATTTATGAAAAAGGAAACTCTTCTTATGTACTTAATAAAGAAGTAAAAACTAACTTACTAAATCACTTAAATAAATTTAGCACTATGAAAGATAATAAAGATTTTCTAAATACAGACCTTAATGAAAAACCAAAAGGAATATTAAAAACTTTTATAGACGGAGCAGATAATAATAATTCAAATAACACCATATATATTGCTATATATAAAAATTATTTAGCAATTCAATATTTAGGTGATGAAAATGGAAAAAATATTTATGTTAAAGGTGAATTAAATGAAAAAGATTTTAAATAAAAAAATTATAATTATCTTTTTTATACTTGTATCATTCCTTTTTATCGTATTTACTTTTAAGCCTAAGGATAATAAAAAGGAGAAATTCAACCTAAAAGGAAAACACTTAACAGTTTATGTAGCATTAAGAGAAGAAGAAGCTATATCCCTTTTAGAAAAATTTAAAAAAGAAACCGGTTGTACATATGAATGTATAAAACTCCCTACAGAAGAAGCTGTAAATAAAATATTGGCTGAAAAAGAAAAACCAAATGGAGATATATTCATAGGAGGAAGTTGTGATGCCTATGAAATTTTAAAATCAAGTGGTGCTTTAGCAAAGTACAAATCTCCAAATTCTAATGATATACCACTTAAATATAAAGATTCAGATGATTATTGGACTGGATTTCAAATTGATACATTAGCAATAGGAATAAATAAAAAAATTTGGGATAAAAACTTTAAAAGTAAAGGTATTGAACTTCCTAAAACTTTTAATGATTTATTAGGAAAAGATTATAAAGGACAAATAATAATGCCTAATCCTGAAACTTCAGGAACAGGTTATACATTTTTAGCATCACTTTATCAAAAGTTAGGTGAAAAAAATTATAAAAATTATTTATCTAAATTCACCAAAAATGTTCCTGCATATACTGTAAGCGGATTTAATTCAATACAGAGAGTTTCATCAGGTGAATATGCAGTTACTATAAATTTTTTAGGTGATCAATTACTTCAAAGTAAATTTAATAAAGATATAATAAGTATAGTTCCTAAAGATACTGGTTGGAATGTTGATTCAGTTGCTGAACTTAAAAATTGTATAAATAAAGATGCAGCAGAAAGTTTTATAGATTTTATATTATCAAAAGAAGTTTCAGATAATTTATCTAATTATTCAAAGGCAACATCAACAAAAGAAAACAACAAAAACATATATAATACTATATTTTTAAATTATGACTTTGATAAGGCAGCCATGGACCGTAACAAAATTATGAATTTATTTAACAATAGTATAAATAAATAGTTAAAAAAAACAACAAAATCTCCTAAAT
>NZ_AVSV01000019.1 GCF_000498355.1 Clostridium sp. Ade.TY | reverse complement strand
TCTTATATCATCTTTTTTGTACCTTAAATTAAATCTTTATTTTCATCTCTTATTATTGTATAAAAATTAGTTATTGTCATAGTGAAATATGGTATTACCCAAAGCAATCCTATTCCTAATGTTATTATTCCTAATAAAAACCATCCAATAAATGATATTTCTAACTTAAATAATCTCCATTTATTTCTTTTCATAAGTGCAAATGATTTTGATATACTTTGTCCTATAGTAACATTATCAACTAACAAGTATGGTGTTGCCATAAAGAATAAATTAATTATTGTGTATATAACAGCAACTATTATAATCATAATAATTATTAATGTTGTAATTCCTCCAAATAAATTCATTGCATATGGATTTATAACTACCCCAACAATCGCATCTGAAAAAATTGCTATAAACAATGCCATTGGTATAATCATAATTAACATAGATATTAAAAATATTATTACGTACATTCCTAAAAATCTTAAATAAACTTTCCAATTCTTTATCCCTGAATTTAAATTAAAATCCTTAGTTCTTACAAAATTCAAATACAAACCTATAGTAAATACAGCAATAATTATAGTTAAAATTATTGATACAATATTTATACTTACTCCATTGTTATCTAATCCAAATATAGCTGTTGGTGTTCCTGATATTAAAAATATTACTAATGTATAAAGAACAAATTTCCACCAATTTCCCTTTAGCTGTTCCCTTGATAATTTTTTTATCTCTTTGTTTATCAATTTAATTCCTCCTATCTCATCTTAAGTTAACTTATCTTGTAAAACCAAAAGCTGTTTCATTTAATTTCTTTTGTTTCAACTTCTTTTATTATATTAACTTATATAAGAAAAATATAGAAAAAAAGAACTTTTTTAACAAAAGTTCTTTTTTTATTCAATATTAAGATGATATAACTTTTACATTATCATCCCCTAATTTTTCTTTTAAAACCCTTATTACATCACTATTTAAATCAAGCCAACAGTCTCTTGAAAGTCTATAATTTTTTCTTAACTCATTATTGAATATATAAACCGCAGTCTCGCCTCTATATTCATTAAAGCCTTTTTTTATTTCATTATTTAAAATTTTTGCTTCTTTATCATCTTTTACTCTTATATATATCTTGTTTGAGTCTACCTTTTCTAAACCTTCAATTTTTTCACATATAAGCTTTGGTGGTTCATCTTCTTTAAGACTTATACGTCCCTTTATTGTAACAAGTGCATCTTCAGTTATACTTTCTCTAACTCTATCCAAAGTTCTAGGAAAAACTATAACTTCTATTTCTCCACTTAAATCTTCAAGTTTTAAAAACGCCATTATAGTGTTATTTCTAGTAACCTTTTGATTTACTTCTGTTAAAATACCACCAAGTATTACTGTTTGATTATCTTTTATAGGCATTTCACTTGCCATATCATCTATACTTATTCCTTTGGCTATGTTTTCTTCCATAGCTTCATAGACTTTAAATACATTACTTATAGTTGTAGTAGTTTGTACTTTTAAGCTCTTTCCATACTCATCTAGAGGATGTCCTGATAAATATATACCTGTCATTTCTTTTTCCATTGAAAGAATATGCTTTTTAGTAAATTCCTTTATGTCTGGATATCTAACTTCTGGCATACTTACACTTTCTTCATCTAATCCAAATAAACTAATTTGACCATCAATATTTCTCTTTCTTTCTCCTGATACTCCATCCATTATCTTTTCATAAACAGCTAGAAGCTTTGATCTATATACGTTAAAAGAATCTAAAGCTCCAGCCTTTATAAGACTTTCTACTGCTCTTTTATTAATCGTTCCAAGATCTAATTTACTTATAAAATCCATTAATGATACAAATTCACCTTTATCATTTCTAGACTTTACTATATTTTCAACAACATTTACTCCAACATTTCTTATTGCTGCAAGACCAAATATTATTTTATCTCCATCAACAGTGAACTTTGAATAACTTTTATTTATATCAGGTGAAACAACCTGTATACCTAAGCTTTCTGCAAATTTTATATATGATGCAACTTTTTCACTTGTTCCCATTACTGAGTTAAGCATTGCTGCAATCATTTCAACTGGATAATACTTCATTAAATAAGCTGTCTGATAACCAACAACTGCATAAGCTGCAGCATGACTCTTATTAAAAGCATATGAAGCAAAATCCATCATCATATCATATATCTTATTTGCTACATCTTCTGATATTCCATTTCTTAAACATCCTGGTACCTCAATGTTTCCATCTTTATCTTCTATTCCATATATAAAGTTTTTTCTTTCCTCTTCCATGACCTTATGCTTTTTCTTTGACATAGCTCTTCTAACAAGGTCACTTCTTCCCATTGAATATCCAGCAAGTTTTCTTACTATTTCCATAACCTGTTCTTGATATACCATTACTCCATATGTAACATTTAATATATCTTCTAGTTCTGGTGTTAAATATTCTACCTTTTCTGGATTTCTTTTTCTTTCAACATATCTTGGTATTTCAGCCATAGGACCTGGTCTATATAGCGAAATACCAGCTATAATATCTTCTAATGAATCTGGCTTAAGTTCCTTCATGAAAGCTACCATCCCAGCTGATTCTAACTGGAATACCCCTGCAGTTTTACCTTCACCAATCATCTTATAAACTTCTTTATCTTCAAAATCTATTTTATCTAAATCTATATCAATATTTCTATTATACTTAATCATATTAACAGCATCATTCATAACTGTTAATGTTCTAAGTCCTAAGAAATCCATTTTTAAAAGTCCAAGTTCCTCTAATGTAGTCATACCAAATTGAGTTACTATCATTTCATCATTTTTTTGAAGTGGTACATACTCAACTAATGGTTTTGATGCTATAACAACTCCCGCTGCATGAGTTGATGAATGTCTTGGAAGTCCTTCTAAGTCCTTACTTACATCTATTAAGGTTTTAACACGCTCATCTGTATCATAAGCTATCTTAAGCTCTGGATTTAAATCTAAAGCTTTCTCTATTGTTATTCCAAGCATAGTTGGAATCATTTTAGCTATTCTATCAACTTCCGCATAAGAATAATCCATAGCTCTTCCTACATCTCTTATACATGCTCTTGCAGCCATTGTTCCAAAAGTTATAATTTGAGATACATTTTTTTCTCCATACTTTTCAACAACATAATCTATTACTTCTTGTCTTCTTTCATAACAAAAATCAGAATCAATATCTGGCATACTTACTCTCTCTGGATTTAAGAATCTTTCAAATAGCAAACTATATTTTATTGGATCTATTTTTGTTATTCCAAGAGTATATGCAACAATAGAACCTGCAGCTGATCCTCTTCCTGGACCTGTTGGTATTCCATTATCTATTGAATATTTTATAAAGTCCCAAACAATTAAAAAGTAGTCAACATATCCCATTTCTTTAATTACACCAAGCTCATAATCAAGTCTATCAATAATCTCTCTTGCTTCTTCACTCTCATCTCTCATATTAAAAACTTTATCATAATCATACTTTTCATCTTTAATACAATCAAATACAGAGTATCTTTCTATAAGCCCACTATAACATGTATCCCTTAAATATATATAAGGATCATCATTATTTTCTGGTAATGGAAATTTAGGTAACTTTGATACATGAAACTCATAATCAAAATTACATTCTTCAGCTATTTTTATAGTGTTTTCTAAAGCCTCTGGTATATAAGAAAACATATCATACATTTCCTCTGGAGACTTTAAATAAAATTGATCTGAAGGATATCTACGTCTATTTACATCATCAACAGTTTTGCCTGTTTGTATACACATTAAAATATCATGTGATTTTGAATCTTTTCTTTCTATATAGTGAACATCATTTGTTGCAACTAATGGTATCCCCGTTTCTTTTGAAAGCTTTATATTTAATTCATTTACTTGTCTTTGTTCTTCCATCCCATGATTTTGTAGCTCTAAATAAAAGCCTTCTTTAAATATATCTTTATATTCTAAAGCTACTTCTTTTGCTTTTTCATAGTTATCATTAAGTAATGCCTTTTGTACTTCTCCTCCAAGACATGCACTTAATGCTATAATACCTTCACTATGTTTTCTTAAATAATCGTGGTCTACTCTAGGTTTATAATAAAATCCTTCTATTGAAGCTTCTGAAACAATCTTCATTAAATTCTCATAACCAACTTCATTTTTAACTAAAAGAACTAAATGATTTGTGCTATTATCTTTATCTATATTTTTAATATGCATTGATTTACTTGCTACATAAACTTCACAACCAAGTATAGGTTTAATCCCTTCTTCTTTAGCTGCTTTATAAAAATCAACACATCCATACATTACTCCATGGTCAGTAATTGCCATACTTTCCATTCCAAGCTCTTTAGCTTTCTTTACAAGCTTCTTAACTTTTCCAGATCCATCTAAAAGGCTGTACTCTGTGTGAAGATGTAAATGACAAAACTTTTTCTCTCCCACTTACCCACACTCCTTTCATATATAAGAGAAAGGCCATTAATATGTACCTGACCTTACCTCTTCTGCTATCTTTTCAATTTTTCTTAGTCTATGATTTACACCTGATTTTCCTACTGGAGGGTCAAGTAATTGTCCAAGTTCCTTTAAAGATTCCTCTGGATATTGAAGCCTAAGCTCAGCTATCTCTCTAAGATTTTGAGGAAGTCTTTTAAGTCCTATACTATCTCTTATAAGTTTAATACTTTCCACTTGTCTAACTGCTGCATTAACAGTTTTTGAAAGATTTGCTGTTTCACAGTTAACAAGTCTATTAACATTGTTTCTCATTTCTTTTTTAATTCTTATATTTTCTAATTCTAAAAGACAAGTATGAGCTCCTAATATATTAAGTAAATCGACTATTTGTTCTCCTTCTTTTATGTAAATAATAAAACTATTTTTTCTTTGAATAACTTTAGAATTAAGTCCACAGCTATTTACAAGAGCACATAAATCATTTGCATATTCTTCACTATGAGTTACAAACTCCAAATGATATGTTTTTTCAGGATTACTAATACTTCCGCCACCTAAAAATGCACCTCTTATATAAGCCTTTTTAGTTTCAATAGTTTCTACAAAAGAAGGATCTATAGTATAGTCTAAACTCATAATACCATCTATTTCTTTTAATATTCCAGTCTCTTCAAGAAGTTCCTTAACACCCATTTCGGCATCAATAACAACCATATATATATTGTTCTTCTTAAGAGAATTGCTCTTCTTTACCATAAGTTTAGAGTGAATATCAAAATGCTCTTTTAATAAAGTAAATATAAGTCTTGCACTTGAAGGATTTTCAGTTGTGATTCTAAATGCTAATCCTTTACCCGTAAAAGCTATAGTTCCACTTACCTTCATGATTGCAGATATTTCTGCCAAAGCTTCTTTTTTTGTTATATCACTATATCTACAAATTTCTCCTTTAACTTTTGATGAAAACGACATTTATAAATCTCCTTCTATATATGATAATTCATTTAATATCTAACTATATACAATTCTTAATTATAGCATAATTTAATGTAAATAATTATACCAATGTTGTCAAGGAAATATATATTTTTACATAAAATAATAAATTTTTACTTATACATTATATTGCTCTATATTATATTTTATTTTTTGGTATATAATTGTGTAGTATACTTATTTTTCAAATAATACAAATATTTATTTTAGTATGTAGGGGGACACATATGAAAAAGAAAAAATTAATAGGACTACTAGTGGGTTGTGCCATAATAATTATAGGTGGATTTTCTTTTTACTATTACCAAAAAGAAAATAAATTCTCTAATTATATGGATAATGTAAATAAACTTATTGTAGAAGGAAACTATAAAGAAGCAAGTTTAGTTTTAAATGAAGCTAAAGCTATAAAAAATTCCGATGTAGTTGTACAAACTGAACAAACTATAAAACTTGATGAACAGCAATCTAAAGTATTAGAACATGGATTACAATTAGCTAAGGAAAAAAAATACAAAGAAGCTATTGATATTTTAGAACAAATTAACAGTGGTGCTATTCATATAAAAGAAAAAGCCAATAAAGAAATAGATTCATTGAAATCAACTTTAATAAATCAATACATTAAAAATGTAACTAACTACATAAATAATAATGATTTTACAAATGCAAATAAAGAAATAAATAAAATATCAGCATTAAGTATAAATGATTCTAATATAAAACAATTAAAAGATAAAATAGATACTAAAAAAGAGGAGCTTATAAAAGAATATAGTAATGAAGCAATCTCTTCTATTGATAAAAATAATTTTAGTGATGCAAAAAACTCAATTTCTAAATTAAATTCTTTAGGTGCAGATTCTAATGCAGTTAAGGATTTAGAAAATAAATTAAAAGATAAAACTAAATCTGAAAAATATTTTAACACTAAATACATAGGAATTTCTGATAATCAAACTAATGGTACTCAATACTTTGCAGCAGTTCCAAGTAAGCCTTTAATAACAAGATATTATAACCCTAACTTATTAAATGAAAAGACTTTCATAAAATTCTATCATGAAAATATAAAACCAAAACTATATCAAGGTTACTGCTATACTCTTCGTAGTATAAAAGATAAAAATTATGGCATTACCTTCGTATGTGAACCTAATGAAAATCATGAATTTAATATGGGGAAATTAGGACCTGACGGTTTAATTGATATATATAGTAATCAGGCTTATTATTGTGGTATACATGGTGATAAGGTTGTATATTATAGCTTACAAACTCATAATCAAGTTGATCCTTTGATTAATAGA
Source organism: Clostridium sp. Ade.TY (assembly GCF_000498355.1). Lineage (GTDB taxonomy): Bacteria > Bacillota > Clostridia > Clostridiales > Clostridiaceae > Clostridium. The sequence goes on along the minus strand of NZ_AVSV01000019.1, from coordinate 3,053 downwards.
AATTAATTTATTAATTAAAAGACTATAAATACTAAAAGTATTTATAGTCTTTTTTATATACTTATTTAATTATAATATTTATAAAGCTTTAATAATTTTTCTATCAAAGTCTTTTAAAGTTATTTCATTTGTTAAGTCAATTCTTTCACCTGTTAAAAGATCAACTCCTTCTTTATTATCTATAGTAATTTTTACTTTTTCATCTTTTCCTGAATTATTTATTAAAGTAAATATTGATATATTATCTAAACTTCTCTCCATTATAAATACATTTTCCGTACTTAAAAACTTAAGACTTCCATGAGTTAAAGCCTTTTCTTCTTTTCTTATTTCTATAGTCTTTTTATAAAAATTTCTTAAATTATTATCCCAATTTTCTTTATTCCAATCAAATACTCTTCTACAATCTGGATCATATCCACCTTCCATTCCAATTTCTGAACCATAATAAGTACAAGGTATACCTTCAAATGTCATTAAAAATGCAACTGCATTTTTTAGTTTTTCTTTATTTCCGTTACACATAGTTAAAAATCTTTCAGTATCATGGCTATCTAATAAATTAAGCATAACTTCATTTACTTGCTCTGTATTTCTAATTAAAATTTCTGATAGGTTTTCTGAAAACTTTTTAGCTGCTTCCTTTCCATTTGCAAAATAAGCTAAACATTCTTTAGTAATAGGATAATTCATTACACTATCAAACTGATCTCCTTGAAGCCATGGATAAGAATTATGCCAATTTTCTCCTACTATAAATATATCTTCTTTAACTCCCTTAACTGCCTTTCTAAACTCCCTCCAGAAATCATGCTCTATTTCATCTGAAACATCTAATCTCCATCCATCTATATCAAATTCTTCAATCCAATATTTTGATACATCTATAAGGTATTTTCTAAGACCTTCACTACTTGTATTTAATTTTGGCATTTCTGTAACTTGAGCAAATGTTTTATAATTATGTTTATTTTTCTTAATATTAACTGGAAAACTATCTATATGGAACCAATCGGCATACTTAGAATTTTCTCCATTCTTAACTACATCTTGAAATGGTTCAAAATTTATTCCGCAATGATTAAATACAGCATCCAATACAATTCTCATTCCTCTTTTATGAAGTTCATTAACTAACTCTTTAAAATCTTCCTTAGTTCCAAAAGCTTCATCTATTTCAAAATAATCTGTAGTATCATACTTGTGATTACTAGGTGACTTAAAAATTGGAGTTAAATAAATAGCTGTTATTCCTAAATCACTTAAATAATCTAAGTTTTTAGTTATTCCTTTTATATCTCCGCCAAAAAAGCTTTTAGGATTTGGTAATTCTCCCCACTCACCTGTTAATTTTTTATGCTTATTATTTTTATCTCCATTAAAAAATCTCTCTACAAATATTTGATAAAATATAGCTTCCTTAGCCCACTCAGGTACTATATGTAAATCTGATTTATTTATATATGGATATTGAAACATAGAATAATAAGCTTTTTCAAAATTATAATCTTTTGTTAGTCCATCTTCTGAGTAATATAATTTTTCATTGCCTTTATGAAGTTCAAATAAATAACCAAATCTAGTTTCTTCATGTGTTAAATAAGCTTCATAATAATCAAAATTACTATCTGACATAGAAAGTCTCATTTTGACTCTTTCTCTATTTGCCCAATCAAATTTATCTCCATAAATTACATAAACTTTATCTATATCTCCCTTTTCTGTTCTAAGTCTTACACAAATTGTATCTAGGTTATATGCAAATGCATAATTACTCTTTGGTACATGATTTATAGCGTAAATATTCATAAAAAAGCCTCCCCAAATATACTCTTATTTTTAGATTTTATTTCCTTATCTTTAAGCTTATGGTATCATAATCATATTATTAATTTTGTATATTTTTATTTATTTTTGTATATTTTAGAGGTGATTATATGACTGAATTTTTTATATGTGATACTTCAATATTTGATAAAGAACCATTCTATTACATAAGAGAAAGACATGTAGATAACATACTTTTATACTTAAAAGGAAAACATTTTGAAGAACAAAATTCATGTTTAGAAGCTGATTTAAAAAGGTCTGACTTAATAATCTGGAATGCCTTGCTTGCTAAAGAGGTTGCAAATTCAAGTTTAACCATTGAAGAATTAGCTAAACCTTATAACTATTTTTATAATAAAATTTCCAAATTAAATTCACTTAAAGAACTTCAAGAATTAGAAGTAAAAATGTTTATAAAATACGTACATATTTTAATAAATGAAGAACAAACAACAGATCATTTATTAGTCAATAAAATACTTCACTATATTTACATGAATATAGAAAATTTTATTTCTATAAATAAACTCTGTATAGATTTAAATATATCTTCAAGCTATGCAAGTGCTATATTTAAAAAGGAAATGAATACTTCAATAATAAAATACAGTAAAAAGTTAAAAATAGAGAGGGCTAAAACTTTATTAAAAACAACTAATGAAAGTATATTATCTTTAAGTACTAAACTTGGTTTTCATGATGAAAGTCATTTTTGTCGTACTTTCAAAGAATTTACAGGATACTCCCCACTTCAATTTAGAAAAAATGAGGCTATATGGAATTAATCCATATAGCCTCCTATTTAAATTAGTATTTTAATTTTTTATGGCATAAATTTATTTATTTGTGCATTTTTTAATGCCCCAAATGTCATCACAATATTCTTGTATAGTTCTATCTGATGAGAAGATTCCTGCATTACATACATTTTCGAATGCCATCTTAGCCCATTTATTTTCATCTTTGTAAGCATCAAAAACTTTATCTTCTGTATCTTTAAAGCTTTCAAAATCAGCTAATAAGAAATATTGATCTCCTTCTTCTATTAATGAGTTATAAAGATCTTCAAAATCTCCTGAACCACCATCATCAAATGTTCCATCTATTAAAGTATCAATAACTCTCTTTAAAGACTTATTATCTTCATATAATTTCTTTGGATTATAAGTTTTTCTTAAGCTTTCTATTTCTTCAACTTCTAGTCCAAATATAAAGTTATTGTC
>NZ_AVSV01000018.1 GCF_000498355.1 Clostridium sp. Ade.TY | reverse complement strand
AAAAAATCGTGTGCAATTTTCAGAGAACAAATCTCTTTAAAATAAATGAAATCTAGTGATGATGGCATAGAGGAAACACTCCTTCCCATTCCGAACAGGAAAGTTAAGCTCTATAGCGCCAATGGTACTGCACGGGTGACTGTGTGGGAGAGTAGGACGTTGCTAGGTATTGTGTGGCTCGATAGCTCAGTCGGTAGAGCAGAGGACTGAAAATCCTCGTGTCGCTGGTTCGATTCCTGCTCGAGCCACCATACAATTTCTGGGGGTATAGCTCAGCTGGGAGAGCACCTGCCTTGCACGCAGGGGGTCAGGAGTTCGAATCTCCTTACCTCCACCAGTAAAGATGTTCATTAGAACATCTTTTTTTATTTTAAAAAGAGAAATTTAAAAAGTTATACACAGTAAAAACAAAAAAATGTGGATTTTTTTAACAGAAAAAAATAAAACTGTGGATAAAAATTAAAAATTAAATGAAATTTATAATAGATTTATTGCAAAAAAATAATTTACGTTGTTAATTTATAAGTATATTGGTAAAATTAAATAGTAAAATAAATTATTTACCTAAAAGGAGAAGATAATATGGAAAACAAAATATTAGCAACAGTTGGCTCAGAAGAAATAACTGAAAAGGATTTAAATGATATAATCTCAAAATATCCAGAAGATAGAAGATCAATGTTTGAAAATGAAAATGGAAGAAAACAATTATTAGAGCAAGTAATTTCATTTGAATTATTCAATAATTTAGGAAAAGAATTAAAGTTAAATGAAACAGAAGAATACAAAGAAACTGTTGAACGTTTAGCTAAAGAAATATTAACTCAAATGACTATTTCAAAAGTATTAGCTGATGTAACAGTTACTGATGAAGAAGCTAAAAAATTCTATGAAGAAAATAAAGAAAGATTTGAAGAACAACCTACAGTTTCAGCTAAACATATTTTAGTTGATAATGAAGGAGATGCTATAAAAATTAAAGAAGAAATAGATAATGGAATGTCATTTGAAGAAGCTGCAAGCAAGTATTCAAGTTGTCCATCAAAAGAGCAAGGCGGAAATCTTGGAGCTTTTGGTAGAGGCATGATGGTTCCAGAATTCGAAAAAGCTGCATTTGAAGCTGAAATAGGAAAGGTAACGGAACCAGTACAAACTCAATTTGGATACCATTTAATATTAGTTGAATCTAAAAATGATGCTAAAGTAAGACCTTTTGAAGAAGTTAAAGATGGAGTTATTCAACAATTACTTCAAGAAAGACAACAAAGAAAATACTTAGATGTATTAAAAGAATTAGAAGGAAAATATGTTGTTACTAGAAAATAATATATTATAGTGTATAGACATATACAAAAGGGAATTTTTAAAAGAAAATTCCCTTTTTATTTTAATAAGTTTTTTATTATTTTATATAGATAATTAATTTATATTGCTATATCTTTAGATGGAATTAATTCCAAAAAGTCTGATATAAATTTATCTGATAGTGAAGTAAGTTCTTCTTTTTCAGGTAAGCTTCTCTCATCTTCTACGGCTATAACCTTCATATTAGCCTTTTTAGCACCTTTTACAGCTTGTACAATATCTTCGAATACAATACAGTTTTTAGGGTTTACATTTAATTTTTGAGCAGCTAATAAATAAACATCTGGTTCATGTTTACCTATTGATACTTCATCTGTAATTGTTATAGCATCAAAATAATCATATATCTCATTATTTTTTAATACTAATTCTAATAATTGTTTGGAATTACTAGTAGCTAGTCCTATTTTTATATTTGATTCTTTTAAAAAATCAAGAAATTCTTTTACGCCTTTTTTTAATTTTATAGTATTTGAATAATGATAATTGGCCATATCATTCCAAGAATTTTTTATTTCATCTAGTGAGTCTTCTAATTTAAATCTTTCTTTAAAGTATAAAGCAACTTGATTAAAACTTAGGTGTCCAATTTCATCATTTAAATTTTTAGGAACCGGTATATTTTTAGATGTTAAATAATCAATATCTATTTGGTCCCATACCCACATAGAGTCTATTAATGTTCCATCTAAATCAAATATTGCAGCTTCTATGTTATTAAACATTTGCTACCTCCTTCATTTGTAATAAAAAACTGTAGGAATTAAAGTAAAACCTACAGTTTATTATACTATAATATTATCACTATTAAAAAGTTCTATGAAAAATCTTAGTTTTTTCTTTATCTAATAGATCCTCAAAGTTATTTATACCCAATCTTTTAAATAAATCTATTATTACATCACTATGAGTTGCAACTTTTATTGGTGAAGAATGTGCAAATTCGGTAACGTATTCAGTTCCTTTATTAGTATCTATTAATTTTTTAGGACCTCCAACGCATCCTCCAATACATCCCATTCCCTCAATGAAGTTAAAAGTATTACTAGAACTTTTAACTTCATTTAACAATTCCTTGCAAGCTTTTACACCACTTGCACTTTTACCTTTGAATAATGGTATTTTATCAGGGTATAATTCATTTACTGCATCTTTTATAGCTGTAGTTACACCGTCAGTTCTTGCATAAAGTCTACCGCCTCTAGAAGCATATTCTCTGGTAATTGTTTCATTTAATTCTGCTAGGTTTATATTTAATGTGTCAAATAATCCTTTAACTTCTTCAAAAGTCAAGACTAAGTCAACATCACCTACCAAATCTTTTTCTCTTGCTTCAGCCTTTTTAGCTATACAAGGGCCTATAAATACGACTTTTACATCTTTATTGAGATATTTAATAACTCTTGCAGCTGCTATCATTGGAGATACAGAAGGAGTTACATGCTTAACTAGAGAGCTATAAACACCTTTTATCATTCCTATCCACATTGGGCAACAACAAGAGGTTATAAGTAAGTCATCAAAACTATTTACATGACTGTTAAACTCACAAGCTTCTTTTATTGTAAGCATATCAGCAGCAAATGCTACTTCTATCATGTCAGTAAATCCAAGCTTTATAAAGGCAGTTCTAAGTTGATCCATTGATACATCAATACCAAACTGACCAGTTATTGCGGGAGCAACAGCAGCTATAACTTTAGAGTTATTTTTTAATAGCTCTAAGAGTGGTATTAGTTCTATTTTTTCGAGATAATTTCCATTTTCACAACTAGAAACACAAAGACCGCAATCAGTACATAAATTATTATCAATATAAGCATTATTAGTTTTTGTATCTTTTAATATAGCATTAAAAGGACAAGCATTTTGGCAATTGGTTTTACCATTGACATCTGTCTTGCAATAAGAACATTTTCTTACTTTTTCTACTAATTTGGTTTTTACTGAATAGTCAGTAATAGATTTTTTTAAGTTATAAATAAAATTATCTCCTTCAGGAACAGAAACTCCACATAGAGATGAAATAATAGATTTTAAATCGTCCCTTGAAAAATCATTAGATTTAAGAATTTTTTTTACTTCTTCATCAAAATTGTCATTATAATAAGAAGCAATAAGCTTATTAAGTATGTCTTTATACTTTTTATTCATAAATTTCACTCCTAAGAATTTAATAGTAGCTATGTTAATATTATTTATATTTTTGTCAATAATAATACTTAGAATATGAAATTTTGTATATAGAGAGGTTTTTAACTTATGGGATACTTTTTTTTAGGATATATAGTTATTTTTATAATAACATTATCATTATGTAAGGCAGCTAAGTTAGGGGATAGGTATATTGAAGAAAATAATAAAGAAATAGATGAATAAAAAAAAGACTATGAATATTTTCATAGTCTTTTTTTGGTCGGGGTGACAGGTCTCGAACCTGCGACCTCATGGTCCCAAACCATGCGCGCTACCATCTGCGCCACACCCCGATACAACAAAAAATATTATATATGAATAAATAAATAATGTCAACATGTTTATAATTTATTAAAAAAGGTTACAATTTTGTAATTTATGTGTTATCATATAAATAGAATAAATTTAATAATAATTTTGAATGCTACTTTTTAAGATAGTATTTTGATTAAATTTAATCATATAAAGTATGGAGTCTAAGTTTAATTTAAATAGATTACTTTATATGAAATATAATACAATTTATGGTATATCGTTGTAAACAATATCATATTTTAGGCAAATTGTTTTAAATTTTTTATTGACTTTAATGAATATGTAATAAATTACGGTTGTGCCATTTATAATGTGATGTTATAATAATAAATGTATTTTTTTACTAGATACACATTTTGAAAGGGGGGAGGTTCTACAAAGAACCGATTAACTCATGAAGAAAAAAATAGTTGCAGCTGTTATTGCGGGTATGTTAGTTATGAATTCAGCTATCCCTGCATATGCTACACCAAGTAATAAAGAAGTAAATCAAGCAAGAGATGAATATGCTGAATTAGGAGCAAAAATCTCAGGAATACAACAAAAAATAGACGAATTAAATGTTAAAATAGAGCCATTAGTTGAAAAAGTAAAAAACAATCAAGACCAAATAAACAACACTAAGAAAGAAATTGACACAACTCAAAAAGAAATCGATCAAACTAAGAAAGATATCGAAAAACAAGAACAAGTTTTAGGTGGAAGACTTAGAGAACTTTATAAAAATGGTGGACAAACTAGCTACCTTTCATTAATATTTGGAGCACAAAGTCTATCAGATTTAATAGGTAAAATTGATTCAGCAAATAGATTAGTAAATATCGACAAAGATGTTGCAGATCAATTAATAACTAATAAGAAGAGCTTAGATGAAAAAGCTACATCACTTCAAGAAAAAAATAAAAAGCTTGAAGAATTAAATGCAGAGACTAAGAAAGAATTATCTAATTTTGAAACTTTAAAGAAAGAACAAGAAAAATTATCAGATGATGCTAAATCAGCACAAAAAGAATTTGATTCAAAATATCTTTCAAAGATGGAAAGACAAATAATTGAAGGACAACTTAACGTTATAAATAACTCAAATAGTTCAATTGATGCTTTAAAATCAGCTATATCACAATTAAAAGATTTAAAAGCTAACCAAATTAAGAGTCCAACTGTAGTATCAGAAATAGATTCTGCTATATCAAAAGGACAAGATTCTATTTCTAAAAAACAAAGAGAACAAGCTGCTCAAGCTGCTAATAGAGGTGAAGCTACAAATAATAGTGGATCATCAAGTAATGGTGGTGGATCAGTTCCATCAGCACCATCAGGAAGTGTACAAGCAGTATTAAATGAAGCGTACAACCAACTAGGAAAACCATATGTATTTGGAGCAACTGGTCCAAGTTCATTCGATTGTTCAGGATTTACAAGCTATGTATATCGTAAAGCAACAGGAATTGATATAACTAGAACAACATATAGCCAAATAGGTGTTGGAAGACCTGTATCAAGAGATCAACTTCAACCTGGAGATTTAGTATTCCCACATGCTGGTCACGTTGGAATATATGTAGGTAATGGTAACATAATACATGCTCCACGTACTGGAGATGTTGTAAAAGTATCACCTATATGGAGCTTCTACGCAGCAAGAAGAGTATTATAATAGAAGTATAATTGAATTTTATAGAGATCTTAGATGTTTCTAAGATCTCTTATTTTTTTATCAAGTTGTGAACTGATTTTTTATAATGTATAATGAAAAAGAAATTTAGATGTAAAAAGGATGATTACATATGGAAATAAATAAAGTTGATTTAATAAAAAGTGATGAGAATATAGATGATTTACAACTAAATGATTTAATGTTAATTCAAAAAAAAGATGGATTTAAATTTGGTGTTGATGCAGTACTTTTATCAGATTTTGCTAACGTAAAAAAGAAGCATAAAGTAATAGATTTTTGTACTGGAACTGGTATAATACCATTTTTATTATATGGAAAGTATTCTCCAATACATATTACTGGTATTGAGATACAAGATGATATGGTTGAGATGGCTAAAAGAAGTGTAAAATTAAATAATATAAATAATATTGATTTTATAAATAAGGATTTAAAAGATATAAACTATTTAAAAACTATGGAAAAAGTAGATGTTGTAACTGTAAATCCACCATATAAACTTAATAATGCAGGAATAATTAATCCATCAGATAAATTATCAATAGCAAGACATGAAATAATGTGTAATTTAGAAGATGTTATAAAAGCAGCAAGAACTGTACTTAAAGATAATGGTAGATTGTTTATGGTTCATAGGCCAGAAAGACTTATAGATATTTTTATGTTAATGAGAAAATATAAAATAGAACCTAAAAGAGTAAGAATGATACATCCTAATAAAAATAAAGCTCCTAATATAGTATTGGTAGAAGGACAAAGAGATGGTGGCGAATTTTTAAAGTGGGATGCACCACTTTATGTTTATAATGAAGATGGAAATTATTCAGATGAAATAAATAGAATATATGGTAGAGAGGAGAAGTAAAATTGAGTAATGGAAAATTATATTTAGTTCCTACGCCTATAGGTAATTTAAAAGATATAACTTTAAGAGCTTTAGAAGTGTTAGAAGGTGCAGATGTTGTAGCAGCGGAAGATACTAGACAAACAATAAAGTTATTAAATCATTTTAATTTAAAGAAAACTTTAATTAGTTACCATATGCATAATGAACAAGGAAAAAGCAATGAGATTTTAGATAGATTAAGAGCTGGAGAAAATATAGCTTTAGTGAGTGATGCAGGAATGCCTGGAATATCAGATCCAGGAAGCGTAATAGTAAAAAAATGTATAGAAGAAGGATTAGATTTTGAAGTTTTACCTGGGGCAACAGCTTTTTCTACGGCATTAATATATTCTGGATTAGATAGTACGGCTTTTACATTTAGAGGATTTATTCCAAGAGATACTAAGTCAAGAAAAGTTGTAGTTGAAGAATTAAAAAATCAAAAAGAAACGTTAATTTTTTATGAGGCACCGCATAGGTTATTGAGTACACTTACATTTCTTAAAGAAAATTTTGGAGATAGAAATTTATCAGCATGTAGAGAACTTACAAAGCTTCATGAAGAAATAATTAGAGGAAAAATATCAGAAGTAATTGAACATTTTAATGAAAATAATCCTAGGGGAGAATTTGTTCTTGTAATGGAAGGTTTAACAGAAGCGGAAATAGAAAAAGAAAAAAGAGCAAGTTTTGAGGATCTTTCAATTGAGGAACATATAATTAAATATATTGAAAATGGTATGAGTAAAAAAGATGCTATAAAAGCAGTAGCAAAGGATAGAAAAGTTCCTAAAAATGAAATATATAAATATTCAACTAATATATAAAAATAAAAGGCCACTAAGTTTTACTTAGTGGCTTTAGTTTCAATTATGTTATAAATATATTTTAGGGGAATATATTTATATAATTAAATAAAAACTATTTCTTTAATTCCGCTAAACAGTTTTTACAGATGTTCTTTCCTTTGTAGTTAACTACATCTCTAGCATCACCACAGAATATACAAGCTGGTTCATATTTCTTTAATATGATTTGCTCACCATCTACATATATTTCTAAAGCATCTTTTTCTGCTATATCTAGAGTTCTTCTTAACTCTATAGGAATAACTATTCTTCCTAATTCATCTACTCTTCTAACTACACCTGTTGATTTCATAAAAGTTTCCTCCTCAAATTATACACTATATGATAAATTATCAAAAAAATCGCAATTTTCGACAATTTACTATGTTATCTTACCAAAATTGTAATTTAAAGTCAACATTAAAAATATTAAGTTTTATTTAACTGCAAAAATTACTAAGAAGATTACATTAATAAATATACTACCAAAAAATAGAAATGTCAATACTTTACAAATTAAAAATAAATACTCACTTAAAACAAATAAAAATACAATGAATAAGGTTGAAATATTGAATAAAATTTTAATAAATATTAAAAAAATGTATAAAAATAGAAAAAAGAAGGAATACTTAATAAGTTATGATTAAATAAAAAAGTGAAAAAAAGAGGGAAAGATGTTGAAATTTAAATTGTAATTGGTATAAGATAACATAGATGGATGTTTTAAATTATATAAATTTTATTTAAAATAGTAAAAATTTATTTGATTAGAAAACTTTTTACAGGGAATAATAAAACATAATGATGGTAAAAATAACTTGTAATAAGTTTATTCATACTATATAATAAGATTAAAGCTTGTATGGAGGTAAAGGTGAGAAAGAATGAATAAAAAAATTGATGCAGACTATATTAATGAACTTACTGAAGAAATGTCAAGAAATAGTATGATTTCATATAATGAATTGCCAAAGTACGATTTATTTTTATCCCAAGTCATAGATTATTTAAATGATAAATTTACTGATGATAAATATACAAATAATATAGTTCAAAATTATATTAAGAGTGAAGTTATAAGTAAACCAGAGGATGGTAAAAAAAGAGGTTACACAAAGATACATTTGGCTCAACTTGTTTTATTAAGTTATATGAGACCTATACTTACAACAGAAGAGATTAAGAAAGTATTTAGTTTAGCATTCAATGAAATTAATGATAGAACAGATGATATAATATCATGGGAAACTGCATATAAGATGTTTGCTGAAACGCAAAAAGAAAGTTTAGAGTCATTTTTATCAAATTCTGTAGAAACAGAAGAGAAGCTAGATGAGATAATTAAAAATCTTAAATTAGAAAATGATGAAGAAGAAAGAATAAGAATATTTTTATTAGTAGTTTCTTTAATAGCCCAAGCAAGTGTAATTAAGAAATTAGTACAGAAAATAGTAAAAGAATATCATTCAGAATAGATTTTAAAGATGGTTTTTATACCATCTTTTCTTTTTATATTTATAAATATGCATATTTATAAAATATAAGGAGGTGTTAACAATGGAACAAATTATTGATATTATAGGGAATGTAGGATTTCCTATTTCTATTTCATTGTATTTACTTATAAGGATAGAAGGAAAACTTGAAACTTTGACTAATAGTATAAATAATTTATCTAATGTGATGAATAAGCTTGAAAAATAATAAATAATAGTATTTTCTTATGTAATGAGAGGGAATGATGTTGTGAAGCGTACTGTAAGAGAGTCTGTAAGAGGGCTTGTTGAATTTATATTAAAAAGTGGAAGTATAGATAGTAGATTCTCTACTTCTAAAAGGGCTGTTGAAGGGATAAGAGCTCATCAAAAATTACAAAAAAGCAATGAAAATTTGTATGAAAAATATGATAAAGAAGTTTATTTAAGTGAAGAGTTTGATTTTGAAAATTTTATACTTAAACTTGATGGTAGAGCAGATGGGATTATATATGAAGATGAGAAAATTATAATAGAAGAAATAAAATCAACTTATATACCTTTTTTAGAAATTACTGATGAAAATGAAGTACATTGGGCCCAGGCTAAAGTGTATGGATATATTTATTTGCTTCAAAATAATTTAAATAATATAGATATACAATTAAGTTATTATCAATTAGAATGTGATGAAGTAAAAAGTTTTAGAAGAGAATATACTTTTGAGGCATTAGAAAAGTTTTTTAATGATTTAATGCATAAATATGAAAAATATATAATATTACAATCCAGCCATAAAGATAGTAGAAATGATTCTATAAAAAAAATAGACTTTCCGTTTAATAAATATAGAGAAGGACAACTTAAAATGGCAAAAGCTGTTTATGGAACTATAAAAGAAGGAAAAGAGCTTTTTGTTCAGGCTCCTACAGGAACAGGAAAGACTATATCAACTTTATTTCCAGCGATTAAAGCAATAGGAGAAGGATGTATAGAAAAAATATTTTATTTAACAGCAAAAACTATAAATAAACAAGTAGCAGAAGATACTTTTAATATATTGAGAAATAAAGGGCTAAATTTTAGAAGTATAACAATTACTGCAAAGCAAAAGATTTGTTTAAATGATAAGGTTAGTTGTAATCCAGATGAGTGTAAATATGCTGTTGATTATTATGACAAAAGTAAGGATGCTATATATGAACTTTTAAAAGAGGATAGGAATATTGATCGTGAGTTGATATTAGAAATTAGCAAAAAGTATAATATATGTCCCTTTGAATTATCCCTTGAATTAATTAATTGGTGTGACGGTATAATTTGTGATTATAATTATATTTTTGATAAAAGAGTTGGATTAAAAGGAATTGTTGATGAGGTTGGAGATGAAATTGCAGTATTGATAGATGAAGGGCATAACCTTGTTGATAGAGGTAGAAATATGTATTCAGCATCATTAAATAAAGAGAAAATTTTGAATTTAAGAAGAAATTTAAAAAGCAAAAGTAATTCATTATATAAAATAATTAATAAAATAAATTCATATTTTATTAATTTAAGAAAAGAATGCGAAAGTATAGAAAAAAATAATTATTACCAAAAGGAAGCACCAAAAGATTTATATAAGATTTTAAGAATTTTTATGAATGAAAGTGAAGATGAACTCGTAAAGCTTAAAGATGAACCTTATTATGATGAATTGTTAGAGGTGTACTTTGATATAAATAGCTTTTTATCAATTAGTGAAGAATATGATGAAAATTATGTAACTTATATTGAAAAAGGTGGAAAAGATATAAGCATAAATTTATTTTGTGTAAATCCAGCTGAAAAAATAAAAAATATAATCAAAAAATTAAAAGGGACTATAATATTTTCTGCAACTTTATCTCCTATTGAATATTATATAGATTTACTTGGTGGAGATGATGAATCTTATAGGTTAAGATTAAAATCACCATTTGATAGTAATAAGTTTATTGTGAAAAGACTCCCTATAAACACTAGGTTTAGGTTTAGGGAATTAACTGTTAAAGATATAGAGAAGGAAGTTAGAAATTTTCTAAGCAATATAAAAGGGAATAGTATGATATTTTTTCCATCATATGAGTATTTAGATATGTTTTTGAACAATATCGAAGATGATTTTGATGGGTATGAGTTATTAATTCAAAAAAGAGAAATGAATGAAGTAGATAAAGAAGAATTTATAAAAGCATTTAGAAATAAAAAGAATATAGTTGGCTTAGTAGTACTTGGAGGAGCATTTTCAGAAGGAATAGATTTGCCAGGAGATATGTTAGTAGGCGCTATAGTTGTTGGAGTTGGATATCCTAAAATTTCTACAGAAAGAGAAATAATAAGAGAATATTTTAATGAAAAAGGATATGATTATTCATATATATATCCAGGAATAAATAAAGTTTTTCAGGCTGTTGGTCGGGTAATAAGAACAGAAGATGATGAAGGTAGTGCTTTACTTATAGATGATAGATATTTTAATAAAAAATATGATAGATTACTTCCAACTGAGTGGAAAATATAAAGGGACATTTAATATGTCCCTTTTTTTATTATGATAATGTTAATGTATAACTAACTTCGAAAATTTCACCAATGTTTAATTTTTGAATTCCTGCTTTATCTTTTAATTCACCATCAAAATCAAAGAAATCAGCATGTCCATACCAAGGCTCTATGCAAACAAATGGTGCACCATCAAATTTTGACCATAATCCCATAAATGGAAAACCTTCAAAATTCATAGTTAAGAATTTTGAGTGATTCTTAGATTTTAATGATATCTCATTTGATTTTAAGTTATCAAATACTAATGCATCACCTTGGAATAATTCTTTGCTTAGGTTTATTATATTTTCATTATTTAAAAATTGTTTTCTATCTTTTATGAAGTAGCCATCTTTATTTAAAAGCATTGTGCTAACATTTTCTTTTTCATTAAATTCAAAATAATAATCATCTATAGTTTCATTAGGTTCTATTGAACATAAAAATGCAGGGTGAGCACCTATTGAGAAATATATTGTTTTATTATCTAAATTTTCTACTATATAAGATACTTTGACACTATTTTCTATAAGAGTATATTTAATTTTTAATGAAAACTTATAAGGATAAACCTTTAAAGTATCTTCAGAATATTTTAACTCAAATGTTATAGAATTTGAAGTTTGATCAATCATCTCGTAATTAGAAATCCTTCCAAGACCATGTTGAGGAAGTTCGTATATATTTCCTTCGGCTCTGTATTTTCCATCTTTAACTTTACCTACTATTGGGAAAAGTACTGGTGAGTGGTATTTCCAATAAGTTGCATCACCATTCCATAAAAACTCAGTATTATCTTTTTTAGAAATTAAATTATGTAATTCAGCTCCATAAGTACTAGCTGTAATTTTAACTAATTCATTTTCAAGTGTGTATAACAAAAAATCACTCCTTCCATATATATCTAATAAATTATACTATAAGTGAAAACGTTAATAAATACATAATAAGTTTAATAATAAAAAATAATAGTAACATAATAAATAAGTTTTGCTACAATTAATAATAAATGTTATATTATACAATAGAAATAAAATTAAGCAATAATTTTTATGTTGGTGAGATGATGAGAAATAAAAGAAAGAAAGCTTGTAATAGATCTTTTTTAGATATGATGTTATTTTTATTTATAAAAGTAAAAAGAGATGATCTATTTGCATTAGGTTCCCAAATGGCATATTATTTAATACTGTCATTTTTCCCATTTTTAATATTTTTAATAACTTTAATAGGTTTTATTAGGCTTAATTCTAATGAAGTTTTACTAGGATTACAAAATTTACTTCCAACTGCTGTATTTGAATTAACCGCTAATACTATTGAAGAGGTTGTAAATTCACAAAATACAGGTTTATTAGGAATTTCTATTATTTTGACCATATGGTCAGCATCATCAGCATTTAGAGCTGTAACTAAAGGAGTAAATAAAGCTTATAATATACAAGAAAATAGATCTTTTGTAAAAAGGTCTATAATAGGAATGATAAGTGTAATAGCATTAGCACTAACTATTATATGTACTTTACTTATGCTTGTATTTGGAAATTTGATAGGTAATTTATTAAATGAAGTATTGCCCTTTGAACATATAATAAATTTTATTTGGAATATTTTAAGATACTTAATTATAATAGTTATGATGATTATAGTTTTTGCTAGTATTTATAAGGTTACTCCAGCGAGAAAAGTTAAGTTTAGAAATGTACTTCCAGGTGCAATAATAACAACTATAGGATGGTTAATAGTATCGTTAGGTTTTTCTTTTTATATAAATAACTTTGGAAACTATTCACGATTGTATGGAAGTTTGTGGGCTGTATTTGTACTTATGATTTGGCTTTTTATAACTTCAATGGTATTTATATTTGGAGTTGAGGTTAATTCAGTTTTAGATGATGAAAAGGAAAGGATGTAATAATTAATTATTACATCCTTTTTATAAAATTTTATAAAAATTATTTTTCAAATCCATTTGGGTGATTTTTATGCCAGTTCCAAGCTGTTTCAATTATAGTTTCAACACTATTAAATTTAGGTTTCCAATTAAGTTCTTCAACAGCTTTATCACTTGAGGCTATAAGAACAGCAGGGTCACCAGCTCTACGAGGAGCAACTTCTGCAGGAATTGGATGATTAGTTACTTTTCTAGCTATTTCAATCATTTCTTTAACAGAGAATCCTGTTCCATTTCCTAAGTTGTATATTCTACTTTCTCCACCATTCATAAGTCTTTCAAGTGCAAGAGAATGAGCTGATGCTAAGTCAGAAACGTGTATATAATCTCTTATACAGCTTCCGTCTTTTGTATCATAATCATCACCAAATATCATTATTTTATCACGTTTTCCTAAAGCTACATCAAGTATAAGTGGAATTAAATGAGTCTCAGGTGAATGATCTTCTCCTATTTTTCCATTTATGTGAGCTCCAGCAGCATTAAAATATCTAAGAGTAGTATATTTTATACCATAAGCATGATCACACCATCTTAATATTTTTTCTACAATAAGTTTAGATTCTCCATAAGCATTTGTAGGAATAGTTTCGCTTTCTTCTAATATAGGAACTTCTTTTGGTTCTCCATAAGTAGCTGCTGTAGAAGAGAATACTATATATTTTATATTATGCTCTTTCATAGCTTCAAGTAAGTTTATAGTTCCATAAACATTATTATTGAAGTATTTTAAAGGTTCTGTCATACTTTCACCAACTAATGAATAAGCAGCAAAATCAATAACAGCCTCTATTTTATTTTCAGTAAAGATTTTATTTAATATATCTTTATCTCTTAAATCACCTATATATAATTTTCCGCCTAAAAGGGCATCTTTATGACCTTTCTCTAAGTTGTCTAAAATAACAACCTCATTTCCTTTTTCTAAAAGTTCTGCAACCATATGGCTACCAATATAACCCGCACCACCACAAACTAATATTGCCATTAAATCACTCCCCTAATTATTATTTATAACTCGATTTACCAACATAATAATTATATCATTAAAAATTCGCAAATATAATACTGAAAATATGAATAATTTTATTAATTAGGGAAATAATTCTAAGTATATTATTCAGGAGGTATAGATATGAATAAGATAGTTTTATTAGGAAAATTAATTAAAGACCCTGAACTTAAGCAATTAGAAAATAGTGAAAAGGTAAATACAAGATTTATTATTGCTGTTGAAAGAAGTTTTAAATCATTAGATGGTCTAAGAAAATCAGATTTAATACCAATAAGTGTTTGGGGGAAAAAGGCAGAAGTAATATGTAAGTATTTGAAAAAAGGTAATTACATAAGCATAAGTGGAAGACTTAGAACTGGAAGTTATGAAGGTAAGGATGGAACTAAAAAGTATATAGCTGAAGTTGTAGCCGAAGATTTTAAATTTGTTGGTAATAGAACGCATATTAATAATAATGTAAATGAAGATGAAAAAGCAGTTGAATAATTAACATAACAAGAAGAAATAAAAATAAATGTAAAAAATTATAAAAAATTTTCTAGAATATATTGTAATCTATTTAAGATATGTGTTATAATAAATTCAAGTTATGGTAACGTATTCACGTTTCAATTATGGTTGTTTAGGGGAAATTATGAGAAAAAAAAGAAAGCTGTGGGAGCTTTCTTTTTTTTATATTTATATGGAAAAATTATACTTAAACATTTATCGACATAATGATAAAGAAAAATTAAAGAAAGTATTGTACTGTGTAGAAAAAAATACATTTAATAGGAAAATTACGAAAGATGTCTATAAAAAAATAATTATAGGAACACTCTTTGACATATTTCACACAATACCTATGATATATTGAAATAGAAGGGTGATTTTAATATATTAAAGGGGGATGAAAATGATTAAGGAGAAATTTGTATTTTCAAGAGTTAATAATGGGATAGAAAGGAAATATTATTATAAGTTAGTTAAAAGCATAAGAGGTAATGAAGATGTATTTGGAATAGAAGTTGAAAGAATTGATATAAAGGGAGATATTGTAATAGATTCTTTTAAGGATTCTGTTGAATTAATATCACCGGTAGAGGAGAAGGTTAAGAAGTTATTAAAGATGCTTTATGATAATCAAGTATCACCTATTCATTTGATAGACATAATAGGTCCATTTGTAGATGAATATGTAAGTGATTTTAAAGAAATCAGTTTTAATTAAGTTTATATAATATTTTTAATGAATACCAGAAAGAAATATAAATTTATTTATAGTAAAATATAAATATGGAATATATTTTAAGAAGGTGAAATTATTGATACTAGGAATAGGGACAGACATTATAGAAATAGATAGAGTTGAAGTTGCAGTAAAGAGGAATCCAAACTTTTTGAAGAAAATGTTTACAGAAAGAGAAATTAGATTTTTCGAAGAGAGAAAATTTAAGTCAGAAACATTAGCAGGATCATTTTCAGTAAAAGAAGCTGTAAGTAAGGCTTTGGGTACTGGAATAAGAGGATTTGCTTTTAAGGATATTGAGGTACTTAGAGATAGTTTAGGAAAACCTAAAGTTATATTAAGCAATCACATAATGGATACTTTTAACTTAAAAAATATAAATATACATGCTAGTATATCTCATAACAATAATACAGCAGTAGCTTTTGTTGTAATAGAGGAGGCATAAATTTGGAAATTCTAAGTAGAAAAACATGTATGAATATAGATAAAGAAACTATAAATCATATAGGAATACCTTCTATTGTACTTATGGAAAATGCCGCAAATTCAATTACTGAAGAAATTAAAAATTTTGGAAATAATGTTATTATATTTGCTGGTATTGGAAATAATGGTGGAGATGGACTAGCTATATCTAGAAAATTAACTTTACTTAATAAATCTGTGAAAGTTGTTTTAGTTGGTAATACGGAAAAGCTAACTGAAGATAATAGTATAAATTTAAAGATAGTCGAAAATTTAAATATTCCAGTAATTAAGGTAAATAAGTTACTATGTTTAAATGATAAGGAATATATAAAAAAAATTATAAAAGATTCAGACTATGTAGTTGATGCTATATTTGGAGTAGGTTTAAATAGAGAAATAAAAGGTATATATAAAGAAGTAATAGATTTAATAAATCAATTTTCTAATTTTACAGTATCTATAGATATACCTTCAGGACTTGATGCAGATACAGGAGAAACACTTGGTATGGCAGTAAAGGCTAATAATACATTTACTATAGAATTTATGAAAAAAGGTTTTTTTCAAACTAAAGCTGTAAATTTAATTGGTGATATAAAGATAGTAAAAATTGATATTCCAAAATTTATAAAAGAAAAAAATAGCGAAAAGACTTACATAATATCAAGAGATAGATATAAAAAAATGATTCCAATAAGGGATATTACTGGACATAAGGGGACTTATGGAAAGGTGTTAATAGTAGCTGGTAGCAAAAAATATAGCGGAGCAGCATTTATAACAACTGAAGCTTGTGTTAGAACAGGTAGTGGATTAGTTACTTTGTTAACTCATAAATATATAGCTGATTCACTAAAAAGTAGATTAATAGAAGCGATGGTAAATGAATATTCTAATGCAGATGATATTAAAGCTTTGGATAAATTTGATGTAATAGCTTGTGGACCTGGGTTTAGTACTGAAAAGGAAAGCATTGAAATATTATATAAGATAATAAAAGAAAGCAAATGTAAACTTGTATTAGATGCAGATGCTTTAAATATAATAAGTGAAAATAAAGATATGTTAAACAAATTAAAAGGTAGAACTATAATAACTCCTCACCCTGGAGAACTAGCAAGATTAATTGGAGTTTCAATTAATGAAATCGAATCAAACAGAATAGATATAACAAGAAGTTTTGCGAAGAAACATGAAATAATAGTATTGCTTAAAGGATATAACACAGTAATATCTGATGGAACAAATACTTTTGTAAATACTACAGGAAATAGTAAAATGGCTTCAGGAGGAATGGGGGATTGCTTAACAGGAATAGTTGCATCATTTCTAGGACAACAATTATCTATGATAGATGCAACATTACTTGGAGCATATATCCATGGTTATATAGGTGATGAACTTTCAAGGTGTAGATATTCAGTAAATGCAAGAGATATAATAGAAGAATTACCTAAAACAATAGAAAAATTATGTGAAAATTAGAATAAATCTTACGTTAGCTTAATATTAGTATTAATGAACAATTAAGCTACGGAGGTTTAAATGAAAGTTTTAGATAAGATAAAAAATATTTCTATAAAAAAAGAAAATAAAAATAAGTCTAATGATAATAATTTAAAAAAGAAATTATTAGTGACAGTTTTAATGATAATACCCTTTGTTTCAATAATATTAATAATATCATTAAGGCACGTAATAACCCCAACTAATGAAGATATATTAAATAGTGTTAAAAATTTAGATGATTATACATCTATAGTTGAATATAAGATAACAAATGATAATGGAACATATAATCAAAAAGCCGAATTATCTTATTGTAAAGACAATGGTATAAGATTAGATTTTGGGGAAGAACTTACTAAAATATATAGTGATGAAAAAATAACTATGATATATAACAAAACAGATGAAAAGTATGAGGTTGATAGAGAATTAGATAGAGTATATGATTTAGCTGCAATGAAAGAACTTTTTAAAAACCCAATTTTAGAATTTAAAGAAGGACAAGAAGAGTGGGGAGATTTAAAATACTTAAAAGTTGAATTTGATTTAATTACTAAAAACATTCATATTGATAGAGCAACTTTATATATAGATAAAAATAAAAAAGAGCCAATGCTTTTAAAAGTATATGATAGTAATAGTAAAGAGAGAATTAAAATAGAATATAGAGAATTTCTAAAGAAAAAGTTTTGTGAAAAGGAAAAATTTAAAAAATAGTATAAAATAAATTTGTAAACAGAATATATTATGAACAAGTAGGATAATAAGAAAGTTTACAATATAAATGGATATAAAAAATAAAATAAGCCAAAGGTCAAAATCATAACATTATAAATGGTTAAGTGTTAATTTAAATGTACATATAGATAAAAAAATAGGGTATCAAATGATTTTTAGAAAATTTAAAACAAGTTTAAAAATATATTACAAATCCTTTGACATTGTGACATACTTTTATATATAATTTGAATATACATAAAATTCTTTGTTGAATTAGGAGGAATTATCATGTCACGTCAAAAGGATTTAGAAAAGTTACGTCAATTACAAGAAAGTTGTAAATATAATGGAGATAATTTAATAGTATATATAGATAGTAAAAATAATGATGAAATCGAGGATATTATGAAAAAAGGATATCAGGAGATGGCTTTCTTAAATTTACAATTAGCTTTGATGACAGAACATGAACTAGTTGATGTTGATGATTATGAGACATGGCTTTGCGGAGAGTGATAATTCTTATGACGACTATGGTAGTAAAAAGAGGAGATATATTTTATGCTGATTTGAGTCCAGTTATTGGATCAGAGCAAGGTGGTATAAGACCTGTTATCATAATTCAAAATGATATAGGTAATAGATATAGCCCTACAGTTATTGTAGCAGCTATAACATCTCAAATTAATAAAGCAAAATTACCAACTCATGTTGAAATATCTTCAGAAGAGTATGGTTTAAATAGAGATTCTGTTGTTCTTTTAGAGCAAGTTAGGACATTAGATAAAAGAAGGCTTAAAGAAAAAATAGGACATATGACAGATGAGGATATGAAAAAAGTAAATAGAGCTTTATTAATAAGTTTGAACTTAATTTAGAATAATTAATAAAATTTAAATAAAAGATGAACAAGCTACGCAAATGATTACATTGGCGTAGCTTTTATTGTTTTATAATATCTATTAAACTGTTGAAATATTTAAGAAAACTAATGTAAAGGATATACTATTAGAAATAGAGTATGCTAAAACGTTAAATATGAGATACTATTTAAAAATAGTGTATATTATTATGTATACAAAGTGGAAGATATATGATAAAATAAAAAACGTAAATAGCGGAAAACTAAATCTATATAATGTTAAATTAAATACTGGGAGGATAAAAAATGAAAATGAATAAACAAGAGCTAATGGACACAGCTAAAATTATAAGAAAAGACATAGTATCAATGTTAACTGAATCTGCATCAGGACATCCAGGTGGATCATTATCAGCTACAGATATAGTAACAACATTATTTTTTAACGAAATGAATATTGATCCAAAAAATCCTAAAATGGAAAACAGAGATAGATTTGTTCTATCAAAAGGTCATGCTGCACCAGTTTTATATAGTGCTTTAGCAAGAAGAGGATTTTTTAATCCAGATGAATTAAAAACTTTAAGAAAATTTGGTTCAAACCTTCAAGGACATCCTAACATGAATGATTTACCAGGAATAGATATGTCAACTGGATCACTTGGTCAAGGTATATCAGCAGCTGTTGGAATGGCTCTAGCAGGTAAGGTTGATAACAAAGATTATAGAGTATATGCTCTACTTGGAGATGGAGAATTAGAAGAAGGTCAAGTATGGGAAGCTGCAATGTCAGGAGCCCACTACAAATTAGATAATTTAACAATATTTATAGATTTTAATGGTCTTCAAATAGATGGAGACATAACTAAAGTAATGAACCCTTCACCAATAGATAAGAAGTTTGAAGCATTTGGTTGGAATGTATTAGTAATAGACGGACATAATTATGATGAAATATTAGAAGCTATAGAAAAAGCTAAAAATCATAAAGGTCAACCAACTGCAATAGTATGTAAGACTGTAAAAGGAAAAGGTGTTTCATTTATGGAAAATGAAGCAAGCTGGCATGGAACAGCTCCAAGCAGAGAACAATGTGAAAAAGCTTTAGAAGAAATTGGAGGGGACAAATAATATGAGTAAAAAAATCGCAACAAGAGAATCATACGGAAGAGCATTAAAAGATTTAGCTGAAAGCAACAAAAATGTTGTTGTATTAGATGCTGACCTTTCAAAATCAACAAAGACTGCAGAATTTAAAGCAGTTGCACCAGAAAGATTTTTTAACATGGGAATAGCGGAAGCTAACATGATGGGTGTAGCAGCAGGTATGTCAACTTGTGGAAAAATCCCTTTCGTTAGTACATTTGCTATGTTTGCAGCAGGTAGAGCATTTGAGCAAATAAGAAACTCAATATGTTATCCTAGATTAAACGTTAAAGTATGTGCAACTCATGCTGGATTAACAGTTGGAGAAGATGGAGCGTCTCACCAAGCCATTGAAGATTTATCATTAATGAGAAGTATTCCAAATATGACTGTTATAAATCCATCAGATGACGTAGAAGCACAAGCTGCAATAAAAGCAGTTGCAGAATTTAATGGTCCTTGTTATGTAAGACTTGGAAGAGCAGCTGTTAATGTTATAAATGATAATGCTGATTATAAGTTTGAAATTGGTAAAGGAGTTACTTTAAAAGAAGGTAATGATGTTACTATAATTGGAACTGGTATAATGGTTGATACTGCTATAGAAGCAGCAGAAATGCTAAAGAATGAAGGAATAAATGCAAGAGTTTTAAATATTCATACTATAAAGCCTATAGATGCAGAACTTTTAATAAAAGCAGCTAAAGAAACTGGTGCAATAGTAACAGCAGAAGAACACAGTGTAATTGGTGGATTAGGTTCAGCTGTTTCAGAAGTATTAGCTGAAGAGTATCCAGTACCAGTATTAAAAGTTGGTGTTATGGATAAGTTTGGTGAAAGCGGAAAACCAAATGAATTATTAGAAGCATACGGACTAACTGCAAAAAATGTAGTAGAAAAAGCAAAGAAAGCTATAAGTTTAAAAAAATAATAGAAAAAATTACCTTATTTATGATATAACAGTATAGTGAAGGCTATACTGTTATTTTTTATATAAAATTATATATTTAAAACAGGAGGGTAATATGAAGGGGAAAATTAAAGAGTATGGGATTATAACATTTGGGATAGTTTTAGTTGCAATAGCTATTCAATTTTTTTATGTACCTAATAATATTACAGGGGGAGGAGTTACAGGTATTGCTTTAGTTATAAATAACTATATTCCAAATGCTAATCTAGGTATTTTAATGGCTATAATGAATGCATTTCTTTTTGTTGTAGCATTTATTGTAATTGGTAGTAGTTTTGGAGGGAAAACTATATATGCAGCTATGGGATTATCATTTTTTAACTGGTTTGCAGAAGAATTTATAAAACCGGTAGGATTACAAAATAATCCGATGCTTGCAACAATTGCTGGAAGTATACTTTTAGGAACTGGGCTTGGAATTGTATTTACACAAAATGCTTCAACAGGTGGTACAGATATAATAGCAAAGATTTTAAATAAGTTTTTTCACATAGATATGGGAAAAGGAATGCAGATAGTAGATTTAATCGTAGTAATACTTAGTGCTGCAACTTTTGGGGTAGAAAAAGGAATCTATGCAGCAATATGTGTACTGTTAAATGGAATAGTTATAGATAAAGTTATATCAGGATTAAATACATCTCACCAAGTAGTTATATTTACTAAAAAAATTGATGAATTAAAAAATTACATAATAAAAGACATTGACAGAGGATGCACTATATTTAAAGGTGAAGGTGGTTACACTGGTAAAGAAAAAAGTGTATTGTATTGTGTACTTGGTAGATCACAACTTATGAAACTTAGAAAATTTATAAAAGATAATGATAAAGAAGCCTTTATAATAGTAAATGATGCACATGATGTCCTTGGTAAAGGATTTTGTGACATAGAATAGTATAATTAAATTTAGGTAAACTAATAATAAAATATTGATTAAAATATTTTATTAAGAATTGGGGTGTTAATTATGGAAAAGAGAATTTTTAAAGATTATACAATAATAACATTGGGGGTAATCTTGGTAGCAATATCAGTGGAATATTTCTTTGCACCAAATAATTTAGCGGCTGGAGGAGTTACTGGATTTGCAATAGTAGTTAATAACTTTGTACCTTCCATTGGTGTTGGTATTATAACTTTAATAATAAATGTTATTTTATTTGCAGTAGCATTTTTATTTATAGGTGGTAACTTCGGTGGAAGAAGTGTTTATGCAAGTTTGATGCTTTCAGCAGTAATGTGGATTATAGAAAGATTTTTTAATCCCTTTGCAATAACTCATGATTTAGTTATTGCTACAGTAATAGGAACACTTATATCAGCTTTTGGTATGGCATTGGTATTTAATGCTAATTCTTCAACAGGTGGAACTGATATAATAGCAAAACTTATGAATAAGTTTATGCATATGGATATTGGTAAAGCGCTATTAATAGTAGATATTATAATAACACTTGCTGGTGCATATGTATTTGGATTAGATTTAGGATTTTATTCAATGTTAAGTGTAATAATACTTGGTATATCAGTTGATAAATTTATAGAAGGATTTAATTCATGTAAACAAGTTATGATTATAAGTGAGCATACAGAGAAAATAAGTAAGTTTATATTAGAAGAGCTTGAAAGAAGTTATACAGCAATAAAAGGTGTAGGTGGATTTTCAAAAAAAGAAAGCTATATAATATATACAGTTTTAAATAGAAATGAGTTTATAAAACTTAAAAAACATATAAGAGATGTGGATAAGAGAGCATTTATTACAGTTGGAGAAGTTCATGAAGTTTTAGGAGAAGGATTTTCTGATATTAATGAAGCGTAGTTCTACAAATTTCATTAAAATATTTTGTAGAAATTTATCGTAATATAAAAAACTTAATAAAATATTATATTATATGGGTAGACACATGTGATATAATGGTTCTGTATAATGGACAAGGGGTTTATGGAGGAGTCCAATTTATAAGGAGTGTTTAGAGAATGATAGAATTTAAAAACGTATCTAAAGTTTATGATAATAATGTAAAAGCTCTATCAGATGTCAACGTAGAAATAGAGTCAGGTGAATTTGTCTTTCTAGTTGGTCCATCAGGAGCTGGTAAATCAACTTTTATAAAAATGTTATTAAAAGAAGTGGAACCTAGTTCAGGAGAAATAATAGTTTCAGATCAAAATTTAACAGATATAAAAAGAAAACAAACGCCATATTATAGAAGAAAAATAGGAATGGTATTCCAAGATTTCAGATTAATACCTAATCTTAATGTTTATGAAAATGTTGCATTTGCTATGAAAGTAGTTGAAGCAGCACCAAAAGAAATAAGAAGAAGAGTTCCAATGGTATTATCATTAGTTGGATTATCACACAAATATAAAATGTTCCCACATGAGTTATCAGGTGGTGAGCAACAAAGAGTATCTTTAGCAAGAGCTATAGTTAATAATCCAGCAATATTAATTGCTGATGAACCTACAGGAAACCTTGACCCAGATACAGCAAAAGAAATAATGGAACTTTTAGATGATATCAATAAGGCTGGTACAACAGTTCTTATGGCAACGCATGCTCAAGAAATAGTTAATGATATGAAAAAGAGAGTTATAGCTATTGAGAAAGGTGAAATTGTAAGAGACGAAAAGAGAGGTAGGTATAATGATGAAGATTAATACGGTAAATCATTTTATTTCTGATGCCTTTAAAAGCTTAAGAAGAAATAAGACTCTTTGCTTTGCATCTGTTATTACAGTGCTTATTACATTCTTTGTACTAGGTATATTCGTGCTTATAAGTAAGAATGTAGGATTAGCTCTTAATGATGTACAATCAAAAGTTGATGTTAGAGTATATTTAAAAGATGATATTAAATTAATTGAACAAAGAGAAGTTGAAATAAAATTAAATGAGCTTCCAGGTGTTAAAGAAATACAATATGAATCAAAAGATCAAGCATTTAAAAATTTCCAAGAAAGCACTAAAGATAGTAAGGGATTATTAGAAGGATATAATTTAGATAACAATCCTTTCCCAGCATCATTTATAGTAAAATTAAAAGATCCTAGTTATGCAAAATCAATAGCAGATGCGGTTCAAAGTATGCCTGGGGTTGAGAGTATAGGAAATCAACAAGATATAGTAAATACAATTACGAAAGTAGTAAATGCATTTAGAGTGTTAGGCTTTGTTCTATTTATAATATTAACAGGTGTAGCTGTATTCTTAATTATGAACACAACAAAGTTAACTGTTTACTCAAGAAGAAGAGAAGTTGGTATAATGAAGTTTGTTGGAGCTACTGACTGGTTCATTAGATGGCCATTTATAATTGAAGGTATGATAATAGGACTTATAGGTTCAGTATTATCTATACTATTCTTAGTACTGGCATATAATGGATTTGTAAGTTGGATTTCTGATAAAGTATTATATATATCACTACTTCCAGTAAGTTATGTTGCAACTAATTTATTATTATACTTTGGATTAGGTGGATTAGTAGTTGGTGGAGTATCAAGTTATGCTTCATTAAGAAAATTCTTAATAGTATAAAATTATTAAAATTGAATAAAATATTATTAAAATAACTCAGTAGGAATTTATTCCTACTGAGTTTAGTTTAATATGGAAAAATTTTATAATTTAAGTTATACTATTGAATTATATGGTTTGAGAAGCGTGAAAGGATGTTGTGGTTATGTATCAATATAAAGGGAAGAACAATAGGAACAACAAAAAGATTATCTATACAGTGTTAGGTGCTCTTTTTGTTGTTTGTTTATGTTTAGGAAGTTTTTACTTAGGAAATTTATTTGCGACTAAGGGATTAGTTCTTGCAACGACTAATTCAAAAGTAGATAAAGAATTTAAAGATTTTAATAATATTGATGAATACAAAGAATTATTTGAAGTTAGGGATGCATTAATAAAAAATTATGATGGAGAAATTAATGATAACATAGCTGTAGAAGGTGCTATAAAGGGTATGGTAAATTCACTAGGAGATCCATATACAATTTATATGAATAAAGATGAATATAAAAAATTTAAAGAGCAAAATTCAGGGGAGTATATGGGAATTGGGGTTTATGTTGGTGTTAAAAATAATAAAGTTACAGTAATTGCACCAATTGAAGGCTCACCAGCAGATAAAGCAGGAATAAAAAGTGATGATATAATTATCGCAGTAAATGGGGAGCAAGTAGGAAATGATGTTGATAAAGCTACATCACTAATAACAGGAAAAGAAAAAGAAGAAGTAACTTTAACTATAAAAAGGGATAATAAAGATACCTTTGATGTAAAAGTAAAAAGAGATGTTATTAAAACTGATTCAGTAAAAGGAGAAATGATTGAAAATAATATTGGGTATATTCAAATAAAATCATTTAATGCTGGAGTTACTGAAGATTTTAAAAAGGAAATTGAAGCATTAAAAGATAAAGGAATGAAGGGCTTAATATTAGATTTAAGAGGAAATCCAGGTGGATATCTTACAGAGGCCGTTGGTGTTGCATCACAATTTATACCAAAAGGAAAGTTAATAACATATACAGTAGATAAATACGATAAGAAGTCAGAAGAAGTATCAAAAGGTGGTATAGCAGAAGGAATGCCATTAGTTGTGCTTGTAGACAAAGGAAGTGCAAGTGCATCAGAAGTTGTTACTGGAGCTTTAAGAGATTATAAAGTTGCAACCATTGTAGGAGTTAATACTTTTGGAAAAGGTATAGTTCAAGCACCAGTAGAATTTAATGATGGAAGCGCACTTAAGGTAACTATATCAAAGTACTATACTCCAAATGGAGAAAATATTCATGGTAAAGGAATAAAACCTGATATTGATGTTAAATTGTCTAAAGAACTAGTAGGAAAACCATATAATAGAAATTTGGATAATCAATTTAAAAAAGCATTAGAAGTTATAAATCAAAAGATAAATAAATAGGAGGAACAATGGACGTAATTTTAAACGCAATAAAATCAGTAGCATATATTTTTGTAGACCCATTATTTATAATATTTTTAATTGCTATAACCATATTGTTTTATGTGAAAAATAAGAAGTTAACTTTTATGCAAAAGATGATTATAGGGGAGAATATTAATTCTCCCTTAGAATTAACATTATCACAATTAACATTAGGTTTAGTTGCTGGATTTCTTGCAAGTATATTAATAAGTATATTAGGAATAACATTTAAAGATGGTTCGGGTATAGAAATAATATTTAGCTTGACTATTTTGGCTATATTTTTTAGAGGCAAAATAATAAAACTTCCATATTTAGCAGCTATCTTTGGAGTTTTAAGCATAGTATTTACATATTTTAATATTGGAGGACGTGATATTAATTTATTTAGAATAAATATTACTTCCTTAATATCACTTATAGGAGTCATATACATATTAAAGGGATTTTTAATTATATTTGATGGAAGCAAAGGATCAATGGCTGTATTCTCTAAAAAAGAAGGTAAAATTATTGGAGGATATGTATTAAGTAGAAATTGGATGTTACCTATTGCAATATTTATAGCTGTAAAATTAAGTGGAGATAGTTATAATGCTCAAGAGATTATAAACACTCCATCATGGTGGCCTTTATTAAATTCAAGTAGTATACTTGAGTTAATAAAAACATCAGCTTTAGCAATGGTTCCGTTTTTCACATTAGTAAATTATAATGCGACTACTTTTACTAAAACTAAAAAAGCAAAAAGTAGATTAATTGGATTATATACATTGTTATACGGAATTATAATCATTGGTATTTCATTATTAACAAAATTTGGACTAGCTATGGAAATAATAGCAGTAGTCCTAACCCCTTTAATTTATGATTTAATATTTAGAGTTGAGAGAAAAAGAGAAGAGAAAAGAGAACCTATATTTTTTAGTGATGATATAGGGATATGTGTTTTAGATGTTGTTCCTTTTTCAAGAGGATATAATGTTG
Source organism: Clostridium sp. Ade.TY (assembly GCF_000498355.1). Lineage (GTDB taxonomy): Bacteria > Bacillota > Clostridia > Clostridiales > Clostridiaceae > Clostridium. Next base: position 30,120 of record NZ_AVSV01000018.1, on the reverse strand, counting down.
GAGTTCAAGCAGGAGATAAAATAATAAGTTTAAATGGTAATAAAGTATTAAATGAAAAAGAAATATATACAGCAATTACGAATAATTATATGAATATAGAGTTAGAATTAATAGATGGAAATGGAAAGAAAAAGGTTGTAGTATTTGAAAAAGGTAAAAAACCTGGAATATTACTTGTACCAAAAACTATAGAGGAAAATAAAAAAGTAGATTTAACAAAAGAAAAAATATTAGAAATGATTCAAAAGTTAAAAAATAAATAAAATTGAGATGAGGTGAAGTTATGGGGGAATTTAAAATAAAATCAAAGTTTAAGCCTATGGGAGATCAACCTAAAGCAATAGATAAATTAGTTGAATCTATTGAAGAGGGAAATGAGTTTCAAACACTTTTGGGGGTTACAGGTTCAGGTAAAACTTTTACTATGGCAAATATAATAGAAAGAGTTCAAAAACCTACAATAGTTTTAGCACATAATAAAACATTAGCAGCACAGCTTTGTTCAGAATTTAAAGAGTTTTTCCCAGATAGTATAGTTGAATATTTTGTTTCTTATTATGATTATTATCAGCCAGAAGCTTATGTACCTCAAACAGATACGTTTATTGAAAAAGATGCATCTATAAATGATGAAATAGATAAGCTTAGACATTCAGCAACATCAGCATTATTTGAAAGAAAAGATGTAATAATAGTTGCGTCAGTATCTTGCATATATGGTCTAGGTAATCCAGATGAATATAAAAAGCTTACTATAAGTCTTAGACAAGGTATGGTAAAAGATAGGGATGAAGTAATAAAAAAACTTATAGAAATTCAATATGAAAGAAATGATGTTGATTTTTCTAGAGGAACATTTAGAGTTAGAGGTGATTCTTTAGATATTATTCCAGCATCATCTTCAAGCAAAGGAATAAGAGTAGAATTTTTTGGTGATGAGATTGATAGAATAAGAGAATTTGATGTTCTTACAGGAAAAATATTAGGAGAGAGAAATCATGCTCAGATTTATCCTGCATCTCACTTTGCTGCATCAAAAGAAGTTTTAGATAGATCTATAAATAGAATAGAGGAAGAGCTTGAGGATAGACTTAAAGAACTTAATTCTCAAGATAAACTTCTTGAAGCTCAAAGACTTAGACAAAGAACTAACTTTGATATAGAAATGATAAGAGAAATGGGATATTGTAGCGGAATAGAAAATTATTCAAGAATATTAGATGGAAGAGCACCAGGAACTCCACCCAAAACATTATTAGATTATTTTCCAAAGGATGATTACTTAATGTTTATTGATGAAAGTCATGTAACACTTCCACAGGTTAGAGCAATGTATGCAGGAGATAGATCAAGAAAGGATTCATTAGTTGAATATGGATTTAGACTTCCATGTGCATATGATAATAGACCATTGAAATTTGAAGAATTTGAAAAGAAAATAAATCAAGTTGTATTTGTTAGTGCTACACCTGCAAAGTATGAAGAAGAACATTCAAAGGTTGTTGCAGAGCAAATAATAAGACCTACAGGGCTTCTAGATCCAGAAATTATTATTAAACCAGTAAATGGACAAATAGATGATTTATATAGTGAAATAATAAATACAACTAAGCGAGGATTTAGAACATTAATAACAACATTAACTAAAAAAATGGCAGAAGATTTAACTAAGTATTTAACTGAACTTGGTATAAAGACAACTTATATGCATTCGGATATAGACACTATAGAAAGAATGAAAATAATAAGGGATTTAAGACTTGGAAAATATGATGTTTTAGTTGGAATAAATCTTTTAAGAGAAGGGCTTGATATTCCAGAAGTAGCTTTAGTTGCAATCTTAGATGCTGATAAGGAAGGCTTTTTAAGATCGGAAACTTCACTTATACAGACAATAGGAAGAGCAGCTAGAAATTCAGAAAGTAAAGTTATAATGTATGCAGATAGAATAACAGGATCTATGGAGAGAGCTATAAAGGAAACAGAAAGAAGAAGAGAAATACAAAAGGAATATAATAAAGAACATAATATAGTTCCAAAAACTATAATAAAAGATGTAAGAGACGTAATTGAAGCTACTAAAGTTTCCGAAGAAGAAACTAAGTATGAGGTAGAACATCAACCTAAAAAGATGACTAAGAAAGAAAGAGAAGATTTAATTAAGAAGTATACAGATGAAATGATGGATGCATCTAAAAATCTTCAATTTGAAAGAGCAGCGGAACTTAGAGATATGATAGCTAAATTAAAAAAATAATAAAAAAGTACTCCTTAATTTAAGGAGTACTTTTTATTTATAATAATAATTTTTTTATTTTATTATAAAGTATTTAAAATTAAAAATATGAAATAGTGAAGTTTTAAGTTCATAAGTTAATGTTATATGGTTCATAAGTTAATGTTATATAGTTCATAAGTTAACAAAGAATATACAAAATATTGGATAAAATGCAAGAAATTAAGAAAACAATTACAATAATGACCTAGATTATAGAATAATCACTATTTAACTGCAAGATTAATTATATTTTAATGCAAATATTGAAAAAAATGTATAATTAATAACTTTAAAATTATAATAAAAGTATTAGTATAATAGTTGATTAAAATATTTAATATATGTATTCGGGAATTAATGAATGTAAATGTTAGATATTTTGCAATAATTTACTGTAAGGAGTTGTTATTCGTGATTACAAAAGAATTTGAAGAAAAATTAGAAAAGTTAGGAGTTTTTGAAATTAGTAGTAAAATGTTAAGCCTAGCTAAGAATAATGAAAAACACAATACATTCTTAAATGCAGGAAGAGGAAATCCAAATTGGATAAATACACAAGGTAGATTAGCACTCGCTAGAATAATTGAATTTGGAGTTATTGAATCAGAAAGGACAATGCATGATAGTAATTTGGCAGGATATACATCATTAAAGGATATTAGTAAAAGATTTGATTTATTTTTAGATGGTAGTCATACTGTAGATAATTTTCTAAAAAAAGCTATGATCTATTGTGAAAGTGAATTAAATATGGATAAGGATCAATTAGTTAAGGAATTTGTAGATGGTGCTGTAGCAAATAATTATCCAGTTCCAAGTAGATGTTTAGTAAATACAGAAAAGATTTTAAATATGTATCTACAAAAAGAATTATATAATGGAGTAAATTTATCAGATAAAACATCAGTATTTCCAACAGAAGGTGGAACAGCTGCGATATGTTATATATTTAGCTCATTAAAAGAAAATGGGTTAATAAATGAAGGAGATAAAATAGCAATAAATACTCCAATATTTACTCCATATTTACAAATACCAGAGTTAAGAGATTATGAAATGGTAGAAATAGATTTAGCATCTAAAGAAGAAAATAATTGGATATTAGATCCACAAGAATTAAATAAATTAAAAGATGATAGTATTAAAGCTTTATTTCTTGTAAATCCTTCAAATCCAGGATCAAGAGCATTAAGTCAAGAAACACTTAAGCATATAGCTGATATTGTTAAAGAACGTAAAGATTTAATTATAATTACAGATGATGTTTATGGAACATTCGTAAATGGATTTCAAACAGTATATTCAGTAGCACCTCATAATACATTATTAGTATATTCTTTCTCAAAATTATATGGTGCAACAGGATGGAGATTAGGTGTAATTGTAGCAAATGAAGAAAATGTTTTTGATGATTTAATAGTAAAATTACCTGAAGAAAAATTAAAAGAGCTTGATAAAAGATATGGATTAGTTACATTAGAGCCACGTAAAATGAAATTTATAGATAGAATAGTAGCTGATAGTCGTTCAGTAGGACTTTATCATACATCAGGTTTATCAACACCTCAACAAATTCAAATGGCACTATTTGCATTAAGTGCATTAGTTACTGCTAAATGTGATCCATATATTGAAAGTGCTAAAAAGCTAGTTAGATCAAGGTATCATGATTTATTCTCTACATTAGGAATAAAAGAAGATAATAGTATAGAAAATGCTAAATATTATTCATTAATTGATATTTATGAATTAGCTAGTAAATTATATGATGATAAGTTTAAAGAATATTTGAAAGATAATTTTGAACCAATTGATTTCTTACTACGTTTAGCAGAAATGAATGGTGTTGTATTAATGGAAGGTGTAGGATTTGGTGCAACTCAAGGAACACTTAGGGTATCAGAAGCTAACTTACCAGACGATGCTTACGCAAAAATAGCTAAACAAGTTTTAGAATTATTATCAGAATATCACACTAAGTACAATTCACAAAAATAATTTCTGATAATAATTAATAGTTCAGGTGAAACTTAGATTATCACCTGAACTATTATTAAATGTATAAAATACATAGTATTTCTAATGCTTCTAAAATAATTCTATAATTTATGGAAGTATTAGAAATGCTAAATAAATATATAGAAGGTGGTTCTTTTGAGAATAGTAATTGATTTTTTAGAAAAAAATCCAAGTGTTGCTATATTTATTTGTTTAGCATTAGGATATTTAATAGGAAAATTGAAGTATAAGTCATTTAGTTTAGGATCAACAGTAGGAACCCTTATAATAGGTTTAATTTTAGGACAATTTGGATTATTTAAAATTTCACCTATAGTTAAAAATATATTTTTTAGTTTCTTTATCTTTACAATAGGTTATGAAGTTGGACCAGCCTTTGTAAATAGTTTAAAGAAATCAGGAGTAAAACTTGTAATACATGCAGTATTCTTTAGTATAGTTGCCTTTGCTGTTGCTATGGGATGTTTTAAAATATTCCATATAGGGGCAGGAGAAGGAGCAGGAATAATAGCAGGTTCTCTTACACAATCAGCAGTTATAGGAACTTCTGCTTCAGCAATTAATGGATTAGATATATCAGCAATACAAAAAACTGCTATGGAATCTAAAGTAGCAATTGCTTATGCAATAACATATGTATTTGGAACAGTTGGTATACTTATATTCTTAAAAAATATTGCTCCAATGCTTTTAGGAGTAAATTTAAAACAAGAAACTAAAAGGATGATTGAAAAAATACATTTTAAAGGTGACAAATCAAATGATTCACTTATTTTAAATAGTATAAAAATGCGTTCTTTTTTAATAAATGATGGTTCAGATTATATTGGAAAAACAGTTGGAGATATAGAAAAAGAATTTAAAAATAGAATAACTTTTGAAAAAGTATTTCATAATGATGAAGATGTTAATTTTAATCAAGATACAAAATTATCATCAGGTGATTATATTACAATAATAGGTAACTTAACAGAGATTATAGAAGTTGCTAGTTCTAAATTAACTGAAGTTTCTGATGAAAAATATAGAAATGTATCATTGAAAAAATCAGAAATAATATTAACAAAAGAATTTAATATAAAAAATCTACAAGATTTATATAACAACAATATTATGTTGATATCAGTTAAAAGAAATGGAACTGAATTAGAAGATAAAACTCAAATGAAAAATGGTGATGTGTTAGTAATAGTTGGACCAGCACATGCAATACAAAAAATAATTAAAGAATTTGGTTATATTAAAGATGTTGGAACATCAACTGATGTAAGCTATTTAACATTTGGTATCGTTGCAGGTGTTTTAATTGGTACATTAGCATTAACAATACATAATGTTCCGCTAACACTTGGTAGTGGCGGAGGAGCATTATTTTCTGGTTTATTATTTGGATGGTATCAAAATAAACATCCACACTTTGGAGAAATACCAGCATCAACACGTTGGTTCTTAAAGAGTGTAGGACTAAATTTATTTATATCAGTAGTAGGATTAGAAGCAGGTGCTGCCTTTGTACCAGCATTAAAATCTATGGGATTTGCAGTACTTTTAATTGGTATATTAGTATCATTAGTACCACATGTACTTTCATTATATTTTGGAAAATATGTTTTAAAATTAGAACCAGTAGATATAATTGGATCACTTTGTGGTGCAGGTACAATAACAGCAGCATTAAATGCAATTACTGAAGAAAATGGAAGTAGTATATTTGCATTAAGTTACACCCCATCATATGCAGTAGGGAATATACTAATAACAGTTATGGGACCTCTTACAATAGGTTTATTGTTTGTAAGATAATAGAAGAAAAGCCAATCAATATTTAAAATATTGATTGGCTTTTTTATTTATAAATAAACATGTCTTTACAAATTGTTAAAAGAAAATAGTTTGATTATCAAAATAAATTTAAATATAATCTATAAGTAAATTGTTTTTATAGAAAGGTGATTAAATGAATAATAGTATAAAATTTTGGAGAGGATTTGCTGGAGTATCAATATTAGTGGCTTTAGTAATTTCTTTGGTTGGACAACTTATGAATTCAGAAATTCCTACATACTTTGGAAGAATATTAGGATATTTTTCTTATTTTACTGAGTATAGCAATATATTAGTAATGCTTTGGTTTATTAATAAATCATTTTTAGGTGAAAAAATTAAATTTTTAAATAAAAAAACTGTAAGAGGAGCATTGACTTTATACATATGTATAGCTGGACTTGTTTTCTTTTTAATATTAAACAAAGCTTGGAATCAGCAAGGAATAGAAAAACTTGAAAGTTATACTTTGCATGGTTTTGCACCAATTGCATTTGTAGTGGATTGGTTATTATTTTCTGAAAAAGGAATTTATAAATATAAGGATATAATAAAATGGGTAGTATTTCCTATAGTGTATTTATTCTGGGCATTATTTATAGGAAATTTAATTGGCGTATATCCATATCCATTTTTAGATTTAAATGTTATAAGCTTTAATGAGTTTTTAAATTATTTAGTATATTTAATAATAGGATTTATAGGTTTCTCAATTATTATAGTTACATTTGATAAAATATTATTTAAATTACAAAGTTTAAAGAGAAGTGAGAGAAATATAACAGAATACAATTAAATAATATGATAAAATTATTTTGTATATAATTTAGGAGGAGTTAATTATGAAGGACGAAAGACTAACTAGAATAAAAGAAACAGCTGAAAAATATTATAGAGATGGACAACTTTTCTGTTCAGAATCTATAGTTAAGACATTAAAAGATGAATTTATGCCAGAGTTAAGTGATGATGTAATAAAATTTGCTTCAGGATTTCCAGTAGGAATAGGAAGAGCAGGATGTACATGTGGAGCATTATCAGGTGCTGTAATGGCAATTGGAATGATATTTGGTAGAAATGAATTAGGTGGAGAAGAAGTAAATAAAACTATGGAGCTATCAAAAGAATTACATGATAGATTTAAAGAAGCAAATAAATTAACTTGTTGTAGTGTATTAACAAGAGGAATGATTATGGGCTCAAAAGAGCATAAAGATCAGTGTGTAAGATTTACAGGTGAAATGGCAGAAGCGGCTGCTGAAATAATAATAAGAGAAAAAAATCTTTAATCAATAAAATTATATATAAAATAAAATTAAAGCTAAACAATATAATAGTATATTGTTTAGCTTTTTAGTTTTAATAAAATATAGATAATTATTAAATAATATTAATTATTAGGGAGTAAAATGAATGGTATAATTGACAATAAAGAGATATAAATTTAAAATTAATAATAAGAATGTATGTTCGTGTATTTAATTATAAACTTAAGTTAAAAATAGAGTTATAGGTTAAAAGAGAGGTAATTATATGAAAGATAAAATTATAATAAAAGGAGCTAAAGTACATAATTTAAAAAATGTTAGCTTGGAGATACCAAGAGATAAATTAGTTGTATTCACTGGACTTTCAGGTTCAGGTAAATCATCATTAGCTTTTGATACTTTATATGCTGAAGGTCAAAGAAGATATGTTGAGTCTCTCTCTGCTTATGCAAGACAATTTTTAGGTCAAATGAATAAGCCAGATGTTGAAAATATTGAAGGATTATCACCAGCAATATCAATAGATCAAAAAACAACAAGCAAAAATCCAAGATCAACAGTTGGGACTATAACAGAAATATATGATTATTTAAGATTACTTTATGCAAGAGTTGGAACACCACATTGTCCAAAGTGTGGAAAAGTAATAAGTAAACAATCTGTAGATCAAATAATTGATAAAGTTATGCAGCTTGAAGAAAGAGCAAAGATTCAAGTTTTAGCACCTGTTGTAAGGGGCAGAAAAGGAACTCATGAAAAGTTATTAGAAAACATAAAGAAAAATGGTTTTATAAGAGCAAGAATTGATGGAGAAGTATATGATCTTACAGAAGATGAAGTAAAATTAGAAAAAAATAAAAAGCATAATATAGAAGCAATTATAGATAGATTAATAATAAAAGAAGGAATAGAAAAAAGATTAACTGATTCAATAGAAACAGCTTTGAAACTTGGAGAAGGATTAGTAATTATAAATGAATTTGGTGGAGAAGATACTCTTTATAGTGAAAATTTTGCTTGTCCAGATTGTGGGATAAGTATTGAGGAATTAGCACCAAGAATGTTTTCATTTAACTCACCTTTTGGTAAATGTGATTATTGTGATGGACTTGGATCATTAATTGAAATTGATGAAAATCTAATAATTCCAAATAAGGATTTAAGCATAATGGAAGGTGCTATAGCTTGTTGGGGAGAAGGTAGACTTAAAGAAGATTCTTGGACTTTTGCTTTTTTAAAAGCTTTAAGCAAAGAATACAAATTTGATTTAAACACCCCTATAAAAGATTTATCAAATGAAGCTGTTAAAGTATTATTATATGGAACAGATGGCAAAAGATTAAAAGTTGATTATGTTAAAGAGGGTGTAAAAGCAACATATAATTCAGCATGGGAAGGGGAAATAAATGCTCTTCAAAGAAGATACAGAGAAACAAACTCTGATTTAATCAAAGGTGAAATAGAGCAATATATGAGTAATAAGCATTGTCCAAAATGTAAAGGAGCAAGACTTTCTAAGGAAGCACTAGCAGTAACAGTTGGCGGAAAAAATATTTATGAGTTTACTGAAATGTCTATAAAAGATGAGTTAGATTTTATAAAATCTATAGAGTTTTCAGAAAAAAATAAAATAATAAGTGAGCAAATACTAAAAGAAATTGTTAGTAGATTAGAGTTTTTAATCAATGTAGGATTAGATTATTTAAATCTTTCAAGAAATTCAGGAACATTATCAGGTGGAGAATCTCAAAGAATAAGACTTGCAACTCAAATTGGTTCAGCACTTATGGGTGTTCTATATATTTTAGATGAACCAAGTATAGGACTTCATCAAAGAGATAATGATAGGCTTATAGGAACTTTAAAGCATTTAAGAGATGTTGGTAATACAGTAATAGTAGTTGAACATGATGAAGATACAATGAGAGCGGCAGATTATATTGTTGATATTGGACCAAGAGCTGGTGAGCATGGTGGAGAAATTGTTGCAGCTGGTACATTAGAAGAAATAGAAAAAAATGATAATTCAATAACTGCTCAATATTTAACAGGAAAGAAAAAAATAGAAGTTCCAGCCGAAAGAAGAAAAGGTAATGGAAATAAAATTACTATAGTTAAAGCTAAGGAAAATAATCTTAAAAATGTAACAGTAGATTTTCCTCTTGGAGTATTAACTATGGTTACTGGAGTTTCAGGTTCGGGTAAAAGTACATTAGTTAATGAAATTCTTTATAAAGGATTAAATAAATTAGTTAATAAAAGTAAAAATCCAGTTGGAAATCATAAAGAAATTAAAGGTTTTGAAAATATAGATAAAATAATAGATATAGATCAAAGTCCTATAGGAAGAACACCACGTTCAAATCCAGCAACATATACAGGAACATTCGATATAATAAGAGAATTATTTTCTCAAACACCAGAAGCAAAAATGCGTGGTTATAAACCAGGAAGATTTAGTTTTAATGTAAAAGGCGGAAGATGTGAAGCATGTTCAGGAGATGGAATTATAAAAATTGAAATGCAATTTTTATCAGATGTATATGTACCATGTGAAGTTTGTAAAGGAAAAAGATATAATAGAGAAACTTTAGAAGTTAAATACAAAGGTAAAAATATAGATGATATTCTTAATATGACTGTAGAAGAGGCACTAGAATTTTTTGAACATATACCAAGAATAAAAAATAAACTTCAAACATTATATGATGTAGGACTTGGATATATAAGACTTGGTCAACCATCAACTCAGTTATCAGGTGGAGAGGCGCAAAGAATAAAACTTGCATTTGAGCTTTCAAAAAGAAGTACAGGAAAAACTTTATATATATTAGATGAACCAACAACTGGTCTTCATATAGATGATGTTAATAGATTAGTTGAAATATTACAAAGATTAGTTGATGCAGGTAATTCGGTTGTAGTAATAGAACATAATTTAGATATGATAAAATGTGCAGATTATATAATTGATTTAGGACCAGAAGGCGGAGATAAAGGTGGTACCATATTAGGAACAGGGACACCAGAAGAAATATGTAAAATAAAAGATTCATATACTGGACAATATTTACGTAAACTATTAAAGTAAACAACGTAAACATAAAATTATAAAATAATTAACTAGGTTTTAGAAAAATTTACTCAAATACCTAGTTAATTACTATATAGATTAATAATTGTAATAGAAATGTATGAATTTAATACTATTTTGGTGTATAATCAAAAAGATAAAGTATTTTTTTTGAGGTGAAAAGATGGATTTTTCAAAATTTATTGCAGGTGTATTTGGAATAATTTTTATAGTAATTTTATATTTCATAATTGTATACGCCTTAAAAATAATGGCCAAAGATGTCAAAAGTGGTGGAAATCCAGGTGGTGCCAATAAAAAAGCTAACAATAGAAAACCTATTCCTAATAAAAAGAAATATTTAGGTGTAGAAATAGTGAAGGCTGGTGAGAATTCTTCGCTAAAAGTTGGCTCGGTGGTACCTATAAGAGATGTAGCCACAATAGGTAGAAGAAGCAATAATACTATAATATTAACTGATAAATATGTATCAGGAAATCATGCTAGAATAATGGCAAAAAATAATGTGCTCATTTTAGAAGACTTAGATAGTACAAATGGAACTTATTTAAATGGTGAAAAAATAAACGGAAAAGTTAAATTATTCCCAAAAGATCAAATTGCTATAGGAACAGCTATATTCAAGGTTATTCCTTAGATAGTGGCGAGGTGATTAAATGAAAAAAGACAATAAAGAAAGAATAATGCTTGGATTGACATATTTATTATGTATAGCTCTTTTTACTAACCTAGCACTTTTAAAAACTCCTATAGATAAAAATGCATTATATTTGGGTGGAATATTATGTGTAGTTATATTTGTAGCTAATTTAATTGTAAGAAAATTTTATCCAGAAGGAGATAAATTTATTCTTACGTTTTCGTGTATCTTAGTAGTTATTGGTATAGCTATGCTTTATAGACTAGATCCGAAAGTTGCAGAAAAGCAACTTATTTGGTTTTTAGCAAGTATAGTAGTATTTATGGTTGTACTTAAAGCTTTTCCAGATTTTAAGAATTTTGCTAAATATAAAAATTTATATATGATTGGTGTAATAGTATTTATGCCGATGGCACTTTTATTTGGTAAAGTAGTTTATGGAGCTAAAAACTGGGTGATAATAGGACCTGTAAGTTTCCAACCATCTGAATTTGGTAAAATAGCTTTAGTTCTTTATTTAGCAGCAGCACTTAAAGAATATAAAGTTGGAGATAATTCAAAAGGAAATTTTAAAAGTCTTATAAAACCAGGGCTTATTGTAATGTTTAGTTTAGGATGTATGGTACTTCAAAGAGACTTAGGATCAGCACTTATTTTCTTTGGAATATCAGTAACTATGTTATATATTGCAACAGGAAAGAAAAAGTATATATTTACATGCTTAGGACTTTCAGTAATAGGTTCAATTGGAGCATATAAATTTTTTGGACACGTAAGAGATAGAGTTTTAATATGGAAAAATCCATGGGAATATGCTCAAGACCAAGGATATCAAATAGTTCAAGGTCTTTATGCTATTTCTTCAGGTGGAATGTTTGGATCTGGACTTGGAGAAGGATATCCACAGTATGTACCAGTACATACTACAGACTACATATTTGCAATAATATGTGAAGAGCAAGGTATGATATTTGGTATAGGAATAATGATATTGTATTTCTTATTATTTTATAGATGTATAAGAACAGCATTCGTAACTGATGATGAATTCTCACAATTAAGTGCAGTTGGATTCAGTGCAATGATAGTTTGTCAGGTACTTGTTATTATTGGTGGAGTATTTGCAGTAATACCATTAACAGGTATAGCATTACCACTTATAAGTTATGGTGGTTCATCAATATTAACGATGTTCTTTGCATTAGGAATATTACAGAAAATATCAGAGGAGGGCTAGAATGAAAGGTGATATTAAAAATAGTGTAACAAAAGTAATGATTGTTTTCTTATTTTTACTTATAGCCCTTATATCCTATATGGCTTATTTTCAGGTATTTAAAGCTCCTAAGATTGCAGAAATGCCAGGTAACCAAAGAGCTTGGGCAAAAAGAAATGAAGTCTTAAGAGGAGACATAAAAGATAGAGACGGAAATATAATTGCAAAAAGTGTAAGAGAAAAAAATAATACCCAAGATAGAGAGTATGAATATGGAGCTTTATATGCTCATCCAATAGGATACGTTGATAGTAGATTTGGAATATCAGGACTTGAGGATGCTTATGATAAACAACTTACTACTTGTTCATCATCAAGTTTCACAGATTTACTTCATAATTTTAGCATAGATAATTTAAAAAAGGCTTTTGAAGATAGAAATAATGATAAGAATAAAATAGGAAACACTGTATTTACTACACTTGATACTAAGATTCAGAAAATAGCTTATGATGCATTAGGGGATAATAGAGGTGCAGTTGTTGCACTTAATCCTAAAACAGGAGAAGTATTAGCTTCAGTTTCAAAGCCAAGTTTTAATCCTAATAAGTTAGCATCTGAGATGAAAAAGGCTAATTCAGGTGATCAATTGCATAGTCCGCTTATAAATAGAGCTACTGGAGGATTATATCCACCAGGTTCAACATTTAAGATAATAACAACGACAAGTGCTCTTGAAAATATTCCAGGAGTTACAAGTAAAACTTTCGATGATAATGGTGAAATTAAATTTCCAGACGGAAGAACTATGAAAAATGCAGGTGGTGCTTCTTATGGAAATATTGATTTAAGAAAAGCATTTATAGTTTCAAGTAATGTTGTTTACGGAACACTTGCTATGCAGCTTGGAAATGATAAGTTGTTAAAAACAGCAGAAGGTTTTGGATTTAATAGTCAAATACCTGCAAATGGATTTAATATAACTCCTAGTAAATTTCCTAAGCTTGAAAGTTATCAAATTGGTGAAATTGCTCAAAGTGGTATTGGTCAAAGTAGTATACTTGCAACACCGATGCAAATGGCACTTGCAGCTTCAGCAGTTGCAAATAATGGAGTTATAATGGAGCCACAATTAGTAAAGAGTGTTGTTAATGACAAAGGTAAAACTGTTGAAACAATGCAGTCTAAAGAATATAGAAAAGCTATGACTGAAGATCAAGCTACAACTATTAAAGGTTATATGCAAGGATTAGTTGATAACAATGTAAAAAGTGGGAAATGGAGTTTCTTTGATGGAATAAATGCAGCAGGAAAAACAGGAACTGCAGATCATAATAATCCAAATGGTACTCCTGCAGAACCGCATTCATGGTTTGTAGGTTTTGCACCAGCAAATAATCCTAAAATATTAGTAGCAGTAATAGTTGAAGATGGTGGATTTGGAGCTGGAAAAGCAGCAACAGTTGCAGGCAAAGTAATGAATGGTGAATTAAACAAATAAATAAAAAGAGCATTTTAAAATGCTCTTTTTTAATGTATATAAAAGTATATAAAGTTAATATGTAAGCCTATTTATAAAGGTTTCAAAATTAAAAGAGTAAATTAAATAATGTGGCGAAAGCCACTTTTTTATTTTGATTAATTGAGATTTAATTTTAAGATAAAATTACTTTACTTAAGTGATATAATTGTTTATATAATAATTATTATAGTTTGGAGGGGATTAGAATTTTTGATTTTGAATATCAATTAAAAATACTACCAGACAATCCAGGAGTCTATTTAATGAAAAATAATCTTGGAGAAATAATTTATGTTGGTAAAGCAAAAAATTTAAAAAATAGAGTAAGACAATATTTTAGAAATTCAAAAAATCATTCAGAAAAAGTAAAAGCTATGGTAAAAAATATAGCTGAATTTGAATATATAATTACAGACTCCGAGGTTGAAGCTTTAATATTAGAATGTAATTTAATAAAAAAGTATAGTCCTAAATATAATATATCTTTAAAAGATGATAAATTTTATCCTTTTATAAAAATAACTACTAATGAGGATTTTCCAAGAGTTTTTGTAACAAGAAATTTTGCAAAGGATGGGAATAAATATTTTGGACCATACACTAATGGTGCAGCAGTATATGAAACTATAAATTTAATAAGAAAAGTATTTCCAATAAGGACATGTAAAAGATCTATTGTTGAAGGTGGAGAAAAAACTAGGCCTTGTTTAAACTTTCATATAAATAAATGTAATGCACCTTGTGGTGGATATGTTTCAAAAAGTGATTATGGTAAAATGATAAATTCAGTAATTGATATATTAAATGGAAAAGATAAAGATGTTACATTAGAACTTAAAAAGAACATGGAAGAATCTGCAGTAAATTTAGAATTTGAAAAGGCAGCATCTTATAGAGATAAAATACTTGCAATAGAAACTTTAGTTCAAAAACAAAAAATGTTTAAAGTAACTGATGAAGATGAAGATTTTATAAATATATATAGTGATGAAAAAGATAGTTGTGTTCAAGTTTTCTTCTTAAGAGAAGGTAAGGTTACTGGAAGAGAACACTTTATGATTGAAAATACAGCTGGTGAAGAAGAAAGTGAAGTTATAGCTAAGTTTATAGTTAACTTTTATAGTGGTGCATCAAAGATAGCTAAAAATATATATGTACCAGATGTTTTTGATCAAGATGTTTTAGAGGAATTATTAACTGTAAAGAGAGGTTCTAAAGTTTGGATTAAAATTCCTAAAAAAGGTGATAAAAAAAGTATGTTAGAAATGGTAAAAGAAAATGCCAAAATAACATTGGAACAATTTAAAGATAAAATTTTAAAAGAGAAAGAAATAAATAGAATTTCTTTAGAAGAACTTAGAGAACTACTTAATTTAGATGATATTCCAAGTAGAATAGAAGCCTATGATATATCTAATATACAAGGTGTTGATTCTGTAGGAAGTATGATTGTTTTTGAAAACGGAAAAGCAAAAAATAGTGATTATAGAAGATTTAGAATAAAAACTGTAAAAGGTGCTAATGATTATGATAGTATGAGAGAAATACTAGAAAGAAGATTTGAACATGGATTAAAAGAAATAAAAGAAATTCAAGAAAGAAATCTAGTTTTTTCAAAAGGTAAGTTTTCTAACTTTCCTGATTTAATAATGATGGATGGGGGAAAAGGACAAATCAATATAGCATTAGAGGTTTTAAATAAGTTAGGAATAGAAATACCTGTATGTGGACTTGTAAAGGATGATAAGCACCAAACTAGAGGTATTATATATAATAATGAAGAGCTTATAATAAATAGAAGTTCAAATCTTATGCAGCTTATAAGAAGAATACAGGATGAAGTACATAGATTTGCAATAACATATCATAGGTCTCTTAGAGATAAGAGAACACTTCACTCTATACTAGATGATATACCGAATATTGGAGCTAAGAGGAGAAAAGAACTTCTTATGAAATTTGGTAGCGTTGAAAATGTTAAGAAAGCAACATTAGAAGAGCTTTTAGATACAAAAAGTATAGATTTAAAAGCAGCTAAAAGTATAGTAGAATATTTTAATGGAACTAAAATTTAATTAAAATAATATAAATGTAATGGTAAAAGACTTGTTTTAATTTCCAATTTAGCATATACTAATTAATTGTAAAAAAAATATATTTCAAGGAGTTTTATGGATGAATAAGTATAGTGAATTATTCAAAAACATATATTCAGAAAATCAAATAGAGTTTAATGCAAAAATGCGTGATCATATATATTTTAAAGTTGGTGGACCAGTAGATGTATTACTTAAACCTAATACAAAAGAGCAAGTAGTTAAAACTATAAAAGTTTGTTTAAAAAATAACATTCCTTATTACGTTATAGGTAATGGTTCTAATTTACTTGTTAAAGATGGTGGAATTAGAGGAGTAGTAATAAAACTTACAGAGCTTAACAACATAAGAGTAGAAGGAAATAAGATTATTGCTGAAACTGGGGCTCTTTTAAAGGATGTTTCAAATGCAGCATTAGAGAATAAGTTAACAGGTTTAGAGTTTGCTTGCGGTATACCAGGATCTATTGGAGGCGCTGTATTTATGAATGCAGGTGCTTATGGTGGAGAAATTAAAGATATTATTGAAAGTGCAGAAGTTTTATTAGAAGATGGAAACATAGTAAGTCATAATAATGAAGAGTTAAAGTTAGGATATAGAACTTCAAAAGTAATGACTGAAAATGGAATAGTTTTAGAAGCTACTTTTAATTTAAATGATGGAGAATATGAAAATATAAAAAATGTAGTTGAAGATTTAACTGAAAAGAGAGAATCAAAGCAACCATTAGAATATCCATCAGCAGGAAGTACATTTAAAAGACCAGAAGGATATTTTGCTGGAAAGTTAATTCAAGATGCTGGACTTAAAGGATATTCAATAGGGGGAGCTGCTGTATCATCAAAACATTCAGGTTTTGTTATAAATAAGGGTGGAGCAACAGCTAAAGATATATTAGATCTTATAGCACATATTCAAAAAGAAGTTAAAGATCAATTTGGTGTAGATCTTCATCCTGAAGTTAGAATAATCGGAGAAGACTAATAAAGTTAGATTTTGTTATTTTAAAATAAGCTCATTTTTATGAGCTTATTTTTTTGTAAATATATATTAATTAGAGAATATATTAAAGAATAAAAAGATAAATAAATTTTTGATTATTGTAGAAAACTATTAACTATATATGTAAAATAATTCTAGAAAATAAAGAGTTTCTTAAATTATTTAAATAATCTATAAAAGATAAACAGAGTGATTTATAATATAATTCGTTATTAAGATTACAATGTTAGGTAGAAGTTTGAATTATACATTGAAAAGAATATATATATGGTATAATTATTATAAATTAGACTTAAAGGAGGAGTAGGTATGAGATTTGTAATAGTTACAGGATTATCAGGAGCAGGAAAGACAGAAGCAACAAGAAGTTTAGAAGATTTAGGATACTTTTGTGTTGATAACCTTCCACCACAATTAATACCTAAGTTTGCAGAGGCTTGCAAGAATGGGAATATAGAAAAAGTAGCAATAGTTACAGATATAAGAGGTGGAGTATTCTTTGATGACTTATTTGAGAGTTTAGTATATTTAAAGAATAATGATTTTAAATATGAAATTTTATTCTTAGAAGCATCAAATGAAGTGTTAGTAAAGAGATTTAAAGAAGCAAGAAGAAGCCATCCTCTTTCACCAAAGTCTCGTGTACTTACAGGAATAATTGAAGAGAGAAATAAACTTAGAGAAGTTAAAGATAGAGCTGATGTAATAATTGATACATCAAAATATGCTATTAGAGATTTAAGAGAAAAAATGAATTCATATTATGGTTCAGCAGAAGAACCAGATAAGGAGCTTTCAGTAACTGTGTTAAGTTTTGGATTTAAATATGGAATACCAGTTGATTCAGATTTAGTATTTGATGTTAGATTTATTCCAAATCCATTTTATATACCTGAATTAAAACAGTTTTCAGGGTTAGATGAACCAGTTAAAAAGTATGTTTTAGAGCAAAAGGAAACAGAAGGATTTTTAGAAAAACTTATGGATATGTTAAAGTTTTTAATTCCTAATTATACTAAAGAAGGAAAGAGACAACTTATTATTTCTATAGGATGTACAGGTGGAAGACATAGATCAGTTGCAATA
Organism: Clostridium sp. Ade.TY; assembly: GCF_000498355.1. Lineage (GTDB taxonomy): Bacteria > Bacillota > Clostridia > Clostridiales > Clostridiaceae > Clostridium. The sequence goes on along the minus strand of NZ_AVSV01000018.1, from coordinate 12,074 downwards.
GCAAATAGAGTATATGAACTTTTAGCTGAAGAAGGATATAAAACAGGCATAGAGCATAGAGACATAGTTGAAGATGTAAATAAGGGAGAAAAGAAACTATGAGGCTCTCTGATTGGATAAAACCTGGTATTAGGGTTAAGAGATGGATTGCATTTGGTTTATTTGGAGTACTTTTAATAGCATTTGGATTTAATGAATTAGTTACCCATAGAGTATATGATATTTATTATAAATTATTTTATATATGTCTTAATGTAACAGGAATATTTGTTATGTATATATCAATAACAGAAGGAATGAAATCTGTTATTGCACTTATGAATAAAGGATATATAAGAATGTCTTTAGATAGTAGAAAAATAGAGACATTAATAACAGAAAAAAGGCTGTTAGTAAAAGGACCTAAAATAGTTGTTATAGGTGGGGGTACTGGACTTTCAACAATGCTTAGAGGATTAAAGTATTATACATCAAATATAACTGCTATAGTTACTGTTGGAGATGATGGAGGCGGTTCAGGAGATTTAAGAGAAGATCTTGGTATGTTGCCACCAGGTGATATAAGAAACTGTATATTAGCTCTAGCAGATACAGAGCCTTTGATGGAAGATTTACTTCAATATAGATTTAAAGATGGAAGGCTTAAAGGACAAAGTTTTGGTAATTTATTTTTGGCTGCTATGGATGGAGTTTCAGGAAACTTTGAAGAAGCAGTACAAAAGATGAGTTCAGTACTTGCTGTAACAGGTAAAGTATTACCAGTTACATTAGATGATATGAAATTAATTGCAGAACTTGAAAATGGAAATATTGTTATAGGTGAATCAGATATACCAGGAGAGGCTTTAAGACAAAAATCAAAAATAAATAGGCTATCTATTGAACCTAAGGATGCTAAGCCTTTAGAAGAGGCTATTAAAGCAATAGAAGATGCCGATGCAATAGTTATGGGACCAGGAAGTCTTTATACAAGTGTGCTTCCAAACCTTTTAGTAAATGGTATTGTAAGCACAATAAAAAAATCAGATGCATTCAAAATATATATATCAAATGTAATGACACAACCAGGTGAAACTGATGGATTTAATGTATCAGACCATATAAAAGTTTTAAGAAAATATGGTGGAAAAAATATTGTTAATTGTGTTATTGCAAATGTTGGTAGTATAAGTGATTTTATGAAAGAAAAATATAAAGTAAAAGGATCAGAACCAGTTAAGATTGATAATAAGAAATTAAATGATCTTGGAATTGATATAGTTGAAAAAAATCTTGTAAGAGTTAGTAAAGGAACAATAAAGCATGATTCAGACTACTTAGCACAAGTATTAGTTGAAACTATAATGGAAAAGAAATTACTTTATGATAGAAAGAAAATCATTGAATATATGTATCTTTCACAACGTATAAAAGAAAGAGATAAGACTGAAAAGAAACAAAAGAGAGAAAACTCCAATAATCAAGAGAAATAATAGGATATGATTATTAGAAAATAAAGAGCTAAATAGTATTAAAATATAAACATAATACTATTTAGCTATTTTTATTTATATTAAGGGAATATTATATTACCAAAGAAATAACCAGCACTAATAAATAAAGTATTCCAAACAAAAATTCCAAGGGAAGAAAATAAAACAAAGTTGGTAAAGTTAATTTTAAAAGCACCAGCTGGTATTGCTACTAAAGTTCTAGCTACAGGAATTAGTTTGCTTATGAATATTCCATAATTGCCTTTTTCATTTATTCTATTAGAAATTTTATTTATAATATCTTTTTGATTCGGAAACTTAGATACATATTTATTTAATAGAAAATTACCACTATAACGACCAATAATATATAAACAGATGCTAGCTAAAACTCCAGCTATTACTGAAATTATTATGGCAGATATAAAGCTAATATTACCTTTAGCTATAAGAACACCACATGCAGGCATTATAATACCAGCAGCAAGCCCAGGTAAATTAAGATATTCTAAAAATATAATAATAAAAATAAATATTAGTCCATATTGTGAAAAATAATTTGTAATTATATCTAAATTCATAAGTAGTAACCTCCAAAAAAATTCAAATTAACTATATAAAAATAGTAACAAAGGAAACTTTAGTTTCTCTTAAAGCAATCTTAAAGAAATATAACTTAAAAAATAAAAAAACTTACTAATAACTTAAAAATTTATAAATTTTAGAAATTTATACAAAAATATAACATGAGCTTTGTGATTTTTGTGCATAGATGAAAATGTTTAACTAATGTAATATAAGGCTATAAGGTTTTGTTAGAATTTATATTAGTTATTGGAGGAAGATAATATGGCAAATTTATCATTAAAACATATTTATAAAATTTACCCAGGAGATGTAGCAGCAGTTAAAGACTTTAACTTAGAAATAGAAGATAAAGAATTTATAGTTTTTGTTGGTCCTTCAGGTTGTGGTAAATCAACAACATTAAGAATGATAGCTGGTCTTGAAGAAATATCAAAAGGTGAGCTATATATAGGAGATAAATTAGTTAATGATGTAGAACCAAAGGAAAGAGATATAGCAATGGTATTCCAAAGCTACGCATTATATCCACATATGACAGTTTACGATAATATGGCATTTGGATTAAAATTAAGAAAATTACCAAAGGAAGAAATTGATAAGAAAGTACATGATGCAGCAAAAATATTAGATATAGAACATTTATTAGACAGAAAGCCAAAGGCACTTTCAGGTGGACAAAGACAAAGGGTTGCGTTAGGAAGAGCTATAGTTAGAAATCCTAAAGTTTTCTTGATGGACGAGCCACTATCAAATCTTGATGCAAAACTTAGAGTTCAAATGAGAACAGAAATTTCTAAGTTATATCAAGAATTACAAACAACTTTTATATATGTAACTCATGACCAAGTTGAAGCTATGACAATGGGTACAAGAATTGTTGTTATGAAAGATGGTATAATACAACAAGTAGCAAGTCCTTCTGAAATTTACTCAGAGCCAGCTAATATGTTTGTTGCAGGATTTATAGGAAGTCCACAAATGAACTTTTTAGAAGGAACTATAGAAGAAAAAGATGGACAATTCTTTGTTAATTTCAAAAAAGGTGGTAGAGTAAGACTTTCAGATAAAAAAGGAAAAGTTATAAAAACAAAAGGTCTTATGGGAGAAAGCTTTATATTTGGAATAAGACCAGAAGATATAAAGGATGAAGAAAATTTAGTTGAAAATAATAAAGATTCACTTTTAGAATGTGAAGTTGACGTTGTTGAACGTATGGGAGCAGAAAGTTATATTTATGGTAAATCAAATAATCAAAATATAACTGTTAGAGTCAACGGTAATAGTGCTTTAACAATAGGTAGCAAAGGCATGTTTTACGTTGAACCAGATAGAATTCACATATTTGATAGGGAGTCAAATGATAGAATTTGCTAATTAATATTTAAGCTTAGAGAGGTAATGAAATGTGCAGTTTTTATAAGTTTTTAGAAGAAGTAAATAAAAATACTAAAATCCCATTTTTAGTTAAGTATGATGGAAAAATAGAATTCTCAACGATTAACCCGAAAATAAATTATAAAAAAGAAAATATATCTACTTATATAAATATAAAAGGTAGACGTATAGAAATTACTACTTTAAATGAATATAAAAACTGTATTTCTCTTCTAAGCTATTTAATAAAAGATAAGCTTAGTAGTCTTATAGTAAGCAAAGAAGATATGCTTAAAAGTATATTTAATGGAGAAAAAACTTATAATGAGGCTATTATGAATCATATATATTTTTCAAAAAAGAATCTTTTTGTTATAAATATTTTCATAAAAGAAGAATTAAGTCTTGGTGAAGAGTTAATAAAGGCTAGTTATGAAGACAGCGATATTATATGTACTATTATAGATAATAATATTATTTTAATTGGAAATTTTGAAGATATTGAAGAGCATATAAATGGAATAAAAGAATCAATAATATCCAATTTATATAATAATTGTTATATAAGCTATAGTAAAGCTTCAAATTTAGATGAATTAATTGAAGCTTTCAATAAGAATAAAGTAAATATTTCAATAGGAATAAAATATGATTTGCAAAAAAATATTTATAGAGAAGATGAATTGTTATTTGAAAGTATTATAGATAATGTGAATGATGATTTTAAAAATAAAATATATAAAAAATTTGAACCTGTCCTTAAAAATTTAGATTCTGAGTTTATGAGGACTATAGATGTATTTTTAGGGTGTGGAACAAATTTAAGTGAAGCATCAAAAAAATTATATATCCACAGAAATACACTTATTTATAGGTTAGATAAAATTTATAAAAATACTTCTTTTGATTTAAGAGATTTTAATGATGCTAATGTATTTAAAATAGCGTATTTAATATGGAAAGAAAAAAATTTAGAAGAAAAATATGAATAAATTTTTAATAAGATTTAAATATAATATTAAAAATAGGGAAATGTGTAAAAATGTAGTTGAAAACATTTCCCTAAAGTTATAAAATATAGTTGAAAACGATAACAAAAAATATTTATTAGAATATCATTTAGTGTTGTTTAAAATTTTGTGGTTTTTGGAATCGTTACCTAAATTCCAATAGGAACTATTTTAAAAGATCATTCAGTGGTATTAAAATTTTTTATGGCTTTTTTGGAATCGTTACCGAAATAATAAGGTATAGGGGGATTTAAAATGTTAAAACGTAAGAAGAAAATTTTAGCAGCGTTAGTTGCAACTACTGTACTAGCAGGAGCATTAGCTGGATGTGGAAGTTCAAAGGAAGCTAGCTCTACAAAAGAACTTAAAGTTTGGTCTCATTTAACTGATCAAGAAATTGATGCAATGAAACCAATGGTTGAAAAATGGGGACAAGATAATGGCGTTAAAGTAACACTTGTACATGATAAAGGTAAAACACAAGAAGCTGTTCAAGCTACTAAAGCAGGAAAAGGTCCAGATTTAATGTTTGGTGTAGCTCATGACCAATTAGGTATTTATGAAAAGGCTGGTCTTTTAGAAGAAGTACCAAAAGATTTAGTAAAAGATAGTGAATTTTCATCAGACCAAGTTATGAAAGCTGTAACTATAAATGGAAAAAGATATGCACTTCCAGTAGCAGAAGAGACAATAGCACTTTTCTACAACACAGATAAAGTTAAAAAAGCTCCAAAAACTATGGATGAAGTTGTAAAAGAAGGAAAAAATGTTGGATTTAAATATGATATAAATAACTTCTATAATAGCTATGGATTTATAGCAGCAAATGGTGGTTATGTATTTAAAGATAATAACGGAACATTAGATCCAAATAATATAGGATTAGATAATTCAGGAGCTATTAAAGGATATCAATTTATCCAAGACTTAGTTCAAAAAGATAAATTAATGGCAGCAGATATCAAAGGTGATATGGCAAAAGGTGACTTTACATCAAAGAAAATTGGATTATATATATCAGGTCCATGGGATGTAACACCATTTAAAGAAGCAGGAGTAAACTTTGCAGTAGCTCCAATGCCAACATTAAACGGTAAGAAAGTACCAACATTTATGGGTGTTCAAACAGCATTTGTAAGTTCTAAATCAGAAAATAAAGAATTATCTTGGAAATTAGCTAAATACTTATTAGATAATTCAGGAAAAATAGTATTAGATAAAGGTAACAGAATTCCAGCACTTAAGAAAGATATAGAAAGTAAAGATTTCAAAGATAACAAATACATGTCAGCTTTTGCAGAACAAGTAAAAGTAGCAGTGCCAATGCCAAATATTCCAGAAGTACAAGCAATGTGGCAACCTGCTGGAAATAATTTAATTTTATTAACAGCTGGTAAAATAACTCCACAAGAATGCGGTAAACTTATGGACGAACAAATAAAACAAGGTATAGCTCAACAAAAATAGTTATTAAGAAATGAGGGGATTTAATCCCCTTATTTTCTATAAACTATTAAAATAAGGAGATGAAAAGGGTGGCAAAAAAAAGTAAGAAAAAAAATGATAATCTAAAGGCATTACCATATATGCTTCCAGCACTTATATCAATGCTTATATTTACAGTTTTCCCAATAGTATATACAGTATATATAGCTTTTACTGATTACACAATGTTTACAAATGGATCACCAAAGTTTGTTGGATTAAAGAACTTTGTTGATGTATTTACTGGTCCTTTTAAAGATGTATTTTTACCAGTACTTGGATGGAATATAGTGTTCGCAGTTTTAGCAACACTAGGAACATTCTTCTTAGGTCTTATTGTTGCAATGGCGGTAAATAATCATAACTTAAAAGAAAGAGGATTTTATAAGGCAATATTAATTATTCCATGGGCATTACCTGCAACAGTTGCAGTACTTTCATGGCAAGGTCTTTTAAATGGAAGTTATGGTGCGATAAATAATTTATTAATGCATTTACATATAATAAGTCAACCTATTGAATGGTTAACAGATCCGAATATGGCTAGATTATCAATAATTTTAGTAACTATATGGCTTGGATTCCCATACATGATGAATGTATGTATAGGGGCATTGGGAGCTATACCAGATACGTATTATGAAGCAGCAGAAGTTGATGGAGCTAGTAAATGGACTCAATTTAAAAAGATAACTTTACCAAGTTTAGCTAGGACAGCATATCCTTTAGTAATTTCATCTTTTGCATTTAACTTTAATAACTTTGCATCAGCGTTCATGATTACAGAAGGTGGACCACCTAGAGTAGCAACGCAATTTGCTGGTTATACAGATATACTTGCATCAGTAAACTACAAACTTTCAACTCAATTTGGAAGATTCGATATAGCATCAACTATTAGTATAATATTATTTGTTATATTAGCTTCAATGTCATATTTCCAAATGAAGAAGTCAGGACAATTTGAGGAGGTTGAATAGATGAGTAATACAAATAATTTAACTTATAAGAAAAAGTTAAGACCTTCAGAAGTTAAAGGAGTATGGATTTCTAGAATATTTCTAATCTTTATGGTTTTTATAGTTTTATTCCCTATTGTATCAATAGTAGGAGCATCAATGGCGAAAGGTGAAGCCTTTACACAAACAACTTTATTTCCACAAAGTTTTTCATTAGAAAACTATAAAAAGGTTTTAACAGAAACAGACTTCCTACAATGGGTTAGGAACTCATTAATTGTATGTTTTGCTGTATCAGTAATTCAGTTAATACTTACAATACCAATTGCGTTTGCTTTCTCAAAATTAAAATTTACAGGAAGAAAAAACGGACTAATGTTTTTATTATTACTTCAAATGTTCCCAGCAGCAATGGCATTACCAGCAATATTAGCAATAGTATATAGATTAAATGCTATGGATCATTTAATTACATTAATTATTATTCAATGTGGTGCTACTGCATATAATATTTGGCTTATGAAAGGTTTCATTGATGGAATACCAAAGGAACTTATAGAAGCTGCATATGTGGACGGAGCAAGTACATTCCAAACATTTTTAAAGATTGTATTACCATTAACAAGAAATATGTTATTAGTAATATTCTTATTTACATTTGTTGGAGCATATAGTGAATTTATATTTACATCAGCAATTATGAAGAGTCCAACACTTCAAACAGTTCCATTAGGATTACAACAATTTATAACAAATCAATTCTCAACTAACTGGACACAATATTCAGCAGGTGCAATAATGGCATCTATTCCAATTGTTGTTTTAGCATCTATTGGACAAAGATACATGTCAAAGGGACTAGTCGCAGGATCAGTAAAAGGTTAAAAATTATTTTATAAAAGTATAGAAAACTGTATTTTGTGGAGATTCAAAGAAGATTATGAAATAGATTTTTAAAATTTAGGGGTAAATTTTATTTATAGAAATATAATTATTTGAATCTCCATATTTAAGCATAAGAAATGATTAAAGAACATATAACTAAATAAGTTTTAAAATTTATTTGGGTAAGTTGCTAAAAACCTACTTTAAATAGTATAATTATTTTTATTGGTAACGATACCGGTATTTATTACAACTTAGGAGGTATATCTTATGAATATAAAAGATATTGCTAAAATGGCTGGAGTAGGAGTTAGTACAGTATCAAGAGTTATAAATGATCACCCAGATGTAAAAGATGAAACGAGAGAAAAAATAAAAAAGATAATAAAAGAAAGCAAGTATGTACCCAATAATAGTGCAAGAATTTTAAAACAAAATTCAACTAGAAATATTGGTGTTTTAATAAAAGGGGTATTTAACCCATTTTTTTCAGAAATGTTAAATATAATAGGAAATAAAATTACAGAAGCTGGTTATACAATGATTATTCAAAATAATGATTATAAAACAGAAGATGATATTGATGGACTTATAGCATTTGTAAAAGAAAAAAGATTACAAGGTGTTATTTGTCTTGGTGGAAACTTTTTAAATATTGATGATAGCAGCTTAGAATTATTAGATGTTCCTGTTGTGTTAACTTCAGTAAATACATTATTTAAAGAAAATAAGAACAAATTTTCATCTATAGGAATAGACAATGTAGTAGCAGCAGAAGATGTTACTAAGTATCTTATTAAAAAAGGACATAGAAATATAGGAATACTTATTGGTGATGAGAATGACGTTGGAATAAGTAAATTAAGATTACAAGGATATAAAAAAGCAATTGAAGATTTTGGATTAAAGTACGATGAGAATAATGTTTTTATAGGTAATTATGATTATAAGCCAGCTTATGATGCAGTTAAGTATATGCTGGAAAATAAAAATGATATTACAGCTATATTTGCCATTTCAGACATAATGGCAGTTGGAGCAGCGAAGGCTGTTTCTGATAAGGGATTAAAAATAGGAGAAGATATTTCTATTATTGGATTTGATGGACTTGATGTTAGCAAATATTATACTCCAGGTATAACGACAGTTAAGCAGCCTAAGAAAAATATGGCTAAGCATAGTGTTGAATTACTTATTGATTTACTTAATAATAAGGGAAATCATGAACATGTACTTTTTGAAACACAAATTATAGAGAGAGAATCATGTAGAGAGATTAAGAGTTAAAAGATCAAAATATAAGGGGGAGAGGTAATATGGAAAGAGCAAGCGGAATTATAATGCACATTGCATCTTTACCAGGAAAATATGGAATAGGTACTTTTGGAAAGGAAGCATTTAAGTTTGCAGATTTTTTGCATAAATCAGGGCAGACTTATTGGCAAATATTACCCTTAGGACCTACAAGTTATGGAGATTCACCATATCAATCATTTTCTGCGTTTGCAGGCAATCCATATTTTATAGACTTTGATATTTTAAGAGAAGAAGGATTATTAAAAAAAGAAGATTATGATAATGTGAATTTTGGTGATGACAGAGAGTGCATAGACTACTCAGTATTATTTAAAAATAAGATGAAAGTCTTAAAAAAAGCATATGAAAATTCTAAAGAAATAGAAAAAAAAGAAATAGCAAAATTTAGAGATGAAAATAAGTTATGGCTTGAAGATTATGCTTTTTACATGGCCCTTAAAGAGAAATTTAATTTAATAAGTTGGCAAAAATGGGATGAAAAATTAAAGTTAAGAGATGAAAAGACTTTAGATAAATATAGAGGAATATTGAATAAAGAAATTGATTATTGGGTATTCTTACAATATCACTTCTTTAAGCAATGGAATAAGCTAAAAAGTTATGCAAACAATTTAGGAATTAAAATAATAGGTGACATGCCTATATATGTGGCAGAGGATAGTGCTGATGTTTGGGCAAATCCAGATGCATTTTTATTGGATATAAATAAAGAACCTATTAAAGTTGCAGGTTGTCCTCCAGATGCATTTTCAGAAACTGGACAACTTTGGGGAAATCCAATATATGATTGGGATTACTTAGAAAAGACAGGATATGCTTGGTGGATTGATAGGGTTAGAGAAAGCTTAAAGCTCTATGATATTGTAAGAATAGACCATTTTAGAGGTTTTGAATCATATTGGGAAATACCCTATGGTGATGCTACAGCAGTAAATGGTGAGTGGGTAAAAGGTCCTGGAATTAAATTATTTAATGCTATAAAGAGAGAACTTGGAGATGTTAACGTTATAGCAGAAGATTTAGGATACTTAACTCAAGAAGTAATAGATTTTAGAGATGAGACAGGCTTTCCAGGAATGAAAGTGTTACAATTTGCTTTTGATTCAAGAGAAGAAAGTGATTATTTACCACACAATTATATAAATAACTCAATAGCTTATACAGGTACTCATGATAATGATACAGTCAGAGGATGGTTTGAAGTTACAGGAAATAAAGAAGATGTAAAACATGCTATAGATTATTTAAAACTTACAGAGGAAGAAGGATATAATTGGGGTTTTATAAGAGGTGTTTGGAGTAGTGTTTCAGATACATCAATAGCTCTTATGCAAGACTTTTTAGATTTAGGAAATAAAGCAAGAATAAATTTACCATCAACATTAGGTGGCAATTGGGTTTGGAGAGTTAAAGAAGAAGATTTAACTGATGAATTAGCTAAAAAAATATATAAAATTACGAAGCTATATGGAAGGATGAAAAAGTAATGAAAAGAGATGAAATAAAAAAAGGTATATCAAGATATTTAAAAGTAAAATATGGCATAAGCGATATAAAGAAAGCAAAAGATTTTGAAGTATTTAATGCTTTATCATTAACATTACTAGAAAATATAGTTGATAATTGGAATGAAACAGAAGAGCTTTATTCAAAAGAAAAAAATGCGTATTATTTCTCAGCAGAATATTTAATGGGAAGAGCACTTGGTAATAATCTTATTAGTTTAGGATTATATAATGAGGTTGAAGAAGTTTTAGATGAACTTGGATTTAGTTTAAATGATATAGAAGAAATAGAAGAAGATGCAGGACTTGGTAATGGAGGCCTTGGAAGATTAGCTGCATGCTTTATGGATTCAGGAGCGACTCTGGAAGTTCCTTTAAATGGATATGGAATAAGATATAATAATGGTTTATTTAATCAATATTTTGAAGATGGATTCCAAAAAGAAGATGTTGATAGTTGGCTTAAATATGGAGAACCATGGAGTATAAGAAAAGAAAGTGAATTTGTATGTGTTAATTTTAAGGATATGACAGTTAAAGCAGTTCCTTATGATACTCCAATAATAGGATATAATAGCAAAAATATAAACACTTTAAGACTTTGGAAGTGTGAACCTGTAAAAGAATTTGATTTTAAATTATTTAATGATCAAAAATATGATGAAGCATTAGAACTTAAAAATAGAGCTGAAGATATTTCAAGAGTATTATATCCAAATGATTCAAATAGAGAAGGAAAGCTTTTAAGACTTAGACAACAATATTTCTTAGTAAGTGCATCACTTCAAGATATAATAAGAAAGCATAAAGAAGTATTTGGAAAGGTTACTGAAGATTTTGCTAAACTTCATGCAGTTCAATTAAATGACACTCATCCTGTACTTGCTATACCAGAACTTATTAGAATTTTAGTTGATGAAGAAGGATTTAAGTTTGAAGATGCTTTAAATATAGCTAGAAAAACTTTTGCATATACAAATCATACAATACTTGCTGAAGCACTTGAAAAATGGGATGTAGATCTTATTGAAGAATTGTTCCCAAGAATATTAGAAATAATAAATTTAATAGATGAAATATTTATATCAGAGTTGGAAGCTAAGGGATATGATGAAGAAAGTATTGAAAATTTAAGAATCGTTTCCGAAGATAAAGCAAGAATGGCAAACCTTGCAATTTATGTAGGATTTGCAGTAAATGGAGTAGCAAAACTTCATACCGATATATTAAAAAATATAGAATTACATGAATGGTATAAATTATATCCAGAAAAATTCCAAAACAAAACTAATGGAATTACTCCAAGAAGATGGCTTAGACTATGTAACAGAGAATTATCAGAGCTTATAACTGAACTTCTAGGAAGTGAAGATTGGGTTAAGAACCTAGACCTTTTAAAGAATTTAGAAAAGTTTATTGATGATGAAGCTGTATTAGAAAGATTTATGAAAATAAAATATACTAAAAAAGAACAGCTTG
>NZ_AVSV01000017.1 GCF_000498355.1 Clostridium sp. Ade.TY | reverse complement strand
TCTCTTTTTTCGTATATAAAAATTTAACGAGTTATTTACTATTACTATTAAGTTTTATTTTTATAAATAAATTTTATAATGGTACAAAAAATATTTTATAAATATCAAACAAATAGTAAAAATATTTAATTATATATTCAATATAAAAAGACTAAAAGTTAGTTTTTATTTAACTTTTAGTTTTTATTTATTTTCGTTAAAAATTTAAAAAAATACAATTTATTTTATAGGAATTTTGATGATGAAATTATTTTTTTATATAGATAAGTTATTTGTTTTTTAAATTTACTTATAGCACAAGAAATTCGTAAATATAGGTTATTTTTATATATTTACGAATTAATTTTTAATATAGTATAGATTTTTTATTAGAATAAATAGCTAATTGATAAAAAGTTATGCTATAATGATAAGGAAAATAGAATAGAAAAATACACTAGGGGTGCGTAAAGCTGAGAAATACCCTTTTAACCTGATCTAGATAATACTAGCGTAGGGAAGTGGACGTGCATGTTATATATTTTTTTAGTTCTTTTAAGCTAATTTTAAAGATATATAATTGTAGTATATTGATATTAAATATAAGTAATTTATAAGTTATGTAAATATAAAACCACTTTCTTTTGAAAGTGGTTTTTTTTATTTATAAATATTTTAGATAAGTGTTGATTTTATATAGAATTTTAAGGCTATATTAATAAGCATTATTTGAAATGTAACATAAAATTTAGGAGGTTTTTTATTATGAAAGTTTCAGAGTATTTATATGAAAGTGTAAAAGATATTTGGGAAGATTGTATCAATAATACCTTTGTTCAAGGAATTGGACATGGTACCTTAGAGGTTGATAAATTTCGTTTCTATACAATTCAAGATTATCTTTATCTTTTAGATTATGCTAAAGTTTTTGCTTTAGGTATTGTAAAGGCCAATGATGAAGAAACAATGAGAGAATATTCAAATATGGTAAATGATATATTGAATAATGAAATGAGTATACATAACGGGTATATGAAAAAATTAAATATAACAAAGGAGGAACTTAAAAATGCAAAGGCTACTTTAACAAATAAATCATATACAAGTTATATGTTAGCAGAGGCTTTAAAAGGTTCATTAAAAGAAATAACAGTAGCGGTTTTAGCATGTGGATGGAGTTATCAAATTATAGGAGAAAGACTTAGTGAAATTCCAAATTCTTTAGAAGATGAATTTTATGGTGATTGGATTAAAGGATATACATCAAAAAGTTATAAAGAAACAGTAGATTGGAATATAAGATTACTTGATGAAATAACAAAGGATTCATCTAAAGAAGAAATTGAAAAATTAAAAGATATATTTATAACAACAAGTAAATATGAGTATATGTTTTGGGATATGGCTTATAACGAGGAGAGATAATTTACTATGTTAGAATTTAATGAAGTTACTTTTAAGTATTCAAATAGTAAGGAGAATATAATTGAAAATTTGACTTTTAATATAGATAAAGGGGATTTTGTAAGTATTATAGGAACTAGTGGTTGTGGGAAAAGTACAATTTTTAGATTAATTGCAGCATTAGAAAAACCTACAAAAGGAAATATTTATATTAAAGGTGAAAATATAAAAGATTTAAAATCTCCAATAGGATATATGCCGCAAAAAGATTTACTTTTACCTTGGAGGACAATTTCAGAAAATACTTGTCTTCCATTAGAAATACAAGGGATTTCTAAAACTGAGGCTAAAAGACGTGGGGAAGAACTATTAAGTAAATTTAACCTTTATGGTTATAAAGATAAATATCCAAAGGACTTATCAGGTGGAATGAAGCAAAGAATTTCATTTATAAGGACATTGTTGACTGGTTCAGAAATATTACTTTTAGATGAACCATTTAGTGCATTAGATGCAATAACAAGACTTTCTCTGCAAGAATGGATATTAGATCAGTGGAAAAAATATAAAAAAACTATTTTATTTATAACTCATGATGTAGAAGAAGCTATGTTTTTATCAAATAAAATATTTGTTGTAAATAATAATCCAATAACAAGTTTAAAAAAGATAGATATTAATCTTCAATATCCAAGAAGTAGGAAAATGTTAGAGGTAGAAGAGTTATTATTGTTAAAAGATAATCTTATAGAAGAATTAAGGCAGAAGGTGAATTTATGAAAAAGTATATGCCATCAATAATAATATTAACGTTATTCTTATTTATATGGGAGGTAGTTGCAAGATATATTAATGCTATGTACATACTGCCATCTCCATCTAAAGTGCTTGAGGAAACTTGGAAACTTAGAGATGTTTTATTTACAGTTCATTTGAAGGCAACATTAGAAGTTGCAGTGTTAGGTATAGTTATTTCTATATTTTTAGGAGTGTCTTTAGCAATAATTATGAATTTAAATGAAACTGTAGAAAGAGCGTTATACCCATTAGTTGTAATTACACAAACTATACCAATTACAGCACTAGCACCATTATTTATATTATGGTTTGGCTATGGTATTTCAAGTAAAGTAGTAGTTACAGTATTAATGACTTTTTTCCCAATTACAGTAAATGTATATGATGGATTCAAGTCAACTAAAAGAGAAATGGAAGAGCTTTTATTTACATATGGAGCTTCTAAAAAAGATATATTTATAAAATTAAAAATACCATCATCATTACCTTATTTTTTTTCAGCCTTAAAAATGGCAGTACCTATTAGTTTAATTGGTGCAGCTATTGGTGAATGGCTAGGTGCACAAGCTGGACTTGGATACTTTAGTAAAAGAATGATGACGCAATTAAATGGTGCTGGAGTTTTTGCACCTATTTTAATACTTTCATTATTAGCAATTATTTTAGTAACAATAGTAAACATATTAGAAAAAAAGTTTATAAAATGGAGGAGTGAATTATAATGAAAAAATTTAAATTACTGTCATCATTAATTATATTATCCTTAATATTAACTCTTGTATCTTGTGGTACTAAAAAGAATGATGAAACAGCTAATAAAAATGTTCAGGAGGTTGATTTAGTTTTAGATTGGTATCCGAATGCAGTACATAGTTTTATATATGATGCAATAGAAAAAGGCTATTATGAAAAAGAAGGATTAAAGGTTAATATTAAATTTCCAACTAATGCATCAGATCCATTATCTTTAGTTGGAGCAGGTAAGGCTACTTTTGGAATATATTACCCACACCAATTAATAAATGCTATAGCAAATGAGAATGTTCCAGTAAAATCAGTTGGAGCAATACTTCAATCAGAATTAAATGTTGTAATATCTAAAAAGGATCAAAATATAACAAGACCAAGAGATCTTGTTAATAAAACTGTTGGATATTCAGGAGATCCATTAAGTGAAGCAATAATTAAAGAAATGATCAAAAATGATAAAGGTAATCCAGATAAAATGAAATTGGTAGATGTAGGATTTGATATAATTTCATCTATGGTAACTAATAAAGTTAATGCAACTACTGGTGGTATGGTAAATCATGAAGTACCTGTAATGGAGAATAAGGGCATTCCTGTAAATTATTTTTATCCTTCAGATTATGGAATTCCAAACTCTTATGAATTAGTATTTGTAGCAAATAATAAAACAATAAATGAGAATCCAGAACTTATAAAGAAATTTTTACGTGCATCTAAAAAGGGATTTGAAGATATGAAAAATAATCCAGATGAATCATTAGATTTATTATTAAAAAATCAAGAAAAGGATAATTTCCCACTAACAAAAAGTGTAGAAGAGCAAAGTATTAAAATATTATTACCTAAAATGCAAACTAAGGATGCAAAGTTTCTTTCACAAAATAAAGAAGTTTGGCAAAAAAATATAGATTGGCTTTATAGTAAAGATTTTATAAAGAATAAAATATCAGTAAATGATGTATTTATAAATTTTGAGTAAAACAGAATTAGTTAATTAAAAGGAATATTAATTATAAATTTAGACTATTTATAAAAGATATAATTAAAAGTTTATAAGTAATATGAATGGAAGAGAATGAATGAGAAGTTATTAAAAAATTAGAATATATAAAATTTAACTATATTTAGAAGAAGAGTAATGTAAAAGCATAGGTCATTATTATATAAAATGATAGAAAGCTTTTACATTATTTTTTTGAAATTATATAAAACTTTATTAGCATATACAAGTTTAACAAAATATTATTACATAAGTATTTTAAAATAAATTTAAATAAGTTGGAAATTAAATTTATATAATCATAAGATTACTAATATACAGGGATATTAGTTTATACATTTATAATTATTTAATTTTTTTAATTACCTCATTTTATAAAATATGTAATTTAATATGATATTATTAAACTAAGGGGGTGAAGTCTTGAATGCTTTAATATTTCTTTTAGGGATATTATGTTTAATATATTATGCATTCGTAAATATAAGATTTGGTTATACTACATTTAGTGAGTTTTATCTAATATTAGGATTAATTTTAATAATCTATTATATTAGCTCACGCAAAATAAAGGAATACTTTCTTCTAAATAAATTGTGGAATATTATGAAGATAGTATTTTTTATAGGAATGGCTGTATTTATTTTGATTGAAGGAGCAATAATAATGTATCCTAAAAAAAATATTGATAATAGTGATTATGTAGTTATTCTTGGAGCTGGACTAAGGGGAGATAGTATAACAGCAACTTTAAGAGATAGATTGAATGCAACTATAGATTATGTTAATAAATCAAACTTTGATGGAAAAATAGTAGTTTCTGGTGGACAAGGACCTGGGGAATCTATAACTGAAGCTGAAGCTATGAAAAAGTATTTAATTAGTAATGGAATTAAAAATGACATAATAATGGAAGACAAGGCTACAAATACTTTTGAAAATTTTAAGTTTTCAAAAGAAAAAATTAAAAACATAACAGGAAATAGTATTGATAATTATAAAGTAAAGGTAATAACTACAGATTTTCATGTTTTAAGAAGCAGTATATTAGCAAAAAGGAATAATTATGATAATGTTACCTTTTATAGTAGTAATACTAAGTGGTATTTGGTGCCTACGTTATATGCTAGAGAATTTTTTGCCTTTTTTAAATCTTTAATTTTTGATAGATAAAAATAGTTTATGTTTAAAATTAAGTTGTTAAAAATATTGTTTGGATATAAGAAAAAAATATTTGAATTTAAAGTTAGTATATAGAGTATAAAAAGTATCTATATTAGATTTAGAGTGGAGTGATATTATTTTGGATAGAGATATAAGCAGTTTAAAAGGGAAATTAGTTAAACATTTTAAAGGAAAATTATATTTGGTTATTGATGTTGCTAAACATTCGGAAACTATGGAAGAATTAATTGTATATAAAGCTTTATATGGTGAATTTGGATTGTTTGTAAGACCTAAAGATATGTTTTTAAGTGAAGTTGATAAAGAAAAATATCCACAGTGTAAACAAAAATATAGATTTGAAGAAGTTAATGATGTGGATATGAAGGAGATAGCTAATTTATTAACCAAATAATGGATAATATTTTAAAAAAAAGCTCACCAATTTAATAAATTAAATTGGTGAGTATATAATTCAATATAAAAAAAGGTTAACTTTCAAAATATATAATAAATAAATAGAATAGATTATAATATTAATTTAAGGAAGGAATTCTGCCATGAAAGATTTATGTAAATGTAATAAGGAAGTAGACTCTATTTATGCTAGAAATATATCTATATTTTCTGAGTTATCAGATTCCGAATTAAAAAATATAGTTCAATTATTAAATAAAAAAGAGTATATAAAAGGAGAAGTTCTTTGTATAGAAGGAGAGATTTGCGAAAATTTATTTTTAATTAGAGAAGGTCAAATTAAGCTTTCTAAAATGACAACTGATGGTAAGGAGCAAATAATACATATATTAAATAAAGGAGAGTTTTTTGGTGAAACTAATCTTTTTGATAATATAATAAGTGGATTTACTGCAATGGCAATTAAGAATTCTAAAATATGTAGTTTATCAAAGGAAAATTTGGAGAATATATTAAAGAAAAATGCATTTATAGCAATTAAAATTTTAAAGGTTTTGGCAAGAAGATTATCAGAAACAGAGGATTTAGCAACAGTACTTGCAACAAAGGATGTTGAAGCAAGAATAGCAAGTATGCTTTTAGAGTTTATAAATAAATATGGAGAAATCATTGATAATAATATTATAATTAAACTTCCTTTAAATAGAGAAGATATGGCAAATTATTGTGGAGTTACTAGAGAAACTATTAGTAGAAAGTTATCAAAGTTTGAATCAGATAATATTCTTGAATTGCAAGGAAATAAAAAAATTTTAATAAAAGATATTGATAAATTAAAGGGAATTCAATAACTGTTTAAAGGGTAGATTTTATAGGC
Source organism: Clostridium sp. Ade.TY (assembly GCF_000498355.1). GTDB lineage: Bacteria > Bacillota > Clostridia > Clostridiales > Clostridiaceae > Clostridium. The sequence continues at coordinate 76,768 of NZ_AVSV01000017.1, read as the reverse complement.
AATATAATAATATAAATTTTAAAATCAAATTTATATTATTATATTGCTTTTTTGATACATAAAAAGCTTTTAAACCATTAAAGTTATAGCAACGATAATAGTTAATATTTAGAGATAGTATTGATAATTAAAAATAACGTATGGTTTGTAATGTAAACTATACGTTATTTTTAAAATTTGATTTAAATCATATTAAAAGACTAAGGATTAAATTAAAATGAAGTCAGAAATTAACGATTGGATTAAAAATTTAATTGAAGGAGTGATTATTATTAATAATTTAAATATAAACAAAAATAAAATTGAGGAATTAACTATACTTTTAAAAAAATTGAATTCAGGAAATATATCAGATGAATTAAGAGCTGAAGCTCTAAATATAGTAAAAAATATAGATCCAATAGAGCTATCTATTGCAGAACAAAATTTAATTGATGAAGGAATGAACCCAAATGATTTAAGACATCTTTGTGATATTCATATGGAAGTACTTAAAGATGAATTAGATAAGATTAAAAGCAAATTAGAAATCGGTCATGTAGTAAATACATTGATTGTAGAACATGATAAAATATTAGAATTTTTAACTAGATTAGAAGAATTAAATAGTAATGTTCAAAAGTTAGATAACAAAAATAGTAATAAGGATTATTTAAATCAGTTAGTTAGTGAGTTAAATGAAGTAATTGATAATATACTTGATGCAGAACTTCATCATAAAAGAGAAGAAGAGGTTTTATTTTTAGAATTAGAAGATAGAGATATAACAGGACCAACTAGAATTATGAGAATGGAACATGATGATTTAAGGGGTAAGAAGAAATCTATAAAAGAACTTTTAAATTGTATAAATTATATTGGGTTTGATGATTTTAAAGAAAGATTAAATGAACTTACATCATATTTAGTATTTAATTTAAGAGATCATATATTTAAGGAAAATACCATATTATATCCTACTGCTATAGAAAGTATAAATAGCGAAGGAACTTGGAATGAAATGAAAAAGAGATGTGATGAAATAGGATATTGTAGTTTCACACCAAAAGAAATTATTTAGATATTAGTAAGAATGATATTCATTAAAAAATTTTTTTAGTTGTAACTAATGTTACAGAATAAAAAAAATCTGAGTAGTATACTCGATATTGTCAGAGAGAGAAAAATAAATTATACGATTTATGTATTTTAAAAATAAAAAAAGTAAATATCATCTATAAAAAATAAATTTTTAGAATTAAATTTAAACGTAAAATAATTAAGATAAATAGGAGGAATTTATATGTCAATGTTTTGTTTTCAATGTCAAGAAACAGCAGGATGCAAAGGATGTACAGTAAGAGGGGTATGTGGAAAAACTGAAGATGTAGCAAAGATACAAGACCTTTTAGTTTATGTAACAAAGGGATTAGCTACAGTAGCTCATGAAGGAAGAAAAGTAGGAATTATAAGTAATGAAATAAATAAATATATAGTTGAAAATTTATTTATAACAATAACAAATGCTAACTTTGATTTTAAAGCAATTGAAAAAAGAGTTAAAGAAACTTTAGTTTTAAGAGATGAGCTAAAAGAAAAAGTACAAGCTGCAGGCGGAAATCCAATGGGAGATGATTTCCACGGATGTGCAACTTGGACATCAGATAGTGAAGAAGAAATGATGGAAAAGGCATCAAAGGTTGGTGTTTTATCAACTGAAAATGAAGATGTAAGAAGCTTAAGAGAGCTTATAGTTTATGGATTAAAAGGTATGTCAGCATATATGAAACATGCTATGAATTTAGGCTATGATAAAGAAGAAATTCATGAATTTATGGCAAGAGCTTTAGTTCAAACTTTAAATGACAACTTAACAGCTGATGAATTAACAGCATTAGCTTTAGAAGCTGGTAAATTTGGTGTTGATGGAATGGCATTATTAGATGCTGCAAATACAGGAACTTATGGACACCCTGAAATAACTAAAGTTGATATTGGAGTTAGAAAGAATCCTGGTATATTAATTTCAGGACATGATTTAAAAGATTTAGAAATGTTACTTGAGCAAACACAAGGAACAGGAGTAGATATATATACTCACGGAGAAATGCTTGCAGGACAATATTATCCAGAGTTTAAAAAGTATGAGAACTTTGCAGGAAACTATGGAAATGCTTGGTGGTTACAAAATAAAGAATTCGCATCATTTAACGGTCCAATTCTTATGACTACTAACTGTATAACACCAGTTCAAGATTCATACAGAAATAGAATATTTACAACAGGTGCAGTTGGATACGAAGGTTGTGCACACATTGAAGCTGATGAAAATGGATATAAAGATTTCTCAAGTATTATAGAATTAGCTAAAAAGTGTGAAGCTCCAACAGAAATAGAAACAGGAGAAATTGTTGGTGGATTTGCTCATAATCAAGTTTTAGCTTTAGCTGATCAAGTAGTTGATGCAGTAAAATCAGGTGCTATAAAGAGATTCTTTGTAATGGCAGGATGTGATGGTAGAGCAAAATCAAGAAACTACTATACAGAATTTGCAGAAAAATTACCAAAGGATGCTGTAATATTAACTGCTGGTTGTGCAAAATATAAATATAATAAATTACCACTTGGAGATATAAATGGAATTCCAAGAGTATTAGATGCTGGTCAATGTAATGATTCATACTCATTAGTTGTAATAGCACTTAAACTTAAAGAAGTATTTGGCTTAGATGATGTAAATGAATTACCAATAAGCTACAACATAGCTTGGTACGAACAAAAGGCTGTAATAGTATTATTATCATTATTACACTTAGGAGTTAAAAACATTCATTTAGGACCAACATTACCTGCATTCCTTTCACCAAATGTAGCTAAAGTTTTAGTTGAAAACTTTGGAATAGGTGGAATAACAAATGTAGAAGATGACATGAAAATGTTCTATGGAGAAGAATAGTATTAACAGAAACTTAAATTGAAATAATGGCGGATACACAATATAATAGAATTATATTGAAATGTAATTATAGGTTATGGAGTTAACCTTTAACCGCTTTAAAAAGCTAATGACTCCTGCAGATTAGGGACTCTTATATCTGTAGGAGTATTGGCTTTTTTTATTGGTTAAAATACATAATATAGAATGAGGTGAATAAAATGCAAAAATTCCAGCTTATAGCCATAGTTGGATGTGGGGGATTTATAGGTGCAGCTCTTAGGTATTTAATATCAATAAATGCAGCAAAAGTATTTGGACCAGATTTTCCATATGGAACTTTAATAGCAAATATTCTAGGGGCAATTATAATAGGATTTGTTATGAGACTTAGTTTAGATACAGCTATAATATCCCCAAACACTAAATTATTTTTAACAACAGGTATGATGGGAGGACTTACAACTTTTTCAACATTTTCATATGAAACAGTTAGTATGTTAAATGCAGGTGAGTATATGGTAGGTTTATTAAATTTAGGTTTAAATGTTGTACTTAGTTTTATTGGAGTAGTGATAGGAATGTCTATTGCTAAATTATTAGTATAATTTTTGGTTAAAAGGAGAGATTTAAAATGGAAGAGAGAAGTACTGGTAAATTAATAAAAATATTTATTCAAGGAGAAGATAAATATAAGGGAGAGCCACTTTATACGTCAATTATTGATAAACTTAAGGAAAGTGGTGTATCAGGTGCAACTATAATAAGAGGAATTGAAGGCTTTGGAGAAGATAAGAAAATCCATTCAGATTTTTTAGAGGTATTATCAAGGAAATTACCAATAGTTATAGAAATTGTTGCGAAAGAAGATAGAGTAGATGAAATAATAGAAATAGCTTCTTCAATGATAAAAACAGGAAAAATAGCAATATTAGATAATGTTGATGTTATAACATTTAAAAAATAATATTAAAAAATAAAGTTTATAAAAGCTGATTTGTGTTTTAGAAATCAACTTTTATAAACTTAATTATTATATTTAAAAATATATTATTCGAAAAGTTTTTTAACCCAAATATCAATTATTGAATCAATATTTTCAGTACAACCTTTTTCTGTTAAAACTTTCTTTAATGTTTTCTTTAAAGTATTTAAATCTAAATAATCTTTACATCCATTATAAGAACCATTTGAAAATTCTTTAAATGCTCTTTGTAATGCTTGCAACTTATTTGAGCCTTTAAGTAAACATTTAAGTATTTCTTCAATATCTTCTAACTTAGAAATTAGAGAATCATCTAAAGTTGCTTCTTCTATTTCATTTATATATTCATATTCATAAGGTTGATTTTCAGTTATTGAAAGTAATGAACTTGTGTATTCATCAGATTCTTTCATAGCTTTTCTTAGTATAGCAACTAATCTACTAAAAGTATGTTCTTCAGTAACTTTACATAATATTTCTTGTGTTTTTTCATCCATAATATAACATCTCCTATTAAAATCACATTCAATAAAGTAAGAATATCATAATTAATATTTATTAAATGTGATTTAGATTACATTTTTTGTTAACAATTTATTTTATTTATGATAAAGTTATTAAATAAGCTAGAATAGGGAATAAGTTTAAATATACATATAAAGTATTAATAAAGTGTAAAAAGATAATAACTAATTAGATTTAAATTGAAATACAATAAAGATAAGGTTTACAATCACAATATATAAATTTATAAGAAAGGTGGACTATACATTTGAAGAGAATAGAGAAAATTTATAATTACTTAAATGAAGTTTGTTCAAAGTATTCAAAAAATAATTTAGAGGAATGTGTAGGAATAAGTGCCCAAGAAATTGGAGATGCACTTGGAATACTGAGAAATAATGTAAGTAAAGAACTTAATGATCTTTGTAGAGAAAAAAGAGCAATTAAAGTTAAATGCAGACCTGTAAAATATTTTGACAGAAAAATATTTGAAGATTTATTTAATGTAACCCTTCCAGATGATTTAATTGAAATAGACGATATAGAATCATTAGTAAAACCAGTAGAAGAAGTAAAAGAAAAGTCTCCTTTTGACTACTTAATAGGGCATGACACTAGTTTAAAAACTCAAGTAGAGCAAGCTAAAGCAGCAATTATGTATCCTCCAAATGGATTACATACTTTAATAGTAGGACCAACGGGAGTAGGGAAAAGTTTATTTGCAAATAGAATGTATAGCTACGCAAAATATATTGGAAAGTTAGATGAAGATGCTCCGTTTATAATATTCAATTGTGCAGATTATTACAATAACCCACAGCTTCTTTTATCATATATATTTGGACATGTTAAAGGAGCATTTACTGGGGCTGATACTGATAAGGATGGTATAGTTGAGAAGGCTAATGGAGGAATATTATTTTTAGATGAAATACATAGACTACCTCCAGAAGGCCAAGAGATGATATTCTATTTTATGGATACAGGTACGTTTAATAAATTAGGAGAGACAGAAAGAAAAAGAAAAGCTAATGTATTAATTATTGGAGCTACAACTGAAGATCCAAATTCAGCATTACTTAGCACTTTTGTTAGAAGAATACCTATAACAATTAGAATTCCTAGTTTTGAAGAAAGGTCAATAGCAGATAAGATAGATATTATAAAACACCTTTTTCATAATGAGGCTATAAGAGTTAATAAGCCAATAAAAATATCGGTTGAAGCAATAAAGGCTCTTATAGGAAGCACTACTTTTGGTAACATAGGACAATTAAAATCAAATATACAATTATTATGTGCAAAGGGATTTTTAAATAGTATAAGTGGAGAGAATTATATTGATATAAATTTAAAAATGATGCCTAATAATATTCAAAGTGGACTTCTTGGAATAAGTTCAAAAATTAAGGAGAAGGAAGAAATAATAAATTTAGTTCCATCTGAATTAGTAATTAATCCTGATAAGAATGTAATATTATTGGATGAAGAAGGTAATTATGAACCTCCATTTAATTTATATAAAATAATAGAAGATAAAGCATCAATATTAAGAGAAGAAGGAATGGATGAAGAGGCTATAAATAAATTTATAACTACGGATATAATAGTACATATAAGATGCTTTTACGATAAAATAAAAAATGATAAATATTCAAGAGAAGGATTATTAAAAATAGTTGATGAGAAAATAATAAACTTTTCACAAGAAATAAAAGCTTTAGCTGAAGAAAAACTTGGAATAAGTTATAATGATAGATTTTTATATGCAATGAGTCTTCATATGAGTGCTTTCTTTAATAGATTAAACCAAAATATAGAACAAGATTATGAAGAAATGCAAGATATAATAGCAGAACACCCTAATGAATATAAAGTTGCAGAAGAAATATGTAAGAGAGCGGAAGTATATTTTAATACACAAATTCCAAAAGGGGAAGCTACATATATAACAATATTATTAACATCTATAGAAGATACTGATGTTAATAAAAAAATTGGAGTTGTTGTTGCAGCTCACGGAAGCAGCACAGCAAGTAGTATGGTTAATGTAGCAGTTAAGTTATTTGATAGTGATAATATAGTTGCAGTTGATATGCCGCTTGAAATAAGTCCTAAACAAACATTAGAACTTGTTACTCATAAGGTAAAAGAAATAGATAGGGGCAAGGGAGTTATGCTTCTTGTTGATATGGGGTCGCTAAATAGTTTCGGAAATATAATATATGAGGAAACAGGTATAAAAATAAGGACTCTTGATATGGTATCAACACCTACTGTATTAGAAGCTGCTAGAAAATCATCATTAAATGACGTTGATTTAGAAGGACTGTATCAATACTTAAAAGAGTTTAAAGGATACAGTATTAATAAAAAGGAAAATGAAAATAAAAACGAAAATAAAGGTGCAATAATAACAGTATGTTCCAGTGGAAAAGGAGCAGCAATAAAACTTAAAGAGTTAGTTGTTGATATAGTAAAAAATATATCAGATGAAAATGTGGATGTTATACCTATAGGAATAAAAAACTGTAAGGAAGAAATAAAGAAGATAGGAAAAAATAATAAGATTTTGGCTATAGTAGGAAGTATTGATCCAAATCTTAATGTACCTTTTATTTCTCTTGAAAGCCTTATATCAGGAAAGGGAGAAAAAATTATTGAAAAAATATTTAAGGGAGAAAGTATATTATTAGAAGAGGATATACAAGGTGATATTGTATTAAACAATCTTTGCTATGATAGTTTAAAAGAAACTATCACATATTTAAATCCTGATAAAATAAATAATTTATTATTAGAATTCACTAATATATTAGAGGAGATAACACATAGAGATTTTACGAATTCAATGAAAGTTAGAATTGTGCTTCATACAGCTTGTGCATTAGAAAGAGTACTAACTAATGATGAACTTAAGTATTCTTATGATATAGGAGCTCTTGATGAAAGTATTGTTAGTGGAATAAAACAGGCTACATATATGTTCAAAGAGGCTTTAAATTTACAACTAAGTGATGATGAAATATATTACTTAGCAGAGATACTATTACTATAGTATTAAAAAACATATAAAGTATCAAAAAGTATATTAGTATAGTATTAAAAGAGTATCAAAAACAAAATAAACTGTATCAATAAAAAATTAAAAAATTTTATTGGTTATACGCTAATTAATAAGCCATCGTGAAAACTTTTCATTTAATACACAACTTTGGCATGATAATTGCCTTCTTAAATATAAGTCGTGTAAATTAAAACTAAAGAAAAGAGGGATCGATGTGGTTGCTGTCATTTTGGGAACACATGGAAATTTTTCGGAAGAACTATTAAATTCTTCTGAAATGATTTTTGGAAAGCAAGAAAATGTAGGATATATAACTTTTAAGCCAGGAGAAGGCTTAGAAGATTTAGTTGATAAATATAATGAAGTAATTAGTGAATTAGATACTAAAGATGGAGTTCTATTTATGGTAGATTTGTTTGGGGGAAGCCCGTATAATGTTGCGAGTATGATGGCACTTAAAAATGATAATATGGAAGTAGTAGCTGGAGTGAATCTTCCAATGGTACTTGAAATTTTCGGAAGTATGAAATTTTTAAATTTAAAAGAACTAGTTAGTGTAGCATTAACTGCAGGAAATAAAAGTATAAAGTCACTTATAAAAGTAATTAAAAACACAGAGGAGGATGATTTATAATGAAAGTAGTTTTAGCAAGAATAGATGATAGATTAATACACGGTCAAGTAGCAACAATTTGGAGCAAACAAACAGGATGTCAAAGAATAATAGTTTGTAATGATGACGTTGCAAATGATGATATCAGAAAAACTTTATTGACACAAGTTGCACCTCCTGGAGTGAAATCACATGTTATAAGCGTAGATAAAGCAATAAAAGTTTATAATGATTATAAATATATTGATGATAAGGTTTTATTACTTTTTACAAACCCAACAGATGTATTAAGAATGGTAGAACAAGGTGTTGATATTAATAGTGTAAATATTGGTGGAATGTCATTTAAAAGAGGAAAGAAACAAATAAAAAATGCAGTTTCAGTAGATAATATAGATATAGAAGCATTTAAAAAATTAAATGATAAAGGTATTGAATTGGAAATAAGAAAAGTTCCATCAGATTCAAAACAATACATTATGCCATTAATTGAAAAATTACAATTAAAATAGTATAAAGTTAAAATAAGTACTTTCCAAGAAAGTAATTAGATTTATTTGTATCACTTTAAGTATAAATTAATAGTATTTTTGATAAAATTTTTAGGATTATAAAATTATAAATATCAAAGTAAATACTTAAAATACATAAATAAAAAAGAGCTACTTTTTAAAGTAGCTCTTTTTTTATAGTAAATTATTTAACGTTAATATTAGCTTTATATTCACGTTCTTTCCAATTAAGTCTAGTTGCAACTTTTGCTTCTTTATTTAATTCAACATCACTTAACATAATTTCTTTAAACTTATTATATCCAGCCATATCCATTAAATGTCCTCCATGAAGATATTTAGGAGAACCATTTAAAACTTCTTTAGAGAATGTTTCCCAGTTTCTTATAACAGCATATAATACATCTTCAGTTATATAATCTAAGAAAACTTCACCAAGTCTTGGAGTCTTTTTACTAGTTCTTCCTCCGATTAAAATTCTATAATAATTTTCTTTTGAACGAGTAAAGGCTCTAGTAGGACATGCTTCAACACATTCTCCACAACCAATACATAGCTCTTCATTTCTGATTATTTTACCGTTTATTTCTTTAATGGCAGATGTTGAGTGAGCAGCACATGCTCTAGCGCATGCTCCACATCCTACACATCTGTCATAATCATATTGAGGAATAGTTACACCTATTATTCCAAAATCAGTCATATGAGCTTTAATACAGTCATTTGGGCATCCAGCAATACATATTTTTATATGATAATTGCTTGGGAAAATTATTTGTTCTAATTTTCTAGCTAAATAAGGAGTTTTTGCATTAGCTTTAATACAATGGTCAGCACCAACACAGGCTGAAATATTTCTAGCGCCTAATGTTGGGTAGCCAAATTCATCAGCTTCGATATCAACTCCACATTCTTTATTTTCTATTTCATCTATGTAATCTTTAACTAATTTATTTACTTTTTCTATATTTTCATATTTTATTCCTGGAATATTAAAAGTTTGTCTAGTTCCAAAGTGAAAGCTTCCATTTCCGTATTCTTCAGCTAATTTTTGAACTAAACTTAAGTGTTTAGCACTTATAGTACCGCCTGGAACTCTCATTTGGAACATAAATTCTCCAGGAACTTTAGATTCACGGAAACAGTTAGTACGCAATTTATTAATATCAATATCTTTATTCATATTATCTACCTCTTTTTACTATTTTATTGTTCTTCCTAAGTCTTCGTAAATTTTATCAAGTTCAGCACTTAATTTATTAACTGTAACCGCAAAATTTATATATCTAGGACATATATCAGTACATCTACCACAACCTACACATATTTGTTCTCTTGATACATCAAGTTTTGGTCTATAAAATTTGTCTAAAACTCTTTGTCTTATTCTTATAGGAACAATATCATTTAAGTCTTTGTTTTTTAAAGCAGATGATTTTATAAGCTGACATCCATTCCAAGTTCTTCTTACTTCTTTTAACTTAGAATTATCAGTATGAACAACTTCTTGAGTAAGCATACATGAACAAGTTATACAACTCATATTACAGCTTCCACAACCTATACAACGATTTTTATAAGTATTCCATAAATCTAAATTTTTAACTTTATCTAGAACTATCTTGTCCCAAGTTTCTATTTCAGGAATTTTTACTTTGATTTCATTTTCTTTTGCAAATTCCATTTCAAATTTTGTTTTTATTGAGTCTTCAAAATATTTATTAAAAGCATCATCTTTAACTTTTATTGAAATACTATCTTCATCAAATTTGATACCTAGTGAATAGTTATCACATGTATTAGTTCCCATAGAAACACAAAAACAAGTATCAAATGATTTAGGGCATCCCATAAGCATAAATTTTACTTTATCTCTTCTATTTCTATAAAATTTATCATTTTTAAGTGAGTTATCTATTCTCTTTATTCCGTGTAAATCACAAGAACGAAGAATTATAATAATATCTCTATCATCTTCATCACTAATTGCATCAATTTCTTTTCCGTCAAATTTTAATGCTAGAGTATGGTTTATTGGTATTAATAATTCTTTTGGTGAAAATTGAGATTTTTCTTTATAAACTACGTCATTGAAAGAATTTATTTCTCCATATCTAATATTATTAGTATAACTATGTCTTCCTTCACCATCAAAACTTATAGGTGCATAAATTCTATAATCTTCTTTTAATTTATTTATTAGTTCATCGCTTTGAACTTTTGATAATTTATAATCCATATAAATGCCTCCATATTACTTTGTATATTTAACGTGAAATAACTCGTGTGCTTTTCCTTTGTTTGGATCACCAATATATGTTTCATACATTTTTAATACAGAGTTATTTTTATGAGATTTTCTTTTTGAAAGAGTGGCATCTTGGTTATATAAAACTGATGCTCTAACTTTTCTTATATCAATATTTTCTCTATCAAGTGAATTTACATGAGGTTGTCCACCACCATTTACACATCCACCTGGACATGCCATAACCTCAATAAAATGATAATTTCCTTTATCCATCATTCCGCTTTCTATAAAGTCAAAAAGATTTTTTCCACCATGAACTACAGCTACCTTATAATCAGTACCACCTATATTCACAGTAGCTTCTTTGATACCATCTAATCCTCTTACTTCTTTATAATCAACATTTTCAAGAGAAGTTCCTTCTATTAAATCTTTAGCAGTTCTAAGTGCGGCTTCCATAACTCCACCTGTTGCACCAAATATTGTACCAGCGCCTGTATATTCTCCCATAGCAGGATCTGCATCTTGGCCTTTTAAGTTTTTAAAGTCTATATTATGTTTTTTGATTAAATCTGCAAGTTCTCTTGTTGTAAGAACAGCATCTATATTTTTGATATCATCATTTATCATTTCTACTCTATCAGATTCAAATTTTTTAGCAGTACAAGGCATTACTGATACAGTAAATACTTTTTTAGGATCTATATCTTCAATGTGAGGATAATAGCTTTTACTTGCTGCTCCAAAAATTTGTTGAGGGGATTTTGCAGAAGAAATATTATTTAATAAGTTAGGATAATAATTTTCAACTAATCTAATCCATCCTGGACAACATGAAGTAAACATTGGGAATGGTCCATTTTCTTTAATTCTTCCAATTAGCTCTGTTCCTTCTTCCATTATAGTAACATCAGCTGCGAAGTTAACATCAAATACTTTATTGAATCCTAATTTTCTAAGAGCTTCATATAATTTGAAAGTTACATCTTTTCCATAGCCCATTCCAAATGATTCTCCAATAGCTGTTCTTACAGATGGTGCTATTCCAACTATTACATGTTTATCATCATCATTTAATGCATCAATAACTCTATCAATATGTGATTTTTCAGATAATGCACCAACAGGACAAGCGGCAACACATTGGCCACATAGTAAACACTTTGTTTCATCAAAGCAAGCTAAGCTTTCAGGTCCAACACATAAATTATTATCGCTATCTGTTCTGAAGTTCATTATTTCAGTTCCGATTTTTTCTCTGCAAGCAGCAACACATCTTCCACACTTTATGCATTTTGATCTGTCTGTAACTATAGATTTACTTCTATCATCTATGTATTTTTCATCATCATTAATGAAATTTTTTGCTTTTTTAGCATTAACTTTAATTGCTAATTTTAATAATTCACAATTTTTAAGTCTTTTACATTTTCCACATTTTAAATTGTGGTCATTAAGTATTTCAGATACTCTATGTTTTACAGCTGTTTGAACTCTTTCATTTGCTGTATTTATTATGTCTCCATCTTTAACCTTGTAAGAGCAAGCCTTAACTAAATCTTTTTCTCCAGCTACTTCAACAAGACATACTCCACAGTTTCCCATATTATCGCAGTCTTTTAAAAAACATAGAGTAGGTATTTCTATTCCATTGTTTTTTGCAACATCTAATATGGATTCTCCCTTATTAGCTCGAACTTTTTTTCCATTAATAATTACACAGTCCATAATAACTCCTCTTATAAAAATTTATTTGAATTATTTTTAGCACTTATTTTTTATATCAATAAAACAAATGCAATTAGTTAAATAAAGCTTTTCATATAAAATAAAGCTTTAAATTTGTTCATCTCTCAATACTAGCATTTGGAAATATATATGTTAAATAGTTTTATTTTCTAGGTAATATATGCAAAAGGTTATATACCTGATTATTAGGGGTATTTAAAAGCTATTTAATAAATATAAATTTTTAGTAAACAGGAAAATAAGGGTAAAATAAGACTATAAGCGGATTAGAGAAGATAAAAAGAAAAGAAAACAAAAATACGAATAATTAAAATAAATTAAAAAATAAAATTCGTAAAAACACTTGATTTTAATGCTTGTATAGATTATAATTCAAGTATATGGATTAATTAAATAAAAAATCCGAACATTAAATCCTATATAAATCTCTAATATGGTGAGATGTTTCTACCGAGCTACCGTAAAGAGCTAGTGGCTATAGGATCACAATATTATTTCTTTAATTATGGAGGAGAATAGTTTTATGAAGTATGAAGTGGTTATAGTTGGAGCAGGTCCTGCAGGGATATTTACTGCTTTGGAGTTAAATAAAAGGGAACCTAATAAGAAAATATTATTAATAGAAGCAGGTAGAAGTATAGATAAAAGAAGCTGTCCTAAAGAAAAGACAAATAAATGTGTTTCATGTAAGCCTTATTGTCATATAACAACTGGTTTTTCAGGAGCAGGTGCATTTTCTGATGGAAAGCTATCATTAAATTATGAGGTTGGAGGAGATTTACCTGAACTTATAGGGGGCAATTTAGTTCAGAAATATATAGATTACACTGATGAGATATATCTACAATTTGGGGCTGATAGTAGAATTGAAGGTGTAAGTAATCCAGATGGGGTAAAAAAAATAAGAAGAAAAGCAATAGAGGGGAATTTAAAGCTTGTTGATTGTCCAATAAGACATTTAGGAACGGAAAAAGCACAAGAAATATATTTAAGATTACAAGAACATTTAATTAAAAGTGGTATTGAAATTAGATTCAATACTCAAGTTAAAGACTTAATTATAGAATCAGGAGAAATTAAAGGGGTTAAAATAACTGATTCCTTAACTAAGAAAAAAGATGAAGATATATTCTCAGATAGAGTTATTGTTGCAACAGGAAGAAAGGGTGCTGACTGGCTTAAAGATATGTGTATAGAACATAATGTTAATCATAAAGCTGGTACAGTAGATATTGGTGTACGTGTTGAACTTAGAAATGAAGTTATGGAAGAAGTAAATGAGGTTCTTTATGAATCAAAGCTTATAGGATACCCAGCACCTTTTAAAGATAAGGTTAGGACATTCTGCCAAAATCCAGGTGGCTTTGTATCACAAGAAAATTACGATAATAACTTAGCTATAGTTAATGGACATTCTTACAAGGACAAAAAGTCAAGTAATACAAACCTTGCAATACTTAGTTCACATAACTTTGAAGAACCATTTAATCAACCAATTGAATATGGAAAAAAAGTTGCTGAACTTGTAAATATGCTAGGAAATGGAAGTATACTAGTTCAAAGATATGGGGATATACTTGCAGGTAAAAGAACTTGGCCAAAAGAATTAGATAGATCAAATGTAAAATATACATTACCAGATGCAGTTGCGGGTGATTTAACATCAGCTATACCATATAGAACAATGACAAATATAATTAATTTTATAGAATCATTAAATGTTGTAGTACCTGGATTTGCAAGTGAAGAAACACTACTTTATGGACCGGAAATAAAGTTTTACAGCAATAAAGTTGTAATTGATGAGAATTTTGAAACAAATATTAAAGGGCTTCACTGTCTAGGAGATTCTAGTGGTTGGACTAGAGGTCTTATGATGGCTTCAGCTATGGGCGTAATGATGGGAGAGAAATTATCTAGATTATAAGGATTCTTGTATTATTAGGACATATGCAATTTATTGCATATGTCCTATATCTTTATTAATCTAATTTTATATGACAGTAACCATTTGGGTTTTTCTTTAAATATTTTTGATGATAATCTTCAGCTTTATAATAATTTTTTAATGGTTTAACTTCAGTAACTATTTTTTTAGTATATTTGGATTGTTCTTCTTCTTTTATTGATTTAATTATAGGAAGGTCAGATTCGTCTAAATAATAAATACCAGTTCTATATTGACTGCCAACATCATTTCCTTGTCTATTTAATGATGTTGGGTTTATTATAGTAAAAAATTTTTTTAAAAGATTTTGAAGTGATAAAATATTTTCGTCATATGTAACTTTACATACTTCAGCAAAATAAGTATTTTTGTAGCATACATCTTCGTATGTTGGATTTATAGTATTACCATTTGCATATCCAACCTCAGTATTAACTACACCATTTATTCTAGATAAAAACTCTTCAACACCCCAAAAACAGCCTCCAGCTAATATGATTTGCTTCATAAATTATTCCTCCAATCTTTTGTAATAATTATTTAAAATCAGTGTATAAAAATTCAAAGATTTTACTTTTGTTCATTGTTTATAAACAAAGTTTTGATATAATTGTAAAAAAATATATATTATTTATTATTATACAAAGGAGGAGATGTTATGACAAAACAAAAGAAGAAGAAAAAGTTAAGCTTTCCTACAGCCTTTACAGTTTTATTTATAGTTTTGATAATTTCAGCTATTTTAACTTATGTAGTACCAGCTGGATCTTATGCAAAGCTAACATACAATAAGGATAATAATAATTTTAGTGTTACTATGCCAAATGGTGATGAAAAATCAGAACCGGCAACTCAAGAAACATTAAATAAATTAGGAATAAAAATAGGTATAGATAAGTTTAAGGATGAAAGTATAAATAAGCCTATTGCTATTCCAGGAACATATGAAAAGGTTAAACAAAAACCTCAAGGACTTAAAGAAATAGTTGAAGCACCAATACAAGGTACTTATGACACAATCGATATTATATTATTTGTATTAGTTATAGGAGGAATTATTGGTATATTAAATGCAACAGGAGCATTTAATGCAGGTATAGCAAGTCTTTCAAAAGCAACTAAGGGTAGAGAATATTTACTTATTGTATTACTTACTATATTGATATCAATAGGTGGTACTACATTTGGTATGGCGGAAGAAACTATAGCACTTTATCCAATATTAATACCGGTATTCTTGGCAGCTGGATATGATGCTATGGTTTGTATTGCAAGTATTTATATGGGTTCATCAATAGGAACAATGTTTGCAACAGTAAATCCATTCTCATCAGTAATAGCATCAAATGCAGCAGGAATTAATTTCACTGAAGGATTAAATTTCAGATTTATAGGACTTGTATTAGCAACTGTAATAACTATAGTTTACATAGTTAGATATGCAAATAAAGTAAAGAAAGATCCTACTAAATCACTTATATATGATCAAAAAGAAGAAATAGAAGCTAAATATTTAAGAGATGAAGGTGAAGAAGTTCCAAAATTCACTTTTAGATTAAAGTTAATGCTTATAATATTTGCTTTAGCTTTTGTAGTTATGATATATGGCGTATCAGTTAAGCACTGGTGGTTTACTGAAATGACAGCTTTATTCTTAGTTGTTTCCATAATACTTGGATTTATATCAACATTAAGTGAAAAAGAGTTTGTAAATAACTTTATAGCTGGAGCAGGAGATCTTGTTGGAGTTGCACTTATAATTGGTGTTGCAAGATCTATAAACTTAGTACTTGAAAATGGTCAAATTTCAGATACATTACTTAACTTCTTCTCAAAGGGAGTTCAAGGTATGAATGGATCTATATTTATAATATTAATGCTTATAATATTCATTATATTAGGATTCTTTATACCATCATCATCAGGACTTGCAGTACTTGCTATTCCTATAATGGCACCACTTGCAGATACAGTAGGACTTCCAAGAGATGTAATAGTAAGTTCATATCAATTTGGTCAAGGGCTAATATCATTTATAACACCAACAGGTCTTATACTTGCAACATTAGCTATGGTAGATGTTACTTATAATAAATGGATTAAATTTATAATGCCATTAATGGTTATTATAACTGTATTTGCAGCAGCACTACTATTAATCCAAATTCATTTTTAGGGAAATATAATTATATAAAAATGAATATTTATGCATAATAAAAACTCTCATACAATATTATTTGTATGAGAGTTTTTTATTATGATGTTCTTTTCGTTAATATATTAAAGAATGATGCTACTATTATTATTACATAACCTATTATTGATAAAATATCGGGTATTTCACTAAATAATATAAATCCATAAACAGCAGCTATTATAAGCCCTACATAATCAAACATAGATATTTCTGATGCAGGAGCATTTCTATAAGCTAGTGTTAAGAAAACCTGCCCTAGAATAAAACAAAGACCTGCAAGTATCATATATATAATGTTATTTCTAGTAAGTCCTGAAGTATTAATAAACATAAATGGAAAACATACAATTGTTGCAATTCCTGTAAATGAAAGAATAACAGTAAAGAAATCTTCTTTATCTCCAATAACTCTAATCATAGTATAAGCAAGTCCAGCAGCAGCTGCAGCTATTATTCCCATTAATGAAGGTATTATTGAAGAGTCGAAATGAGGTTTTATTACAAATAAGCTACCGCCAAAAGCTAATAAAAGTAAAAGTAATTGCTTACCAGTAATCTTTTCTTTAAGATAAAGGAAAGAAAAAATTATAGCAAAGAACGGACTTAGTTTGTTTAACATAGTTGCATCAGATAATAATAAATAATCTAATGAAAAATAGAACGCGCATATAGATATAGTACCCATAACACCTCTTAAAAAAAGATATTTTCTATTTTCTTTATTTCCCAAGTATGAAACCTTTCTCTTGTGTATAATTATGCATACTATTATAGTTGCAACTGCATTTGTAATGAATGTTTTTTGATAAGGAGTTATTCCAGAAGCTAACTTACCAAACATATTCATTGTAGTGAAAAAGAAAGAAGCTAATAACATAAAAATAATAGCCTTTCCTTTATTGTTAATTGAATTAGACAAATTTACATCCTCCTAATTTCATTTTTATCCCATATAAATAATTGTTTGGAATTATTTAAAGCGCTAAATAAGCTTTTTTTAAATCCAGGGATATCTTTATTCATAGTTTTTATTAGATTTTTTAAATCTTCTCTTTTAGTTTTACCGTCAGCAGGACAAGGATTAGTTATAACTGGGTAATTGTAATCACGAACAGCTTTTTTAATCATAGATTCTTCTATATAAACCATAGGTCTTATAAGAGTAACTCCATATTTTTCCATAGTGCTTTTTGGTGAGAAACAGTTAACTCTTCCCTCATAGAAAATAGATAACATAAAAGTTTCAATAGCATCATCTTTATGATGTCCAAGAGCTATCTTGTTACATCCTAAGCGTCTTGCATTATCATTTAAAGCACCACGTCTTAAATTAGCACATAAAGAACAAGGATTTTTTTCTTTTCTTATATCAAATACAATTTCAGCTATATTAGTTTGTATTTCATGGAATTCAATATTTAAATTTTTGCAAAGCTCATGAAGAGGGGAATTATCAACATTACCAGGATTTAAAGTTATAGCTATTAAATCAAATTTTTCAGGTGAAAATCTTTGATAATTTTTTAATATATGTAATAAAGTTAAGCTATCTTTACCACCAGAAAGGCCTACGGCTATTTTATCTCCGTTTTGAATAAGATCAAAATCATTAATGGCTTGTCTAGTTTTGCTTAAAAGCTTTTGCATAGTCATAAAAACACCACCTTTTGATTAAAAAATATTAAAATAACTTCTATATTGTACAGCAATTAATAAAAAAAGTTAAGTATATAACCTAATTGAGCAATCAAATAAAACGGAGGGAGAGAGAAAAATAAATACAGGGAGACATATAAATAAAACAGAGGGAGAAAAAATGGTATTAAAGTGTAAAAATACGGTGAAAAACAGGGAAAAAAGAAAATAAAAATAAAGTAAATATTTTATAAAAATGTAATAAAATTCAATAATAAAAAATTTATTATTTTTATAAATTGATATTGACTTTCTTTAATCTTAATACAATAAAAATACATATATTAAATTAAAAGGAAAATATAATAAAAAATTACAATAGGTTAATAAAATATAAATAATTACGAAACAAAATATTAACTATTGACATATTTTATTTAATATTAGAAAATATTCAATGGCATCAATTCAAAATATTTATAGATTCTAAAAAGAGAGCAGATGGGCGGCTGGACTACCCGTAGGCTCTTTTTTAGTGTGTAAAAGGTTTAAAACCTATAGTTATTATAAGTTAATACAGCTAAAAAAGAAGATTTAAACATAATAAAAAGCAACTTTTTTAGCATATGGAAAGGGATGAATAAATGAAAGGAATACTAAAAGATAAGAAATTTATAAAGACAATGTTGATACTTGCATTGCCAATAACTTTTCAAAGTTTTATAACATCATCATTAAATCTAGTTGATAATCTTATGATAGGAAAACTTGGAGAGGATGCTATTGCAGCAGTAGGTCTTGCAAATCAATATTTCTTCATTTTTATGCTTGCATTAACAGGAATTAATGCAGGAGCGAGTGTATTTATGGCACAGTATTGGGGGAAGAAGGATTTAAAAAATATAAAGAGTGTATTAGGGCTTGATATATTAGTTGGTATTGGAGCAACAGTATTATTTGGATTAGGAGCTATATTTTTTTCAGAAAATATAATGAGTATATTATCAAATGATTCAAGTGTTATAAAATTTGGAGCTTCATATTTAAAAATAGTTTCTATAAGCTATATATTCACTAATTTAACTATGGCTTTTTCATCAGTGTTGAGAAGTACTCAGCAACCTAATATACCAATGTATGCTAGTTTAATTGGGGTTTTAAGTAATGCATTTTTAAATTGGTTATTTATATTTGGTAATTTAGGTATGCCAGAACTAGGTGTAAATGGTGCCGCTTTAGCTACAGTTTTAGCTAGAGGAATAGAGATGATATTTATAATATCAGTAGTTTATATTAAGAAAAATAAAGTAGCTTCTAGTTTTAAGGAACTTACAAATTTTAATAAGATGTTTGTTAAAAAATATTTTAATACAGCAACTCCGACAATATTAAATGAACTTGTTTGGTCTTTTGGGATGACTGCTTTTTCAATAGCTTATGCACAAATTGGTACAAGTGCAGTAGCTACTATGCAAATAGCAACTACATTAAATAATATGTTTATGGTTCTTTGTATTGGACTTGCAACTGCAGCATCTATTATGATTGGTAATAAAATTGGAGCAGATGAAGAAGATGTTGCACTTGATTATTCAAAGAAGATAGGAATAATTTCACCTATAATAGGATTAATTATAGGTCTCTCTATAGTATTTTTAGCACCACTTATAGTAGCGCCTTTTAATGTTACTGATAAAACATATATTGATACTCTTAGAGTTTTATATATAATGGCTGTATTTTGTCCTATAAGGTTTTTTAATATAGTTATGATAATTGGAATATTTAGAGGTGGTGGAGATACTAAATATTCAATGTTGGTACAAGCTGGTACTGTATGGGGATTTGCAGTTCCTATTGCATTTATAGGGGCAACAATTTTAAATTTACCTGTAACAGCAGTTTATTTCTTAATATGTTTAGAAGAAATAGTTAAGATAATATTTGAATTTATAAGATTAAAATCAGGAAAATGGGTAAAAGCAGTAGTATAAAAAAATAGTATCGACAATGTCGATACTATTTTTATTTAATTTTTGCTACATTTAAAGAATACTCCATCTTGTAAATATACTAAATATCCATTTTGAATATAAAGTTCATCAAAATCACTGTTTGGATTTGTTGAACTTGTAATATCTAAAGCTGTAATAGGACCTTCATTAAGTCCAGTTCCTTTTAAAGATTCCATTTTATAGCCTTTACAGAAATCTTTCTCAGATAGTTTTGTTATTAAATATTTTGGTTTATCAATTTCAACATTAAAGGCATTATTAACATATTTATTTTTAGAAATAACTAATGTTTTATTTAATGGACTTGTATTATTTGTTGAATATAAAGTATGACCAATTACTTTATCTATTGACCAAGTTCCGTAATATGGAGTCATTGCATCTTGAGTTGACTCATTATTTTTAGTTTTTTCTTTTACTCTGTTTTCAACTGTTTTATTATTACTTGGAGTATTTTTATGAGCCTGTTTAGTAGTTTCAGTTGAAGCTACTTTATTTGAATTTGAACTAGTATTTTTTGAATTATTATCTTTTTTAATTTTATCAGTAGATTCATTAGAACTATTATTTGATTTATTTGAATCTGTTGAAACTTTATCTTTATTTATTTCTTCTTTCTTTGAAGTTTTATCATTTGATTTATTTTCATCAACTACAGTTTGATTATTATTTTGTGATGCTTCTTGTGTTGTTTGAGTAGTTGTATTGTTTTGAGCTGATTGATTTGAATTAGTATCACAACCGGATACTATAAATATATTTCCTAAAATAAGTAGACCTATAACAATTTTTTTCATAAAAAGGCATACCTCCGTTTTAAAATTTATTAATATTTTCTAGTATAAATGAAAAATATGAAAAATATAACAAAAAAACTGTTAACAATATAAAAATGTTAAAAAAGAAGATGGAGTATTAAGTCCATCCTCTTTATTGTTGCTCTTTTGGTAAATCAGATACTACTATATTTCTTACTGTAGTATGTAATTCACTTATTTCTTCCTTTGATAGCTTAGTTGTATCAATAGGCTTATGAATATATATTTCCACTGTAGAAGGCTTTATTTTGCCTCCGTTTGCTTCTAAAAGTTTATATGATCCATTAATAGTAAATGGAACTATTTTAACTTTTGATTTTAGTGCCAACTTAAAGCTACCTGCTTTAAACTCTGCTACAGCTTTACCCTTACTTCTAGTTCCCTCTGGGAATATTACCATTGAATATCCTGATTTTAAGGTTTGTATACCTTGAACTATTGCCTCAGCAGATTTTCTCATATTACTTCTGTCCATAAATACACATCGTATATATCTCATCCACATACTGATGCCTGGCCATTTTTCTAACTCTTTCTTTGCTATAAATCCTTTAGGAACTTTAATGCTACTCATTATAAGAGGTATATCAAAGTTACTTTGATGATTTCCAACAAATAAAACAGCTTCATCTTTAGGAATATTTTCTTCTCCAAAAACTTTAACCTTTGCACCACTAAGCCACATAACATATCTTGCCCAAGAAGAAGTTATTTTAAATATAGCTTCAGTTCTTTCTTTATCTTTTCCTTTATGCTCTAAATATTTTACTTTAATTAAAGCTAAAGGAGCGATAATTAGGCTAAGTATTATTCCAGGATAGAAAAGTATTGTTCTTAGCATAATACCAATCCTCTCTTGAATTTTAAATTTTAATAAGAAATAAATCCCATAAAAGAAGTATAGTATAATTTCTAGGAATTTTAAAGAACTAAAGATTTTTTTAGTACATATACTTAAAATATAAATAATAAAATAGGAGAATTTATGAGCGTTCTTAATAAAGATAAATTGAATGTTAATTATATGGAGAATATAGATAAAGATAAACCTATAATACCAAGGTTGTATACATTAACTCATTCCGACATAACAGGTGAGTTATATTTAGATATAGGTATAAAATTTGCTTATAATAAAATAACTGCATTAAGAGATGAAGTACTTGGAGAATGGACTAAAATAGGAAATAGATATGTTTTGAAGGTGGATTTACATATAGATCCGCCTATAGATGGTCAAGATCCTAGTGTAAGGGATATGATTTTTAGAAGAGAGCTTAAGTTAGCATTAGAGGCTATTGTATATGGAGATAATGAATTCTTTTATAAAAACAAGGAGCTTTTAGATTCTCCAATAATAGTTTATTTTAATTCCAAAATAGAAAAATTTAATAAAATAGAATGTTATGGGGTAATAAAGGATTATATGGATAGAAATTTAAAAGAAGATGATGAAAATAGTATATGTAAGGAATACAGTGATAATAAAGATAATATTATAATAACTCTTTTGCTTCCTTATATTGAAAGAGCTATGTATTATGAGAAAAAAGTAAAGGAAAAATATTATAAAGATAATATAAAAATAATAAAGATAGAAGAAATAAATGATGATAGTAAAGTCAAAAATTATAATGTAAAGGTTAGACTATTTAGGGATCACAATAAAGAATCACAATATGAAATAACATTTTTAATTAAAACAAGTAGAATAGAAATAAAAAAAGTAGAGAGATTATAAAATTTTGGGCAATAATATAAATAAGATAGGAGAGATAAGTATGACTAGATTAAAACCCGTTCTTATAAGTATTATTGTCCTTTTATTTTTAGGGACATCTATATATTCAAAAATAAATTATTCACAGGTTGATAGAGAATATGTAGAAAATCTTGTGGATAAAAGATTTGTATCTGTTAATAACTTTGATAATGGAGTAATTTTAACTCCTAAAGATAGAGAAGGTATTATAGGATATATATTTTATCCTAAGAATGATGAGGATGTTAATTCTTACATACCAATTATGAGTAAACTTTCAGAAAGAGGTTTTAATGTTTATATAGTAGAAAGTCCTTTGCATAAGAATTTTAACACAAACAAAATAGGAAATAAAATAATAAATTCAAATAATGGCATTAAAAGATGGATAATATCTGGTGAATCAGAAGGTGAAATTTCTGCTAAAAAGTTTTATATTAAACTTAAGGAAAGAAATGACTTAGATATAAAATTCCATAAGTATTATAAGTTGGAGAAAAACTTAAAAGAACTTTAATAGTAGTTGAAAAATTAAGGTATTAGTAGGATTTAAGGATAAATTTATTATATATTCTTAAAAATTTAAGATTAAATTAAGATTAGTAAATTAAACTAATACATATAAAATCACAACTTAATAAAGGAGTTATATAATGGAATGTAAGATGGTTGAAGATAAATTTGAGTATGAAGGTATACAAGGTCTAACTGACAAAGAAGTACAGAAGAGGTTTTTAAGTGGAGATGTAAATAAACTACCTAAGGCTCCATCAAAAACATTTTTACAGATTTTAAGATCAAACTTTTTTACTATGTTTAATGCTTTAAACTTAGTTCTTGCTGTAGCAGTAATAATAGCAGGTTCACCTAAGAACGCAATATTTGCTGGGGTTATAGTTGTAAATAGCTTAATTGGTGTAATACAAGAAGTTAAGGCAAAAAATATAATTGAAAAGTTATCTGTTATAAGTGAAGCAAACTGTATGGCTGTTAGAAATGGAAAACTTAAAAAAATAGGAATAGAAGAAATAGTAAAAGACGACATTATATATATAAAAACTGGAGATCAAATACTTGCAGATGGTATTTTATATGAAGGTAATGAGTTAGAAGTTGATGAATCAATGCTTACTGGTGAGTCAGATCCAATACATAAAAGACAAGAAAGTAAACTTTTATCAGGAAGTTTTGTTGTTGCAGGTGATGGGTATATGAAAGTAACTAAAGTTGGAGCAAATACATATTCATCAAAACTTGCAGATGAGGCTAGAAAGTTTAAAATAACAAATTCAGAACTTCAAAATTCATTAAATAAAATACTTAAAGTGCTTTTAATACTAATAGTTCCAATTGGTATATTGCTTGCAACAACTCAACTTATATTTATAAAGTCTAGTTGGCAAGATGCTGTTATAGGTACTGTATCAGGTATTATAGGAATGGTTCCTGAAGGATTAGTGCTTTTAACAAGTGCAACATTTATAGTTGCTATAATAAAGCTTTCTCAGTATGATACATTAGTTCAAGAGCTTTCAGCAACAGAAGTTCTTGCGAGAGTTGATGTATTATGTGTAGATAAAACAGGTACAATTACTGAAGGCGCTTTAAGGCTTATAGATGTAAAAAATGTATCAAAGCATGATAATAAATATATAGATGATATTTTAGCAGCTATTTCACACAATCTTCCAAGCAAAAATCCAACTCAACAAGCTATATTGGATAAATATAAAGAAGATTCAAATATTGAAATAGTAGAAAAGGTACCTTTCTCATCAAAGAGAAAATGGGGAGGTATAGTTACAAAAGATAAAGGAACTTGGGTATTTGGAGCTCCTGAAATTGTTATGGGAGACAAATATGAAAATGTTAAAAAGCAAGTAGAAGATGAAGCTAAAAAAGGAAGAAGAGTATTAATTTTAGCAGAATCAAATCTTGAAACATTAAAGCATGAAAATTTAACAGATATAAATGAAGCCGCTATAGTTTTAATTGAAGATATAATAAGAGAAGATGCACCAGAAACTTTAAAATTCTTTAAAGAAGAAGGTGTAAAAGTAAAAGTTATATCAGGAGATAATCCTGTTACAGTATCTGCAGTAGCTAAGAGAGCTGGTGTAGAAGGCGCAGAAAATTACATAGATGCAAGAGAATTACCAGATAATATGGAAGATCTTAAAAATGAAGTTGAAAAATATAGTGTGTTTGGAAGAGTTACACCTCATCAAAAGAAAGCTTTAGTAATTGCACTTCAAGAAAATGAACATACTGTAGCTATGACAGGTGATGGAGTTAACGATGTATTAGCACTTAAAGAAGCAGATTGCGGAATTGCAATGGCAAATGGTTCAGATGCAGCAAAAGCTGTATCACAATTAGTTCTTATGAAGTCAAACTTTAGTGCACTTCCAAAGGTTGTTGCTGAAGGAAGACAACAAATAAATAACTTAGAGAGAGTTGCACAATTATTTTTAACAAAAACAACTTACTCAATAATTTTAGCTGTTGTATTCTCAGTATTACTTTTACCATTTCCAATACAACCAATACAGCTTTCACTTATAGGAAGTTGTGCAATAGGTATACCAGCATTATTCTTAGCTATGCTTCCTAATAAAGAAAGAGTTAAAAAAGGTTTCTTAGGAAGAATATTAACTGCTAGTATTCCAAACGGAGTGCTTATAGCAATATTTGTATCAGCAACATTTGTAATATCATATAATCATTTTGGTGCATCATTAGAGCTTGCAAGAACGCTTGCAGTACTTATGCTTGCAGGAGTGAGTCTTGTAATATTATTTAAGGTTGCACTTCCTATAACACCATTTAAAGTTGGACTTGTGACTTTAATGATGGGAATAATACTTCTTGGATTTATTACTCCAATAGGAAGAGAGATATTTACACTTACTAAGATACCACCAATGGAATGGTTAATATCAGCAGGCGCAATTGCGTTATCAGTACCTATACTTGCAACTGTTGTAACAGTATTAAGAACAAAGAAAAATGTTGAACAATAAATTAAAAGATGGCTTTAAGTCATCTTTTTGTTTGTAAAAATATTACTATTTAAATTGACATATTTATATTACTATAATAAAATTTAAATAGTAAGCTCCCATAGTTTAATGGATAGAACAATCCCCTCCTAAGGGATAGATACAGGTTCGATTCCTGTTGGGAGTGCCACATATGTTTAGAGGATGGCTTAAACCTTGAGGTTTAAGCCATTTTATTTTGTTCAAAAACGTATAAAAAAGGTGACTAAAAGTTTTTTGAGTAAATTTAGTCTCCTTTTAGCTAAATAAATTATCTAATAATTCAGCAGTATTATCTTTGATTGTTTTTTTATATTTTAGCTATATATTTATCATTTTTTATAAGAATAAATTTTAAATTAAATAATGTAATTAATTTATTTAAGACATTTTATATATAATCTTTATTCTAATTTAATATTTAGCATTTATTATATAAATAAATATTAAATGCTAAATATATGGGGGAAATACTTATGAGAAAAGTAGGAATAACGGTTTTTATATTAATATCAGTTATATTTTCAATAACTGGATGTTCAATTAAATTTAGGGAGATAGGTACTGAGAAATATTATGTAAAAATAGTTGGAAATGGTGAAAGAAAAGAAACATATAGATTAGAAGATAATAAAAATGTAATTGATCATTATTATGAATATAACAATGTGCCAGCATATAATAATGATGGACAAAAAATATTGGTCAATATATCTACATTAGGAGATAAAGAATTAAAAAAAGATGTATATTTAAAAGTAAGTGTAAAAGAACCTTCTATTGAAAATACAAATGAAATACAAGGATTTGAGGAAGTAGATATATCAAAAATCCCAGAAAAAGCTAAAAATGAATTGAAATAAATTAAATATTTAAGTTTAAAAATTTTTGGTATTAATATAAATATTAAATTAATGTTAGAAAAAGAGCAAATGCAAATAAATTAATGGGAAGATTGTTATTTGAATTAAACAAACAACTTGATATAAATATAATTTCAATTAATGGAGGAGAAAAGTATAATTCTATACCAAACTTTTGCTGTTCTATAATTAGTTCTAACGAGAGTGAAATAAATAATATCAAAAAAATATGTTTACACATAGAGAAAATATTTAGGGATGAATATAAGTATGAAGGGTTATTTATTAATATAAATCAAAATGTTGAGGAAAATAAAGAAAAACAATTTACGCAAGAAATAACAAATAAGGTAATAGATTTCCTAGTTTTAATACCAGATGGAATTCAAACAATGAGCGAAGATATTAATGGATTAGTTGAAAGTAGTTTAAATTTGGGAATAATTAAAACAGAAAGCAATAAAATAATTTTTAAAATTGATTTAAGGAGTTCATTGAAAAGTAAGTTATATGAAATTATAAATAAGATTGATATAATGGGCAAAGCTTTTGGATTTGAAATTAAAAAAATGGAGAATATCCAGAGTGGCCATATAATTCTGAATTAAAAATAAAAGATTTAAGTATAGAAATATATATAAAATTATTTAATATGGAGCCTACAGTAACAGCATTGCATGCTGGATTAGAATGTGGAATATTTAAAGAAAAATTATCAAGTGATATTGAAATAATAAGTTTTGGACCTAACATATTTAATGTTCATACGATTAATGAGCATATGGATATAGAATAGGTAGAAAGAATGTACATATTTTTAATAGAACTATTGAAAAATATTTTTTAGTACTATATTTAATCATATTTGGATAAATGGATTAAGTAGTAGTAATGAAAAAGAAAAATATCAAAATTAATAATATTACTTTTAAATTAGTATGTTTAATAAAAGATATAAAATATATTTATCAAAATGATAAAATTTAAATAAAAAATTATATATTAATTAAAAATTAATTAATAAAAAAAGAAATTTATTAAACTTAAATTAAATAAACGATTAACTGGTTGAATTTGTAAATATATAATATATACTTATAGTAAACTATGTTTACTAAAAAGCATTTAAAATTCTATATTATAGCCAATTATTAAAAGTCTGATGTTATTTATGTGTATGATTTTTAATAAATACTTAATTTTAAAAATGCTCTATATAAAAATGGTATAAAGGAGAGGTTTTTTATGAGTAAAGTATTAGAAAATAAGTCATTAGAAAATAGGTCAGTAGGTTTTTCTATAGTTGATATTGTATCTGAATTTCTTATAGTTTTAGGTCTTGGATTTATATTTATATATTCATGGTTTGGTTTTATTAATTTGGAAATGCTAATGGTGATATATGGTTGTTTATTTTTAGGATGTCTTATTAAATTAATAAGTTTTCTTTATAAATAAACGTATTTTTAAAAATTAAAATGTATTTTTAGGGTATTAAATAAAAAAGGATGATAATATTATCATCCTTTTTAGTTTTAAATGTTTTAAGCTAATTCTTCAGGTTCTAAAGAATTTTTTCTAATTTCATCAGCTGTATGAATTTTATAATTTTTAAACAGTAAATATCCTAAATAACCACTAAATATACTTATAATTACACAAAATAAAGATGTTAATAATACCTTAAAAGCAGGGTTATATGCAAACATTACTGCAAATCCAGCAATTGGAGTAGCTGTACCTGGAGACATATTAGTAAGTCCCATTAAAACAATTATAATACCACATAGAGAACCTCCTATAAAATTTGTTATGTAAATAGGAATTGGATTTGCTGAAATTAAATCAGCTTGAGTTAATGGTTCTATAGCAACTGATATTGTATCTTTTTTACTTCCAAATTTCATCTTTTTAAATAAAATAAAATTTAAAAATGATGATCCAAAAACTGATAATGCACCTATTGCCATTGGAGCACCTGTAAGTCCAAGCATAGCTGTAAGTGCCATTGAACTAAGTGGTGCAGTTGCTACTACTGTAATTATTCCTCCAAGAATTATTCCCATTACTATTGGATTAGAATTAGCAGAAGCTATTAATACTTGTCCAATGTTTAATAATGTTGAATTAACTAAAGGTGTAGTTAATTCACCTATAAGTCTAGTAAGTGGTGCTGCAAATATAATTATAATAATTAAATCTAAGCCACCAGGCAATTTCTTTTCAAGAAATTTGACTACAAATGACATTAAATATCCTGCAATAAATCCTGGTAATATACCTAAACTTGAACATGATAAACCTATTAATACTGAGTATATAGGTGAAACACCAAGTGCTAGTGGTACAAGGATAGCAGCAGCAACTCCACCTAAACTGCCATTTGAATCTCCAACCTTTTTTAAAAATTCAATATTTAATATACTACCGAAAAAAGCTGAGTGAAATGCCTCAACTAAAAAGCTTGCGCATGCAGCACCAGCCAATGCACCCATTGCTTTCATTCCATAGGGGGCTTTGTAACTAAATAATGTAAATAAACCTAAAACTAATAATAAAAGTCCTGTTCCAATTAAAACTTGCATTATTTTTTCCTCCTTAGTATTTTTTTGATTTTTTTAAAATGATTAAAATAAGTATACAATATTATTTAATATTTAGCATTAATTTTATAAAATTTACTTAATTTAAGGTAATATTTTAATAAAGTAATATTATTCTATTTAATGTAAAGGTATTATATATTTGAAAATTAAAAATGATTAAATATATTTTTAATTTTTATAAATTAAATTGATTTATAATAATTATGTAGTTTAAAAAAATATTATAAAGGAGTAGAAACTAATGATGAATAATAGATTTAAACGAATTATAGGAACTTTATTAGTAATAGTTTCTATATTTAGTACAATCATATTAAATGGGTGTAGTGTAAAGGATAAAACAAATAATAACACTGTATCGCAAAAGGCTGCTTATGATTCAAATTCCAGTTCAAATGGATATAATTTAAAGCAATATAAAAATCAACCTCCAAATACAAAGGAGGCAACAGTTGAAAGGGTAGTTGATGGAGATACTATAGTTGTAAAAGAACATAATAAAGAGATTAAGGTTAGATTTCTTTTAGTTGATACCCCAGAAACTTGTAAGCCTAATACACCTGTCCAACCATTTGGTGAAAAGGCAAAGCAATTTACAAAAGATGCTTTAAAAAAGGGAGCAAAAATTTATATAGAATATGGAAAATCAAAATCAGATAAATATGGAAGACGTTTAGGATTTATTTATTATAATAATAATGGTAAATGGGAAATGCTCAATGAAGCATTAGTAGCGAATGGTCTTGCAAGAGTTGGATATATATATGAGGATAAAGAACACTTAAATGAATTAAAAGAAGCTCAAGATTATGCAAAGGAAAATAAGTTAAATATTTGGTCAAAGGCTGGATATGTAACTGATAGGGGCTACAATCCTAAGGTATTTAATAAATAAATATTGATTTAATAATTAAAGGACTTACTTGTTGGTAAGTCTTTTTTATTATATTTAATATAGAAAAATGTAGAATAATGGTATAATTGCTTGGTAATTATATTATAAAAATTAGGGGGAAATTTTTTGAAAAGAAAACACAAAGGATTAATTACATCAATAATATTAATAGTAGTAGCATCAAGTTTATTATTTGGATGTAATAGTAAAGAAATTAAGAAAAACATGGAAAGTGGTGTAAATAACTTAAACTGTAGACATTACAAAGAGGCATTAGAAAATTTTAATAATGTTTTAAAATTAGATAAAGAAAATAAAGAAGCTGAAAGTTTAAAAGCTATAATAAATAACTATGAAGAAGCGAAAAAGAATTTTGAAGAAAATAATTTAAGTAAGGCTAATGAACTTATAGGAGAGATATCATCAAAATATAATAATTATAAAATTAAAGATGATATTGAAAAGTTAAAAGATGAAATAAAAATAAAAGAAGATAATATAAAAAATATAAATAATAATTTGAATTTAATTAGTAATTTATTAGACAATAATAAATTATATGAAGTAAAAGATAAGATAAATAATATAAAAATGCAAGATGCTACAAAAGAACAAAAAGAAAAGCTAGATAAATTAAAAATTACTTTTAATAAAAAGATTGAAGAAGAAAAAAAGAAATTAGAAGAACAAAAGAAGAAGGAAGAAAAATTAAAACAGGAAGAGAAAAAGGCTAAAGAAGAAAAGGCAAAAAATAATAATATAGTAAATTCAAATGAAAATAGAAAAAAAATAGATTCTATTAATACGGAAAAAAACTCAACTAGTAATATACATTATGTAAATAAGGAATTAGGAATACAAATGGAATTACCAGGAGATTGGAAAGGTCATTATGAAGTATATGAATATAATGAAGGAAAATTAAAAGGGGTAAACTTTGAATTTGTAAGTGATGGGAAAAATACAAGACAACCATTATATTGTATAGCTAGACGCTTAAAAAATAATACTCTTGATTCAATTAGATATAAAACTATAAATGGAGTAGATTACGCTATGGGATATGCTCCAGTTATGTTTTTAGATACAAGTAATGGCAAAGCTTATAATGAATTTAAAAAATTATATAAAGAAGCAGATTTAATTTATAGTACAATAAGAGGTTTATAAAATTAGAATATATTAAAAAAGGCTTAACTAAAAAGTTAAGCCTTTTTACTTATTTGATTTCCAAGTTTTTAAGTTTTTATTTACTTCATTAATATATCTTGTTGAAAAGATTTATAAAAAATTAAGAGATTTTTGTGTGTTTAGTATTTTTAAAAAATTAACTTAAAAAAACTATAATAAATATAATTTATAGGTTAATAATCTCTTAGATGTAATAAATTTTTACTTTTTAAGTAATTAAAACTTACCTTTTTTATATCAATCAAAATGAATACGTTAACATAAAAGTAGATGAAATATTTAGGAGGTAAATAATAATGAAAAAGAAAAGTTTAATTGCATTAACTCTTTCAGCGGTAATGAGCTTAAGTTTATTTGTAGGATGCGGCTCAGGTAAAAATGAGGAAAAGGCATCAAATGAAAGTTTAACAATTTACTGTGGACTTATGGAAGATCACATGGTAAAGGCTGTTGAAGAATTTAAGAAGGAAACTGGAATTGATGCACAAGCAGTAAGAATGTCATCTGGTGAAATACTTGGAAGAATAAGAGCGGAAAAAGATAACCCTAAAGCTTCAGTTTGGTTTGGAGGTCCAGCAGACGCATTTGTTCAAGCTGGAGATGAAGGATTATTAGAAGCTTATAATTCACCAGAAGCAAAAGAAATACCAGAAAAATATAAAGATCCAAAAGGATTATGGACTGGAATTTATGTTGGGTATTTAGGATTTGCTTCAAACTCTAAATTATTAAAAGAAAAGGGAATAAAAGCTCCAAAGAGTTGGGAAGATTTAATAAAACCAGAATTTAAAGGACAAGTTTCTATGGCTAATCCAGGTTCATCAGGAACAGCATATACAATGCTTGCTACAATTGTTCAACTTATGGGAGAGAAAAAAGGAATGGAATATATGGCTAAATTAAATAAAAATATTAAGTCATATGAAAAATCAGGAACTGCTCCAGCTAGAATGGCAGGACAAGGAGAAGTAATGGTTGGTATATCATTTTTACATGATGCAATTAAGTATAGAGAAGAAGGTATGAAAGATTTAGTTTTAACAGCACCTAGTGAAGGTACTGGATATGAAGTTGGTGCAGTTGGTATATTAAAGGGTGCTCCAAATCAAGAGGGAGCTAAAAAGTTTGTAGATTTTGTTTTATCTAAAAAAGGTGAAGAAATTGGACAAAGTGTTGGTTCATATCAATTCTTAACTAATCCAGCTGCAAATACTCCAAGTCAAGCAGCAGAAATAAAAGATACTAAACTTATAAATTACAATTTAGAATGGGCAGGTAGCAATAGAAGTAAGCTAGTAGAAGAGTGGAACAAAGCAATTAAAAAATAATTTTTAAGGGACACATGCTAGATAAAACTAGTATGTTGTCCTATTTAAATTTACTTAATTTTATACTCTGAAAGGAGAAAATAATCATGTCAATATGTACTAGAAAGTTAAAATTAAAACATGAATTAAGAGATATGAAAAAAATTTGGAGGGATCCAATACTGTTAACTACAATAATATTTCTTATAATTTCATTATCAATATTTATATTATATCCTTTATATTCAGTTTTAAAGGTAAGTTTTATAGATGCAGGTAGAGAGTTTTCTTTTGCATCATATAAACAGGTTTTAAATGATTTGGATTTTAGAACTACATTTTGGAATACTATAAAGCTTGGGGTTACTGTTGGGGTATTATCAACTGTAATTGGATTTATTTTTGCATATGCAGATGCATATATAAGATCACATTTTAAAAAATTATTTAAATTGGTGTCAATATTACCAATAATATCACCGCCTTTTGTATTGGCTTTATCTGCAATTATGCTATTTGGTCAATTTGGACTTATAACTAGACAATTATTTGGAATGACAAATGCTAATATTTATGGATTTAAAGGAATTGTTATGGTTCAAACAATGACATTTTTCCCAATAGCATATTTGTTATTAATCGGATTACTTAAAAAGATTGATCCAGCTTTAGAAGAAGCTTCAAGAAGCATGGGGGCATCAAGATGGGTAACTTTTAAAACAGTAACATTACCTCTTATGTTACCTGGAATTGCAAATGCATTTTTATTAACATTTATTGAAGTAGTAGCAGACTTCTCAAATCCTATGGTTATTGGAGGAAGTTTCTCAACACTTGCAACTAAGATATATATGCAAGCTATAGGAAATTATGATATGAGTGGTGGAGCTGCAGTTGCAGTTATACTTTTAGTTCTTTCAATACTTTTATTTGTATTAGAAAAGTTTTGGATTGAAAGAAAATCATATGTAACAGTAACAGGTAAGGCAGCAAAAGAAAGAATAGTAATTGAAGATTCTCATATAGTATGGCCAATAGATATATTTTGTTTATTAGTTACTATATTTGTATTATCATTTTATATTTTAATACCTTTAGGTGGTTTCTTTAAAGTAATGGGAGTAGATTACTCATTAACTTTAGAACATTTTAAATATGTTTTTGATTTAGGTTTTGAATCAGTTAAAGATACTGCAATATTATCACTTTGGGCAACGCCTATAACAGGAATAATAGGAATGGTTATAGCATTCTTAGTTGCAAGAAAAAGATTTATAGGAAGAGGATATATTGAATTTGTATCACTTTTAGCAATGGCAGTACCAGGAACAGTATTAGGACTTGGATACATAAATGCATTTAATACAAAGCCATTACTTTTGACTGGAACAGGTTTAATTATAGTAATTGCTTTTATAGTTAGAAGTTTACCTGTAGGAATAAGAGCTGGAATAACTTCTCTTGGACAAATAGATCCAGCTATAGAAGAAGCAGCACAAGATTTAGGAGCTAATTCTCAAAAGGTATTTACATCTGTGACACTTCCTCTTATTAAATCAGCATTTTTTAGTGGATTAGTATATACATTTGTAAGAAGTATGACAGCTGTAAGTGCAGTAGTATTCTTAGTTACACCTAAGTATCAATTATTAACAGCATCAATACTTTCACAAGTTGATACAGGAAGATTTGGTGTTGCATCAGCATATTCAACAATATTAATAGTAATAGTTTATATAGCTATAGCACTTATGTATCTTGGATTAAGTAAAATGGGTGTAAGTAAATCAAGCGATAGCGTTATATAGAAAATAAGGAGATGTAGTAATTATGGAAAGAAGCAAAGGTGTAAATATAAAAAATTTAACTAAAATATATTTAAGTCATAATAAAAATTCAGAATTTAAGGCTGTTGACAATATATCAGTAGATATAAAAGCAGGAGAGTTTGTAACTCTTTTAGGCCCATCAGGTTGTGGAAAAACAACTACACTAAGAATGGTTGCTGGATTTGAGATACCAACTTCTGGAGAAATTTATCTTGGAGGAGATTTAATAAATGATTTAACTCCAGATAAAAGAGATACAGCTATGGTGTTCCAAAGTTATGCGCTTTTTCCACATTTAAATATATTTGATAATATTGCATATGGATTAAAACTTAAAAAAATGAATAAAGAAGAAATCAATAAGAAAGTAAATAACATAATAGATCTTGTTGGACTTAAAGGAATGGAAAATAGAAGTCCAAATCAGCTTTCAGGAGGTCAACAACAAAGAGTTGCACTTGCAAGGGCATTAGTTATGGAACCTGGAGTCTTGCTTTTTGATGAACCTTTATCAAATTTAGATGCAAAGCTTAGAGTTTATATGAGAACTGAAATAAGAAAGATTCAAAAGAAAACAGGAATAACTGCTATATATGTAACTCATGATCAGTCAGAAGCTATGAGTCTTTCAGATAGAATTATAATTATGAAAGATGGAATTATAGAACAAGTTGGAACTCCAGAAGAAATATATGGGAAGCCAAGCAATAAGTTTGTTGCACAATTTATAGGAAATGTAAACTTTATAAAATCAAAAATTGAAAAAATAGAAGATGGAAAGGCTATTGTCCAAGTTGGTAATGATAAATTTAAACTTAATTATAGTGGAGATAAAAAGGTTTCTGATGAAGTCAGTATAGTTTTAAGACCAGAGGCAATAGATATTGGAAGAGAAGGAATACTTAAAGGTAAAGTTATATCTTCAACATTTATGGGATCATATCAAGATTATATAGTAGAAGTTGATGGTGAAAATATATGTATAGAAGTAACTAATCCTAAAGAAAAAGAAAGTTTTGAAGAAGGAGATATAGTTAAACTTAACTTTAATCCAGAAGTTCTTCATATTGTTTAAAATTAGTTTTTCCTTTTACTTAACCTTAAATATTATATAGAAATAGAGTATATATAATGTGGGGAGAGGAGGAAAAGAATGTCTATAAGTGATATTTTAATTAGATTATTTTTAGCTGTTTTAATAGGTGGAGCTATAGGATATGAAAGAGAATTTAAAAATAGGCCTGCTGGCTTTAGGACACATATATTAGTTTGTGTAGGAGCTACTGTAGTTTCATTAATACAATCTCATATGGCTGAAACAGCAATGAATAATATATTATTACATCCTGAACTAAGTAATGTTATAAAGGTTGATTATGCAAGGCTAGGAGCTCAAGTAATAACTGGAGTTGGATTTTTAGGTGCAGGAACTATATTACATGATAGAGGTTCTATAAAGGGTCTTACAACTGCTGCATCAATTTGGGTAGTTGCATGTGTAGGACTAGCTATAGGTATGGGATATTATGTAATAGCGATACTTTCAGGAGTATGTATAGTATTAGTGCTTGGAGCATTAAAAAAGTTCCAAAATAAATTTATAATTCAACCAAATCTTGTAAAACTTCAAGTTTCATATGATGATAAAAAAGAAGCGTTAGAATATATAGACGATTACTTAATGAGAAAAGGAATAAAAATAAAAAATATAGAGTTTTACATTAAAGATAATGATGAAGAAAATGATTATATTGATAGTTGTTTATATACAATTGAAATTCCAAGGAGTATAAAAATAAGTAATTTAATAAGTAGACTATCTAGAAGTAATACTATTTTTAGTATTGAGATAATAGAAGATTAAAGATGTTATAAAGTTAATTTGTAACATCTTTTTTGTATAGCAAAATATAAAATTTAAAAGAAATAATAGTTGTTTTATACATTCACAATATTAATAATATGTAAATTAAGTTTATAAAAAAGTAAAAATTACAATTTTCTATGTATAATCAAATTATGGTTAAACGTTATCAAACATTTAAAGATAGAATTACAATTGCATTTATAATAGTTGCTATATGCCCATTTTTAATATTCGGGATTTATAATTTGATTTATACATATAATTCAACAAAAGAAGAAGTTGAAAAATTTACTTTATCAAGTATTAAAAATAGTTCTGAAAATATAACAAATTCAATGACTGGATTCAGTAATATGGTAGATTTTATAGCTTCTAATAAAGAAATAATAGATATAGTTAAAAAGTGTAATAAAGGAAATGAAGAAGAAGGATTTAAAGATACACAGAAACTATATAATATAACATCAACTTTAATTTCAACAATGCCAATGAAGATGCCTATACATATTATAGATAAAAATAAAATTAGTAGATATTCTTCAACTAGTTACTATAAGCCTATATATAAAGATGTTTATTTTGATTTTTATAAGGTTTTAGACGATGAGGAAAATAGAGTTCATCAAAAAATTTATAGGAAATTTGATAGTGAATTAGATCAAGATGTAGTTTTAGTTTTGGGTAAGGCTATAGTTGATAATGACAAAAAAATAATAGGATACATAGTTATTGAAATTTTAGAAAAATATTTTAATCAATATATTGATGATGTAACATTTTTTAAAGATAGCAATGTATATGTTACGGATATTAATAACAAGATAATCGTGGATAGAAATCATATAGAGAATGTAGGAAAGAATTTAAATAAAGTCGTTAATAAAAAAGATATAATTTATTATTCAAGTAAAAATAGAAAAAAATTTAATGTTATATCTACTATCCCTAAAAAAGATTTATATTATGAATTATTAAATAATATAAAAGTATTTTTTATTTTAATAATAATAGTAATTATATTAGGAATTATAGTTATTTATAATCTTAGTAGAAAAATTTCAGACCCAGTACATGAAATGAGTGAGGTTATTAAAAAGATTGAATCTGGAAATCGTAATATAAAGGTTAAATATAGT
The DNA here is from genome assembly GCF_000498355.1 of Clostridium sp. Ade.TY. Lineage (GTDB taxonomy): Bacteria > Bacillota > Clostridia > Clostridiales > Clostridiaceae > Clostridium. The sequence continues at coordinate 39,063 of NZ_AVSV01000017.1, read as the reverse complement.
GGTAATGATGAAATTGGAGAGCTTTGTAATAAATTTAATTCAATGATACAAGAAATAAATAGACTTATAGAAGAGGACTATAATAAAAAAATATTAATAAATCAAGCTAAATTTAATGCGCTAAAAGCTCAAATTAATCCTCATTTTTTATACAATGCACTAGGAACTATTAATTGGATGGTTAAATTAGATGAAAAAGATAAAGTTATAAAGATGATAAATGCTTTATCAAGACTTTTTAGATATTTATGTAGAAATGGGGAGGAAGAAGTTCTTATAGGGGAGGAACTTAAAGCTATAGATAATTATTTATATATACAGAAGATTAGGTATGAAGATAGACTTAATATTGAGTATTTAATTAATGAAGAAATTAAAAAATATAAAATGGTAAGATTGACACTTCAGCCAATAGTAGAAAATGCTATAGTTCACGGACTTTCTAATAAATCAGGAAAATGGAAATTGATTATTAATGGGGAAATAGAAGGAAAAGATATAGTATTTAAAATTAAAGATAATGGTGTTGGACTTGGAAATAGTAAACATACTGGGGAAGGTGTAGGTATTGATAATGTAGATACTAGAATAAAAATACAGTATGGAGAAAAATATGGTATAAGTTATGAAAAAGAGGGAGAGTTAACTGTATTTGTTATAAAAATACCGTTAAGGGAGGCAGCGAATGAAGAAAGTTCTTTTAGTTGATGATGAAATATATTCATTAAGGGGAATGGAATCTTTTATTCCTTGGAAGGAGATAGGATGTATTGTTTGTGGATCAACAACAGAATCTAAAGAAGCTATAGATATTGCCATGAGGGAAAAGCCAGATATTATTATTACTGATATAAATATGCCTTGTATAGATGGGCTTGAATTATTAGACATACTAAAGGATAAGTTACCAAAATCTCAAGGAATAGTAATAACTGGATATGATGATTTTAAATATGCAGTAAAAGCTATAAAATTAAATGTTATAGATTTTATTCTTAAGCCATTAGATGAAGAAGAATTAATTTGTGCTATAAAGAAATCTATAAATAATCTTGAAATATTTAATAATGTTGTTAAAGCAGATAGAAAATTACTTGATATTGTTAGAGGTGAAACTGATTTAAATGATATATATCATTATTTTAAAAATGATTTTGTATCAATGATATTTATAGATATTGATAAAAGAGATGATGATGAAATACAAAATTTAATAGATACTATATATAGCAATTTAAAAATAAACAATAAATATTATATATTAAAACCACATAATTATAGAATTGTATTAGTTATAGAAGGAAAAATAAATACAATTGAATATTTATTGGATATTATACCAAAAGAGAAGGTATCTATTGCAATAACTAAACAATATAAATTAAGCAATATAATTAATTGTTATATTGAAGGCAAAAATTTAATGGAAGAAACTTTTTGTTTAGGATATGGAAATATAATTACAGGAAGTAAAGTTAACATTGAAGTATCAGAAAAAGAAATAAGAGATAAATTAGATAAAGTTTATATAGCATTAGGTAGTAAGAGTAATTTGATTATAATGACGAGTATTGAAGAGTTATTTAAATTTTTAAAGAACAATAAAATTGATAAAGAGATATGTATAAGTATAACTTTTGATATTTTATTAAAATTAAGAGGAAGTATTGATAATTTTAAAAATAAAGAAAAAAATATTGAAATTAAAGAAATAGGGTTAACAATAGATTATTTAAAAGATATTGTATTAATAGAAGTAGAAAAATATATTGAATTTAAGAAGGAAGCTGATTGGATTAGGGAAGATGGAAGTATTGATAAATCTATAGATATTATAAAGAATAATTATATGAATAATTTAAAGTTAAAGGATGTGGCTAAACAATTATATTTAAATGAATCATATTTGAGCAGAAGATTTAAAAGTACTGTTGGAGTAGGATTTAATGAATATCTTACTAAAATAAGAATGGAAAAGGCTATAGAATTTTTAAAAGAAGGTAAAACAATAAAAGAAGTATCAAAGGAAGTAGGATATATAGATTATAGGAGTTTTTCTCTAAATTTTAAAAAATATACAGGGTTTAGTCCAAGAGAGTATATAAAAGAAAGTTAGTTTTAAAAGTGAAAACAATATTATGGAATAGTTAAAAATTTATATATAAGGCTGTATCATTAATTATTAATTGATACAGCCATTTTATTTTTATTTATCTGGTTTCCAAGCCTTTAAGCTTTCATTTACTTCATTAACATATTTTGTGTACTTGGCTCTGTAAAAAAGCCAAAATCCTAGTATAACTAATATATAAACTATTATAAAAGATATAATGCCAAATAATGTTCGCGGCATCCAACCTAAGTACCAGGCAAGAGGTAAAAATGGTAATAATAGAGTCCATTGAATTAATGTTTGTTTTAATAAACTCCACTTTTCAATTGTATAAGTTATTGATGTTCCATAACAGTAAGCTCCAATAAGCGCTGAAATTATATTACCATAAAGTATTGATTCCCAATTTACTGAAAATTTAAAAGAAACTATTGATATAGTAAAGAAAACTTGTCCTATAAAAACTCCAATAGGTATGCCTTTTAAAAGTAATTTCAAATATTTTATTAAAAGTTTCATTTTAATAACCTCCCATTTTTATAAAATCTTTTACTTTTTGCGTATATCTTCTTGATATAGATTCTTGCTTTCCATTAATTAGATTTACTATTAAATATCCATTAAAAGATAATTCTATATTTTTAATTTTAGTTACATTAACAATAGAAAACTTTGAAATTCTAACAAAAGAGGTATCTTTCAATAGTTCTTCTATTTCATAAAGCTTCATTTTTATTTCAAAGCTATTCTCTAAAGTATCAGCTAATACCTTTTGAGAAGATGTGTAAAAAATTAAAATATCTTTTGGATTTAAAATATAAATTTTTTCGTTTTTATTTCCTATAATATTTTTTTGTTGCTGTAACTTTAATTTTTTCAAAATACTTGTTACTTCATTTGTAATTTTAGGTGTTTTAACTACTACTTCTAGGTCTTTATAACTTTCATTTACATCTATATTTATCTTCATAAAGCCTCTCCTTATTTATTGATTATAGGAATATTATAGTATTAATAACTATTTATACATAGAGAAATAGATTAAGTGGTATGTATGTAGAAGTAAGAGGTATAAAAAAATGTATAAAGCACATATTAGAAAGATAAATAATAAATTTATTATATAAAAATTAATATAATTAAAATTAAAAAGAAATATTATCCAAAATATTATAATATTTTACATATAATTTTTTATATGTGATAGAATATTATAGAGTAAACGATTAAATTGAAGGAAGAAGGGAGAAAAATGACTAAAAGTAGTACAGTTGAAAAAATTAAATTGACACCTAAGGATTACTTAGACAAAGTTCTTGCAGGAACAGCAACTGGAATAGTTGTTGGATTAATTCCTAATGCTATTTTAGGAGAAATATTTAAAGCTTTAAAAGTGTACTCACCTATATTCTCTAGCCTTTATAATGTTGTAAGCATAATGCAGTTCGTAGTTCCAGTTCTTGTTGGAACGTTAGTTGGTTTACAATTTAAATTTAATGCTATGCAATCAGTAATTGTTGGGGCAGCAGCATTTTTAGGATCTGGTGCTTATAAAGTAACAGAAACGGGAATACAGCTAGTTGGAATTGGAGACTTAATAAATATAATGTTAGTTTCTTTTATAGCTGTTTTTGTTATTAGATTAATAGGAGATAAACTTGGCTCTTTAACTATTTTATTATTACCTATTATTGCAGGTGCGGGAGTTGGAGCTGTAGGTTTATTTATGTTACCTTATGTAAGACAAATAACTATAGCAATAGGAAATTTAATTAATACATTTACAACTTTACAACCATTATTAATGTCTATATTAATTAGTATTTCATTCTCAATATTAATTATTTCACCAATTTCAACTGTTGCAATAGGTATTGCAATAGGAGTTACAGGATTAGGAGCTGGAGCAGCAGCAATAGGAGTTACTGCTTGTACAGCAATTTTAGTTATAGGCTCTAGAAGAGTAAATCAAAGTGGAGTAACACTTGCAGTTTTATTAGGAGCAATGAAAATGATGATGCCTAATTTAGTTGAACATCCAATATTATCGGTTCCTGTTATAGCAAATGGAATTTTAAGTGGTATAGGAGCTTATATATTTAATATTTTAGGTACACCAAGTAGTGCTGGATTTGGAATTGTAGGATTAGTTGGACCAATAGCAGCAATTAATGGAGCAACCGAAGGATTTGGAGGAACAATCTTTGGTGTTATAATGGCATTCTTTATAATACCATTTGTAGGTGGATATTTTATTGATTTATTCTTTAGAAAAGTTATACACTTATATGAGAACGATATCTTTAAATACATTTAATTTATAAAATTAACTAATGAGAATAGGAGAGTGAAGTATCAAATGAAAATTGCAATTGCTGGAGCCGGCGCAATGGGCTCACGTTTTGGATACATGTTACATGAGGCAGGTAACCAAGTTGTATTAATAGATGCTTGGAAGGAGCATGTGGATACTATTAATAAGAATGGGTTAACAATTGATGAAAATGGAACAACTAAACAAGTTAAAATTCCAGCTGTATTACCACAAGATGCAAAGGAAATACCAGATTTAGTTATACTTTTTACTAAATCAATGGGTCTTGAAAGTATGTTAGAGTCTATAAAAGGAATTTTGGGTAAAGATACAAAAGTATTATGTTTATTAAATGGATTAGGACATGAAGATACAGTTGCAAAACATGTTGATAAAAAAAATATTTTTATGGGAGTAACTTTATGGACAGCTGGATTAGTAGGAGCAGGACATGTTACATTAACTGGTGATGGTAGTTTAGAGGTACAAAATATTTATCCTAATATGGAAGATGAAGCAAAAAAAATATGTGAAGTATTAAATAATGCTGGATTAAAAGCACACTATAGCGAAAATGTTTTATTTTCAATATGGCGTAAAGCTTGTGTTAATGGAACATTAAATAGTTGTTGTACAATTTTAGATTGTAATATAAAAGAATTTGGTGAAATAAAAGAAGCATCAAGCATTATACGTAAAATAATTAGTGAATTCTCAGAAGTTGCTAACACTTATGGAGTAAAACTTGATGTTGAAGAAGTTGCTAAGGGAATTGAAGCGATTTATGATCCAAGTCAAGCTGGAGAACACTATCCATCAATGCATCAAGATTTAATTCAACATCATCGTCTTACAGAAATTGATTATATTAATGGATATGTATCAAGAAAAGCTAAAGAATTAAATATAAATACACCATATAATGATTTAATTACTAGTTTTATTCATGCAAAAGAGCAGTTATTAGTAAAATAAATAGAAAAAAAGAGACATATTTTATGTCTCTTTTTTATTATAAATTTAAAAGTTAGTTATTTTATTTGGAGTATAAAGAACCTCCTATTAGTTCTTCCTCTTTTTCTATATATGTGTAAGCTTTAGGACTTATAGCTTTAACAAACATATTAAGGAAGTTTAGTAATACAAATAGTACTACATAAGTTGCTATAAAGATTTCTATATCTCCTAAGAATCTAAAAATATCGCCTAAAACGATGTTTCCTAATCCTATGCAGTAAGATGATAACTTGTAAGCTGCAAGTGTTGCAATTGCAAGGGGGAATGTAAATGCTGCATAAGATGGTTTAAAGCCTTCTTTAAATAGTTTCAATATATATCCATAAACAACTACAAGTAATATTAAACCTGTAATAACTAACCAAGCTAGCATATATTTATTTGGATTTGGTTCTATTGTTAATATTCCAACTACTCCAAGTGGAGCTGGTGAACAAATTATACCTACTGTTGGAAGCTTGTGGTCATCTAATTTTTCACTTCTGAATACAATGTAAAGTACTACTGGTAGTAATAATGTGTAGAAGATAAATCCAAACATAAGCATGAAGTGAGCTATTTGTGGAATTTGAGGAATAACACCATCCATTCCTTTACTAGCGACACTACCTGTTATCATACCTGTATATACAATAAAACAAGTTGGCATTATATTATTAAAATTTTTTTCTTTAAATCTTATTATTGTATAGAAAATTACTATTGCGTAATGATATATTACTGCAGCAATCCATAAATAACTACAAACAACTGGGAAAGATGAATAGAAAAATGATGATATTAACCAAACTACCATACCCATAGTTGGATAGAAAGTACCTGTAACAGGATTTTTTAATTCTTCAAACATAACTTTAGGGAATCTTATTAGTCTTATTAACATTAGAATTAACATACAGACTGCAAGAGTAATTGCTATAGGTTTAAAATAATTTATACCTTTTATTTTCCAGGAATTACTTAACGTTATAAATGCTAGGCAAGTTCCACTAATTCCTATTGGATAATTCTTTAATTTATCTAAGTATTTTTTCATACTTAAGTTCTCACCTTCTTATCTTTAGTTTTTAATATATTTAAATCGATTAAGATAATTTTTTCGAAAATAATTACTTGAACACCTAGAATTATAATGTAAACTTAACAATAAGTAAAATATTATAATTTTATAAATAATATAATATTCTACCTATTATAATTTATAAAATATTTAAAAATAATTTTTATAAATTAAATCTTATAAATTCTAGTATAAAGCTAAATAAAAAGCCAAGAAAGAATAAATAAATTATTAAAAATCTATTTATATAGGAACACAATAAAATTTGTTTGTAACAAATTATTCACAATAAACATTTTATATTATATACTTTTATAATACAGCAAAAACTTATTTTAAATAAAGGGACTGGGGGGGATAAAATTGAATAAAAATAAGTATGGGCTATTTACAGCAATAGCAATGATTGTTGGAGTAGTTATAGGTTCAGGTATATTTTTTAAGAGTGATAATATACTTATAGCAACAGGTGGGAGTGTAAGCCTTGGAGTTTTAGTATTTTGTATAGCAGCTCTTGGAATTATATTTGGAAGTCTTACAGTATCAGAGCTTGCAGCTCGTAATTCAAAAGCAGGAGGAATAATATCTTATGCAGAGGAATCTTATAATAAATCTATAGCATGTTCATTTGGTTGGTTCCATACACTTTTATATTATCCAACGCTTATAGCAGTTGTTTCATGGGTTACTGGAATATATACATGTATGTTATTTGGTATAGATGGAACTTTAGAAATTCAAATATTAATAGGATTAGCAGTTGTTGGAATATTATATTTCTTTAATATATTATCAGCAAGACTTGGAGGATATTTTCAAAATGCTTCTACTATAATAAAATTAATTCCTTTAATACTTATGGCTATAGTAGGAATTATGTATGGAGATGTACAAAGTATATCAGTTTCGGAAGTTACTAATATGCAATCTATAGGGTGGATTTCAGCCATTGCACCAATAGCATTTTCTTTTGATGGATGGATAGTAGCAACAGCTATAGGTCATGAGATAAAAGATCCAAAAAAGAACTTACCTAAAGCTTTAATTATAGCACCATTATTTATATTAATAATATACATAGCTTATTTCGTTGGAATAAGTACATTTATTGGTGTAGATTCAGTTATGAATCTTGGAGATGCGCATGTTGATTTGGCAGCAAATAAAATACTTGGACCAATGGGAGCTAAAGTATTTATAACATTTGTAATAATATCAATAATGGGAACAGTTAATGGACTTATTATGGGAATAATAAGATCACCGTATTCACTTGCTATAAGAGGAATGTTTCCTAAATCAGATAAAGTATCAAAGATAAATGAAAAAATAGGAATGCCAGTAAACTCTGCCATAGTTTCATTAGTTGTAGTTTTATTTTGGGTTATAATTCATTACATAACTCAAAAGTTTGGAGTTTTACCAAACTCTGATATATCAGAAATATCAATAACTATAAATTATGTTTTATATATACTTTTATATATAAAAGTATTTAAAATGGGAAGAAGTGGAGAGATAAAAGGTGTTTGGAGAGGTTTAATAAATCCAATATTAGCAACTTTAGGTTCACTTATAATATTATTTGGAAGTATGGGAAATCAATTATTTTGGATTTATACATTATTTTGTGTAATACTATTAATCTCAGGAATATTATTTTGGAAATACAAAGGCAGTAAATATGAAGTTATAGAATAATAATAAAGGATATACTCAAAAATTTGAGTATATCCTTATTTTTTTAGAAATAAAAGATAAAAAAATCTTTATTTATAAGTAAAATAATTTAATTTTTGATATTTAATATATTTTAATCTAAAGTTTTTTTATAAATTATAGGACTTTCAAAGCCAAATGTTATTTTCCCATCTTTTTTAAACACTTCACTAACTTCTAAAATACCATCTTTAACAGTTTCTTTTAAAATAAAGGTTGTAACTGGTGTAAAGTGACTTATACTTTCTCCTTTAAATTCACCGTTCTCATAAATATAAGTCATTGGAGTAAACTTTTCTGATACTTTTAACTGGTTAAAATCCATTTTTAAATTAGAATTATCATTTCTAAAGTCTTCTTTTTTTATTTCGCTAGGAATATCATATGAAGTTAAAACAATATTTCCATCAGAATTTAAAGTGAATAAAAATAAGTGTGGAAGAGAGTTTTTGAATGTTCCCATTTCATAATAGCTTTCTTCTAACACAAAAAATCCATTAAAATTATCAGGAATATTAGAAATTTTATCATTGCAAACCTTGTTTATATGTCTAGCTTTAGGATGTATTAAATTATTTTTCTCTATTTCTAGTTTTATTTGCTCATCGTTATTAAAATTTCCACATAAATTAGTTATAAAAGAATTTAAAATATTCAAAACTAACACCTCCAAATAAATTCTATAAATTAAGTATATTACTTCGAATATACATATGATAGTCGAAATATAAATAATTAATATAATTTTGAAATTTCAATAGGATGGAGAATGTATTATGAGCATGCAATCAAAGGTAATAAGTAAGTTAGTGAAAATAAATGTGTATAAATGTGAAAGAGGCAAAATTATTATGGAAATTAAGTGTCTAAGAAAGGTTAATAGCAAATACAATAAGTATGAAAAATTTTTAAAGATGGCTATAACAAAGTTAAATGGAGTTACAGAGGTTAATTTAGATTCAAATAATGGTTTTGTAATTATAAATTATGATGAAAATAAGCAAAATAAAGAAAATGTTATTGATTGGGCATATAAAATAAGGGAAATAGGAATAGAAAATGTTGATTTGATAAAAAATAAAGGGAGAGACAATTTGGCTTACTTAGTAGAAAATTTAGAAAAAAAATTAGAATTAGAAGCTAAAAAGTATTTGTTAAAAAAATAACCAGCAAAAATCGACAAACTTCAAAGCATTAAAAACACTAGCATTAATAGACTTTTTATGACATAAAAATACAAGGTATTGTTAAAAAGTTAACGATAGCGAGAAAAATAGTTAAAATTTTCACAAATTCAAACCAAAGGTTTGAATTTGTATATATGTAAATCTTTTTCTCTGTGATATAATGGAAAATAATATAATTAATTTTGAATTATGGGAGAGTGATAACTTTTGGACTCTAGTTATACGGGGCAAATAATATTATTAATAGTGCTACTTATGCTTTCTGGATTCTTTTCAATGTCAGAGACTGCTTTAATGTCTTTAAGCAAAATTAGAATTAGACATATGGTAGAAGAAGGAGTAAAGGGAGCTAAGCTCGTAGAGAAATTAATAGAAGATCCAAATAAGCTTTTAGGAGCTATTTTAATAGGAAACAATATTGTTAATATAGGTTCATCAGCGATAGCAACTTCTTTGGCTGTTAAAATTTCAGGCGGAAGTGAATCTGCAGTTGCAATTGTTACAGGAATAATGACAGTTCTTATTCTTATATTCGGTGAAATTACACCTAAATCAATTGCGAAGCAAAAATCAGAAAAAGTATCTTTAAAGGTTAGTAAACCAATAAAATTTTGTGTTTTAATATTTAAGCCTTTTGTTTCAATATTTACTGTTATATCATCAGTTTTTATTAGGCTTTTAGGGGGTGACCCTAAAGCTACAGAACCATTTATTACTGAAGAAGAACTTAAAACAATGGTTGGAGTAAGCGAAGAAGAAGGCGTACTTGAAGATGTTGAAAAAGAAATGATATTTAACGTTTTTGATTTTGGTGATTTACAAGTTAAAGATGTAATGGTTCAAAGGGTAGATGTTACTGCTGTAGAGATTAATTCAAGTTATGAAGAACTTATGAAAGTAATAAAAGAAGATCAATTTTCAAGAATACCTGTTTATGATGACACTATAGATGATATAGTTGGAATCATTAATGTTAAGGATCTTATTATGGCGGGATATGAAGGTGGAGAATTTGATGCTAAGAAATACATGCGTGAACCTTTATATACATTTGAGTTTAAAAAGATAATTGAACTTTTTAATGAAATGAAAAAATCTAGAAATCATATGGCCGTTGTTCTTGATGAATACGGTGGAACTGTTGGTATTGTTACAATTGAAGATTTAGTTGAAGAAATAGTTGGAGATATCGAAGACGAATATGATAAAGAGAGAGAAATGATTGAAGTCATTAAAGAGGATGAATATGTTGTTGATGGAAGTGCTAGATTGGATGATATAAGTGATCTTATAGGTGTTAATATGGAATCAGAAGAATTTGATTCTGTTGGAGGTCTTATCATTGGAGAACTTGGTACAATTCCAAGTAGTGGGCAAGAAGTTATGATTGGAAAGATAAGATTTGTAGTCGAAGAAGTTGAAAAAAATAGAATCTTAAAAGTAAGAATATATACTTAAATTAGAGGACAGTTAAGCTGTCCTTTAGTTATATTTAAATTGTATTTGAAGTGGTGATTGTGTGGATTACATGAAGTTAGCTATTGAGGAAGGAAAAAAAGCATTAGAATTAATGGAAATACCTGTTGGGGCTATTATAGTAAAAGACGATAAAATTATTGGTAGTGGATATAATCTTAAAGAAACTAAAAAGAGTGTTATATCCCATGCTGAAATTATTGCAATAGAAAATGCTTGTAAAAATATTGGGGATTGGCGGCTCAATGGAGCTTCTATGTATGTTACTTTAGAGCCGTGTCCTATGTGTGCAAGTGCAATAATTCAAAGTAGAATTTCTAAATTGTATATAGGAACATTCAATAAGGATATGGGTGCTTGTGGAACTGTTGTGGATATTGTTAATAACAGGCATTTAGGTAGTTTTATTGATATTGAGTGGGTATATAATGAAGAGTGTAGTAATTTATTAAAAGATTTTTTTAGGAAGAGAAGAAAAGAGAAAAACATAAAAGAAAGATAGGAGAGATGTTATGAATGATCCAGTAGCTTTTAAAATATTTGGTTTTGATATTATGTGGTATGGTGTGTTAATAGGTTCTGGTATAGTGTTGGCATTTATATTAGCTTATTTTAATGCCAAGAAAAAGGGATTGAGTTTTGATAATTTAATAGATATGTTTTTAATTGCTTTTCCTTGCGCAATAATAGGGGCTAGAGCTTATTATGTAATATTTGAATGGAATAATTATAAAGATAATCTTTTTGATATATTTAACATAAGGCAAGGGGGTCTTGCTATTCATGGAGGTCTTATAGGCGCATTTTTAGCTGCTTTTATTTATACTAGAGTTAAGAAAATAAATTTTTTAGCTTATGCTGATTTAGTTGCACCATCAATAATATTAGCACAAGGTATTGGAAGATGGGGAAACTTTATGAATAGTGAAGCTCATGGTGGACCTGTTTCTAAAGAATTTATATCAAATTTCCCAATGTTTATTCAACGTGGAATGTTTATAAATGGACAGTATTATCATCCAACTTTTTTATATGAATCAATATGGGATATTTTAATTTGTATTGTATTGGTTGTTATACTTTACAAGGTTAAAAGAGGCTATGAGGGAGTTGTAATAAGTTCTTATATGATTTTATATTCTTTAGGAAGATTTTTTATAGAGGGATTGAGAACAGATAGTTTAATGTTTTTAGGGCTTAGAGTGGCTCAATTAATTTCTCTTGCAGGAATTATTTTAGGTGTTATATTTATTATAATTATTGTGAGAAAAAATAAAGAGAGAATGATTTTTGGATAAATTTATACATAATAAAAAGGAATGTATTTAAAATGCATTCCTTTTTTATTTTACTCAATATTTTCTAAGTGTAGCACTTTTGTTGCTGTTAGCTCATCTGTTATAAGGGTGTTTATTAAATTACCCTTAAGAGCTCCTAATATAGCAAAACACTTAAATTTTCCGGTTACTATACAAATTTTATTTTCTACAGAATTTATACAATCTATATCAACACCAAAAACTTTATTATTTAAATTTACATCTAAAAATTTTCCGTCTTTATCATATAATCTACCGTAAATAGCACCGACAGCTTCGTGACACTTAAACTCATTTTGATAAAATGATTCTTTCCAAAGTAGCGTTGAATATATAGCTTCTGGAGTACCAAGTCCTGTAAGTAATATATCCATTTTTTTTGACTTTAGAAGAGATTGATTTATTACTAATTCCATAGCTAAGTTTTTTCTAACCATATCATCCATTATATAAAGTGGTGCATATAAAAGTCTATAATTCGCATCATATTTACTTGATAATAAATGAACTAAACTTGGTGTATCCATGGTTATATTTTTTTTACCAGATGTACCAAATGGCTGAACAATAGTAAGTGGTAATTTTTTTTGAGGTTTTATATTGCTTATTACTTGATATAAAGTTTTTCCCCATGTTAATCCAATTGTACTATTTTCATTTATTATAGATTGAATATAATCAGCGGCTGTCTTGCCTATTGTTTGAGAAATAGATATAACATCATTATTATTAACTTTAAGTATGATTGCTTCCTTTAAGTTAAAATGTTTTTTGAATTTATTTTCAAGATAAGTTACCCTAGTTTCTGGGTGATTTATCTCTATAGTAACGATATTTTTATCGCGAGCTTCTTGTAAGTATTTAGCTATTTTAAAACGAGTAGTTCCAAATTCTTTTGCTATTTCTGATTGAGTTTTATTTTCGTTGTAATATAAATTTGATATATTAGCTAAAAATTCATTATATTGTTCTTCAAAATTTTCTTCAAATTTCATGTGACCATACCTCAGCTTTTAATTGTTTGTTGAATGCATTCTTAAAATAAGTTTATATATTTTAAGAATACATTCGGTTAACTACACTTAATTATAAAGTAAAATATTGCTTAATTCCATCTAAAAAAACTGTGATGGCTAATAAATCAGCGCTTCCACCAGGGCTGATTTTTCTTTCAGAGAAGTTTTTATCTAAGTTTTCTACTTTAGATTCTATAAAGTCTATATTTTCTCCGTTAAACATACTTAAAATTTCTTTTGATTTTAAATTAACTTCTTTTAATACAGATAATTTATGTCTATGTAAAAGAGTAGAATCCTCACAATGAGCCATTATGCACAAAAGTGTCATAAATAATCTTTGACGTTTAGCTATATAAGAATGAGATTTATAAAATGGAAGGCTATAATTAAAAACAGTTGGAAGTCCTCGTTCTACTTCTCCTCTAATTCCAGTTATTCCGTATTCTAAAAATATTTTTTCACCATATGTTTTTGGTTTGGTATTTAGTTTTGTTTTCAATTCGTTTTTTACTAAATTACATGATATTTTTTTTATTATATTAGGAATTTCTGAAAATGGAAGATTGTTATAAAATGCCCTAGAGACAGCGGCACAAGTAATTCCTAGTAAAAATATTAATCCTTTGTGAGTATTTATATCATTTGTAACAGAAAACATATTTTTTTCTATTTTAATTCCGATTGGTCTAATTTTTGAGAGTAATTTATCTTCAGGTATTTTTGACATACTTAACTCGCATATCTCTTTAAACAAAGGTCCGATTTCAGAAATGCTATCAAGAAATGTGTAATAATTCATATCTTCGTGAGCTCCATTTGATATTGGAGATACTAGACCAGGAGAGGGGTAACAACTAACCTCATATAATAAAGATTTTATTATTAAGCTATTAACTTTATTTATAAAAATTTGCTTTTCTACTCTCAAAATTCATCATCCTTTCTTTTAACATATGAAAAATATATCACAAATGATTGAGCTTAACAAATTATGATTTTTAAAAATAATATAAGATTACTTTTAAATTATCACAAAAAACATTGAAATATAAATAATATGATAAAAAAAGGCTTTATAAATCTTGTAAACGTTATAAATTAATGAAATTGTGAAAAAATATTGTTCTTTTGAAAAGATGTGATAAAATAAAAATATAAATAACAAATGTTTAAAAAATAAACAAATGTTAAAATTATAAGGAGAAAGGATATGTCAGATTGGAATTGTGAAGATGATTTTATTGATAGTTTAACTTTTGTTTTATTTAATCCTCAAGTAGATGAAAAAAACAGAACAAAAGTTAAGGAATTTTTATTAAGAGAAAATCTTAGATTTGTAGATACGATTAAATTTACTTTAGCAGTATTTAAAAATAAAGAATTAATAGCTACTGGTTCTTTAGATGATGATGTACTAAAATGTTTTGCAATTAGAGAAGATTTTAGAAAAAAAGGTTTAACAAATAAAATTTTAAATATATTGACAGAAGAGGCTTTTAAAAATAATAAAACACACTTATTTATATATACTAAACCTGAAAATTGTGAGCTTTTTGAAAGTCTTGGCTATCACAAAATAATAAAAATTCCTGAATTGGTTGTTCTAATGGAGAATAAATCTAACGGATTAAAAAAATATTTAGACAGATTAAAAAAACATAAAGTAGATGGTAATAAAATTTCTTCAATAGTTATGAATTGTAATCCATTTACTAATGGACATCTTTATTTAGTTGAAAAGGCAGCAAGAGAAAATGATATAGTTCATTTATTTGTATTAACAGAAGATAAGTCTGAATTTAGTGCAGAAGATAGAATGAAAATGGTAAAGTTAGGAACAAAACACTTAGAAAACGTTATCATACATCCTGCTGGAAAATATATAATTTCAAGTGCTACTTTTCCTTCTTATTTTATAAAAGATGAAAAGAACATTGTAAAAGCTCATGCGTATTTAGACTTAACATTGTTTTCTAAATATATAGCAAAAGCTCTTGATATTAATAGGAGATATGTTGGTGAAGAACCTTATTCTAATTTAACTAGAGAATATAATTATTACATGAAAGAAATATTACCAGAGTTTGGGATAAGTGTAATAGAAGTTTCTAGAAAAGAATTCAATAAAAATGCTATATCAGCATCTAAGGTTCGAAATTTATTGTCAGAAGGAAAGATACAGGAAGTTAAAGAGCTTGTACCAAAAACAACATTTGATTATTTAATGAATTTAAAATAAATTTTTGGGAGGTATTTAATATGGAAATAAAAAAACCTGCACTTGCAGGAACACTAGAATCAAGTGATTGCATAGTTTCAGTAGAACCAGCAAGCACAAATGAGATAGAAATAAATTTAACTAGTACAGTTAAGAAACAATTTGGTAAAGAAATATTAGAAGTTGCAAGAAAAACTCTTGAAAAACTTGGTGTTAACTCAGTTATTATGGAGATTAATGATAAGGGAGCTTTAGATTGTGTTATTGAAGCTCGTATTGAAGCAGCAGTTTGCAGAGCTTGTGAAATGAATGAATTTGATTGGAGGAATTATTAATGGCAAGGTTAAGAAGATCAATGATGTTTGTACCTGGAAGTAAACCTGCAATGATAAAAGATTGTACTATATATGGTGCAGACTCAGTAATGTTTGATTTAGAAGACTCAGTTTCAATTGCTGAAAAAGATTCAGCTAGAAGACTTGTATATCACGCTTTAACATCAATGGATTTTGGAAATACAGAAACAGTTGTACGTGTTAATGCTTTAGATTCTGAATTTGGAATAGAAGATTTAAAGGCAATTGTTAGAGCACAACCTGATGTTATACGTTTACCTAAAACAGAAACAGCACAAGATGTTATAGATATGGAGAAAGTAATTGCATCAATTGAAGAAGAAATAGGATTACCTATAGGAACTACAAAAATGATGGCAGCTATAGAATCTGCTTTAGGAGTTTTAAATGCTTATGAAATAGCAAAATCATCAAAACGTTTAATGGGTATAGCTCTTGGGGCAGAAGATTTTGTAACTGATATGAAGACAAATAGATCACCAGAAGGTAGTGAATTATTTGCTGCACGTAGCCAAATAATATTAGCTTCAAGAGCAGCAAAAATTTCAGCTTTCGATACAGTATATTCAGATGTTAATAATGAAGAAGGATTTATTAGAGAAGCTACATTAATAAAACAATTAGGTTTTGATGGAAAGTCACTTATAAATCCAAGACAAATAGATTTATTACATAAAATTTATGAGCCAACTCAAAAGGAAATAGATAAGGCAATAAATATAATAAATGCAGCTAAAGAAGCAGAAAAGAGAGGTTCAGGAGTTGTTTCTCTCAACGGAAAAATGATTGATAAACCAGTTATTGCTAGAGCGGAGCGTGTATTAATGTTAGCTAAGGCTTCAGGAATATCATATGAAGAGGAAGTGTAATTATGGGAGTTAATAGTATAGGAATAAATATACCTGATGAAATATTAAAGGATAGAAAAACAGTTGCCTTTGAAGGTGAATATAGTTTAAAACCAGAAGGCAATATAGAAGGAAAAAAAATTACAGCTACATTTAAAGATAAAGAAAAAAAATTACCATCTATAGCTGAAGCTATTAAAAAGACAGGGCTTAAAGATGGAATGACAATATCATTTCACCATCATTTCCGTGCAGGAGATTATGTAGTAAAAATGGTTATGGAAGAAATCAAAAAGGTTGGAATAAAGGATTTAACTTTATTTGTAAGTTCATTAACAAGTGCACATAATTTCTTAATTGATTATATAAAAGATGGTATTGTTACTGGAATAGAAACAAGTGGTGTCCGTGGAAAATTAGGAGAAGCTATTTCAAATGGAATTATGAAAAAACCTATAGTTATTCGTTCACATGGGGGACGTGCTCGTGCTATTGAAGCAGGGGATTCCAAGATTGATGTAGCATTTTTAGGAGTTCCATGTTCTGATGATTATGGAAATGCAAATGGAATACATGGTAAGTCACAATGTGGTTCATTAGGTTATGCTATTATAGATTCTAAATATGCAGATCAAGTTGTTTTAATAACAGATACTATGATGCCATACCCAAATGTTCCAGCAAGTATATCACAACAAGATGTTGATTATGTAGTTGAGGTAGATGAGATTGGAGATCCAAATGGAATATCATCAGGAGCAACACGTTTTACAAAAGACCCTAAAGAATTGTTAATTGCAAAATATGCAGCTGCTGTAATAGAAGCATCTGGTTATTTAAAAGATGGATTCTCTATACAAGCAGGTACTGGAGGAGCATCACTTGCAGTTGCACGTTTCTTAAAGGATAAAATGGTGGAAAAAAATATTACAGCAAGCTTTGGATTAGGTGGAATCAGTAAGCAATTTGTAGATTTACATGAAGAAGGTTTCATAAAGACTTTATTTGATGTACAAGGATTTGATTTAAAAGCAGTTGAATCAATAGGAAAAAATAATAATCACGTAGAGATAGATGCATCACTTTATGCAAATCCACATAATAAAGGTTGTATAGCAAATAAATTAGATATAGTTATTTTAAGTGCTTTAGAAATTGATAAAAATTTTAATGTTAATGTTATTACTGGTTCTGATGGAGTAATACGTGGAGCATCAGGTGGACACTCAGATACAGCAGCGGGAGCTAAATTAGCAATGATAGTTGCACCACTTGTTCGTGGAAGAATACCAACAGTAGTTGAAAAAGTAAATACTGTAATAACTCCTGGAGAATCAATAGATGTATTAGTTACAGAACGTGGAGTTGCAGTTAATTTGAGTAATCCTAAGAATAAAGAATTAAAAGAAAAATTAGAAAAGAATCATAATATACCTGTATTTGATATAGAAGAATTATATAAAAAGGCAATAAGCATTACAGGAAATCCAGAACCAATTAAATATGAAGATAAGGTTGTTGGAGTTGTAGAGTATCGTGATGGTTCTATTATAGATGTTATACGTAAAGTAAAAGAGGATTAAGTATGAGAGCTGAAAACAAATTGCTACATGAAATATTAAGAGGACGAGAAGAGAGAGCAGTTTTTATAAAAAAATTAAATGAAGAAAATAAAGAGACTATAGTGTGCTTTACTGTTAATAGTCCAGGCCCTTATAAATTAAGTGATAATTATCGCTTTACATTTTCTGAAGGTGTTTTATCATTAGAAAATATTCTAAATGCTAAAGCACTAAATAAGGTAGAACGTCCATCAGGATTCGAAGCTTATTTTTTAATAAATAAATCTCCAGAAGAGATTAAAGAGTTAACAGCTAAATTAGAAGAAGAACATCCTTTAGGAAGATTGTTTGATATAGATATTTTCTATAAAAATTTATTGAAAATAAGTAGAGAAGATATAGGTATGCCAAAAAGAAAATGCCTTCTATGTAATAATGACGCGGTTGAATGTGGAAGAAGTAGAAAACATTCAGTAGAAGAACTAACAGCTTTTATAAATGATTTAATAAATGAATATAAGGAAAAGTGTATATAAATTTTAAATAATATTGAACATGGTTTTGAATAAAAATTTGGTATAAATTTAGAAAAGAGGTATTTTAATATGACTAAAGAGGAGATATTAAAAACACGTGAGTTAGCACATGGGTTAATTAGTATAAATTCAAATTTTGATATTAAGAATAAAGAAGATTTATCACAAATATATACACCAGGAGTATCAACTGTTTGTAAAGAAGTTGAACATCATCCTAACAGTGTAAGAAAATTAACATCAACAGGAAATTCAATAGCAGTAATAACTGATGGAACAGCAGTATTAGGGCTTGGTAATATTGGTACATTGGCAGGATTTCCAATAGTTGAAGCGAAAGCTTTAGTTTATAAGCAATTAGCTGGAGTAAATGCAATTCCTTTATGTATAGATCAAGTTGGAAGAGATGAATTAGTAAAAACAATAAAAAATATAGCTCATAGTTTTAGTGGAATACATTTAGAGGATATAAAAGCACCAGAATGTTTTTATATAGAGGATATGCTAAAAAAAGAGCTAGATATACCAGTTTATCATGATGATCAACATGGAACTGCTATTGCTGTATTAGCAGCATTGTATAATGCTTCAAAGATTGTAAATAAAGATTTTAATTCATTAAAAATTGTATTATTAGGAGCTGGAGCTTCAGGAATAGCAACTGCTAAATTATTAAATGAAGCAGGAATAAAAGATATAATTTTAGTTGATAAAAATGGTTCATTAGTATGCGGAGATGAAACATTAAATAAACCTCAACAAGAAATAGCAAAAATAACAAATCCAAATCATATAAAAGGTCAATTAGAAGATGTAATTAAAGGTGCAGATGTATTTATAGGTTTATCAGAAGGAAATGTTTTAACTTTTGATATGGTAAAGACTATGAGTAAGGATCCAATCATATTTGCTCTTGCAAATCCTACACCAGAAATTAAACCAGAAATAGCAAAAGAAGCAGGTGCCGCTATAATAGCTACAGGTGGACCAGCTTATCCAAATCAAATAAATAACATATTAGTTTTCCCAGGATTATTTAAAGGACTTTTAGAAGCTAATGCTAAAGAAGTAAGTTATGATCTTATGATTGCTATTGCAAAGAATTTAGCTTCATTAGTAGAAAATCCTACAAAAGATAAAATTATACCAGGTGTATTTGAGGGTGATATAGTCAAAGCAGTTTCAGAAACAGTAAGACTATATTTAAGATAAAAGGTATTTAAGGAGGAAAGTTATATGGAAATACAAAGCAAAAATAAAACAAGCGATCATGGTGATGGAATTATAAAAAAGTTTTTTAAAATAAGTTTTTTTGGAATACCTATGCCATTATTCCTTGTTGGAGCAATTATAATTATTTTAGGTATAGAAACTAAATCATTACCTAAAGACATGGTCGGAAGTATATTTTTAGTATTTACATCAGGAATAGTTTTGGGTAAAATTGGTGATTCAATACCAATTTGGAAAGATTACCTTGGTGGTGGAGCTATACTTGCATTTTTAGCAACATCATATGCTGTTTATATAGGACTTATACCTACTGTTTACGTTAAAAATGTAAAACAACTTTTTGATAGTGGTTTCTTAGAATTATACATATCTATAATGATTTGTGGAGCTTTATTATCTATTGATAGAAAGTTTTTAGCAAAAACAATTGGTGGATTTATTCCAATGGTACTTATAGCAACACTTACAGCAGCAGGTGGAGCAGTAATTGGTGGATTAATAACAGGAGTATCACCTAAAGAAGTAATATTAAATTATGCACTTCCAATAATGGGTGGTGGTAATGGAGCTGGAGCAATACCTATGAGCCAAATTTGGGGACAAGTTACAGGAAAAGATCCAAAGATATGGTATTCATCAGCTATGGCAATACTTACAATTGCAAATATTATAGCTATAATTGCAGGTGCAATTTTAAATGGTATAGGTAATAAAAAACCACAATGGACAGGTCATGGTGAATTAATAAAAGGTAGTGCTAATGCAAAATCAGAAAAAGTTAATATAAAAGCTACTTTTGAAGATGCAGCAGCTGGATTATTTATAACATTAGCATTTTATTGCTTAGCTAATTTATTTGGAAAAGGATTTTTCCCAACAATAGGGGGAATAGTAATACATCCATTTGCATATATGGTTGTGTTTGTATTAATAGCTTGTGCATTAAATATAGTTCCAGAAAATATAAGAGTTGGAGCAAAGCAAGTTCAAAAGTTTATGGTAGGAAATTTATTTTATGTGTTAATAGCAGGTGTTGGAATAGCAATGGTTGATTTTGGAGAGTTATTACATTCATTTAATTTAACAACTATTGTAATATCATTATTTGCAGTTGTTGGAGCTATAGTAGGTCCTTGGATTACATCAAAAATATTTGGATTTTATCCAATAGAAGCATCAATAGCAGCTGGATTATGTCACGTTAATAGAGGTGGTTCAGGAGACTTAGAAATATTAGGTGCAGCTAAAAGAATGAATTTAATGGCTTATGCACAAATTGCTACAAGATTAGGTGGAGCATTAATATTAGTAGTAGCCGGTATTCTATTTAGTTTATGGCTTAAATAGTTTAATAAATTAATTATACATTATTAGAAAACGTTTTCTAATTAGGTTAGTATATTTTCTAAAAATAGTATTAAATAAAAGCTAATCTATATATAATAGATTAGCTTTTATTTATATATACTTAACAATTATTTGATATAATTTAAAGTAAATATTTTTAGTTAGGGGAATACAATATGGAAATGAGAAAAATATCTAATGTACTAACCGTAATAGAATTAATAGTACTTATTTGTATAATATTTGTTGCTAAAACGGGAGTAATAAGAATAGCTTTGTTTGTATTTTTAATGCCTATTTTACTTATAAATGGACAAATGAAAAAACAAATGTTTAAGGAAGAAAAAGAAATGAGAGATAAGGACTTAAATAAAACAGAAGATGATAAAAAATAATATTATGTATAAGTTTAATCTCTTTATATAATTAGGCTTACTAATAAAGAAAATGTTTCTATTGAACTAAAATAACATTTATGATAGAATGAAACAGTATTAAAAGTTAATATGTTTATAATACACTTTGTATATTAAGATTTGGATAGGTTAAACTATTTAAGCTTAAGTTTTTGATCTGGAGAGATGTCCGAGTGGTCGAAGGAGCACGCCTGGAACGCGTGTGTAGGGGAAACTCTACCGTGGGTTCAAATCCCACTCTCTCCGCCAGACCGTGCTAGATGGGGAGTTAGCGGTGCCCTGTAACCTGCAATCCGCTACAGCAGGATCGAATTCCTCGGGGAGGCTTTAGCTTGTATGGCCTGCCCTATGTAAGTGGTGTTGATGGCTGGGTCCCACGCAACGGGAGCCCATGAACCTTGTCAGGTCCGGAAGGAAGCAGCAATAAGTGGTTCCTTCCGTGTGCCGTGGATCAATCTGGCCTGAGCTAACTGCATAGGTAACGCATATAAGCTACTGTCGAAGCGAGGTGCACGGTTTTTTAATGTTATTTTGAACGTGAGAATACATATATTCAAGATAGAATACATATATTCAGTAAATAATTAATTTTGGTTACTCTTCAATAGGATTAACAATATAGGACAAAAACAATAGGATAAGAAAGAGAGGGCAACTTGCATCCAAGAGCAAGTAACCCTCTTTTTCTTGTTTATAAATAAATTTTTTATTTTTAGTTTCTTTATATGGCTAATATTTTTATAAAAAATGCACCTTAAAATTATATAAAAAACCATATAATTTGAGGCGCACTTAAATTAATTTAATTTATTTAAAAAATTATTTTCTTAGAAAATCAATGAATTCAAAATTTAATCCACTTTTTTCATCCACTTTTGTTTCTGAATTGTGGATAACTTCCCATTCATCCAAGTTTATTTGTGGAAAAAATGTATCTGCATCAAAATCTTTATTAACTTTTGTTAAGTAAAGTTTATTTGCGTATTTAAGGAATTGTTTATAGATTTCTCCACCACCTATTATAAAAACTTCTTCATCAGAATTTTTATAAAATTTGATAGCATCCTCAATATTATTGATAACAGTTACTTTATCAGAATCTAAATTAAAGTTTTTATCTCTAGTTAGAATTATATGTTCTCTATTTGGTAAAATACCTGGAAGAGATTCAAAAGTTTTTCTTCCCATAAGTATTTTATGTCCTGATGTTATTTCTTTAAATCTTTTTAAGTCTTCAGAAATATGCCATAAAAGAGAATTATCTTTACCTATTGCATTATTAGATGCTATTGCAACTATTATAGATAACATTAAACAGATACCTCCATTTTAATAGCAGGATGATGCTCATAGTTTTCTAATTTTATATCATCTGGAGTAAAATCATAGAAGTCTTTTATTTCTGGGTTTATCCATAGTTTTGGAGCTTCAAATGCTTGATTTCTTCTTGATAATTGAATTTTCATTCCTTCAATTTGATTTTCATAAATATGTGCATTATTTATAACATGAGTAAATAATCCTGGTTTTAATCCTGTTACTTGTGCTATAAGATGAACAAGTACTGCATATTGACTAGTATTAAATGGAACACCTAGAGGAATATCTCCTGAACGTTGTACAAGCATACAGTTTAATCTTCCATCAGTTACATCCCACATTGTAAGGAAACAGCATGGGTGAAGTGCACCAGTATCTAAGTATGGTATTTGCCATAAGTTAATCATCATTCTTCTATCTTGTGGGTTATTTTTTAATGCATCTATTAAATTATCAAGTTGATTAAATTTTTTAACAACCCATCCATATGATGTACCGATAGTTCCGTCATCCATCATCCATTCGTTCCAAATCTTAACGTTTTGCTCTTGAAGCTTTTTAACGCTATTTGATTGGTCTTTATATATCCATAAAAGTTCTTTAACTGCAGTTTTAAAAGCTACGAATTTAGTTGTAAGAATAGGGAATTCCTTTTCTAAATCAAATTGCATTATTTGATGTGGAAGTTTGTATGTAGCCACCCCAGTTCTATTTTGGTCATAATATCCGTTTTCTAAAATTTTTTCTACAATGTCAAGATATTGATTATCGTATAAGCTCATTTAAAAAATCTCCTCTCGTTTCATTTCATATTATTTTATCATATTATTAGTAGGAAATAGTTAAAAAATAAAAACTATAAAAAATAAAAAAGCATTAGTTTAAAATTAAACTAATGCTATGTGTAAGCACATTAATATTATAAAAATTATGCCAAGTCCTTTGTGAGCATGGATGCTTTTATTAAAGATTCTAAATATACCTGTTATAAGCATTAAGGCTAAATCAATAAGAGTTAAAACTCCAAGAATATATCCAATAGTCCACTTAAATCCTAAATGCAAGAATATATAAGCATGAATTATTATTATTGAAAGAGCTAATAAAACTATTATTATATGAAATCTTTGAAAAATTTTGGATATGCTTAATAAAAATTTTCTAACCTTTGCTAATATAGTACTTTCTAAAAATTCACTTTGAACTTCTTTTGGAATATCTATATGAATTTTATTTAATCCTTTATCTAATATGGTTACTCCTTTTTGATTTAAATTTTTAATTATAAATCTAAGAACAAATAAACCAATTGCTAAGAAAAATCCTATTTCAGCTATTGTTGCAAGTGATTTTGCAAAATCTTTTAATCTTTTAGGATTAAAGTTTATTAAATAATTATTTGAAACTGAATAATAAATAAATATAGCAGAAAATATTGCAACTATTAATCCTACTACAAAATATATTAGATGACTTTTTTGCATAGGAAGTAATTTTTTTTTCATGTTAATCACCTCAATTATTTTATATAACTATATTAGCATTAAAGTATTTGATTTTATTATATGTAAACTAAATTTAAAAAAATATTATGTTATTTAACATAAAAAATATAATATTTTATTGAAAACCTTAATAAAGGGGCATAATTACTAATAACTGTTTATCCGTAGTTTTATTAATATATTTATTGTATAATTAATTTAAGTTTAACTTTAGAAAAAGAGGTGGAAAGCCCTTGGCATATACAGCGTTATATAGAGAATGGAGACCGAAAACATTTGATGATGTAGTAGGTCAAGAACATATAACAACAACATTAAAAAATCAAATATTAAATGACAGAATAGCCCATGCGTACCTTTTTTGTGGAACAAGAGGTACAGGTAAAACTTCTACTGCAAAAGTATTTGCAAAAGCATTAAATTGTTTAAACCTTAAAGATGGTGAGCCTTGTAATGAATGTGATATGTGTAAAAAAATAAATGAAGGCTTAGCAATTGATGTTACAGAACTAGATGCAGCTTCAAACAATGGTGTAGATAAAATTAGAGATATTATAGATGATTCTAAATATCCACCACAAGAAGCTAAATATAAAGTTTATATAATGGATGAGGTTCATATGTTATCAACTGGAGCCGTTAATGCATTCCTTAAAACTTTAGAAGAACCACCAGCAAATGTAATATTTATACTTGCAACAACAGATCCTCAAAAGCTTCCAATAACAATTCTTTCAAGATGTCAAAGATTTGACTTTAAGAGAATAAATAATTCAGAAATAACAGGAAGACTTAGAACTATTGTAGAAGATAAAGGAGTTTTTGCAGATGATAAAAGTTTAGATCTTATTGCAAGAGTTTCAGATGGAGCAATGAGAGACTCTTTAAGTATATTAGATCAAGCTATTGCTATGGGTGATGGAAATGTAGACTATGAAGAGCTAGTATCAATGCTTGGATTAGTTACTAATGAATACTTATTTGATTTAACATCTGCAACTATAGAGAGAAATATAGAAAAAGCTATGACTATAATTGATAAAATAGTATTTGCAGGTAAGGATGTATTTTTATTTATAAAAGATTTAATAGCACATTATAGAAATCTTTTAATGATTAAAGTTACAAATAATCCAGAAGAAGTTCTTGATATGTCACTTGAAAATATTGCTTTAGTAAAAGAGCAAGGTGATAGAATAAGAGTTGAAGAAATAATGAGAAGTATAAGAATACTTCAAGAGGCAGAAATTAATGCAAAGATGTCAAAACAAGCAAGATTATATTTAGAGCTTGCAATAATTAAAATATGCAAAATAGAATATGACACATCAAATGAGGTAATACTTAGTAGAATTAATAAATTAGAAGCAGCATTAAAATCAGGAAAGATTCAAGTTCCAGTTGCCAATGTTGTTAATGCAAATAATGTTAGAAGCAATCAAGTTGCACCTAATAATACAGCAAAAAATTTAGATAATTTAAAAACTACAGTTTCAAAAAATGTAGAGATGGAAGATGAAAATCTTTCAAATGATGTGACAATTCAATTAGTTAAATCTGCTTGGAAAGATATATTAGAAGAATTTAAAAATAGAAGAGCAATGATAATTTATGCATCAATAACAACAGGAAGACCTGTTGATTGTAAAAATGGTGTAATAACTATTCAATATAATGAGCAATATTCATTTAATAAAAATAGATTAGAAAAACCAGAAAACAATAAAATTATAAATGAAGTTTTCTCAGAAGTATTAAGAAATAAAGTAAGAGTTCACTTTACTGTAATTGATGAACATAAAGAAAATTCAGATCCAGAGCAAGTTTTAACGGATGTCATAGGATCAGAGTTTTTAGATATTATTGATGAATAAAGACTAATATTAATTGGTACATTATAAAATAAAAAACATACCTATAATAGTAAGCATACTAGTAAATACTGAGTTTATATGTATAGTAATGTAAAAGAAAATGCTATATAATTAAAGTTAGAATCTATTTATAAGGAGGATATATATATGGCAAGAGGTGGATTCCCAGGCGGTATGGGAGGAATGAATAACTTAATGAAACAAGCACAGCAAATGCAAAAGAAAATGGAGCAAATGCAAAAAGAGCTTGAAGAAAAAGAATTTGTAGCATCAGTTGGAGGCGGAGCTGTAACTGTAACTGCAAATGGTAAAAAAGATATATTATCTATTAACATAAAGCCAGAAGTAGTAGATGAAGATGACATAGAAATGTTAGAAGATTTAGTACTAAGTGCAGTAAATGAAGCTCTAAGAAAGGCAGAACAAGAAACTGCAAGTCAAATGGGTAAAGTAACTGGTGGATTAAACATACCAGGATTATTTTAATTAAAAAAAGTAGATTTAAAGCCAGCTTTTAGCTGGCTTTTTATAATTTTTATATATGAGTTGTTAAAAGTTATAAACTATATTAAACTAAAAGATAGTTTTACGTATATTAATAAAAGTAAAAATAAATTTATATAAATTTAAGGGGAGATATTTATGGAATTTTATCCAGTTACAATAGAAAAATTAATAGAAGAATTCGCGAAATTACCTAGTATAGGTAAAAAAACAGCGCAGAGATTAACACTTCATGTATTAAATTTACCAGAAGATGAAGTTAGAGAATTTGCTGATGCATTAGTTAAAGCTAGAGGAACAATAAAATATTGTTCAGTTTGTGGTAACTTCACTGATTCAGATCCTTGTGCAATATGTAGTAACCCAAGTAGGGATAAAAGCACTATATGTGTAGTTGAACAGCCAAAAGATATTATGACTATGGAAAAAGTTAAAGAATATAATGGTCTTTATCATGTACTTCATGGAAATCTTTCACCAATGCAAGGGAGAGGACCTCAAGATATTAGAATAAGAGAATTAGTTTCAAGAATGAGAGAAGAAATTAAAGAAGTTATAATAGCGACAAATCCTAATATTGAAGGCGAAGCTACAGCTATGTATATAGCAAAAATACTTAAGCCATTAGATGTTAAGGTAACAAGAATTGCTGCAGGTATTCCAGTTGGAGGAGATTTAGAGTACGCAGATGAGGTTACACTTTCAAAGGCATTACAGGGAAGAACTCAAATATAAAAAGAAGGGCTCTAAAGAGCCCTTAATATAGATGGGAGTTAGAAGTTTTGTTTGAGAATGAGTGAAAAGCTTCTTATGATAACAATGTATGATGTTTAGAAAAAAGTGTTACTTAAAAGTTAAATAAAAACAATATTTTTATTAAATGTATTAATATTATAAATGTTGTCTATTATAATGAATGATAACAATGGTTAATATAATAATCTGTTATAAATAAAAATGTTTTAATGTATATATAAAATATAATTTAAAAATAAAGAGGGTGAGATTATGAATCTTGATTTAATTATTTATGGAATAATAGGATTAGTAATATTATATGTTCTTTTAAAGCTATTAAAGTGGCCACTTAAACTATTAATAAATGGTATATGTGGAGTTGTGTTATTATATATCATTAATTTAATAGGTGTACATTTTGGTATATATATAGGAATTAATGTTATAACTGCACTTGTTGCAGGTATATTTGGGATACCAGGTGTAATAGCAATAATATTATTTCAAATGTTTTTATAATATAGAACATAAAAAATACTCTATAAAAATTTATAGAGTATTTTTTATTAAATTAATGTAAGATAAAGCAATTGATAACTTAATACTAAATAAAAATTTATAAATAAAAAAAGCCTAACCTTTTTTATAAAAAGGTTAGACTTTTTTTATCTGAAAATATCTAATTCTAATGTATCAGTTATATCTTTAAGTAATTTTATACTAGCAGCACTATTACCAGGAACATCAAGTGCAGGACTAAATAAACCTATTCCGCATTTACTTGGAACTGCTGAAAGTATTCCTCCACCTACACCACTTTTTGAAGGAACTCCAACGTGAACTGAAAATGTTCCAGATTCATCATATAATCCACAAGTAGTCATTAATGATTTAACAACAGTAGCTGTTTCAATTGAGAATAATCTTTCATTATTCCAAGGCATAACACCTTCATTTGCAAGTACAGCTCCCATTCTTGCTAAACCTTTTGCAGTAACTAACATAGAACATTGTCTAAAATAAGAATCTAATATATCAGGAATATCTCCTTTAATCATATTATTTCCCTTCATATAGTAAGCAAGAGATCTGTTAACATCTCCAGTAGATTTTTCGGATAAATAAATTTCAGTATCTAATGTAATTCCGTCATCGCCCATTATTTTTTTGAAAAAATTTAATATTCTGCCTGAACGCTCTTCTGTATCTTTATCTTTAACAAGAGAAGTTACTTTAATGGCTCCTGCATTAATAAATGGATTAGTTGGTTTATTTCTATGATTTATTTGCATATTCATAATAGAATTAAATGCAAAGCCAGTTGGTTCAGTACCAACTTCTTTAAATACATTTTCAATTCCGTTGTCTAATATAGCAAGTATTAAAGTTGGAACTTTAGAAATACTTTCGATTGCAAATCTTACTTCATAGTCACCTGATGAGTATTCTTTATTATCTTCTAGGTTATAAATTGAAACACCTAGTTGGTTAGGATTAACTTTTGCAAGAGCTGGTATGTATGTAGCAACGTGTCCATCTTTTATATATTTTTTATTTTTTTCTACTAGAGTTTCTAAATTAATATTATTCATATTCATAACATTCACCTCATATTTGATTTATTTGCGTCAATACTTTGGCGTATAGCTAAAGCATAGCACTGTAATATTTTCTAATCAATTAACGTAAAATGAATATTTACATAATTATGTAAAATAAATTAAACAAAAAAATCTATATAAAATGAGAGATTTATAAATTAAAAAATGATTTAAATAAAGAGAAATAAAGAAGTTTAATGAGAAAGAATAAAAGTATTTTTAAAATATATATGAGAAATAATATTAGTTTTAATGTAATAAATATCTTAGAAATGTTTCTTTATTTTTAAAATGGTAACTTTTTGAGGAAATAGTATAAAAAAAGTATAAGAATATATAAATTTTAGGTGATTTTTTCCATAAATTTACTAAAAAATGAAGATTATAAAATTATAGTTTTTATAATTCAATAAATAGTAACTTTATATAAGATTTAAAATCAATAAAAATACATAAATTCAAATTAATTACTTTTTAGTTTTAACGTTATATTAGGTTTGTAAAAATTTCTATTTTTATATTACAAAAGTAAATCTTAGTTATAAAATAAGAGCTGAAATATTATCAAAATGATAGATTAGAAATTAAATTATGAAAGGAGATAATATTATGGCAGCAATAAATACAGGTAATACTGCATTTATGATTATATGTACTGCATTAGTATGTTTAATGACACCTGGATTAGCATTTTTTTATGGTGGATTAGTCAGGAAAAAAAATGTAGTCATAATGATGATGCAATGTTTCATATCAATGGGTATAGTAACTGTAATATGGATATTTGGAGGTTTTAGTTTAGCTTATGGAGCGGATCATGGAGGAGTAATAGGTAATATTAGTCAATTTTTCGCGATGAAATCAGTTGGATTGGCACCAAATCCAACTTATGGTTCAACAATACCATTTGTAATGTTTTTTGCATATCAATTAATGTTTGCAGTAATAACAGCTCCATTAATGACAGGAGCTTTTGCAGATAGACTTAATTTAAAAGGATACATAACTATACTTATAATATGGACTATATTAATATATATTCCAGTATGCCATTGGGTATGGGGTGGAGGCTTTTTAAGCAAATTAGGTTTTATAGATTTTGCTGGAGGAACAGTAATTCATGTTAGTGCAGGTTTTGGAGCATTAGCTACAGTAATGTATTTAGGAAAAAGAGCAATAAAATCAGGAGAAAAGATGAATCCTAATAATCTTGTTATAGTTGCAATAGGTACAGGTTTATTATGGTTTGGATGGTTTGGATTTAATACTGGTGGTTCACTTGCAGCAGATAGTGTTGCAGCAGCAGCATTTATAAATACAGCAATAGCTGCAGCAGTTGCCATGGTAGTTTGGATGATAATTTCAATAATAATAAATAAAAAATTATTATTTACAGATTTGCTTACAGGTTCAGTTGCAGGACTTGCTACAATTACTCCATGTGCAGGCTATGTTGATCCAAAGATGGCTATAATAATAGGAATAATAGGACCTATAGTTTGTTTTTTAAGTATTGAATTTAAAAATAAAATGAAATGGGATGATGCTCTTGATGTTTGGGGAGTTCATGGAATGGGAGGACTTACAGGTAGTTTATTAGTTGGTATATTTGCAAGTGCTACAATTAATCATATTCAAGGTGGAATGCATCAATTTTTAATACAATTATTAGGAGTAGCAATAGTTGCTGTTTATTCATTTATATTAACATTTATAATACTTAAGGTTATAGATAGTATATTCCCAATTAGAACTACTAAGAAGGAACAGATAAAAGGATTAGATGATACTTTATTAGGTGAAGATGCTTACTGGGAATAATAATTAAAAAATAGTAAGATTTATGTATAAGTAGAGACTGCAACTAAAAGATGATTAAAAATCATCTTTTAGTTACAGTCTTTCTATTTTTTATTTGGAACATTTAAATTATAATTATATAGTTAAGGAATTGTTAAGAATTTAATAAGATTTAATATTAATTTATATTAAGAAGTTGTGTTTACAATTAGAATATAGAAAATCCTAGGGAGGTTAATAAATGAATGTTTTAGAAGTTAAAAATCTTAAAAAAATAATCGGTAAACGTGAAATAATAAAAGATTTAAACTTTACAGTACAAGAAGGAGAAATATATGGATTTTTAGGACCAAATGGTGCTGGTAAGACAACAACAATAAGAATGTTAGTTGGACTTATTAATCCTACTTCTGGAGATGTTAAGATATGTGGAGAAGATCTTTTTAAGAATAAAGAGAAGGCATTAAGGGATGTAGGAGCAGTTGTTGAAAATCCTGAACTTTATAAGTACCTTTCTGGAAGAGAAAACTTAATGCAAATTGCAAGAATAAGAAAAGTAACTAAAGATGAAGTTGATGATTTAATAAAACTTGTAGGATTAGAAAATAGAATTAATGATAAGGTTAAAAAGTACTCACTAGGAATGAAGCAAAGACTTGGACTTGCAGCAGCACTTATAGGAAATCCGAGATTATTAATATTAGATGAACCTACAAATGGATTAGACCCATCAGGAATTATAGATTTTAGAGAAATAGTAAAAAAAGCAGCAAGGGAAAGAGGAATGGCTGTATTTATATCATCACATATATTAAGTGAAGTTCAACAATTATGTGATACCGTTGCTTTCATAAATGATGGAGTTATTAAAGCTGTTGAAAATATGGAAGAAGCAGTAACGGGGACAGAAAAAGAAAGTATAACACTAATAATTAATGATGAGCAAAAGAAAGTTTGTGAAATACTTACAAAACAGCCTTTTGTAATAACTTCAACTATATTAGACTCTAGAATAAATGTAGTTATTCACTCAGGAACAACTCCAGAACTTATAAAAATATTAGTAAAAGAAAATGTATCAGTAGAAGAAGTTTATAAAAATAGAGAAGGATTAGAACAAAGGTACATGGAGCTTGTTGAAGGGGGGATAAGATAATGTTATTTACCTTAGTTAAGAATGAATTAATTAAGATGTTTAAAAGAGGAAAAACTTGGATAGTATTTGGATTATTCTGTTTATCAATGGTTGGATTAGTTGCAGTTCAAAAGATAAATGCAGATGGTATGGAACATTGGAGATCTCCTCAAGGTCAAATAGAAATGATAGATAATAATTTAAATTGGCAAAAAGAAGAACTTAAAAACGCAACAAGTCAATTAAATGATTTTAAATCTAGAAAAGAAAGTAAAGAAGTTATAAAATCACAAGAAGAGCATATTTTATCTTTAAAAAGTGAAATTGATAGATTAGAAAGTGAAAGAAAGCACCAAGAAAAAATATTAGCAACTGGTGTAGCTGTTGATTGGAGAGAAACAGTTAAAACTGAAATTGCGAATTTAAAAAATGAATTAAAAGGTGCTGATCAGACAAAAGAAAATAAGGAATATATACAAGGTGTAAAGCAACAAATAGAAAATAAGCAATATTTATTAGATAATAATATAAAACCAGTTGAAAGATGGGAATTATATCCTGGAAACTTAGCAATTCAAGGGATGACTATATTAGGGATGGTAATATTAGTTGCAGGTATAGCTGTATTTATGAGTGATATAGTTTCAGGAGAATGTACACCTGCTACTGTTAAATTTTTATTAGTTCAGCCTATATCAAGAGCAAAAGTTATATTATCAAAATTCATAGCTGTAATAATAACAGTTGTAGGATTGATATGTGGTGCGGAAATTGCAACCTTTGGGATTGTAGGGGCATTTACTGGATTTAGTGATTTAAAGATGCCAGTAGAGCTTGGAATCAAATATCAAGTTAATCAAGAAGTACTTCTTAGAAATGGTTATAAACAAATAGATAGAGTTATAGGTTCTGGGTATCAATCAACTATGGGTGACTATGTACTTCAAAGTTTCTTATTACAAGTATTATTTATAATAGCTTGTTGTGCATTTGTATTTATGATATCAGCATTATTTAAGAGTAGTATGATAACAATGGCAGTTTCAGTAATTATATCAGTTGCATCAACAGTATTACCTATGGTAAGTGAAAAGATTTCAGAAATAGCACAATATGTATTCTTAAATTATGGTAGTACACCAAGTGTAATTACCGGTGATATAGCGTTTATGTATCATAATAATATACACTTTACTCCACAACTTGGGGTTATAACAATGATTATAACAATTATATTATCATATATAGTTGCACATTTTGTATTTATTAAGAGAGATATGTTAATGTAAAATTAAATAATAGAATTTATAAAATAAGTTAGGACTTAATGGTTTCTAACTTATTTTTTATATCTTTGATATAATTAGATTATAAGATTAATGAAGGAGTGAATATTTTATGGCAGCAGGAGTTGGAGTTAACTGTTTAGAATGTCCAGAAAAAAGAAACGGTAACTGTAATGGAAATGACTTACAATGTGTATGTTTTAAATGTCCAAGAAAATTAAGTGAATGTATAATAACAAAATACTGTAGAGAAACTGAATCTGTACTGTATTTTGATAAAGAATATTAAAATAAGGAGACTTGGGGGCTATGATAGAAGAAAAGTTAAAAGAATTAAAAGAGTATATTAAAGATATACATAAGACAATGGGGGCTTTAGAAATTATCTATTGGGATATGCAAACTAAAATGCCAAGAAAGGCTATAGAGCAACGCTCAGAAATAATTGAACATTTATCAGGTGAAATATTTAAGATGACAACATCAGATAAGATGGGAGAATTACTAAAATTTTTTGATGAAAATGTTGAAGGATTAAATAAAATTGATAAAGCTATAATTAAAAATGCAAGAAAAGAATATGATGAAACAAAGAAAATTCCAGAAGATAGATATAGAAAATTTGTAGT
This sequence comes from Clostridium sp. Ade.TY, assembly GCF_000498355.1. GTDB lineage: Bacteria > Bacillota > Clostridia > Clostridiales > Clostridiaceae > Clostridium. The sequence continues at coordinate 4,931 of NZ_AVSV01000017.1, read as the reverse complement.
AGCTCAAGCACTTTCAGAAAGTGCATGGGAAGAAGCTAAAGAGAAAAAAGATTTTGAAATATTTAAACCGCATTTAAAGAAAATAATAGATTTTCAAAAAGAATTTATTGATTATTTAGGATATAAGGACAATAAATACGATACATTATTAAATAAATATGAAGAAGGTCTAACAGTTAAAAAACTTGATAAGGTTTTTGGAGAACTTAAAGAAGGTATAATAAATATACTTAATAAAATAGATGCTAGTGGCAAAGTTGTAGATAAAAGTTTCCTATTAGGAGAATTTAATAAAGAATCTCAAGAAAAACTATCAAAATTTATATTAAATAAAATGGGATATGACTTTGAAGCTGGAAGATTAGATGAAAGTATGCATCCTTTTACAACTAGCTTTGGAAATAGGGATGTAAGAATAACAACAAACTATAATGTACCTGATTTTACATCAGCATTATTTAGTTGTATACATGAAGGTGGTCATGGAATATATGATCAAGATATTCCAGATGAATTCCAAAAAACAGGATTAGATACATCACTCTCAATGAGTATTCATGAATCACAATCAAGATTTTATGAAAATATTATAGGAAGAAGTAAAGAATTTTGGGAATACTTTTTACCATTTGCAAAATATGAATTTAAACAATTTAAAGATATAAGTTTAAATGAATTTTATGAAGCTATAAATTGTGTAAAACCATCTTTAATAAGAACTGAATCTGATGAATTAACATATAGCCTTCATATAATAATAAGATATGAAATTGAAAAAGCTCTTATAAATGGAAGCTTAGATGTAGATAATGTTAAAGAAGAGTGGAATAGAAAATATAAAGAATATTTAGGTGTAGAACCTTCAAATGATAGTGAAGGAATATTACAAGATATACATTGGTCAGATGGCTCATTTGGTTATTTCCCTAGTTATGCATTAGGAAATCTATATGGAGCTCAAATGCTAGAAGTTATGAAAAAAGACTATAAAGATATGTATTCTGATATAACAAATGGAAATTTAAGTGGAATTCATAATTGGTTAAATGAAAATATTCATAAATATGCTAGCTTATATTCACCAAGTGAAATTATATTAAAAGTAAGTGGAGAAGAATTAAATTCAAAATATTTTATAGATTATTTAGAGAAAAAATATTTTGAAATATATAAATAAATATTTTTTGAATCTGAAGCAGTATTTTAAAAATTAAAAATACTGCTTTCTTTTTTGCAATAAAGCCTTAAAAATATGTATTTTTATAGAAAAATAGTCTATTTAGTTTAACAAAATAGAAACAAGTAAACAAATTAGTAAGAAAGAACTTTAGTATGTGTCTATAAATTGAAAAAAGTAACAATTATAAATAAATAGTAATTAATTGAAAATAATATTAAGGTTAATTGTTTTGAAATGCTGTAAAATAGGGTATTTGTAGATGATATTAAAATTCATAAATTGGAAAAAACAAGAATAAATGTGAAAAATGGCTTAAACACAAGGCTTTTAATATCTTATAAAAATAAAGTGGTATGAAAAACTAAGAAAAATTAAGGAAAATAGATAAAGAGGAAAATAGTTTTTAAAAATTAAAGATTAAAAGATATATATTGGTTTTATAGTATAATATGGATAATTTTAAATATTTACACTAAAAAAACCAGTTGATATACTTTAGCCATGGACAGGAACAATAGAGTTCCAAAGCTCCTACTTTACTTAAACTTGTCGACAAATTTAAGAATCGGAGTTAATAAAAAAGAAATATTGAAGGGTCGTGTAAATATGGACAACGGATCAAAAGCAAATAGTGCTAAGTCATTAAGTTTGTTTGGGTTCTTTGCAATAACAGCGTCAATGGTTATGGCTTCATATGAGTATCCAACATTTGCAACATCTGGATTCACTTTAGTATTTTATCTATTAGCAGGTGGATTCTTATGGTTTATACCAGTAGCATTATGCGCAGCTGAAATGGCAACTGTTGAAGGTTGGCAAGAAGGTGGTGTTTTCGCTTGGGTTGGAAACACTTTAGGTGAAAGATTTGGTTTTGCAGCAATTGCATTTCAATTTTTTGAAATATCAATCGGTTTTATAACAATGCTTTACTTTATACTAGGAGCATTATCTTATGTATTTGATTTCCCAGCACTTAATACAAATCCAACAATTAAATTTATCGGTGTATTAATAGTATTTTGGGCATTAACATTTACTCAATTAGCTGGTACAAAGTATACAGCAAAAATAGCTAAAGCAGGATTTATTATAGGTATAATAATTCCTTCAATAATATTATTTGGATTAGCAATAGCTTATATAGCTCAAGGAAATCCTATAGACGTTAAGATTAGTTCTGGAACATTTTTTCCAGACTTTACAAAATTAAATACATTAGTTATTTTCGTATCATTTATTTTAGCTTATATGGGTGTTGAAGCTTCAGCTACTCATGCTAATGAAATGAAAAATCCAAAAAGAGATTATCCATTAGCAATGTTACTATTAGTAATATGTGCAATAGTTTTAGATACTATGGGTGGTTTATCTGTTGCAGCAGTTATACCACAATCAGATTTAAATTTAAGTTCAGGTGTTATTCAAACATTTGCAGCTTTAATAGGACATTTTACTACTCACGGAACTTGGCTTGTAAAAATTATAGCATTAATGATTGCAGTTGGAGTTATGGGAGAAGTTAGTTCATGGGTTGTTGGACCATCAAGAGGTTTATATGTAGCAGCTCAAAAAGGAATTCTTCCAAAAACATTTAGAAAAGTTAATAAACATAATGTTCCAGTTCCATTAATTATTGTTCAAGGTATTTTATGTACAATATGGGCAGCAGTTTTAACATTTGGAGGCGGTGGTAATAACGTTTCATTCTTAACTGCAATGTCACTTACAGTCGTCGTTTACTTAGTAGCTTATTTCTTCTTCTTTATAGCATACTTTATTTTAGTATTGAAGAAAAAGAATTTAAAAAGAGCGTATCAAATACCAGGTGGAACAATTGTAAAAATGATAATTAGTATAGTTGGCTTTATTATGTCAATATTTGCATTTGTTATATCTTTTGTGCCACCAGCATCATTAGATGCAGCTAGTGCTAAAGAGTATGAAGCAATACTTATAATAGGTTTTGTAATAGTATTAATAATACCATTTGCAATTTATGCATTACATGATAAGAGTGAACACAAAAATATTAAAGAACCAGTTGCATTAAAATATAATGAAGTTAATAAATTTGTTCCTCCGATTGCAAGAGGACAACATCAAATTAATCCAGATCCAGAAGATATTATGAATCAATCAAGTAATATGGATAAAGATAAAAAATCTTAAAAATAGCTTATTTGTGTTCATTGATAAGGTAAGTGACTAAAAAATTATTAAAGAAAGTGCTACTTTACCAATGAACACTCAAATAAATAACCTAGAAAATAAAAATTTAAGGAGGCATTTACTATGTTATTTAGTAGAGATGATAAAAAGTTAAAGGATACTTATAGAACACCTATATTTGGTACTGAAGAGGAAGATGTTGAGTTACCAAGATATACTCTTCATAAAAATCCAATAGAACCAAGAATAGCTTATAGATTAGTTAAAGATGAATTAATGGATGAAGGTAATGCAAGATTAAATTTAGCTACATTCTGTCAAACATATATGGAACCAGAAGCAACTAAAATTATGGCAGAAACATTAGAAAAAAATGCAATAGATAAATCAGAATATCCACAAACAACTGAACTTGAAAACAGATGTGTTAATATACTTGCTGATTTATGGCATGCACCAGAAAATATGAAATATATGGGTACTTCAACAGTTGGATCATCAGAAGCTTGTATGCTAGGTGGTATGGCAATGAAGTTTAGATGGAGAAACAGAGCTAAGGCAGCTGGTATTGATGTTATGGCTAAGAAACCAAATTTAGTAGTATCATCAGGATACCAAGTTTGTTGGGAAAAATTCTGTGTATATTGGGATATTGAAATGAGATTAGTTCCATTAGATGAAACACATATGAGTTTAAATATAGATAAAGTATTAGACTATGTTGATGAATATACAATTGGTGTAGTTGGTATACTTGGTATAACTTATACTGGTAAATATGATGATATTAAGGCATTAGATGCAAAAATAGAAGAATACAATAAAACAGCAAAATTATCAGTGCCAATTCACGTTGATGGTGCTTCAGGTGGATTATTTGCACCATTTATTGAACCAGATTTAGAATGGGATTTTAGATTAAAAAATGTTGTTTCAATCAGTACATCAGGTCATAAATATGGACTTGTTTATCCAGGAATAGGTTGGGTAATGTGGAAAGATGAACAATACTTACCAAAAGAATTAGTATTTGAAGTAAGTTACTTAGGTGGTAAATTACCAACAATGGCTATTAACTTCTCAAGAAGTGCAAGTCAAATCATAGGTCAATATTATAATTTCTTAAGATATGGATTTGAAGGATATAGACAAATACATCAAAGAACAAAAGATGTAGCTATGTACTTAGCAAAAGAAATAGAAAATATGGGATTATTTGAAATATATAATGATGGATCAAACTTACCAATAGTATGCTTTAAATTAAAAGAAGATGCTAATGTAGAATGGACATTATACGATTTAGCAGATAGACTATTAATGAAGGGATGGCAAGTACCTGCTTATCCATTACCAGAAAACTTACAAGATGTAATAATTCAACGTATTGTATGTCGTGCTGACCTTGGTCATAATATGGCAGAACAATTAATGCAAGACATTAAAGATGGTATTGAAGCTCTTAATAAAGCTCGTGTACTTCAAGATAGAGAAACTAAAAAAGGTGCATATGGTTTCACACATTAATTATAAAAATATATAATGTTATAGTATAAGACTAATAAGAAAAAGCTATTCTTTA
>NZ_AVSV01000016.1 GCF_000498355.1 Clostridium sp. Ade.TY | reverse complement strand
TCTGTTCAATTTTCAAAGATCTGTGCGGTTCCGTTGACCGCTTTTATATATTAACACTTAAGTTTCTTATTGTCAACAACTTTTTTAAAAAGTTTTTTCAATCAAACTTGAAAGTGTTTTGCGTTGTCGCCATCACCTGACGACGGATATTATAATATCATGATTATTTTAGACACATTTTTTAAAAACTACTCATTTCATTAAATTATCAGATTATTTCTAATTATTTCTCATAATTACTATAGTTTTCTAGTTAAGATACACTAGGTTCAGTTATCCTTATTTTTGTCATTTATTAATACATTTTCTCATATTTATTTTGAGTTTTCCTTGTATTTACTCTTAAACTACAAGCTTAATTTAATTAAATTTAATACTAAAAGCAAAAAAAGCTACACTTATGTGTAGCTTTTTTTGTCATTATTTTAAAGCATTAACTATTTCTTTGAATTTATCTCCTCTAGCCATAAAGTTAGGGAACATATCAAATGATGCACAAGCTGGTGATAATGTTATTATATCACCACTCTTTGAAATCTCTCTTGCCTTTGAAACTGCTTCCTCTAAATCATTAACTTCTATAATTTTTATTTCTATTCCTTTTTCTTCTTTTAGAACATTAAATACTTCTTTAATTTTTTCTTTTGTATCTCCTAATAAAATCAAAGTTTTTATAAATTTATAACCTTCATCAGCTAATGGTTTGAAAGGAATATGCTTATCATATCCTCCAGCTATTAAAATTACCTCTTCGTCAAAGGCTTTTAATCCAGCTAATGTTCTTGTAGGGCTTGATGCTATTGAATCATTATAATACTTGACACCATCAATTTCTCTAACTAATTCACATCTATGCTCAACACCACCAAAAGTTTTACAAACTTCTATCATTGTATTTATTTCAACATCATCTTTAGTTGCTATAAAGGCAGCTAAGTAATTTTCAACATTATGCATTCCTTTTAATAATATTTCATTTCTACTTATTACTTCTTTTCCTTCTAAGTAAAGTTTTCCGTTCTCATAATAGGCTCCATTTTTTAAGACTCTTTTTGAACTAAATTCTCTAACCTCACCTTTAGCTTCTTTTTCAAATGAATAAGTTATTTCATTTTCTCTATTTACAACTAAAACTCCATTCTTTTCTCCATATAAGAATATATTTTTCTTAGAATCTATATATTCTTGCATGTCTTTATGCATATCTAAATGGTTAGGAGCTAAATTTGTACATATAGCTACATCTATAGGTAAGTCCATAGTCATAAGTTGAAAACTTGATAATTCTAAAACTACCATATCTTCTTTCTTTATATCTTCTATTTGAGCAAAAAGAGGTGTTCCTATGTTTCCTCCAACCCAAGTTTTATATCCTTGTTTTTCTAATAATTTTGATATTATAGTTGTTGTTGTTGTTTTTCCGTCACTACCTGTTACACCATAAATTTTTCCTTTGCAATATCTAACGAATTCTTCCATCTCTGATGTTATGTATGCACCTTCTTCTTTTGCTTTAACCAAAGCATCACAATCTATTCTCATGGATGGAGTTTTAAATACAACATCAAATCCACTTAAATTATCTAAATAATTTTCTCCAAGTGAAAGACAAACACCTTTATTTTTAAATTCTTCAGCTATAGATCCAAGTTTATCTTCTGTCTTCATATCAAAAGCAGTTACTTTTGCATCTAATTCAACTAAAAAATTTATAAGAGGAATGTTACTAACTCCTATACCTACTACAGCTACTTTCTTACCTTTTATAAAATCTTTAAACTCTTTAAAATCTTTTCTCATACTTTGCCTCCAAGTCTTCCTTGCCTTAACTTAATTATATTATGAGTCTTTTTTTAATTTTGTCCCATTTGTTTCTAATTATAACACTATATATTATTATTTTTAACTACTCTACAGCATCATATATACCAATTTAACAAAATATAAATAGTTTAATTTTGTTTTCTATTAAAATTCAATGATTTAATATAATAAAATAAAAAAGCACTATTTAAGTGCTTTTTTTATTTTATTATATATGAATCTATTACATTAAATACTTTAAATAAAAGATCATTCATATTTTTATCTTTTAAAAATTGAAGTTCTATTTCAAGTCCACCAGATAAAGTTAATTTTATTTCTGAATCTAAATCAAATCTTCCTGATGTTTCAATTGAATATGTAACTATTTTGCTATATGGTATTACAAAATATTCAACCTTTTTACCTGTTAATCCTTGCTTATCACATATTAATATCTTTTTATCTGTAATTATTGCCGCATCTCTAAATGTTTTTATTGCAAATAATATATTTTCATTTTTATTTATAAATTTAGTTAGTTCCTTAGGTACTTCTATTTCTCCATAAAAATTAAATACTTTTTTATTTAATATCTCAGCCATCTTTATACCCTCCAAAATTTTCATTATTCTCTATATTGATATTATCCTATTTTTAATATAAAAAACTATTCACATAAAAATTTTATTTATTTTTAATATTAAAATATAAGGAGCACTTAAAATAAGTACTCCTTATACTAATTAAAGTTATATACTAAAACTCTAAACTCTTAGCTATATAAGCTTCTAATTCTTCTATCTTTATTCTTTCTTGTTCCATTGAATCTCTATCTCTAACAGTTACTGCTTCATCTTCTAATGTATCAAAGTCTACTGTTATACAGAATGGAGTACCAATTTCATCTTGTCTTCTATATCTCTTACCGATACTTCCTGTTTCATCAAAATCTACATTGAATTTCTTAGCTAATTCTCCATAAACTTCTAAAGCTTTATCTGATAATTTCTTTGATAAAGGTAATATAGCAGCTTTAAATGGTGCAAGTGCTGGATGAAGGTGCATTACAACTCTTGAATCTTGTTTTGTTTCTGTTGATAAGTCTTCTTCATCATAAGCATCAACTAAAAATGCTAAAGCAACTCTATCTGCTCCTAATGATGGTTCTATACAATATGGTACATATCTTTCATTGTTTGAAGGATCTAAGTAACTCATATCTTGACCTGAATGTTCTTCATGCTTCTTTAAGTCATAGTCTGTTCTATCAGCTATTCCCCAAAGTTCTCCCCAACCAAATGGAAATAAATATTCTATATCTGATGTTGCTTTTGAATAGAATGATAATTCCTCTGCTTCATGATCTCTTAATCTTAATGAATCTTTAGTCATTCCTAAGTTTAATAAGAAGTTCCAGCAGTATCCTCTCCAGTATTCAAACCATTCTAAATCTGTTCCTGGTTTACAGAAGAATTCTAATTCCATTTGTTCAAATTCTCTTGTTCTAAATGTAAAGTTACCTGGTGTAATTTCATTTCTGAATGATTTACCTATTTGTGCTATACCAAATGGTACTTTCTTTCTTGAACTTCTTTGAACTTGCTTAAAGTTTACAAATATACCTTGAGCTGTTTCTGGTCTTAAGTATATTTCATTTTTAGCATCTTCAGTTACTCCTTGGAAAGTCTTAAACATTAAGTTGAATTGTCTTATTTCAGTATAGTTCATCTTTCCACATTTAGGACATACTATATTATGTTCTTCTATGTATGCTTTTAATTGCTCATTTGACATACCATCTGCTGAAGCAACTTCTACTCCGCTTTCAGTCATATGATCTTCAACTAATTTATCAGCTCTAAATCTTGACTTACATTCTTTACAATCCATTAATGGATCTGAGAATCCACCTAAGTGACCTGATGCTACCCAAACTTCTTTGTTCATTAAGATAGCACAATCAACTCCTACGTTGTATGGGCTTTCTTGAACGAATTTCTTCCACCATGCTTTTTTTACGTTATTTTTAAATTCTACTCCTAAAGGACCGTAATCCCATGAGTTTGCAAGTCCACCATATATATCTGAACCTGGGAATATAAATCCTCTGTTCTTACATAGTGAAACTATTTTTTCCATAGTCTTTTCTACTGCCATTGTTAATCCCTCCAAAAAATTTTTTTATAATAAAAAAAGCCTTAAGCACAATAAAGGGACGAAAAACTTTCCGCGGTTCCACCCTTCTTGGCTAAAGCCCAACTTTCTAACTAAAATGCTCAAAAGCTCCCTTCAATTTAATTTATTAATGATTTGCACCTACCATCATCTCTCTATAAATAAATATAAATCTACTCTTCTTTATCAACGCATCTATTAAATTTTAAATCATAAATTAATTTTACCAAAAGGTTTTTATATGTCAAGGCATATAAATTTATTTAATAAAAAAGCAGTGATTAAAAATCACTGCGAAAAATTCTAGTCTAAATAAAAAAATGGCTCCGCGAAGAGGATTCGAACCTCCAACCTATCGGTTAACAGCCGAGTGCTCCACCGTTGAGCTATCGCGGAATATTTTAGTATTAAATAAAATTAAAATGGCTCCGCGAAGAGGATTCGAACCTCCAACCTATCGGTTAACAGCCGAGTGCTCCACCGTTGAGCTATCGCGGAATATTTTAAGTATCAAACAAAATTAAAATGGCTCCGCGAAGAGGATTCGAACCTCCAACCTATCGGTTAACAGCCGAGTGCTCCACCGTTGAGCTATCGCGGAATGTTTGCTACATTTGATATTATATCATCTTTTTTATAAAATGCAACTATTTTTTTAAAACTTTTTATATTATATTTTTAATAATATGTTTTTATTAATTATAATTTAGTCGTAAACCGCCTTGTATTAATCTATAAAAATATTTTTATTTTATCAAATAAATATAAAAAGGATATCCCTAATGAGATATCCTTAAATATATTAACTATTTTGCTGGTTTCATTGTTGGGAATAAAATAACGTCTCTTATTGATGATGAATCAGTTAAGAACATTATCATTCTATCAATACCTATTCCAAGTCCACCTGTTGGAGGCATACCTGTTTCTAAAGCACTCATGAACTCTTCGTCTAACATGTATGCTTCATCATCTCCGTATTCTCTCTCCTTAGCTTGTTGTTCAAATCTTTGTCTTTGAACTATTGGATCGTTAAGTTCTGAGTATGCATTACATACTTCTCTTCCATATACGAATCCTTCAAATCTTTCAGTAAATTCTTCATTTCCTCTCTTTTTCTTAGTAAGAGGTGAGATTTCTACTGGATAGTCAACTAAGAATGTTGGTTGAATTAATTTTGATTCACCATATTCTTCGAATAACATGTTAAGAACTTCTCCCTTAGTTACTTTATCAAGTGGTTTTGGGAATTCTAAGTTCTTTTCTTTAGCTATAGCTTGAGCTTCTTCATCTGATTTAATTTCATTAAAGTCTACTCCTGCATATTCTTTAACAGCATCAACCATAGTGATTCTTCTCCATGGTGGTTTAAAGTCTATTTCTGTTCCTTCGTAAATTACTTTAGTAGTTCCATTTACTTTTTCACATACATAAGCAATCATATTTTCCATAATTTCCATCATATCATTATAATCAGCATATGCTTGATATAATTCTATAGCAGTAAATTCTGGATTATGTCTTACTGAAACTCCTTCATTTCTGAAGTTTTTACCCATTTCATAAACTTTTTCAAATCCAGCTACTATTAATCTCTTTAAGTATAACTCTGTAGCAATTCTTAAATACATATCTATATCTAATGCATTGTGATGAGTTATAAATGGTCTAGCAGCTGCACCACCAGCTATTGGTGAAAGTATTGGTGTATCAACTTCTAAGAATCCTCTATTATCTAAGAATTCTCTTATACCTTTTATTATTTTTGTTCTCTTTATGAAAGTATCTTTTACTTCTGGGTTAGTTATTATATCCACTTCTCTTTGTCTATATCTTAAGTCAGGATCTTTTAATCCATGGAACTTTTCTGGAAGTGGTTTTAATGATTTACAAGTTAATTCGAAATCTGTAACTTTAACTGAAACTTCTCCAGTTTTAGTTTTAAATACTTCTCCTGTTGCTGCAACCCAGTCACCTAAGTCAAAACTCTTATAAGCTTTTAAATTATCTTCTCCAACAGCATCAATTTTTATGAATAATTGGATTTTTCCGTCTCTATCATGAATGTCTGAGAATACAACTTTTCCTTGTCCTCTCTTTGACATTATTCTTCCTGCTACTGTTACAACTTTGCCTTCTAATTCTTCGAAGTTTGATTTAACTTCTTCTGAACTATGAGTTCTTTCCACTTTGTATACGTCAAATGGATCTTTTCCAGCTGCTTGTAATTCAGCTAACTTTTCTCTTCTAAGTGCTTCTTGTTCACTTAACTGAGCTTCTAATTCTTGTACATTCATTTCCTCAGTTGACATTAATTATCCCTCCGTTATTATCTACTTATCTCTAATACTTCGTATTTATTAACTCCATCAGGTACTGTTATTTCAACGATATCCCCAACTTTTTTACCAATAAGTCCAGCTCCAACTGGTGACTCATTTGATATTTTAAATTCCATTGGGTCTGCTTCTGCTGAACCTACTATTGTATATTCAACTTCTTCGTCAAATTCATAGTCTTTAACTTTAACCTTAACACCAACTGATACAACGTCTGATGGTATTTCTGATTCATCTACAACTTCAGCATTTTTAAGCATATTTTCTAATTGAAGAATTCTTCCTTCTGTAAATGCTTGCTCGTTTTTAGCTTCATCATATTCTGAGTTTTCACTTAAATCTCCGTATCCTAATGCTACTTTTATCTTTTCAGTTATTTCTTTTCTTTTAACTGTCTTTAAGTATTCTAGTTCGTTTTCAAGTTTCTTTACGCCTTCGTAAGTCATTACAAATTTCTTCTTTTCACTCATATTTAACTCCCCTTTAATAACCTAAATCGGTCTATATTTTAATATAATATTTTCAAACTATTAGAGCCCTACAAATATTGAAATTCATTTAAAATATTATAAAGCAGGGCATATAATATGTCAATAAAGCTAGTAGCTTTAAACAATTACATACTATATATTATATCTCCAAATTCATATATACTTTATTCATATATAGTATAAATTAATTCTTTTTATGTTTAAAAATAATACAACTTTTGAATAAAGTAAAAACTTTATTCAAAAGCTATTATTTTATCTCATCTTTAAATTTTTTAATTCATTTTTATAATCAATTAGAAGTTTCATTACTTCTTCGCTATCATTTAATGTATTCATTACATTTCTTATTTCTGTACACTTAGGTAATCCTTTTATATACCAAGATGCATGCTTTCTCATTTCTCTTATGGCTTTATGCTCACCATCATACTTTATAGCAAGTTCGTAATGTCTAATGCACATATTAATCTTTTCTTCTGGAGTTATTTCTATAGGTTCCTCTCCATTTAACACTCTTTCAATTTGTTTAAATAGCCATGGATTACCCATACTTCCTCTTGCAACCATAATTCCATCACAATTAGTAAGTTTCTTCATCTCTAATGCATCTTCTGGTGTAAATACATCACCATTTCCTATAACAGGTATATTTACACTTTCTTTAACTTCTTTGATTATATTCCAGTCAGCTTTTCCTTCATACATTTGCTTTCTAGTTCTACCATGTATAGCAATAGCATCAGCTCCTGCCTTTTCTAAAGCACGCGCAAATTCGACTGCATTTATATTATCTTCATCAAAGCCTTTTCTGAATTTAACAGTTACAGGTTTATTTGAAACACTTTTTACCCTTCTAACTATTTCAGCAGCTAATTCTGGATTTTTCATAAGAGCTGAACCATCTCCATTTTTAACTATCTTAGGAGCTGGACACCCCATATTTATATCTATAATACAAATATCATCTCTCTTATTAAAATGTTCTTCAACCATCTTTGCCATAATATCTGGTTCATGTCCAAATATTTGAACAGCAACTGGTCTCTCTTCATCTGCTATTCTTAAAAGTTTATTAGTATTTTCACTTCCATAAAAAAGTGCTTTTGCACTAACCATTTCTGTATATACTAATCCACATCCTTGTTCTTTACAAAGACCTCTAAAAGCAATATCTGTCACTCCTGCCATAGGTGCTAGAAATACATTATTTTTAAATTCTAGATTTCCTATTTTCATACAAGTATTACTCCTTATTTTTGTTATATATTAATCTTAACCCTTCTAATGTTAAGTCTCCATCAACTATATCTATAACATCTGTTTCTTTTGCTATTAAATTAGCTAAACCTCCAGTTGCTATAACTATAGGTTCTTCTGAACATTTGTTTCTCATTTCTTTTTTCATTTTATTTACTATATATTCAACTTGCCCAATATATCCATATAAAATACCTGCTTGCATGCTTACAATAGTATTCTTACATATAATATTTTTTGGTACTTCTAGCTCTATTCTTGGTAGCTTTGCCGCTCTTTCAAATAATGCATCTGATGATATACCTATACCCGGAACAATACATCCACCTAAATAATCACCTTTTTCTGTTATTGCACAAAATGTTGTTGCTGTACCAAAATCAATTACTATGTTTGGTTTTTTATATAATTCAAAAGCTGCAACAGCATTTACTATTCTATCTGCTCCAACTTCCTTAGGATTATCATATTTTATATTTATTCCTGTTTTTATTCCAGGACCTACAATTATAGGCTCTTTACAAAAACATTTTCTTATCATGTTCTCTAAGGAATGCATTATATTAGGCACAACTGATGATATTATTATACCTTTTACTTCCTTTGGATTTAAACCATTTTGTGAGAATAATTGCATTACTTGAATGCTATATTCATCAGATGTTTTCTTTGCATCTGTTGATATTCTCCAACTTGCTATATAGTTATCATCTTTGTTTACTCCTAACACTATGTTAGTATTCCCTACATCGACAAGCAAAATCATAAAAGCACCACCTTAATATAGTTAAAAGCAGCTATAATCAAAGCTGCTTTTATTACAATAAACTAACTTAATTTTAACAATATAATTTTAACAATTCGGCAGTATTTGTCAAGAGTTTAACAGATTATTAGAATAATCCAACAATTTCCCCATTGTCTAATATATCCATTTTATTTGCAGCAGGAACTTTAGGAAGTCCTGGCATAGTCATTATATCTCCTGTTAATGCAACAATAAATCCAGCTCCATTTGATACTCTAACTTCTTTTACAGTTATATCAAAACCTTCTGGCTTTCCAAGTAAACTTGGATTATCTGATAATGAATATTGTGTTTTTGCCATACATATAGGTAACTTATCTAATTTAAATTTTTCAAGTTCTGCTATTTGCTTTTTAGCAACTGGAGTATAATTTACATTATTAGCTCCATATATTTCTTTAGCTATTTTTAAAATTTTATTTTCTATACTATCTTTTTCATCATATAAAACTTTAAAATCAGCTTCATTACTATTTAATACATCTAAAACTTCTGAAGCTAATTCAAGTCCGCCTTCGCCACCTTTTGCCCAAACATCTGAAAGTGCAACTCTTACTCCTTTTTCTTTACAAAACTCTTTAATGAATTGTATTTCTTCATTACTATCTGTAAGGAATCTATTTATAGCAACAACTACTGGCACATTATATTTTTGTATGTTTTCAATTTGTTTTTCTAAATTTGATATTCCAAGTTTTAGTGCTTCAACATTAGGAATGTTTAATTCATCTTTCTTAACTCCACCATGATGTTTTAAAGCTCTTATTGTAGCTACTATTACAACACATTCTGGGTTTAAATCACCATATCTACATTTTATATCTAAGAATTTTTCTGCCCCAAGGTCAGCACCAAAGCCAGCTTCCGTAACAACTATATCACCTAAATTTAAGGCAAGTTTAGTTGCTAGTATTGAATTACATCCATGTGCGATATTAGCAAAAGGCCCGCCATGAATTATAGCTGGTGTATTTTCTAATGTTTGAACTAAATTTGGTTTTATTGCATCTTTCATAAGTAATGCCATAGCACCTTGAATATTTAATTCTTTTGCATAAACAGGTTCTCCATCTAAATTATAAGCAATTAATATATTGCCCATTCTTTCCTTAAGATCATTCAAATCATTAGCTAAACAAAGAATTGCCATTATCTCTGATGCTACTGTTATCATGAATCCATCTTCTCTTAAGAATCCATTTATTTTTCCGCCCATTCCAACTACTATATTTCTAAGAGCTCTATCATTCATATCCATAACTCTTTTGAAAATTATTCTTCTTGAATCTATTTTTAAATCATTTCCTTGATGTATATGATTATCTATAGCAGCCGCCAATAAATTATTAGCTGCTGTTATTGCATGCATATCTCCTGTGAAATGTAAATTTATATCTTCCATAGGAACAACTTGTGCATACCCACCACCTGCTGCTCCTCCTTTAATTCCAAATACAGGCCCAAGTGAAGGCTCTCTTAATGCTATAACACTATTTTTCCCCATTTTACTTAAAGCATCTCCAAGTCCAACAGTTACTGTTGATTTCCCCTCACCAGCTGGAGTTGGATTTATAGCTGTTACAAGTACTAACTTACCTTTAGTGTTTTTTTCGTTATCATTTAAAGTATCTAATGATATTTTACATTTATATTTCCCATATAGTTCTATATCATCATCTTTTAAATTTAACTTTTCAGCAATTTTTATTATTGGTTCCATTTTCGCTTCTTGAGCTATCTTTATATCACTTTTCAATACCATAACCTCTTTTCTTTAAATAATATTCGTTCTTTTTAAATAAATATATTTTATTATACATCATTTATCCAGAGTATACCATCTAAAATATTATTTTAAAACAAATATATCGTACATTATAATTTAATTTTATAAAATAGTTCGTATTTAATTAAAAAATCTCAAACTTTTTATATTATTATTTTAAACATTATATGTATTTTTATTTATTTCCCAGAAAATAAAAGAGAGTCTATTTATAGACTCTCTTTTTTAAGCTTCTTCAAAAATTCTTTCGAATTCTTCACCTTCTAATTTTTCTTTTTCTAGAAGTGCTACTGCTACCGCATGTAACTTAGATATATTTTCTTTAAGAATTTTTTCAGCTCTTACATAAGCTTCATCAACAAGATTTTTAACTTCCTTATCAATTTCAGCTCCAATTTCTTCTGAGAAATTTCTTCCTCTTCCTAAATCTCTACCTAAGAATACTTCATTTTGATCTGCACCGTATGATATTGTTCCAAGCTTTTCACTCATACCATATTCCATAACCATACTTCTAGCTATTGCACTTGTTCTATCTATATCATTTTTAGCTCCAGTACTTATATCACCTAAAATAAGTTTCTCAGCAACTCTACCTCCAAGAAGTCCAACCATATCATCTTTTAATCTTAATTTTGATGTATATGCTCTATCTTCATCAGGTAAATGCATAGTATATCCACCAGCTCTACCTCTTGGTATTATACTTATTTCATGAACTGGATCAGAGAATTTTAATGACTTCATAACTACAGCGTGACCAGCTTCATGGTAAGCTGTAAGTTTTCTATCTTTTTCACTAATAACTCTACTTTTCTTTTCTGGACCTGCAATTACTCTTGTTATAGCTTCTTCCATATCTTGCATAGTTATTGCCTTATCGCCTCTTCTAACGGCAAGTAATGCTGCTTCATTAGTAAGATTCTCTAAATCAGCTCCAGCAAATCCTGGTGTTCTTTTAGCTAAAACATCAAGTTTTACATCCTCTGCTAAAGGTTTTTTTCTAGTATGAACTTTAAGTATTTCTTCTCTTCCCTTAACATCAGGTGCTCCAACAACTATTTGTCTATCAAATCTTCCTGGTCTTAAAAGAGCTGGATCTAATATATCTGGTCTATTAGTTGCTGCAATCATAATGATTCCTTCATTCATACCAAATCCATCCATCTCAACAAGCAATTGATTAAGGGTTTGCTCTCTTTCATCATGTCCTCCGCCAAGTCCAGCACCTCTTTGTCTACCTACAGCATCTATTTCATCTATAAATACTATACAAGGGGCATTCTTTTTAGCATCTGCAAAAAGATCTCTTACTCTTGATGCACCTACACCAACAAACATTTCAACGAAGTCTGAACCTGATATACTAAAGAATGGTACTCCAGCTTCTCCAGCTATAGCTTTTGCAAGTAAAGTCTTACCTGTTCCAGGAGGTCCAACTAAAAGAACTCCTTTTGGAATTCTAGCTCCCATTTCTGTATATTTAGTAGGTTCTTTCAAGAAATCAACAATTTCTTCTAATTCTTGTTTCTCTTCATCAGCACCAGCAACATCTTTAAATGTTACTTTTTTAGAATCTGGCGTTGCAACTTTAGCTCTATTTTTACCAAAGTTCATTACACCTCTTCCACCACCGCCACCTTGTGACTGTTGTGTCATAACAAATAAAAGAACTAAAAATAATACAATCGTTAAAACAGTTGGTATTATTGATAACCATACACTTGTATTTGATGGTTTTTCAAACTCTACCTTAATATCTCCTTTTGCAGCATCAGTTATTAACTTATTAACTAATTCATTAGGTGCATATGTTATAAACTTCTTATTATCATTCAAAACACCTTCAATAGTCATTTTATCTTCACGAACATATATCTTGCTTATTTGGTTTGAATTCCACTTCTGTTGGAACGAACTATATGAAATAGTATCTGCCTTATTTCCTGTTTCCCACATGGCAACTGATGCAAAAATCAGAACAGCTAATGCGACAATCCATACAGCTGCGCTTGAATATTTTTTCATTCAAGGCCCCCCTCTCTTTTTAATTATTTTTAAATTTTAACATAGGTATTTTCTTTATACAATTTTTTAAAATCTATTTATTATATACTTCCTCTTTTAATATAGCTATATAAGGTAAATTTCTATATTTTTCTGCATAGTCTATTCCATAACCTACTATAAATTCATTTGGAACTTCAAAACCTATATATTTTACTTCTAAATCAGCAGTTCTTCTTTCAGGTTTATTTAATAATGATACTATTTCTATACTTTCAGCTCTTCTAGCTTTTAAGTATTTTAAAAGATAGTTTAATGTTACTCCACTATCTACAATATCTTCAACTAAAAGAACATGCTTACCTTCTATACTGTGATCTAAGTCCTTTAATATTCTAACAACTCCTGAAGTTTCTGTTGAATTACCATAACTTGAAACAGCCATAAAGTCTATTTCACATGGAATAGTTATGTTTTTTATAAGGTCTGATGCAAATAAAACAGATCCTTTTAAAACACCAACTACAAGTAAGTCTTTACCTTTATAATCTTCACTAATTTTACTTCCTAATTCTTTAACCTTTTCAGATAACTGTTTTTCATCAAATAATATTTTTTTAACGTCTTCTCTCATGTTTATAATTCCTCTCTTTTAAACTCTATTTTAATAATATTTTTTGTATCGCTAGTTACTTTAAACACATTTGATGTTTTAAGCCCAACAACCCAAGCTATTTCATCATCAAATTGAATAACTGGAATCTCATCTCTATAATCTTTAGGTATTTTCATATCTATAAATATGTCTTTAAGCTTTTTACTTCCTTTCATTCCTAAAGGAGTTATTCTATCACCATTTTTCCTTTTTCTGATAGTAACATACCCATTAATTTTATCATAATCAAAATACTTAATTAAGTCATTATTTTCAAATTTTAAACTTTTTTCTTTAGTTTTTACTTTAAATTCAATTAAACAACCTAAAAAGTTTGTTTTCAGATTATTTAAATCCTCTTTTTTTATAACTTCATCCTTTATTTGATTATCAATCTTTTTTAATCTATCTTTTTTTCTTATGTATATTTTCCCATATATATTTTCTGCAAATATATTATTAGGTAAATCTATTCTCTTATGAGTTCCCATATCTTTAAGCTCTATAACTTCTTTTATATGTTTTAATTCAAAATCATACTCACTTTTTGAAAGCATAGTTAATGATTTTCTTATCACTCTAGTAATTATTGCCCTTTCTTCTACAAATAATTCTTCTCTTATTATTATTTCATCTTCTTTTACTTCACAGTATCTTTCAAAAGCTTTTTTTGATTCATTATCTATAAATTCATTATCCTCTTGAAGTAATAAACTCATTCTATTTATAGCTTTAACAACATCACTATTAAAATGTTTTTTCATATATGGTAGTATGTCTAATCTTATTTTATTTCTACTATATATATTTTCAAGATTAGTCTTATCTATCCTAGGATTTAAATTATTATCCTTACAATATTTTTCTATATATTCTCTTTCTAAAAATAATATTGGCCTTATGTATAAATTATCTCTAAATACAGGAATTCCTCCTAATCCTTCAAGGCCTGTTCCTCTCATTATTCTCATAAGTATGGTTTCCGCTTGATCATTTGCATTATGTGCTGTTGCTATTTTAGTATATCCATTTTTATCTTTTATTGAATTAAAAAATCCATATCTACAATCTCTTCCTGCAGTTTCTGTAGATACGCCTCTATCTTTTGCTATTTTATCAACATCAATTCTTATACTATAAAAATCAACACCTAAACCCTCACAAAGATTTTTTGCATATTCTTCATCCTTTAAAGCTTCTTCTCCTCTTAACATATGATTTATATGCGCTGCTCCAATTTTTAATTCATATTTATCCTCTATACTTTTCAATAAATGTAATAAGCATACGGAATCTGGACCTCCTGATAAACCAACCAATACTTTATCACCTTTATTTAAAAGATTATTTTCATCAATATATTTAATAAAATCCGTAACCATCATACCACTTCCTATGTAAACTTTGTTAAATTATAACTTTTCTTTATTTATATCATACATTATATTATGTTTTTTGTAATATTAAAATTATATGTATTAAATGTATAAATATATTAATTTAATATATCTTATAATAATAACAAAAGCTGACTTTAAAGCCAGCTTTTTTTGTTACTAAAATAATAAACCTAATTTAGAATAAAACTTTATCTCTCTAAATCTTAGTCAAACTTGTGCAAACTTTGTATTTTAAATACCAGCCTCCAAACATTAAATATTTAAATTATGTTTATTAATATACTGAATAAACCTTTGAAACTATAATTGTCATATCATCTTTTATTTTTCCACCATTAATTTCTCTTGAATATTCTAATATATCCATAGTAAGATCTTTAGGCTCACTATCATTTTTAAGTAAATACTCTTCAAGCCATCTTGAATCCCCAACACCATTTTTATCTACATCTAGAACACCATCACTTAATGTTATTATTAAATCTCCACCTTTTATTGTTTCCTCAACACTTTCAACTTCTATTTTATCAACTAAACCAAATGGTGGCATATTTGATGCTATTTTATTTATTTTATTTCCTCTCTTTATAAAACTTGCAGCAGCTCCAACTTTATAAAAATTAGCTTTTCCTGTATATAAATCTATTGTATTTAAATCTAAAGTTGCAAACTTCTCATCTTCTTCAAATTTCATACTCATTATAGAGTTTACAGTATCTAATGCTGTATCTATACCCAATCCTTCTTCTATAAATTTTTCTACTAAATCAACAGTTATTTTACTTTCTTTACCTGCTTCTGGGCCTGACCCCATACCATCACTTAATATAGTTGCATATTTTCCACCTGGATAATTTCCAAAAGTACAAGTATCTCCAGTATATTGTTCTCCTTCTTTTACTCTAACTCCAGCATATGAAGTTACTCTGAATTTTGGCATTTCTTTTAAAAGTATTGAACATTCCTTATTATTAGGTTGTATCCTACATCCTTCCTCACTTATCATCATAGGATTTCTCATTACTTTATTTATTACTGGTAAGACGTTTTTAGAACAATAATTTCCTCTAGAACAGTTTTCCATATTTATTTTTATGTTAATTTTCCCACCTTTATCATTGAAACAAAAAACTTCCTTATACTTTATAGAATTTTTATTAAGTTCCCTTCTAACTATTCTTTCAACATCCAAACACCAACTTATATCTCTCTTCACATCTCCAACCATATTATATAAATTATTTGACATATTATTTAGATGGTTTGATATAAGTAATCGTCCTTCTGTTAATTTTCTTTTTGTTATTTCATTAGCATTTAATATATTTAATACATCTTCTGAATTTCTTATTAAATCATACTTATTAATACATTTCTTTTCTAACTCTATAGGAAAATAATCTCTTCCCTCTTCCCTTCCTTTTAATAATAATTGAAAAGCATTATACGTTTGAGTAAATTCTCTATCCCAACACTTATTACAACTTTCACAATTTTCACAAACTCTATCAGCTAAATTTTCAATTAAAGCAGTACTTCTATTTTTATATGAAAGCTTATCATTATCAGATATATTTCTTAAAGATTTTGATACAACACTTAAAGTATTTTCAAATCCTTGAACTTTCCTTGTAAATTCATCCTTTATTTGATTTAGGTGTTCTTCTTGCATAATATCAATTTTTGTCTCTTTACAAAGTTCTAATTCTAAAGTTTTTAATATTTTCTTAGGTATTAATAAGAATATAAAACCTCCAATTAATATTTCAAAAATACCTTCCATATATAACCCTTTTGAGTACAATGATAAAATCAAAAATACTATCATAGATGATAAAAAGGAAAAGATTTTACCTGTATCTTTAAATAAACCTACTATTAATCCAACACTTCCATAAATTCCAATGCCACTTATCATATCGCCAGATGTTATTCCAAGTATTACTCCCATAGTTATACCAATTGCCGCTCCATTAGAAGATCCACCAATATATCCTATAGAAATTACAATTGCCAATGATATTATATTTTTTATTGAAACTCCAGCTAATGAAACTCCCCCTATTCCAGCAGCCATCAAACATATTATTATTGATATGCTAATTATTTCTTCTGTACTAAAGAAATAGTTAGTATTGTATTCTCCAATACACTTTAAGCTATACTTTACAATAAAATATACTGGTACAATTAAAATAGTATTAAGCATTGCTATAGTAACACTAACACCAAAATCATATTTTATTATCATTAAATCATATATCATATAACTTAAAAATATTAATGTAAATAAAATTCCTTCATTTGCATTCTTTTTTATTTTACTTATGAAAAAATTATATCCTAATATAATCAATACAGTAGTTAAATATACCCAACCATCACTTAGCGTTGCATTAACTGTAAAATATCCAACAATAGCTCCAGTTGCTGATGATATTATTTTATTTTGCGATTTTGTCATAACCATACTTATTAAAAAGGCTAACCCAAAAGGAGAAACTCCTGATATATCTCCTTCTCCAAACATTATAGTTACTCTACTTAATAATATGGAAGTTACAAATATAACACATAAAGTTAAAGCACCTTCTCTAAATTCTAATTTTTTGCTATTTTTTTTACTTAATCCTTTTATTCTTCCCCCACTAAGTCCGTATTGCATATATCCCCCTCCGTTAATTACCAAAAATTGTAATTTAATTATAACAAGGTACCTTTTCGATATATGTCACTTTATGTTAATCATTAAAACTTTCGTAAGACAATATTCTTTAACAAATTCTATTTTCCATCTTTAATTTTATTTTTCGATATTTATTTTAATTTATAAAAAACTTTACCAATTTAAGTAAACCTAAGGATTAAGACTATTTTTATTAAATTTTAACTTATGTCAATATATATTATTTTTTGTTATTTATTAAAATATTTTTTTATGCATAATTTTTCAATATAAAATAACTATTTTTTTGTAAATAAAAAAGATCCTATTTGGATCTGCAAAATTTTACGTATACTAAAAGTAAGAATATTTTTACAAATAAAAAAGATCTAAGAAAAAATCTTAGATCTTTGGTGCCGAAGACCGGAATCGAACCGGTACGGTGTTTAACCACCGCAGGATTTTAAGTCCTGTGCGTCTGCCAGTTCCGCCACTTCGGCAAGGCATTGGTAGCGGAAATAGGACTTGAACCTACGACACTTCGGGTATGAACCGAATGCTCTAGCCAGCTGAGCTATTCCGCCAAAAATTTTGGTTGCGGGGGCAGGACTTGAACCTACGACCTTCGGGTTATGAGCCCGACGAGCTACCAACTGCTCCACCCCGCGATATTATATATTTTGTTTTCAAAAAATTAACTTGGTGCCGAAGACCGGAATCGAACCGGTACGGTGTTTAACCACCGCAGGATTTTAAGTCCTGTGCGTCTGCCAGTTCCGCCACTTCGGCAAGTTAATTGGTAGCGGAAATAGGACTTGAACCTACGACACTTCGGGTATGAACCGAATGCTCTAGCCAGCTGAGCTATTCCGCCACAATGTGGTTGCGGGGGCAGGACTTGAACCTACGACCTTCGGGTTATGAGCCCGACGAGCTACCAACTGCTCCACCCCGCGATATTATATTTTGTTTAGAAAAACTTGGTGCCGAAGACCGGAATCGAACCGGTACGGTGTTTAACCACCGCAGGATTTTAAGTCCTGTGCGTCTGCCAGTTCCGCCACTTCGGCATGCGTTTCTCTCTGTCATTTCCTGACGACAATAGTTATTATATATTATAGCCATATAACTGTCAACATTTTTTTTAAAATTTATTTTATTTTATTTTTAAAACAATAAAAAGCCTGTAGTTTTCTTATCTAAGGCTTTTTACTTATATAGATTTATATATTAAATTTATATGATGATCTACTTTTTAAAATGATTTTTTACCATTTTTACTTCTGAAGTCTTGATGTTTTTTTACATCTTGCATTCTTTCTTCGCTATCTTTTAAAAACTTTGACATTTTATCTTCAAAATTTCCAGCAGCTTTTTTCTTTTCTCCTACCCAATCAAATTCAGCTGGTTTAACTGATTTCTTTTGTTTTGGCTCGGCTTGCTTTATTGATAAGCTAATTTTTCCATTATCATCAATTGATATAACTTTAACCTTTACCTTATCTTGTTCTTTTAAATGTTGTCTTATGTCCTTTACAAAAGAATCTGCTACTTCTGATATATGAACTAGACCTGTTTTTCCGCCTTCTAATTCTACGAAAGCTCCGAAATTAGTGATATTTACCACTGTACCCTCTAATATGTTTCCTGCCTCTAAGGTCATGTTTAAAAGACTCCTCCTTAATTTAAAAATATATATATGTTATTTTTAATAACCTAATCTTTAGTCTTTGAGTCCTCTTTTTTATAATTTACGATTTTCTCTCCAGACTTAACCATATTAAGCCTTTCTCTCGCTAAGGTCTCAATATATTCATCAGAATTAGCACTTTTCACTTCTTCTTCAAGTTGCTTGTTTTTTTTCTTTAATGTTTCTAATTCTGTTTGCTTATTTGCTATTTCATTTTCTATTCTTTTAATAGCTCTTTCCTGTCTAATAAAACCAAACAAAAAAACAAGGCATAGCAATAATATTATTAAATTCTTCCCTTTTATCTTTTTTATCATCCATAGTACCTCATTTTTTAACTTCTATAAATATATTTTAAACACTCTGAACCTTTAATTCAAGTTATTTTTAATTATATTTAGTTTTTGTTTAAAATCTTAGACCACATAATTCTAATAGGATAGCTAAAAGTTTTAAAACTACACCTTATAATGGACCTAACAGTTGATAAAACGGTACTTTCTATCCTATACACTATACCACTAAAAAGTTTCAAATATATGAATAAAGCTAATCCCATGCACAAGTAAACATAGGTTCCTAAAAAAGCATAATTTGTGTAAAGCAAAAATATAAAAATAATAATAGAACATAATAACCAAAATAATATATCTTGTATTGCTATTATAATCTTATGTCCATCATTTCCCCTTATTATTCTATATATATCAAAAAGAACTCCTACTATAATTCCAGAAGCTAATGCATAAATTATAATCTCAAACTGAACTTCTAACTCTAAAGGCATTTTTATTCCCTACCTATAAGTTTTTTTAAATTTAGTTTTTTATGTTTCTTTTTTGCCTTGCCTTGATAAATTATGCTAACAATGTAGCCTTCTACAGTTACATCTCCATTTTTAACATCTAGTTTATTCATTTTTAGGCCTTGACCATTTATTTTAAGTCTACCTAGTATAGTATTTAAAACTATTTTATCTTCATCAAAACTTAAAACTTCATCCACCCCAGTTAATGAAAGCTTTTTTCTATCTTCAAGTGTCATAAAGCTTTTACACAATTGTATAGACTCAGGTTTTCTTTCCATTTTATTCTCCTTCTAAGATATTGTTCTTATTAAGAAATATATGTTTTTATACATATCTATATTCTTAATTAATATCTTAGAAACTTATAAAATTAGTCTATTTCTTCACCATCTATTATTCTATACATATCTTTTGCATCTTCTTTTCTTACATGCTCAACTATATTAATAACTTCTGCTTTTAAACTTCTATTTGCAAAAGTTATTTCGATTATATCGCCTTCTTTTAATTTAGTTCCTGATTTTGCAACTTTTCCATTAATAAAAACTCTTCCACTTTCACAAGCTTCTTTTGCAATTGTTCTTCTCTTTATTAGTCTTGAAACTTTTAAATATTTATCTAATCTCACAAAATCACCTTCTTAAATATTATTTGTAAAAAATATTATTCTTAATCCAAAAATATATAAATTATCATTTAATGTCTATTTTCTTATTTAAAATTTAATTTATAAAAGAACCCGAGTTACCTCGGGTTCAAAAAATTATTTATTAACTTTTTCCTTAAACTCTTTACCAGCTTTAAATACTGGAACAGTTGATGCTGGAATTTTGATTATTTCTTTAGTTCTTGGGTTTCTTCCTTCTCTAGCAGCTCTTTCTCTAGTTTCGAAAGTTCCGAATCCAACTAATTGAACTCTTTCTCCATTTTCTAAAGCTTCTTCAACACTTTCTATGAATGCCTTTAAAGCTAATTCTGCATCTTTTTTAGTTAACTTTGACTTTTCAGCCATGCTAGTGATTAATTCTGCTTTATTCACAATTACATCCTCCTTAAATAACTAGTTATATATTATTTATAGTAGTAACTAATCTTTTATGTACTACACTTACATTATCTTATTATATTATTACTTTTTACTCTCGTCTACACTCAATGAATAAATATTTATATATTTTTGTAAAAAAAAGCAAATTAAATACATTATCTTGGAAATATAGAATTTCATTGAATTATATATTCTACAAAGGCTTTAAAATTCCTTCTAAAATCTACTCCAATTCTTGTTTTTTTGCTTTATTCCAAAGTTCATCCATTTCTTCTAATGTCATTTCTTCTAATTCTTTATTATTTTTAAGTGCGGCACTTTCTATATAACTAAATCTTTTTATGAACTTATCTATTGTCTTATTTAATGCTTCTTCTTCATTAACATCTAAAAATCTTGAAACATTAACACAAGCAAATAGTAAGTCTCCCATTTCTTCTGTTATTTTATCCTTATTTCCAGTATTATATACTTCTAATACTTCATTTAATTCTTCCGTTACTTTTTTTGATGCATCTTCTACGTTATCCCAATCAAATCCAACTCTTCTAGCTTTATTTTGAACTTTATGAGCTCTTATTAAAGCAGGTAAAGCTTTAGCAACACCTTCTAATTCTTGTGTAACTGTTTCAAAACCTTTTTCTTCTTTCTTTATCTCGTCCCAGTTCTTAATTACTTCACTTGAATCATCTACATTTTCTTCACTAAAAATATGTGGATGTCTTTCTATCATTTTATTGTATATTCCTAAAACTACATCATTAAAATCAAAATATCCATCTTCTTTACCTATTGATGAATGGAATATTACGTGCAATAAAACATCTCCTAATTCTTCTATTAATGCATCTTCATCTTCTTTTTCAATGGCATCTTTAACTTCATAACTCTCTTCAACTATAGAATCTTTTAAACTATCATGAGTTTGTTCTCTATCCCAAGGGCAACCATTATCCCCTCTTAATAAGTCTATAAGTGCAATTAAATCATTTATATCCTTTTTATTATTTAAATCTTTTGGTATATAAAGTGAAGTTAAATAATCTATATCTTCTTGCATATCCAATTCATATATTGGTATTTTTCTTATACTTTCAAGTCCTTCTATTCCTGCTGCTCTTACATAAATTATTTCTGTTTCATCATCATAACATTCTAATAATTTAAGCTTAACTTCTGATGCTATGAAAGGATTATAAACTTGTGTTATTATAGTTCCAATTCTTTTATCTAATATTTGATTGTTTATATCAAATGCATCAATAATTTTTAAACCTTCTATAGGATCTATTTTTAATCTATCCATCATAGCATCAACAAAACTAACTGCTGGTAAAATTTCATACTCTATATTTTCTTTATCACAAAGTTCCATAATATTTGATACTGATTTTTCTGCAACCAAAGGATGTCCTGGCACTGCATAAACTACATCGCCACATTCCTTATAAACTTTTATTAAATCTTCTGCTATATTTTTATAAACTTCATCAAAACTCTTTCCACTATCATAAAAATGATCATAAGTATTAAACTTTATATTTTTTGATTTTATAAAATCAACTGTTGGATGAATTTCTGTTCTAAAATATATATTTTCACTTTCTTCTAAAACTCTTAAAGCACCTACTGTAAGTGCATC
The DNA here is from genome assembly GCF_000498355.1 of Clostridium sp. Ade.TY. Taxonomy (GTDB): domain Bacteria; phylum Bacillota; class Clostridia; order Clostridiales; family Clostridiaceae; genus Clostridium. The sequence goes on along the minus strand of NZ_AVSV01000016.1, from coordinate 160,038 downwards.
GCTAGCTCCTGGTCCTAAACCGACTATTTTAATCATTAGGTATTTCTCCTTTTTTATTATTTTTTGTAAATTCTGCTTTTTACCTCATTGACATCAAAAACTTTCATTACAACAATTAAGGCCATATATATTATAATACCTAAAAATACTGATATTAAGCAAGATACCCCATTACTCATTGTATAAATTATTATTTTTTTATATGATATTAAAACTACAATAGCCATTATAAGTGATGCTATTGTAGGCTTTATTATATTGTTTAAAGTATCTATTCTAGTTTTTAAAGTTACTTTTAACAATCCTATATTTAGTGCTGTTGTTACAACGTATGCAACTATACTTGCTATAACCGCCCCATATATATTTAATTCAGGAATTGGTACTAATTTTATAGTTAAAATTAATTTTATTAGGCATCCTATAAAAAGATTTATAACTGGTAATATATACTTACCTACGCCTTGAAGTATTGCTGTAGTAGTTTGAGTTAATATTATAAATGGAATTGTTATAGACAAATATTTAAGTATTTCAAATCCTTCATGCCTACCAGGAAATATAAGTTTCATTATAGGTTCTGCCATAAAAAACATTCCAAACATACATGGTATTGCTATTACTGTTGATATTTTTATTGCAAGATTAGTTTTATTTTCTACATTTTTTCTTCTTCTTAATATAAATTCTTCTGCAATTATTGGAATTAATGAAATTGATAATGCCATAGATAATGTCATTGGAATATTTACAATTACAGATGCTTTACCTGTAAGTTGGGCATATAAGATATTGGCTTCACTTCTCATAATACCAGCTTCTAAAAGCTTTTGTGGTATAAATATAGAATCTATTAAGCTCATTATTGTACCAACAGTAGCACCTAACGATATCGGAATTGCAATTTTAAGTATTTTACTCATTACATCTATATCGCTTTTTACTTTTTTAATACCGCATTGCTTTTTTACTTTTTTATATTTTATATATAAATATCCACCAGCAAATAACCCTCCTGCTGCTGCACCAAAAGCTGCTCCTCCTGCTGCAAACTCTATTCCTTTTGGAAGAAATAAAATAGCTAGTCCAACACCAAATATTACTCTTCCAACCTGCTCTAATATTTGAGATACAGCTGATGGGGTCATATTTTGAAGACCTTGAAAAAATCCTCTAAATATCGTCATTATAGATATAATAAATGGAGCAAATGATATTCCTATTATTGAATAATAAGCTTTAGGATCCCATTCTACAAATTTTATTATAAAATCTGCAAAGAAAAATAAGAAAAAGCTTGTACCAGCACCTAATATAAGCATCATATAAGTAGATTCTTTTACAACCTTAAAACTTCCCTCTATATCACCTACAGCATTATTTTCAGATACTATTTTTGATATAGCAACAGGAACACCTGATGCTATTGCTACAAAAAACATATATAAAGGATATGACATCTGATAAAAGGCCATTCCTTCATCTCCTATTAACATAATAAGAGGCCATCTAAAAAACACACCTAGAAACCTTGCAAAAATCCCTGCTGTTCCTAATATTATACTTCCTTTTATTAAGGATTGTTTCTTCATAAAATACCTCCAAACTTTTGTTTTACTAATAATTATTATTGTAAGTTCAGAGGCATTATTACTATTTATTCATTATTTTAACTAAATTTATAATATGTTTTTATTGTTCCATTTGTTTTCCTAAAAAGGATGCTGCTGTTTCAGCTAATTTTAATTCTAATTCACCTAAAGTTTCACCTGATTTCTTTGATAAAATTATTACTGCGCCAATTGCATCTCCTTCTGCTATTATTGGAGCTACAACTTGTGATGTCATTTCTGTTACTTCTTCATCAGTATGTAATGGAATTACTTTTTGACTTCCCTCTCCTAGTAATACTGGCTTTCTTGCCTCCATAATAGATTCAAGTTCATTGCTTATTTTTCTATCAATATAATCTTTTTTAGGTACACCGCTTGCTGAAATAAATGCATCTTTATCACTTATTAAAACTATATGTCCGATTGATTGTTGTAAACTTTCAGCATATTCTTTTGAAAAATCTGTAAGTTCACCAATTGGTGAATATTTTTTAAGAATAACTCCTCCTTCTCTGTCTGTAAAAATCTCAAGTGGATCTCCTTCTCTTATTCTTAAAGTTCTTCTAATTTCTTTTGGTATAACCACTCTACCTAAGTCATCTATACGTCTTACAATTCCTGTAGCTTTCATTTTATATTTGACCTCCTTAATAAAATACTGTTAATTTTAGTAGCATTATTAGTATTTGACTAGATAGAAATTTTATGCACTTATATCCATTATTTAAATAAAAAGAACACCTAAAATTTAGGTGTTCTTTCTTTAATATTTACTTTTGTTGTATTTTATCTTCGTAAACCTTAACTCCAATTTCATCTTTCCACTTATTAATAGCATCTTTATAAGCAGTATTTTTCTTACTTTGATCTAATTGTTGTTTTATTGAATCTTTAACTTTATCAAATGGTACAACTTCCGCTTTACTCTTAACATTTTCTACTTTTATTAAATGATATCCAAACTTTGTTTTTACAGGTTGTGATATTTCACCATCTTTAAGTTTCTTCATAGCATCCATAAACTCTGGAAGATACTGAGTAGAATCATAGTTAATATATCCTAATGAACCACCAGTTGTTTTTGTTGAATCAGTGTTATACTTAGCTGCCATATCAGCAAATTTAGCCTTTCCTGAAACAAGTTCTGCTCTTACTTCTTTTGCAGTTTTTTCATCTGGTAATACTATATTATAAACATCAGCACCTGGTTTTACTGTATATGTGCTTGCTTTATTTTCATCATAATATTTTTTCGCATCAGCATCTGTAACCTTTATATCTTTATATACATGATCTTTTAATACAGTTTTAACTATTTCTTGATTCCTTAAAAATGCTTTTAACTCATCTTCATTTTGGAATCCATATGATTGATAAAATTGTTTAAAACTATCATCTGTATTATAAACCTTTTTAAATTGCTTTAATTGTTCATCTACAGCTTTATTTAATGTTTCCTCACTTGGAACCCATTTTTGTTTTTCTGCTTCAACTAATATTACTTTTTCATCTACTAAAGCCTCTAATTGTTGTTTTTCTTGAGTTAGTAATTGCTGTTTAATTTGGGCATTGTTTTTGAAATCACTTCCATATTGCTGCTCATATTGTGCATATATAGGTGTCATAGTTTTATCTAAGTCACCTCTTGTTATTTTTTGATCTCCAACTTTTGCTAAAGTTTCATTTTTAATTGCTTCAGGAGTTTTTTCTATCATGCTACATCCAGCAAATGCAATACTAGATATTGCAACTAAACCTAAAGCTACAATTTTTTTAATTCTACCCACTAACGTTCCCTCGCTTTACTATTTATTATAAAGTAGTTATTTGTTAAAATTTCACATGTTTTTAGTATAACAATATTATTTATTAAGTTCAATTACATAACTTTAACTATTTATTACTTTTACTATGTTATCTAACATATTTTTGAAAAACGGTAATATTTCTTCCTTTTTGAACCCATTTTGTTTGAATTGGAATTCAGGTATACTTCCAAACTTAAGTATTACATTATCTTTATATTTTTCTATTAAAATCTTAAATACTTTTTTATGCTCTTTATCCCCTTCTTCAAACTTAAAGAATATTCCTTTTGGTGTTTCTTTTATTTCTTCTATATTAAGTTGTTTAGCTTTACTTTTTATATAAGCTATATCCATTAAGTTATAAACTGAATCTGGGATATCTGAATATCTATCTTCTAATTCATCTTTAATTTCCATATACTCTTCAAAACTTTCAATTGCTGCAATTTTCTTATAAACTTCAATTTTTTGATTTTCATCTGATATGAATGTTCCAGGAATATATGCATCAACTTTAATATCAACAGTAGTTTCAACTGGTTCTTTTGTGATTTCACCTTTTATAATTTTTATTGTATCCTCAAGCATTCTACAATATAAATCATATCCTATAGTAGCCATATGTCCATGTTGAGCTGAACCCATCATGTTTCCGGCACCTCTTATTTCTAGATCTCTCATAGCTATCTTAAACCCTGAACCAAGTTCTGTGAAATCTTTTAATGCCTTAAGTCTTTTTTCTGCTACTTCTGTTAATATTTTATCTTTAGTATATAAAAGATAAGCATAAGCTATTTTATTTGATCTTCCAACTCTACCTCTTAATTGATATAACTGAGAAAGTCCCATTTTGTCAGCATCAAACACTATTATTGTGTTCACATTTGGCATATCTATACCTGTTTCTATTATTGTAGTACAAACTAAGACATCATATTTCTTGTCCATGAAATCCATCATTTCCTTTTCTAGCTGTCTTTCTGTCATTCTACCATGTGCAAATGTTACTTTACTTTCCGGAACTAATTCTTTTATATAATTTGCCATACTTTCAATGCTTTCAACACGGTTATAAACAAAGAATACTTGACCACCTCTGTTCATTTCTCTAAGTATAGCATCCCTTATAAGTTGGTCATTTTGTTCTATAACATAAGTCTGAACTGGATATCTTTCTTCAGGTGGTGTCTCTATTACAGAAATATCACGCGCTCCAGTTAATGACATATGAAGAGTTCTTGGAATTGGTGTTGCACTTAATGTAAGTACATCAACATTTTTCTTTAATTCTTTTATTTTTTCTTTTTGCTTAACTCCAAATCTTTGCTCTTCATCTATTATTAAAAGTCCTAAATCTTTAAATTGAATATCCTTTGCAACTAATTTATGAGTTCCAACTAATATATCAACATTTCCTTCTTTTGCTGCTTGTATTGTTGCCTTTTGCTGCTTTGCAGTTCTAAATCTACTTATCATATCTATTTTAATTGGAAAATCCGAAAATCTTTTAATCATATTTTTATAATGTTGTTCTGCAAGTATTGTTGTTGGAACCAAAAATGCAACTTGCTTACCATCCATAACAGCTTTAAAGGCTGCTCTTAAAGCAACTTCTGTTTTTCCATAACCTACATCTCCACAAAGAAGTCTATCCATTGCCTTTGCAGATTCCATGTCATATTTTATTTCTGTAAGTGATGTAAGTTGATCTGGTGTTTCTTCATAAGGGAATTCATCTTCAAATTGTCTTTGCCATTCTGTATCCTTACTAAACTTATGTCCTTTTAATGTTGCTCTAGTAGCATAAAGCTTAACTAAATCTTTTGCTATTTCATTTATTGATTGCTTAACTTTACTTTTTGCTTTTTGCCACTCTGTTCCACCTAATTTATTTACTTTAGGCGTTTTTCCTTCTGTTCCTATATATTTTTGTATAAGATCAAGTTGATCAACTGGAACATATAATTTATCACCCTTTTGATAAACAATATCTAAATAATCTCTCTTATTTCCCGCTACCTCTATTTGTTTAATTCCTTTATAAACTCCAACTCCATGATTTGCATGAACTACATAATCACCTATTTTAAGTTCGGTAAATGAATTTATTTTTGCTACACCTTTTTTAACTTTTTTCTTTTTAGGTATCTTTCTTTTTGCTTCTCCAAATACTTCTTTATCTGATATTACACATAATTTTTCATCTGGAAACTCAAATCCTTTAAGGAGATTACCAAAAGTAATTACAACTTCTCCGCAAGCTATATTATCAACATTATCTTTATAAACGCTTTCAATATCTCTATCTCTTAAAGTTTCTACTAATCTTTCTCCTCTAGTCCTTGTTCCTGAAAGAATTAGACTTTTAAATCCTTTACTTTTTTTATCTTTTATATCATCTATAAGTAAGTCCAATTGCCCTTGATAATTATGGAGAGTTATTTGAGACATATTAATAATAGAACGTGGTTTTAATATATCCCTAACTTTTTTAAATGTATCCATAGTTATTAACTTACTTTCTTCAAACTTATCTAAAACTTCACCATAATCTAAAAGTAATTCTGAATGTTTAGGTAATATATTTCCCTTTTGAAGAAACATTGAAAAATTTTCTCTAAACTCACTATAAGTACCTTCTAATTTTCCAAGTGATCTTGTTGTATCATCAATTATGAAGTTATATCCCTTAAAATAATCAAATAGGCTCTCTAACTTTTTATAGAAAAATGGAATATATGAATCCATAGTTTCAAAGCTTGAAGTTTGAATTAAGCTTTCTAAATTTTTATTTATTACTTCTTTAAGCTTTTCTTTACTTTCTTTATCCTTATTTTTTTCTAAAGCTTTTTCTAATTCATTATTTAAAGTAATTTTAGCAAACTCTATTGCATCTTCATCTATTATTATTTCTTTAGCCGGAAAAATGCTAACACTTTCTACTTTATCTATACTTCTTTGTGATTCTACATTAAATCTTCTTATTGAGTCTATTTCATCTCCAAATAGCTCTATTCTATAAGGATATATTGAGTCAGGTGGATAAACATCAAGTATTCCTCCTCTTAATGCAAATTCACCTTTGCCCTCAACCATTTCAACTCTTTCATAGCCGCCTTCAACCAACAGTCTATTTATCTTATTAAAATCCACTTCTTCATTTATTGATAATTCTATTTTGTGGTTTTCATAATATTCTCTTGGCGTATAGTTTGCAGCAAAAGACTCTATAGAAGTAACTATTATTTTCTTTTTACTATTTAATATTTCTTTTATAACCTTAAGTCTAGCCCATCTTAAATCACCAGAAATAGCATCTATATTATAAAAAACAACTTCCCTTACTGGAAAATAATAAACATCTGACGTGTAAAATATTAGATCCTCATATAAGTTTTTTGCTTCTATATCACTATTTGTAACTATAACTAAAGATTCATCAGATTTTTCAAATATAGCATTCATTAAATATGTTCTACCAGATTCTGATAGTCCATATATTCCTAAAGGAAATTTTTTATTATCTATATTTTCTTTTATCTCATGAAATTTTTGGCTTTCAATTAAGGGCTCCATTAACCCCTCTAATCTCATTTTATACACCATCCTTAAATACTTTTTTTAGCTTTAAATCCATTATATTTATTCATTGCTGAACTTATATCTTCTTTTATTATTTCATCTACCGCTAATTTAGTCACATCTAAACTTTCTTCTAATACTTCTCTTTCTTCTTTTGAGAAATTACCTAATACATGATTTATTAAATCTCCTTTAGGTTGTCCTACACCTATTTTAATTCTTGAAAATTTATCAGTACCTAAGTGAGAAATTATATTTTTTATTCCATTGTGCCCACCAGCACTTCCTTTTTCTCTTATTCTTATCTTTCCAACATCTAAGCTTATATCATCATATAAAACTATTATGTCCTCATTTGTAAGTTTATAAAAATCAAGAATTTCTCTAACACATTCTCCGCTTAAATTCATAAAAGTTGAAGGTTTTATTAAAATAACTTTTTCCCCACCAATGAATCCTTCTCCATAAAGTCCTTTAAATTTTTTCCTATTTATATCTATATTATACTTATTTGCTATATAATCTACACTATCAAAACCTATGTTATGTCTAGTATTATCATATTTTTCACCTATATTTCCAAGGCCTACTATTACAAACATTTTATCTCCTCTTTCTAAATTATTTATATTCTATAATTTTTTACAATAAAAACTTATTTATTCAAATACCTCTTAATATTATACTAAATTTTTATGATAAAAAAAGCTTACTATATTTTTGATGATTAATTTAAATATTAAAAATAATAAAAGGAGTAGTTCAAATGACTATATTTAATCATTTGCCATACTCCTTTTAAATTATAAATCTATATTGATTTTTTCTATTTCACCATTTCTTAGAATTTTAAACTCAGCACTACCTTTATCCTTATTTTCTTTAAGAATTTTTATTAAATCTCCATAAGATAAAATTTTAGTGCTATTAACAGTTAAAATTATATCTGTAGGTTTAAGTCCACATTCTTGAGCATTACTTTTATTTATTACATCTTTTATGTAAAAACCTTTTTTATACTCATTATCTAGGTTAACTTCAACTCCACGAATGCCTATAATATCTTCTTTTTTTATTATATCATTTAAAGATTTTTTAATTACATCTACGGCTGTTGCAAAATATAAATTATCTTTGCTAAATTCTTCAGTTAAATACTTACTATTTAACCCTACAAGTTCACCTTTTGAGTTACAAAGAATACCACCAAAGTTTTCATCGTTCATAACAGCATTTGTTTGTATTATAGGATAATATTCATCATTTATTTTCACTTTATGATTTGTTGATGTTATTATTCCTGAAGTAATAAGACCTATGTAATTATTACTTAAAGAATTTCCTATTGCATAAACATTTTCGCCTTCTTTTACTGAACTAGAATTTGAAAAATTAATTGGTGTTAAACCATTTGCTGGTATCTTTATCAATGCTACATCAGCACTTTTATTATATCCAAGCAAAGTTCCTTTAAATGGTTTAACCCCTTTTGCTGGTATATTTACAAATATCTCTTTATAATTCTTAATTTTTTCATAGGATGTAATTATTAATCCACCACTATCAACAACTATTCCTGTAGAATTATTTTTTGATAGCTTTGAAGAAACAGTTTCTTCAGAATTTCCTCCTATGGTTACTAAAGATGGTGCAACCTTGTTTATAACTTCACTTAAACTATTTTCTTTTATTGCAGCTTCAACCTTTTTATTTATAGTTTGGTTTATTTCCTTCATAGCAAGTCTAACAGAGAACACTCCAGTTACTACTATGATTAATATTATAACTCCAGTTATAATAATATTTTTTCTCGTGATTACAATCTTCTTGCTTTTTATATTTATTTTACCTTTATCATTATTCTTCATAAAATATCACCAAAATCTATTTTTTGATTAAAGTAAATGTAAACATAACACCAGTATCTTTATAATTTTCAACCCAGATATCTTCACCATGTTCTGTAAGAATTAATCTTACTATAGGCAATCCAAGTCCTGTACTTACCTTGTTAGTTCTTGATACATCCGCTTTATAGAATCTATCCCATATTTTTATTAATTGTTCTTTACTTAACAATTCTCCATCATTATAAATACTTACAAAAACTCTATCGCCTTTTGATCTTGTATTTATTCTTATATTTCCATTCTCACGAGAATATTTCACTGCATTATCAATTAAATTAGTCACTACCTGTGTTATTTTATCGTTATCTCCTATTACATATTGATGTTCTTGTTCTAATACAACTTCAACATTTAAACCTTTTTGATTTATAGCACTTTCAAATTTAGCAATGGTATATCTTAAAATATTACTTATATCTATTTCCTGCTTATTAAGATTTATTTTTCCTGATTCTAAAGCTGATATATCTAATAAATCATTTATTAATCTTGATAATCTATCAGTTTCTTCATATACGATTTTTAAATAATATCCTTCTTTATCTCTAGGAATTACACCATCTAAAATTCCTGATATAAACCCTTTTATTGAAGTTATAGGAGACCTTAATTCATGTGATACATTTGATATAAAGGCTCTTCTGTTATCATCTACAGTTTGAAGTGATTCAGCCATTATATTAAAGGATTCAGCAAGTTCACCTATTTCATTGTTTTGATTAATATCAAGTCTTTCATCTACTCCACCTTTAGATATTCTTCTTGCTGCCGCAGTAATTTGATCTATAGGTTTTACTAATGACTTCTTACTATAAAAGTAAACAAATATTCCACCAATAATTATTACAACTAAAGCAGTTCCCCATATAACTTCATTTACATCAATTATAGGTGCTAACATGCTTTCTGTTGGTACAATCATTATTATTACTCCACTAAAGTAATCTTTATTAAAAATAGGCTTTAAGTAAACGTAGTTATTTTGAGATGAACTCTTTACATTTCCATATTCTATAGATTTTCCTTGTTTTAATACATCCATATCTTCTTTAGGAATTCCTATATTAGAAAATTTATAATTTTCATAAATACTATTAGAAACAGCATAAGTATAACCCAAATTGTCAGTAACTAATATTTCTGCATCTATTGTTTTACTTACGAAGTTCATTACATTATTTAACGTTGTTAAATTAGAACTTTTGTCTAAAGATAAATATGATATAGCTGCACTTTCTATTATGTTACTTTCTCTATTTAATTGGTCTTTCTTTTGATCAAAATAATTTTGTCTAATCCATAAGGATAAAACACCTGCTACTATTACAAGTGCAATTACTACAATTAATGTGAATGTTATTATAAGCCTATATGCTAAGCTATGTTTTTTCATCTACTTCACCTCGAATTTGTAGCCTACCCCCCAAACAGTTTCTATTTGCCAAGTATCTCCTGAATGTAGCTTTTCTCTTAATCTCTTAACATGAACGTCTACAGTTCTTGAATCTCCTGGGTAATCATATCCCCAAACTTCACATAATAACTGTTCTCTTGTAAATACTCTATTTTTATTACATGCTAAATAATATAATAGTTCGAATTCCTTAGGTGGCATCTTAATTTCATTATTTTTATAAATTACTCTATATGAATTTGCATCTATTGTTAAATCGTTATATTGAATAACTTCTTTATTTGTATTATCTGCTGTATATCTTCTCATTACAGCCTTTACTCTTGCAAGTAATTCCTTTGGTTCAAATGGTTTAACTATATAATCGTCAGCACCAAGTTCTAAAGCTAAAACTTTATCAAAAGTATCTCCTTTTGCTGTAAGCATTATTACTGGTGTTGTTCCTTCTTTTCTTATCCATTTTAAAACATCTATTCCGTCAATATTTGGTATCATAACATCTAAAAGAACTATATCTGGTTTATAGTCTAAAAATATTTCTTCTGCTTCCTTACCATTATGTGCAACTCTTGTATCATAACCTGCACTTTTTACATACATATTTATTACTTCGCAAATGTTTTCGTCATCATCGACTATTAAAACTTTACCTAAAACACCTTCCATGTTTAAATACCTCCATAATTCTAATTTATTAAGTAATTATTACTTAATTAACTTTAAATTTAACTAACAATTATAAATTTATCATTTTTTCACAGTTTTTAATATAGTTTCATATAAAAGTTACAATTTGTTAACTGTAATATTTCATTATTATATAAATAGTTATAAAGCAAAACCTCTAGATTTATCTAGAGGTTTCATTTATGTATATTATGTACTAACATACCAAATGTTATGCTTCAAATAACTTACTTATTGGTTCATCATCATATATTCTCTTTATAGCCTCTGCAAATATAGGTGCAACTGATATTGATTTGAATTTTTCTTTATCAATGTTATCTGGAAGCTTTATAGTATCAAGCATTACTAATTCTTCAATTGCTGAATTATTTATTCTTTCAAATGCTGGTCCTGATAAAACACCATGAGTACAACATGCATATACATTTTTTGCACCCAAATCTTTTAATGCATTTGCTGCATTTGTTATAGTGCCTGCTGTGTCTATCATGTCATCTATTAATATACACCTTTTTCCTTCAACATCCCCAATAATATTCATTATTTCAGAAACATTTGCTTTAGGTCTTCTTTTATCTATTATCGCTATTGGTGCATGTAATCTGTCTGCAAACTTTCTTGCTCTAGTTACACTTCCAAGGTCTGGAGAAACAACAACAACATCATCTTGATCTGATAATCCTTTATCTACAAAATATTTTGAAAGTATTGGTGAACCTACTAAATGATCCACAGGTATATTAAAATACCCTTGGATTTGAGCAGCATGTAAATCCATAGTTAGAACTCTATGTGCTCCTGCTGTAGTAAGTAAATCCGCCACTAATTTTGCAGTTATTGGATCTCTTGATTTTGCTTTTCTATCTTGTCTTGCATATCCATAGTATGGAATAACAGCTGTTATTCTGCCTGCTGATGCTCTTTTGAATGCATCAATCATTATAAGTAATTCCATTAAGTTATTATTTACAGGTGAACAAGTTGATTGAACTATAAATACATCAGCTCCTCTTACTGTTTCACCTATATTTACTGATATCTCTCCATCACTAAAAGTACCTACATCACCTGCACCTACTTCTAGCCCTAATATTTTTGCAATTTCTTGCGCTAATTCTGGGTGTGAGTTTCCTGTGAATATTTTAATATTCCTTCCATGCTTTAACATAATTAATGAAGACCTCCTCAAATTTAGCTCTTTTATATATAATTTAAATTTTTATTGATTACTTCTTTAATCCCTTTTTCTCTACCCATCCTGGTATATTTCTTTGCTTAGCTCTAGCTACTGCAAGTTCACCTTCATTAACATCATTAGTTATTGTTGAACCTGCTGCAATATAAGTATTGTCTTTAACTGTTACTGGTGAAACTAAATTTGTATTACATCCAATAAAACTATGATCGCCAATTACAGTTTTATTTTTAACTTTTCCATCATAGTTTACTACAACAGTACCACATCCAAAGTTACATCCAGAACCAACTTCAGCATCTCCTATATAAGTTAAATGTGATACTTTAGTTCCATCTCCAATTGTAGATTTTTTAATTTCTACGAAATCTCCTATTCTAGCTTTTGAACCAATTTTGCTTTCTGGTCTTATATATGCAAATGGTCCAACGGTAGTATTTGCTCCTACTTCACTATCTAATATAACTGAAGATTCTACAGTAACACCTTCACTTATTATACTATCTTTAATTCTACAATTTTGCATTATCATACAGTTTGAAGCTATTTTAGTATTTCCTTCTAAAATAGTTCCAGGATAGATTATTGTATCTTTTCCTATTTCAACATCAATTCCTATATATGTTGTTTTTGGATCTATTAAAGTTACACCATTATTAAGGTGTTTTAAATTAATTCTATTTCTTAATATTTCTTCGGCCTCTGCAAGTTGAGCTCTTGAATTAACTCCTATAGTGTCTTCATAATCAGTAACTAAAGCTCCAACTTTTTTACCTTCTTCTTTAAGAATACCTATTACATCAGTAAGATAATATTCTCCTTGTGTATTGTTATTTGAAAGTTTATCTAATGATCTAGATAAGTCTTCTATATCAAAACAATACATTGCTGCATTCATTTCATTTACTAATAGTTCATCTTCATTACAATCTTTATGTTCAACTATTTTTAAAACGTAGCCTTCATCATCTCTTATTATTCTTCCATATCCTGTTGGGTCTTCAACTATAGCACTTAATAAAGTTGCTGAATTTCCATTTGATTCGTGTGTGTTTATTAATTCTTCTATTGTTGACTCTTTTGTTAATGGTGCATCACCAGCAAATACTATTACAGTTCCTTTTTTTCCTTTTAAGAATTCAGCTGCACACTTAACCGCATGTCCTGTTCCTAATTGTTCTTCTTGTAATGAATAAGAAACATTTCTATCATTAGTTTGTTCTTTAACTAACTCTGCGCCTTTTCCTATAATTACATTTACATCATCAATATTTGCTTTTCTCATGTTATCTATAACATGGTTTACCATTTCTTTACCACAAACTTTATGTAAAACTTTAGGTAAATCTGATTTTATTCTAGTACCTTGACCTGCTGCAAGTATTAATGCACATTTATACATTTTACCACCTCTATTAATTACTTATAATTTTGACTCTATCTATTATTATTGGATTTACGTACATTTTAATTCTATTTTATTATATTTCAACAAATTAACTATTTCAACTAAAGCAAAATATACTAACGTTATATTTTATATATAATTCTTTATTAATGCTTTATAATTTTCTCTTTTAGTTTAAATAACAAAAAAAATAAAAGGGTATGTCCCTTTTATTTTCAAAAAATTATTCTGCTACTTCTTCTGATAACGCTTTATCGTACGCTTCAAGAATAGCTCTTTGTATTACTTCTCTTGCCTCAGTGTTTATAGGATGTGCTATATCCTTAAACTCACCATCTGGTGTTTTTCTACTTGGCATAGCAATAAATAACCCATTTTGCCCTTCAATAACCTTAATGTCATGAACTACAAATTGATCATCAAAAGTAACTGATACTATTGCTTTCATCTTTCCATCTGTAGCTATCTTTCTAATTCTAACGTCTGTAATTTGCATTGACCACACCTCCAGTTGCCTTTATGATATTATAAATTCTCCATACATTGGCAATTTCCTTTTTTTATTTGGAAATTTTTTTAAAATTTATTATTAGTGTGGTAAGTTATAAAATTACTATCCAAATATTTTTGATGGACGTATATCAACTATTGATGATTCATTTAAAGAATGTAATTCAACTATTGATACATATTCATCAATAAGCTTTTTCTTAGCTTCCTTGTTATCAACTAAAACTCCTATTCCAACAAGTTCACTATCAAATTCTTTTAAAAGATCTTTTATTCCAAGGGCAGTTCCGCCACCTTTCATAAAGTCATCAATGAATACACATTTTGAGTTACTTCTCATTGATTTTTTAGATAATGACATTTGTTGAAGTTTTCCACTAGTACCTGACACATAATTTATTGTCATAGTCGTTCCTTCTGTAAATTGGTTGTCTCTTCTTGCAATAACAAGTTGAACTCCTAAATTTCTAGCAACTTCATATGCTAATGGAATACCTTTTGTTTCTACTGTAATTACATAATCAATATGCATATTTTCAAACCAAGATGAAAGTATAGTTCCTGCTCTGCTTATTATCTCAGGATTATACATTAAATCTGTCATATAAATTATATTTCCAGGTACTACTCTTCCATCATCTTTTAATAACTCACAAAGGCTTAAAGCAAATTCTTTTCCCTTTGATGTGCTTATTTCAGGTATATATCTTATTCCACCTGCTGCTCCCGCTATAGTTTCAACTCTTCCCATTTCAAATTTTTCTAATATTTCTCTAACTATAACTATATCTTCACTTATAGTTGACTTTGCTGCATTTAATAACTCTGAAAATTTATTTAATCCAATGATTTTATTCGGATTTTCTATTAGTATTTTTGCAATTATGACAACCCTACTATTTCTACTTAATTTTTCCATGAAAACCACCTACATTTTAATAATTATTCGATTTTATACGAATTATATTGTGTTTTTTTACTCTTAATATTCATATTTTATTCTATATTCTTTCCTAGTGCAATACATTTTAATCACTTAATGTAAAATAAATTGAAAATTCTTTTTTAAATTGCTATAATTTTTAGTTAGTTTTTGTGTTCAATTAATTAAAAATGTATATAATTATAAATGAACTAATAAAAAGGGGTTGATTTCATGTCATTTAATTTTTTAAAAGATACTAACAAAAAAGTTCACTTTATAGGAATTGGCGGTATAAGTATGAGCGGACTAGCTGCTGTACTTTTAAATAATGGATTTAAAGTTTCAGGTTCAGATTCTAAAGAATCAGAAATAACTAATAGTTTAAAAGGAAAAGGTGCTGAAATTCATATAGGACATAAAAAAGAAAACATAAACGATGTTGATTTAGTTGTTTATACAGCTGCTATTCCACAAGATAATCCAGAAATCGTTAAAGCAAAAGAAGAAAATATTACTCTTATGGATAGAGCTGAATTTTTAGGACTTATTATGAAAGGTCATAAATACAATGTTGCAGTTGCAGGTACTCACGGTAAAACTACATGTACTTCTATGATTACAAATATAACTCTTAAGGCAGATTTAGATCCAACTATACTTGTAGGTGGAGAGCTTGACGTTATAGGTGGTAACTATAGAATAGGTAGCAGTGAATATTTCGTTACAGAAGCATGTGAATATAAGGAATCATTTTTAAAATTCTTCCCATACATAGGAATAATATTAAATATAGATGCTGACCATTTAGATTATTATAGAGATTTAAACCATATAACTGAAACATTTAAAAAGTTCTCAACTTTAATTCCTAAAGATGGTTATTTAATAGGATATGGTGAAGATCCAAACGTTGCTAAAATTTTAAAAGAAGCAGATTGTAACACTATAAGTTATGGTTTTGAAAATACTGACGTAACAGCAAATAATATAAAATATGATAATAAAGGTTGTGCATCTTTCACTGTTTGTAGAGATGGAAAAGAATTATTTGATTTACAATTAAATATGCCAGGTAAACACAATATCCTAAATGCATTATCAAGTGCATGTGTAGGTCTTATATTTGGTCTTTCTTCTGAAGATATAAGAGAAGGTTTAAAAGAATGTAAGGGTGCACATAAAAGATTTGAATACAAAGGTGAATTAGATGGCGTAAAAGTTATAGATGACTATGCTCACCATCCAGTTGAAATAAAAGCAACTTTAAGCACAGCAAAAAAAATACCTCACAATAAAACAATTTGTGTGTTCCAACCACATACTTACACTAGAACAAAAACATTATTTGATGAATTCACTACAGCCTTCAATGATGCTGATGAATTAATATTAATGGATATATATGCAGCTAGAGAAAAAGATACTGGTCTTGTTTCATCTGATGAATTAGGTGATGCAATAAGAAAAACTGGCCTTAAATGTACAAATGTTCATTCACATGATGAAGCTGTTGAATATGTTAAAAATAATATAAAATCTGGTGATATGCTTTTAACAGTAGGTGCTGGAGACGTTGTTATAGTTGGTGAAAAATTCTTAAAAAATAAGTAAAATTTTAAAAGGTGGTTAATACCACCTTTTTTATTTATATACTATGATAAAGTCTTTTATATATGCTATTATTTCCCGTAAAATTGCACTAAATTTATATTTATTCATACTCGTAATTTTTCCTGATATGCATAAACAATTTAACCCTATTCTTTTTGCAATCATTTTTATTCTTGCTAAATGATATGAGTCTGATACAATTATAGCTTTATTTAAACCTTCACTCTTCATTATGTCTTTTGAATACTTTAAGTTCTCATAAGTATTTTTTGCTTTCTCTTCTAAAAATATAATATCTTCACTAATCCCTGAGCTAATCAAAAAATTCTTCATACCTAAAGCTTCTGTTATATTCCCGTTTCCCTTTCCTGTAACAATAAATATTTTTGCAATTCCATCTTTATAAAGTTCAATTGCTTTTAATAATCTTCGTTTCATAAAAATGCTATTTAAATTACATCCTAGCACAACGATTACATCGCTTTTTTCCACTTTACACAAATGTGGTGTAATAATTATTTTTAAGATTAACATGAAAATGATTACTAAAACTATTAATATAGTACTTATAATCTCCACCACCAACAATTAGTATATACTATTATATTTATAAAGGTATACTTTTGGTGATTTCCCAAAAAAATTATTTTTTATTTCGCTAAAATTTTTATTTTTTTATTTTAATTTAATTAATTTTATTTTATAATTTATATTGTAGGTTTCTTAACTATATTCTTTTAAAAATTTTATAATAATAAATAGTAGGGGTGATTAAATGGATTTATCAAACACTTTAAAGACTACTTCAGAGTACATACTTTCAAAAAGCAAGTATAAACCTGAAATCGGTCTCATCCTTGGATCTGGTTTAGGATCTTTAGCAGATTTAATTGAAGAACCTGAATTTTATCCATACGAAACATTACCTAATTTCCCTGTATCTACTGTAGAAGGTCATGAAGGTCGTCTAGTTATAGGAAAATTAGAAGGTAAAGTTGTAGTTGCTATGCAAGGAAGATTTCATTACTACGAAGGTTACAAAATGAATGATGTAACTTTTCCTGTTAGAGTAATGAAGTTATTAGGCGTGGACAAGTTAATCGTTACCAATGCAGCAGGAGCTGTAAATACTAACTTTAAACCTGGGGATTTAATGATAATTAATGATCATATTAATTTTTCTGGAAATAATCCTTTAATTGGTAAGAACTTAGATGAGTTTGGCCCAAGATTTCCTGATATGTCAACAGCTTATAGTCCAGAACTTATAAGTCTTGCAAAAAATATTTCTAATAAATTAGGAATAGACATAAAGGAAGGCGTTTATACTATGTTTAGTGGACCAACTTACGAAACTCCAGCCGAAATTAGAATGGTTAGAATTTTAGGTGGAGATGCAGTAGGTATGTCAACAGTACCAGAGGTTATTGTTGCAAATCATTCCGGTATAAAAGTATTAGGTATATCTTGTTTAACAAATATGGCTGCCGGAATATTAAAACAACCACTTAATCATGAAGAAGTTATTGAAACTTCAAATAAAGCTAAAAATAGTTTTATAATCCTAACTAAAGAAATAATTAAAAATCTATAAAAACAATCTTAATGCTATAGTTAAATTTTATACACAAAGGAGAAAGAACATTGAGTAGATTTATTGGATTAATCGGAATCATAGCAATTTTGGGAATAGCATTTATATTCTCAGACAACAAAAAGAAGATTAACTGGCGTTTAGTTGGTATCGGTTTAGGTCTTCAAGTTGTATTTGCCTTAATTATCTTAAAGGTACCAGCTGGTAGAGCTTTCTTTGACTTTTGTAGTAAAGCAATAACAAAACTTCTTGACTTTACACTTGAAGGATCAAAGTTCTTATTTGGTAACCTAATGGACCAAAAAACTTTTGGAATGATATTTGCATTACAAGTTCTTCCAACAATTATTTTCTTCTCAGCTTTAATGGGAATACTTTATTATTTAGGAATTATGCAATTTATAGTTAAAATTATTGCTAAAGGACTTTGTAAATTACTTGGAACATCAGGTGCTGAAACATTAAGTGCAGTTGGTAATATATTCTTAGGCCAAACTGAAGCTCCTCTTTTAGTAAAACCTTTTATAAAAGATATGACTAAATCTGAGCTTATGGCTATAATGGTCGGTGGTATGGCAACCGTTGCCGGTGGAGTTATGGCTGGATACGTTGCTATGGGAATTAATGCTGGTGACTTACTAGCTGGTAGTATAATGGCTGCTCCTGCAGGTCTTATATTAGCTAAAATTCTTGTTCCAGAAACAGAAGAGCCAAAAACAAAAAATACAACAGATATTAAAGTAGAACAAACAGCATCAAACGTTGTTGAAGCTGCTGCAAACGGAGCTAGTGAAGGTTTAGGTCTTGCACTTAACGTTGCTGCTATGCTTCTTGCATTCGTTGCACTTATCGCTTTACTTAACTACATACTTGGAGCAGTTGGTGGATTATTTGGATTCCCAACACTTAGCTTCCAATGGATATTAGGTAAAATTTTCTCACCATTAACATTTGTAATGGGTATACCTACTGTAGACTTAGGAACTGCTGGTAGCTTACTTGGTCAAAAAGTTATGATCAACGAATTCGTTGCTTACTCAGAAATGTCTAAGTATGTAGCTGCTGGAACTTTACAACCAAAAACAGTTCTTATTTTAACTTATGCACTATGCGGATTTGCTAATATTAGTTCAGTTGCAATCCAAATTGGTGGTATCGGTGCTTTAGCTCCAGAAAGAAAAGGCTTAATTGCAAAACTTGGATTTAAAGCATTATTAGGTGGAGCTCTTGCAACTTGCTTAACAGGAACAATAGCTGGAGTTTTATTCTCAGTTTAATACAAAAAAGAGTACCTTTTAAAGGTACTCTTTTTTTATTTTACATTATTATCAGAACTTGAAAGAACACTGCTTAAAAATACAGTTAAACAAATAACACTTGTTATTGATATTATTATAGAAATTATTTTACTTGCTATTGTTAGAGGAATTATATCTCCATATCCAACAGTAGTAAATGTTATTATTGTATAATAAAATAAATCAAAACTACTTGGATTATTAGAAAATGATCCAGGTACTGCACTATTTATTAAATTTACTGCTAAAAAAAGATTAAGTATTATCATTATTAAAAGAAGAATAGATGCTATAACTATTCTATTTCTTTTTTTACCTTGAATATTAGCTTTTTTCTTATTTAAAACTTCTTTAGGATTTCTTATAAGCTTTATTAGCACTTTCATATTTAAATAATAAGATAAAGAAAGTCCAATAAGCCCTATTATATACGTATTCTCAAATTGAATTGGAAACATTATTAATGTAAAAAAATAAGTACTTATTATAAAGTATGCTATCAAAAGTTCTGTTTTTAAATTCCTATTTTCTAATTTCGTTATAAATAATTGAATATTGGTTAATACAAGCAATACATATCCTATTGCTAGATGTACTGATAATACAATAACTATTATAAGCATAAATATTATAAAAGTTTTACTATTAAGATTATCATCTATACTTCTTATAGTTGCTCCAATAGCACCTATTATAGTCATTATTTCTGCTAATATAAAAAATGTTCCTTGTAACCATCTAGTTATCTTTGATTTTTCTTTAAATAAGTCAACATACGTATAGTTTATTTCTTTAAATATTTCTATTATTGAATCAACTACCCTTTTATTATTTTCTTTATTTATGAACAATGAAATTATTGCTATTATTGTACATAAAATCATTAAAACTCTTCCCATAAATCACCTTAACTTAAAGAAGGGCAAAATTTGCCCTCTTTATTATCTTAACCTATAATATTATTTTATTACTGTTAATTCTTTAGTTACTTTATTTAATCTTTCATGACCATCTTCAGTAACTAATACTAAGTCCTCTATTCTAACTCCAATATCTCCACTTAAATAAATTCCTGGTTCTACTGAAAATATCATTCCAGGCTTTACTTCATTATCATTTACAGCACTTACATCACCAAAATCATGACAATCTATCCCAATGCAATGTCCTGTTCTATGTGTGAAATATTCTCCATATCCCATTTCTTCAATATAGCTTCTTGCTGCATTATCTATATCTTTAAATTTAACTCCTGGTTTTATCATAGCAATAGCTCTTTCATTAGCTTCTTTTACTATGTTATATATTTTTTTATGTTCTTCTGAAGGTTCTTCTTTAAAGAATACTGTTCTTGTCATATCTGAACAATAATCCTTATATACTCCTCCCATATCAATAACTATGCTATGTCCAGCTTTTATAGCTGAATCATCTGTTTCATGATGTGGATCTGCTCCATTTGGTGATACTGCTATAATTGGAGAGAATGAAAATTTATTCATTCCATTTTTAGCATATAATTCTTTTAATATTTCTGTACATTCAGCTTCAGTTTTTCCTTCTTCTAAATGATTCCATAACTCTTTCATAGTTTCATCATTTCTTCTTGAAGCTTCTTTCATTAGTTCTATTTCTTCTGCATCTTTTACCATTCTTAAATTATCAATTATTGGTGATGCATTTTCATAATTTTTAGCTGCATTCATCTTCATAAGACTTAATAAGAAATGTGATGGCCAAGCTTTATCTATTCCTAAAACTTCTTCTTTATCAACATATTTTGCTAATATTTCTATTGGATTTTCTATATCATCATACCAAACTATATCAACGCCTAAATCTTCTTCCACAGGAAATAATCTATTATTTACTAATTTATGTTCTCCATTAGTTTTAATAAGTAAAGCTACCATTCTATTTCCTGGATGAAACCATTTTCCTGTTAAATAAAAAAGTGATGATGGTGATGAAACTACCATCTGTGTTAAATTATTTTTTTTCATTTCTTCTATAACGTTATTTATTCTGTTCTCTTTCATTCTTATCCCTCCGTATTATGTATTTATATTAATATTATAATATACTAATGTGAATAAAATTCAAATAACTACAAATTCTTTAAGCATTATTTAATATTTATATTCATACCTAAGTGATATAATATTATTAATAAATTTTTAGGAGGCTAGCTTTATGAAAATAGCAGTTATTTCGGATATACATGGCAATATTTATGCACTAATGAGAGCTTTAGAAGATATAGAAGATAATAAAGTTGATACTATAATTTGCTTAGGCGATTTAGTTGGATATGGCCCTCACCCAAATGAAGTTGTATCAATGATAAAAAGAAGAAATATTATTTGTTTAAAAGGTAATTATGATGCATCTGTTGTAGATGGAAGTTATACATATATAAGAGAAAATTCTATTAATTCATTCTCTCTTCCATGGGCTATGGACGAGCTTAGAGTAGCAAATAAATTTTATTTAAATTCTCTACCAAATTCATTAACTTTACAATTTGAAGATAAAAAAATATTATTTGTTCATGGTAGTCCAAATGCAATAAATGAATATATGCTTGAAGATGCTGATAATACAGCTTCAATAATGGAAAATATAAAAGAAGATGCTTTAGTATGCGCTCATACTCACATACCTTCAATAAAAAAATTTGGAAACAAACTTTTTATAAATGACGGAAGTATAGGAAAACCTAAGATAGGTAGACCAAATCCAACTTATTGCATTATAGACGTTGAAAAAGATAAGCCTATAAAAGCAGAAATTAAAGAAGTTACTTATGAAGTTAAAAGAATTATAAAAGATATGACTATGCTTAAGTTTCCTGAATCTTTAATAAGATCTTTTGAAACTGGAATAGAATAATATATCCCCATAATTAATCTTAGTTAATTATGGGGTATGTTTTTATTGTTTTAAAACTCCAACAACTCTAAGATTATTTAATAGATTTTTATTTCCCTTATGGCATTCATTAAAACTATTTGTTGCATCAATTCCTGCCTTAACTCCAAAGTGATTATTTTTATCAAATCCGGTAACTCCAGTAACATCATACACTGTTCCATCTATAGCTATATAAGCTAAATTACTACCACTTCCATTATATTTTGATAATTCATCTAAAGTAAATTCTGTTTGTCTTTTTATACTATTGTCACTTAATCTTTTTTCTTCTTCTAACAGTATAGATAAATCTTCTATTACTACCTTTATATTTTTTATAATTTGTTTTCTATCTTCATCATTTCTATAAAATAGCATATCCTTTAATTCATTAAGATCACTATTCTTTTTATTTATAATCCTTTCTAGTAACATATATATCCCCCGTTTAATATTGATAAATATATAATAATATATGATAAGTCTGTTGCATTTGTTAGAAAAGTATTGTAAAATCAATTTAATATATTTTTTTTATAAAAACTATGAAGAGAAGAGTAGACTTAGGACGTAGTTCTAGCGAGTAAGGGATGGTGAGAGCCTTATACGAAGCCTATGATTGAAGAACATCTCAGAGTTTCTAACCGAAAGCAATTTAAATTGTTAGTAGACTTAGACGGAAATCTAGACCGTTAACTTCTAGAAGGGCATAAATATGTGCCTATATTCAAGGCGGCTATATTTTATAGCAATTTGGGTGGTACCGCGATAGTATCCTTTCGTCCCATTATTTTTGGGGATGGAAGGTTTTTTTATTTTATAAATTAATATTTCAAGTTATAGGAGGTAATATAAATGGATAAAAATGTTTTAGTTAAATCACTTTATAGAAACACATCAGAATATTTAAATAAAGATGTAACTATATCAGGTTGGATAAGAACTTTAAGAGCTTCAAATGCTTTTGGATTTATTGAAATTAATGATGGTTCTTTCTTTAGCAATATCCAAGTAGTATTTGATAACAAATTAGAGAACTTTAAAGAGGTTTCAAAACTTCCAATAAGCTCATCATTAAAAGTAATTGGTACTTTAGTTGAAACTCCAAATGCTAAACAACCATTTGAGATTCAAGCTAAAGAAATAGTAATTGAAGGTATGTCAGATTCAGACTATCCACTTCAAAAGAAAAGACATACTTTTGAATACTTAAGAACAATTGCTCACTTAAGACCAAGAAGTAACGCTTTCTCAGCTGTATTTAGAGTAAGATCAGTTGCTGCTTATGCAATACATAAGTTCTTCCAAGAAAAAAACTTTGTTTACACAAATACTCCTATCCTTACTGGAAGCGACTGTGAAGGTGCTGGAGAAATGTTTAGAGTTACTACTCTTGACTTAAATGAAACTCCAAAAACAGAAGATGGTGCTATTGATTATAGCCAAGACTTCTTTGGAAAAGAAACTAATCTTACAGTTTCAGGACAATTAAATGCAGAAACATTTGCTTTAGCATTTAGAAATGTTTATACATTTGGTCCAACATTTAGAGCTGAAAATTCAAATACAGCAAGACATGCTGCTGA
This sequence comes from Clostridium sp. Ade.TY, assembly GCF_000498355.1. Taxonomy (GTDB): domain Bacteria; phylum Bacillota; class Clostridia; order Clostridiales; family Clostridiaceae; genus Clostridium. Next base: position 135,981 of record NZ_AVSV01000016.1, on the reverse strand, counting down.
GTTCTGGATGGTTGAACCTGAAATATCATTTGCTGACTTAGAAGATGATATGAAACTTGCAGAAGAAATGTTAACTTATGTAATTAAATACGTAATGAAAGAATGTCCTGAAGAAATTGAATTCTTCAATAAATTCATTGATAAAGGATTAGTTGAAAGATTAAACCACGTTGCAAATTCAGATTTTGCTAGAGTTACTTACACTGAAGCTGTAGAAATACTTAAAAACTGTGGTAAAAAATTCGATTATCCTGTTGAATGGGGAATTGACCTTCAAACAGAACATGAAAGATATTTAACAGAAGAACATTTCAAGAGACCTACATTTGTAACTGATTATCCAAAAGATATTAAAGCATTCTATATGAGAATGAACGATGACAATAAAACAGTTGCAGCTATGGACCTTCTAGTTCCTGGAATAGGAGAAATAATTGGAGGTAGCCAAAGAGAAGAAAGACTTGATGTATTAAAAAACAGAATGTCTGAACTTAACTTAGCTGAAGAAGATTACTGGTGGTACTTAGAGCTTAGAAAGTACGGAGAAACTAAGCATGCTGGATTTGGTCTTGGATTTGAAAGATTAATAATGTACATTACTGGTATGTCAAATATCAGAGACGTTATTCCATTCCCAAGAACAACTGGTCAATCAGATTTCTAATAAAAAATAAATTATAAAATAATTTACGCAATAAGCAATAAAAATTTAGGGGCTAAAAAGATATAAGCCAGCATTTTAATTAAATGCTGGCTTTTTTATTATAATAAATTGTATAAACAAGTATATATTTAAACTATATAGTATTAAACAAATTTTAAAACTTAGTTAACTTAACAAAATTCCTTATTTTATAAAAGTCTTACAACATTTTCCGTAGTTCTCTCCAAATTTTTCTTACCATCTTTTAAAGCCTCATTTAAACTTATAACTCCTGGTGTAATTCCAAATATAGAAGTTACTCCTATAGAATAAAGATTTTCTGCTCCATCTAATATTCTTCCTCCAAAAGCTATAGTTTTAATACCCTTTCTTTTAGCAACAGTTGCCACTCCCATTGGTGTCTTTCCACATATAGTTTGTGAATCTATGCTACCTTCACCTGTAAATAAGAAATCTGCATTTTCTAATTTTTCTTCTAAGGCTGTATGTTTTATTACTAATTCAATCCCACGTTTAAGTTTACCATCTAAAAATGCTAATAAAGCTGCACCAAGTCCACCTGCCGCTCCTGCACCTGATATATCTTTTACATCCTTACCCAAATATTCTTTTATCTTTTTTGCATAATGTTCCAAATTACTATTAAGCTTTAACACCATTTCTTCTGTTGCACCTTTTTGAGGTCCAAAAACATGAGAAGCTCCATTAGGTCCGCATAAAGGATTAGTAACATCACAAGCAACTTCTATTTCTACATCTTTTAATCTTTTATCTAATCCACTTATATCTATCTTTTCAAGCCTATTTAATTCTCCTCCGCCAAATGGAAGCTCATTCCCATTTACATCTAAAAATTTTCCACCTAAGGCTTGAACCATTCCAATACCACCATCATTTGTAGCACTTCCACCAATTCCAATTACAATTCTTTCTACTCCTAAATCTAATGCATGTTTTATTATTTCACCAGTTCCATAAGTAGTAGTAATCATTGGATTTCTCTTTTCTCTATCTACAAGTGCAATTCCACTTGCTTCTGCCATTTCAATAATAGCTGTTTTTGAATTACCTAACATCCCAAACTTAGCTTCTGTATCATTACCCAATGGATCTTTTACAATAATATTTAGAATAGAACCATTTGTTGCTTCAACTAATGCCTCAACTGTTCCTTCTCCTCCATCTGCCATAGGTACTTTAATACATTCTGCATCTTTTATTACTTTTTTTATTCCTCTTTCCATTGCATCGCATGCTTCCTTTGAGCTCATACTCTCTTTAAATGAATCTGGTGCTAATACAAATTTCATCTTACGGTTCCTCCTCTTCTTCTTTCTATAGTATAAATCCAAATATTATAGTTGATACAATAGTCATTGAAATACCTACTAATGACTCATATGGTATAAGTCTAAGTCTTTCTTTCATATCCATTGATACACTTCCGCCTGTCGCATGAAAGAAACTTCCATGTGGAAGATGATCTAGCACTGTCGCGCCAACATGTATCATTGCTGCAGTAGCTAAAGGTGTTACTCCAAGCCCTACAATTGTTGGTCCAAAAACAGATGTTGCAACTGCTGTTCCTGATGTAGTTGAAGCTGTTGCAGCTGACATTAAAATACCTGATATAGGAGCTAACGCAAAACTTGGAAGTCCAAGCATATTAACGCCTTCTATGATTAAATCTTTAAGTCCAGAATTAGATATTATTCCGGCTAAAGTTCCTGTTCCAATTAATAAAATAGCTACTCCAGACATTTTAGCTAAGCCAAAAGTTGCATATCTATTTAAATATTTTGTTTTACCCATAGCCATTATTCCACATATTCCTCCAATAGGTAATGCTATTAATGGATCTATAGCTATACCAGCAATAGGTCTTAACATCAATAAAAATATTGCAACTACAGGACCTAATATTGAAGCAAAAAAGCTTGGCATATTTTCTACTTCTTTAATTTTTTCTTCCTCTGATACAAAACTTCCTTTTTTCTTTAATCTTTTTGCTATTATGCAAGTGACTATAATTCCAAATATAGCTGGAACTATACCTGCAATCATAACAGATGTTAATGGTACACCAAGATTATCTGCTGCTGAAATAGTATTTGGATTTGGAGACATTATGTTTCCAGCCTTTCCGCCTCCAACCATAGCTATTAATATAGCAGTTTTACTTAAATTTGATCTTTGTGCTATAGCAAGTGCTATAGGTGCCACAGTTATTACTGATACATCAACAAATACTCCAACCATTGTAAGTATTGTTGTTGCAATAGTTAATGCAATAAGTGCTCTTGACTCACCTATCTTTTCAACTATAGTTTCCGCTATCTTAGCTGCAGCTCCTGACTCAATTAAAACACCTGCAAGAACTCCTGCTGTTATTATTCTAAGAATTGCCGGAATCATTCCCTTAGCACCTTCCATCATAAGTGATACAGTACCTGTAATTCCTGCTCCTCCAATCACTCCTCCAACGATAGCGCCTACAATTAATCCATAAGCTGGGTGTACTTTTTTTATTATCAATACTATAGCAACAACTAATGCAACTATAGCTCCTAATGCTGTAACTGTAATATTCACATTTATTTCTCCCCTCATATTTCTTATTAAATTAATTGTAATACTTATCAGTAAACATTTTCATCATTTATATAACTAAATTTAATAGTTTATTTTTATTCATATGCACAATTTTATAATTCAAGTTTATATCCTATATAGCTTGATAAATACTGAAATAAATCTGTATACTCTTCAAATTTCAAAGAAGTCAGCTCTTCTATTTTCTTCAATCTATAGCTTAATGTATTTCTATGAATATGTAATTTTTCTGCTGTTTTGTTTCTCTCGCCATTCATATCAAAGTACGTAATAAAAGTTTCAAAAAGTTCTTTATCTTCATTAGTAATTTTATTTATAATTTCCTTATTTTCTTCCTGAAAGAAAAACTCTTCCATATAATAAAAAAGTTTAATCTTTTTATAAAAACTCAATACTTCTTTTTCATATAATTTTTCACCTATATTTAATGCTTCTATTCCTTCTAAAAAGGATTGTTGAATTATTTTATGATTAGTTCCAATCCCTATTCTAACAAAATAGTTCTTTAGAGCGTTTTTCAACCTTATTAATTTATCATTAAACTTTTTATCATCAAGCATTATAACTGCAATCCTATTATTAGATGTACTTATAAATTTCTCTTCCATATCCAAAAAATTATTTAAAATTGATATTACTTTATTTTCAAATTTTTTATCATAACTTAATATTATTACTATTCTTCTTTTAGTAATGTCTATACCTAACATTTTACCTCTTTGAATAAAATCATTATCATATTCTTTATTTGAATATAAAAGTTCATAAATATATTCTTCTTCTAATTTTTTCTTTATTAAATATTCATTTAGAGTATACTCTTGATTTATAAGAAGTTCAGCTGTAACAGATACAAGTTTTGAAAATTGTCTAACCTCAGCAGGATTGCCAGTTATTCCAATTACTCCAATCACATTTCCTCTAAAAAATATTGGAGTATTAACTCCCGGCTTAACTTTTCCCTTTTCTTTATCTATTTCTATTACATATTTCTTTTTTAAAGTCTCCAGTGCTCCTTCATGAATATTTCCTATTCTACTCTTATCTCCACTCCCAATTATAATCCCTTTATCATTCATTATATTTACGTTATATGGTATTACATCCATCATTTTATTGGATATATTTTGCGCTAGTTCTTTACTAATCATAATATTATTATCCCCCTCCATTTAATATAAATAAACCAGCACAACCAAAGTTATGCTGGCTTTAATATTTTATAAATAATTATAATTTTTAATTATTTTCTCTTCCCTTTGCAAGTTCATATATTGAATTTACAGGAACTCCTGTACCACCTTTTGATTTATAAGGTTTTGGTGAATCTGTCCATGCTGTTCCTGCTATGTCTAAATGTAAAAATGGAATTCCATCTTCAACAAATTCCTCAACAAATAATCCAGCTGTTATTGTTCCAGCATTTCTGCCACCAATATTCTTTAAATCAGCAACATCTGATTTTATAAGTTTTTTATATTCATCAAATGTTGGTAATTCCCATACCTTTTCTCCAGTATATTCAGTTACTGCTTTGTATTCTTTAAACAAATCATCATCATTAGTTATAGCAGCTGTTGTAGTTTCTCCTAATGCAACAAGTGCAGCACCAGTAAGAGTTGCCATTTCTATAACTTCATTAACCTTTTCTTTTTCAGTTATATAAGTAACTGCATCAGCTAATGTTAATCTACCTTCTGCATCTGTATTTAAAACTTCTATAGTCTTTCCTGACATACTTCCTATAATATCTCCAGGTCTATATGCACATCCTGATATCATATTTTCACAAGCTGCAACTACTCCTATAACGTTCATTCTAAGATTTCTTTTTGCAATAACTGACATAGCACCTATTACAGCAGCTGCTCCACCCATATCTGATTTCATTGTATCCATACTTCCAGTTGGTTTTAATGAATATCCACCAGTATCAAAAGTTAATCCCTTACCAACAAGACCTAAAACATCTTTTTTGTTATGTTTATCTCCAAAATATCTCATAACAATAAGCTTTGGCTCTCTAGCTGAACCTTTTGCAACTGACATAAATGCTTCCATTCCAAACTCTTCGATCTTTTCTCTATCAAAAACTTCAACTTCAAAACCAAATTTATTTCCTAATATAATAGCTTCATCACCTAATATTTCTGGATACATTTCATTTGCTGGCTCATTTACTAATGCCCTTGCTATCTTAACACCTTCTGCTATATCCATTCCTTCTTCAACAAATTCGTTAGCCTCATTCACTAATGCTTCTTCAACATCAATAATTGATACTGAAATATTTCTATTTTCTTTATCCTTTTTATATTTATTAAATTCATAGTCTGAAAGTACTAAAGAAATAGTAAGAGCTTTTGCCATTTCTAAAGTATCAAGCTTATTTGTATTAATCATATTAACAGCTATGAACTCATTTTTAAATTCTTTAATTTTATTATAAGCTTTTGATATATTTTCTTTAATACCTTCTAAACTTACTTCTTCTTCATCTCCAAGACCAATTAAAACTATATCTTCTAAATTTTCACCATTTTCATTTGTTAGTGTATAAACTTCTCCACTTTTTCCTTTAAATTTACCTTTACTATTTAGTTTAGATACAAGTTCTTTTAGTTTACTATCCTTAATATCTAACTTCTCCTCAAATAAAGGAATTATTCTTCCATCAAAATTCTCTTTAACGTTACTTACAGTTACGTTCATATAAGACCCCTCCTCATTTTTATTATTTCATATATTCTTCTAATAAAATGACCTTACCTTGAGCCAAACTTTTAGGAACATCTATTATTCTTTGATTGCTTGATCCTCTAAATCTAATACCATCTTCTCTTTTAGTTTCATCAAATCTTCCATCTACTAAAACATCTATATTACTTATAAAATCTTTAAATTTAGTATTATTTTTCATATTTTCTACTATGTATTCAAAAGTATATCCAGTAAAAGACCAAACATTTAATCCATTTTCTTTAAACTTTTTTGCCATATATGCAAATTTGTCAGCTTGTTCTAAAGGATCTCCTCCACTAAAAGTTACACCTTTAATCATAGGGTTTTCCAAAACATCTTCTATAAGTTCATCCATGTTTCTTTCTTCCCCACCATTAAAATCATGAGTATCTGGATTAAAACATCCTTTACAATTATGTCTGCAACCTTGTGAAAAAAATACTCTTCTTATTCCAGGTCCATTTACTAAACTTTCATAAGCTATTCCTGCAAGCCTTATATTTTTGCTCATAAGTTCACTCCTCTTATTTATTAATTATAACATCTTGATAACTACTATCAATATAATCAAAAATATTTATTACTTAATTAATTTTATTAATATCTTTATAATACTTTCTTGTATATTATTTACTAAAAAGGCTACTACAATTATTATTGCAGTAGCCTCAATTAATTTTTAATTAGCACTCTTGATAATGATTAACTCCTGTTCCTGTATGAGTAACTCTATCTTGTCTTTCATGATACTTCCCTGGTCCAAATCTTTCATCTAAACTTAAGTATCCTGTTACTCTTGAAACCCCTTGTATATCTGTACTTCCACAATTAGTACAATTTTGTTCATGATTGTGTAAGTATGTTCCACAATCTTTACAATATCTTATATGGAAGTTAATTCCTAAATAACTTATATTAGTTTTCTTGTAAGCATAATCTAATATAGACATTATAGCTTCACCTGATGGACAATCATCAACTTCTAAGTAACTTATATGTCCACCATTACATAGTTTATGATAAGGTGCTTCTATATCAATCTTATTCTTTAATGAAGTTGCATATCCAACTGGTACATGGAAACTATTTGTGTAATATTCTTTATCTGTTACACCTTCAATAATTCCAAATGCTTTTTGGTCTTGCTTAATAAACTTCCCTGATAATCCTTCAGCTGGTGTTGCATAAGCACTCCAGTTAAGTTTTGTTTCCTCTGATGTTCTATCACAGAATGCTCTTAAGTGCTCAACAATTTTAATACCAAGTTCTCTAGCATTTTCATCTTCACCATGATGCTTTCCTACTAATGCAGTTAAAGTTTCTGCAAGTCCTATAAATCCAATTCCCCAAGTTCCTTGCTTTAATATTGGCTCAATTGAATCATCTGGTAATAAACCTTCTGATCCTTTCATTAGATTTTGACCTGCTACAAAAGGTAAATCTTTAACTTTTAAATGCTTTAAAACATCATATCTATGAAGTAATGATTCTTTTGCTAAATTTAATCTTTCATCAAATATTTTGAAGAATTTATCTATATTTCCTTGTGCTTGTATTCCTATTCTAGGTAAGTTTATAGTTGTAGGAGCTATATTACCTCTACCTTTAACTCCTGGCTCACCATTTACATTACTCATAAGGTATGTTCTACATCCCATAGTAGCTGGAGTAATTCCCATGTCATAATACTTCTTATTAAAGTCTGCATCTATATTCATAAATGTAGGATTCATTCTCTTAGCTGCTACTCTACAAGCTAATTCATATAAATAGAAGTATGGATCATTTGGCTCTCTATTTACTCCTTCTTTAACTCTAAAAATTATATTAGGGAATATTGGTTGCTCACCTTTTCCTAATCCTTTTTCATATTCTAATAAGAATATTTCACAAACTAACGCCGCATCTCTTGATTCTGGTATTCCTATATTTATTGAACTAAATGGAACCTGTGAACCAGCTCTTGAATGCATTGTATTTAAGTTATAAACTACACCTTGCATTGCTTGATGTATTCTATCTTTTAATTTTTTCTCTGCTAGTTCCTCTATTTTTTCCTTTGGAAGACCAAGCTCTTCAAACTCAGCCACTATCTCATCTCTAGTTGGTTTAACAAATATAGACATATCATTATCAAAATCAGGATGTGATTGGCCACCAAACATATCATTTTGAGTTGATTGTAATAATATACATGATAATTCTGCTGCTGTTTCTATTCTTCTTGGTGCATTTATAGTTCCGTACCCTGTATTAAATCCATTTTCTAATATTTCTCTAGTTGGAATGTGCAGGCAGTTAGTAGTTAAATTATAACTATCTAAATCATGATAATATAAATCTCCAATTTCATGAGCTTTTGATAAATATTTTGGCATTGTTGCTAAGTTATGCCATTTATTTGATTCTGATGCTATTCTTAATAACTTTGAACTAAAATTATTTCCCACATTAGCATTATCCCTGTCTGTTTCAACACCTATTTTACTTATCGCTCTCATAAGGTCTGATTTTATTTCTCTAACCTTAGTTCTTTCTCTTCTGTAATTTTGATATGCGATAACAACATTATCTAGGTTAGAATCCTTTAAAGCTTTTTCAACAAGATTTTGAACTTGTTCTACAGATATTCTGCTTTTTCCGGATACTTCTATATAACCAATAACTTTTTGAACGATATCTAACGTCTTACTCGTTTTTAGGTTCACACCTATATCTTCCGCTGCTTTCTTTATAGCGTTAGCTATTTTATCTGCGTTGAATTCAACTTCTCTACCGTCCCTTTTTACAACATATAGCATCTAAACGACCCCCATAACACAATATATAGTACCGATTTTTGTACTGTCTTATTATACTTCAAAAGATATTTTAGTGCAATTAGCTTTTATTTTAAATTTATTTGATATTTTATCTTTGCTTATTCTTTGCTTATTTTAAGTCTAATTATCTCTCTTTTTTATTTTATTTTTTTATTTTTTATTGACAAAATTTTTTTTAAATTAAAGTAATCATTTTCTATAAAACATTATATATATTAAGTATCATTAAATAAAAAAAGGAGAGAAATATGAGAAAATTTTTATTAATTTCATTATTTACAATTTTTACATTAACTTCTTTAATATCTTGTAAAATTGAAAATCAAGAAAATTCATCAAGTAGCGAAAATGAAATTTCAGATGAATCAACAAATACATCTTCAAATAACATAGAACAATCTCAAAAATTTTATTATCCATTTACAGGTATAGAATCATCTGAAGATCCAAATAGCAAAACTCCATATATGGCTGTTGTTGAAAACTCTAAAGCTTCAAGACCTCAAAGTGGTCTTTCATTTGCAGACATTGTTTATGAAACTTCAGCAGAAGGTGGAATTCCTAGATTTATAGCTTTATATCATAGTAAAACTTCTGAAAAAATAGGTCCTATAAGAAGTATACGACCTTATTTTTTGACATTATCAAAAGAATATTCATTGCCTATAGCTCATTGTGGTGGCTCTAAAGAAGCTTTAGCAAAAGTTGAAAGTGATGAGTCATTAATGAGTCTAAATGAAATGAAAAACGGAAAATACTATTTTAGAGATGCATCTAGAAAAGCTCCTCACAACCTTTATACTACAAGCGAAAAAATATTAAATGCAATAAAAGATAAACAATATGATTTATCTATAAAATCATACTTAAAATTTGATTCCACTTATTTTGAAAAAGATAACCTTAAAACAAGTTCTAATATAACTATTAAACCAAATAATATTTATGAAACTAAGTATGTTTTTGAAAATGGAACTTATACTAAATATATGGATGGAAAAATTGCAATTGATTCTATAACTAATAAGCCACTAACCTTTACTAATATAATAGTTCAGAAAACTGATATAACACTTCAAACAGATAACTCTCACTTAGATATAGATTTAATCAGTGATGGTGAAGGTTACCTATTCTCTAATGGTAAAGTTTCTGAAATATTATGGTCAAAAGATTCAGAAACAAGTTCAACTATACTTTTTGATACAGAAGGTAATGAAATTAGTCTATCTCCTGGGAATACAATATGGAATATAATAGATTCAGATTCTTCTGTTTCATATTGACTATTTTATAAAAGAAATTATTCTTAAAATAATTTCTTTTATATTGCTAAACTATATCAGTAATGATATAGTTTATATTATCAGTAGTGATAAAGTTTACTTACTTTTAATCATTTTTAGTAGGAGGAATTTATATGCAAAAAATCGCAATTTTAACTGATAGTGGATCAGATTTAACTAAAGAACAATTAAAGGAAAATAACATAGAATTTGCACCATTTAGAATAATATATTCAACTGGCGAATTTGAAGATAAAATAGATATAAATCCAGAAGAAGTTTACGCTTCATTAAGTAAAGAAATACCTTCAACTTCTCTTCCAAGTCCATCTAGAATAGAAAATATTCTTAATAATTTAGAAGAAGAAGGATATACTCACGTAATTGCTGTTACAATTTCAAGTGGACTTTCAGGAACAGGAAATGCAATAAGACTAGCTCTTGAAGATCATCCTAAATTAATTTCTTATGTTTATGACACTAAAATACTTAGTATGGCTGAAGGAGCATTAGTATTAAATGCTGCTGAATTAGTTAAAGAAGGTAAAACATTTGAAGAAATAATAGAAGAACTTCCAAAGCTTCGTAAAAAAACTCATGGTTTCTTTACTATAAATACACTAGAATACTTAAAAAAAGGTGGTAGAATAGGTAAAGTTGCAGGTACTATAGGAGAAATTTTAAACTTAAAACCTATAATATCAGTTGATGACGAAGGTATTTATTACACATTTGCTAAAGTTCGTGGTAGAAAACAATCAATGAATAGATTAGTAAAAATAGCGAAAGAATATCTTGAAAAAGGTAAATGTAAAATTTGGGTTCTACGTGGTGGTACATCTGATGAAGAATTCAATACTTTATATGAGGCTATATCAAAACTTGATAATATAGAATCAATAGCACCAGCTACAATAGGTCCTGCTCTTGGTGTGCATACTGGCCCTGGTTTACTAGGAGTTGTCGTTCAAGAGGTATAAACATGGATAATTTTAATTTTTCTGATTCAAAGGATATAAGAGCTGAGGAAAAGAAACTATACGAAGAATATAAAAGAAAGATGGCAGAACTTAAAAAAGTAAAAAAAGAAAAAGATGCTGTAGGTCAAGTTTTCACAAAAGGTTTATTGCCTATTTATGTTCTTCACATACTTAACTCTTCACCAGCTACAGGTAGCTATATATCACATACAATTGGAGATCGTACACGAGGAAAATGGGTACCAAGCACCGGCGGAATATATCCACTCCTAAAAGCATTAGAGAAGGACGGTCTTGTTGTTTGGGAATGGGATGATCCTAAAAAGAAATTCAGAAAAATATATTCTTTAACGAGTAATGGTAAGAGAGAGTACTTAAAAAAGAAATCTCTACTTAAACCTAAAATTGAAGAAGCATTGGATGTATTTAAAATAATATATAATGACATTTACTAAGGATACTATTAATTTAGTATCCTTTTTGTATATATATCTATAAAATCGCTAACACTAACAATAAAAAGGAGGTATGTGTTATGCGAGGTCAAATATTAGATATAAATAATTTAGAAGCTTTTATAGAATTAGAAAATGGTTCACTTATTTCACGTCCTTTATGTGAAATAGCTGGAGCCTCTATTGGTGATCATGTATCTGTATCTGTTGATAATATATCCTCACCAAGCAATCATAATTTCTCTAAATATATAGTAAATCCTTTAATGCATGATTTCTTTTAATAAAAATAGCAAGCTTACACAAAATAAGCTTGCTATTTTTATTATTCTACGCTGATTGCATTAACAGGACAATTTTCGGCTGCTTCTTTAGCGCTTTCTTCATGCTCCTCTGGAACATCAGGTGAAATAGCTTGAGCCTTTCCATCATCATCCATTTCAAATACTTCTGGACATATTGATGGACATAATCCACATCCAATACAAGTATCCTTATCAACATTTGCGTTCATATTAAATTACTCCTCTCATTATAGAGAGTATGTATTAATATAAGCCTTCAAATATTAATGAATATAGAGCATTATCTAATACATACTCCTCAGCTCTTCCTTCTTCTAAAGCTTCTGTAAGCTCTAAGTTTATTGGAAGTTCCCCTAAAAGTGGTAATCCAAGGTATTCTGCATGCTCTTCTGCTGACTTCTTACTAAATACTCTTAGTTTTTTGTCACAGCTATCACAAGTTATATAAGCCATATTTTCGATTACTCCCTTAACTGGTGTACCTACTTTCTCAGCCATCTTTACAACCTTCTTAACTATCATTGATACCATATCTTGTGGAGTTGAAACTATTATTAGTTCTTTAACATTAAAGTCATTCATAACTGTAAGAGCTATATCTCCTGTTCCAGGTGGCATATCAATTAGAAGGTAATCTAATTCTTCCCACTCTGTATCAAAGTACATTTGATTTAAAACTCCAGTTATAACAGGACCTCTCCATATAACAGGGTCATCTTCAACTTCAGTTAAAAGGTTCATTGACATAACCTTTATTCCACTCTTAGTTGTTGCTGGGATGAACTTTATGTTTTGTTCATCTAATGATATTATTTGCGCTCTTTCATTATTTATACCAAAAAATCTTGGCATTGATGGACCTGTTATATCTGCATCAAGTACTCCAACCTTATAACCTTTTTTTCTAAGCATAGTAGCTGTTATTCCAGTTACAGTTGATTTACCAACTCCACCTTTACCGCTTATTATTCCTATAACATTTTTTATTTTTCCATATTTAGGTTTTTTGCCAAATGGATTCATTGTAGCTTTTTGAGAATTACTCATATAAAACTCCTCCTTTATTTAGATGTTTGACTCCAATTATCAGGTTTTTTACCATCTTCTCCAACAGTAATTTCCCATTTCTTAAATTCATAGTGTCCAACAACATAGTATTTTTGATAAGTTTTATCAACTTTATTATCAACAGTTATTAATGTTCTAAATACGTCTGTACTATACCCCATATTTTGAACAGTTACAACTACATTAAAGTCATTTTGATTGCTATTATTTATAATTTCAGCTCCAGGTATTATTTTTTGTAAATCTTTTTGGAAATTTTGTAAATCTACTGAGAATATATATTTTACACAATCTAAATCACCATTTATATTTATTCCAACTTTATGCTTACCATCACCTAAAGTACCTTTATTCATTTCCATTACCTTCATTATTGTACCATAATATATAGAATTAAAATCTCTAGGTCTTCTTATAAATGATAAGTTATTTATTATTGTTTGGTCTAAATCTTTTGGAACTTTATATGCATTAGTTGAATCGTAGAAATTTCCCTTTCCACTTTCATTAACACCTACTACATAATAATATTTCTTTACTTGATCTCCTGTATGAATCTCAAATATGTAATCTGGATCTAATGAGCTTTTTTCTGGTTCTGGATTACCTGCTGATAATGTCTTGTATATTTCTTCTATAGCTTTTGGATCTGTAACTTCAAATCTAAAGCCAGTATCACGATTATTTTCTATAACTATTTCATCAACTTTATTAGTCTTCATATAGTTAAAATCATTGTTTCTGAATCCAAGCTTAACTAACACATCATTTACTGGTGCACATCCAACCATAGTTGTTCCTATGGCAACCATAATGCAAAGCATCACTAATTTTGCTACTCTTCGTATCTTCACCTATTTTCTCTCCTTTTTTAATTTATCTAAGTTATAAATTACAATCCCTAATATAAGAGTAAATATAGCTATAAATTGTGAAGTTGAAAACATAAGTATACTTCCTCTTGGATCATTTCTAAAAAATTCTATTAAGAATCTTCCAATGCTGTAAATTATAATATACATAGCAAGTATTCTTCCCTTAGCTCTTTCTTTTCTGCTATACCATATTAAAAATCCAGCTAGCATAAAATCAAATATAGAACTAAATATTTGTGTTGGTATTAAAGGAATTCCACTTGGAGCTAAAGAACCTTGTGGAAACACCACACCAATTGGAAGACATGTTTCTCTTCCATAACAACATCCAGCTAAAAAACATCCTATTCTACCAAAACCTTGTGCTAAAGCAACAAAAGGCACAACAAAATCTAATAATTGTACAGAATCGAATTTATTTTTCTTACAATATAAATATAGCCCAAGTGCTCCAAAAATTATAGCTCCATAAATTACAAATCCGTTACCAAAATTAAGTAAAATTGACGGATTATTTATTATGTCTCTAAATTCAGTTATTATAAATAATAACTTTCCTCCTAATATTCCAGATATAACTGTTACGATTATTAAATTTAATAACTTATCTTCATCATACCCATACCTTTTAGCTTTTCTTATAAAGAAAGTTGCCGCTAATATTACACCTATAGCAATCATAAATCCATAGCTATAAACTTTAAAATTAAAAATTTCAAAAAGTACTTGTCTCATAAACCCTCCTAAACACCCTGTATAAATAATTAGGAGAAGCATATGCTTCCCCTAATTATATCTAAATTATAATACTTTACTATATGACTTGCAAACTATTGTCTATTACAAATTTCTTACTTAGATGGAACAACAATAGTTGAATTTTTATAATCATAAAACATTAACCAGAAACCATATTCATCACTACTCTTTTTCTTGCACCAAGTTATAAAGCCTGACTTTCCACCATAAGGTTGTTCATCTTTATCTTTCTTTCCTGGTACAGCATATACTAAGTACTTTAAGTTTCCCTTTTTATCACATTTATATCCAATCATAAAGTAACCATATTTCTTTATATATGGATAATAATTAAGCATTGGATAATACAGAATTGAATATTTATTATAATCTTTTGAATCACACATATCATCTATATCATTTACAGGTATTTTAAACCATTTAGTGAAAGTTAATTCTTTAAATCCGTCTTTAACTTCTTCAAAACCCTTAACTAAATTTTCAAAGAAATCTCCGATTCCCCCTCTTAATTTAAAATCATAAGGATCTATATTTTCTACTTCAATGGTTCTTTCATAGTCTTCAAACTTATTTCTTATCTCTTCATCAGCATTGTTTTTATGTTCAGCTTTAATATCACCTACTTCTGAATTTGCTTTAACATCTTGAATATTATCTTCAACATTATTTATATTAGTAGTCTCTTCATTCGCTTCTTGAACAGTATTTCTTTTTGGATATTCTTTTGGTTTAGACTTAATATTTTCATAATCACATTTTACTACTTTACACTTCTTCCAGTTATCATCTAACTTCTCTCCACTCATAAAGCCATACATAGTAAAATCCAATTCACCTAATTTCTTTTTACATATACCAGCACCTGATATTTTATCGTAATTCATATTTAGACCTGCTATATTATCTGAACTGTATTCTATACAAGCCTCTCCTTTTCCTGAATCACTTACCTTAAGCTTACCAATATCAATTATTTGTTTTATATCTTTTTTATAACAAATAAGTACTATAGTATAATCATCTTCTTTTTTTAAATTTTGAGTATAAAATGTTATTTTACACTTATCACCTTTTGACTCAATCTTTGCATATCCTGATAGTGCTTTATCTGAAGGGTTTTTACTTCTTTCATCTTCCTGTAAAATTATAAAATTTCTATATAATTTACTATGTGCCAATTCCCCATTACCTCCGCATACATTTATTCAATATAGTATATGCAAGAAGGTTCCTATTATGATAATGTAAGTTTATTTATATTTATAAATTTCATCACTAAGCTTTGCAAATTCCTCTAAAGATAAAGTTTCTCCTCTTCTCTTTGGATCTATTGAAGCATCATCAAATGCTTTTTGTAAATTCTCTTTATCAATTCCTATGTTTTTAACGCCGTTCCATAAAGTTTTTCTTCTCATATTAAAAGAACTTCTTATAATATCAAACATAAGCTTTTCATCTTTAACTTCGACTCTTGGTTTATCTAATCTATCTAATCTTATTACTATTGAATCAACCTTTGGTCTTGGTATAAATGAACTTGGTGAAACTTTTCTTATTATTTTTGTATTACAATAATATTGTACTAATAATGATAATGATCCATACTCTTTACAATTTGGTTCTGCATTTATTCTTTCTGCAACTTCTTTTTGTATCATTATAGTTAAACTTTTAAAATTATATTTTTCTTTTAAAAGATTTACTATTATTGGTGTAGTTACATAGTAAGGAAGGTTTGCAACTAATTTTACACTCTTTTCAGCTCCGATTATTTCATTAAAATCTACTTTTAATGCATCCTTATGTACTAACGAAAAATTTGGATGACTACCAAGCTCTTCTTGTAATATTGGAATTAAATCATTATCTAATTCTATAGATACTACTCTTTTTGCCTTATTTAAAAGCTGAGCTGTTAAAGTTCCAACTCCTGGACCTATTTCTATTACTAAATCTTCACCATTAACGTCAGCTCCTTGAACTATATCAGTAAGAACTGAATCATCTATAAGAAAGTTTTGTCCTAAGCTCTTTGAAAATTTAAAATTGTACTTTTTTACAAGTTCTTGAGTTTTATAATCTTTTATTTCCATATTAAAATTCTCCTATTTCTCTTTCTACCTTTTGTATAGCCTTTGCAAACTCCTCTTTATCTATTCCATAATTGTTTAATCTAGATAACATTTGCTTAGCATTTCCATATCCTATTCCAAGTTCTTTACCTAAAGCCATTCTTCTGTCTTTAGCTTTTCCATCTGCTGCAAGCTTAAAATAAAACATATCTTCCATTCCATATTCATCATGCTTTTCTTCTAAAGTAACCTTTGCCCCTTCTAATGCTCTTATTATTACCTCAGGGCATGCATTTTCTACTCCTATGTCTCCATCTTTTAATCCATCTTCTTGAGCTATGTATGCATGTTTTATTCCTTTTACTCTTTTTGCTATTATATTACGTATCTTTTCTCCAGCAAAATCTGGATCTGTTAGAACTATAACGCCCTTTCTCTTTTGAGCTTCCTTTATTCTGTCTATAACTCTTCTATTTATTCCAAATCCACCAACAGCAATAAGTTCAGCATCTACTGCTTTTTTTACTGCATCTATGTCATCTCTACCTTCAACAACTATAACTTCTTTTATAATCTTCTTACTCACAAGCTTTACTTCCTTTCGCTAATCATTTATTCTTAGCATTCATATATAAATAATTTACATATATATATACATCCTGTCAAATAATCATACATTATTATTATATACAAAAAAATAAGAGATAACTAATTAGCTATCTCTTTAAAATCAAACTATTCTCCCGGATAAGATACTATATAAACATCTACTCCATATTTTCTTCCCCAATTGCTACATGCTGATGAACTATTTAAATAAACATCTATAATATTTCCTTTTATAGCTCCACCAGTATCTGATGCTCTAGCATATCCATAACCTTCTACATATACTAAACTTCCTAACGGAATAACTCTTGGGTCTACTGCTATTGTACTAACTCCACCAGGGTTGTACACTGGCGTTACTCCTGTAGCAGTAGTGCTATGACCTGAATATGCTGTTGCTTCCATAACTAAGTGCTTCTTATATTGTACTGAATCACCTCTATTTGGTATATAATTAACCGGATTCTTTGTACCTTGTACAACTACTGCATTAACAGGAGTTGCAACAACTTTACTGCTTACTTCTTTCTTTGAAGCTTCTTTACCATCTTTATATACTATTTCGTAGGTAACCTCTTGCTTTCCGTTTTTACCTTCAGCTTCAACTTTTTTCTTACCTTTTTCAAGGCTTTCGTCACTCTTAGTTACAGTGTCGTAAGGTATTGCTTTATGCTCTGTAACTTTCTTACTTTCTACCTTAACTACACTAACATCCATATTTTCCTTAACTGGAGTACTTAATGATGGTTCAACTTCGTCTACACCATCTACATATTCTACTCCTTGTTCTTTAAGTTGATCATTACTAGTTAATAAAACATCTTCAATATTATCTTCCGCTGAATAAACTTTAACATCCTTACTTGCGAATTTAATATTGATAGGCACGGCCTTATCAACTGCAATCTTCTGACCTTCTTGAATTTTGGATTCTAAGGATGGTTGCACCTTATCGTGTTCTGATAAGTTTATTCCTTTATCTTGCAACGCATCTTTAACAGTCCCTTTATATGTGATAAATGTTTCTTCTTTTCCGTCAATACTTAATTTAACTGTCTTTCTCATTGTAGCAACTGTCGTGGCTACTATGGCTACAGCAATAGCTGTAGTTAATATCACTATTTTTGCCTTCGGACCGTTAGAAAAACTTTTCTTCATAAAAGTTTTAAATTTTTCTACCATTGATTTCCCTCCTTTGGCAAGAGTGTCTTTTGCATTATACTTAGTTTTTAGTACCTTGTCAAATTCACACTCTCTTGCTTACTAGCGCTAAACCTTTAAAATGCAGTGCTATGCATAGATTTTTTTATTATAAATTTAGCACTAAATGAGTTCCTTGCGTCCATGGTATATTAGTGAAGTATCTCCGCGAATTAACTTACAATTAATTCCATTTTATTTTACCTTATATTTTCTTTTTAATCAAGTTGTAAAAGTTGTCATTAAGTGCAATATTTAATTTTTCTGGATTTATACTTCTTATTTCAGCTATTTTCTCTATAACCTCTTTTATATAATCTGATCTATTTCTCTTTCCCCTATTTGGTACTGGTGACATAAATGGAGCATCAGTTTCTACAAGCATTCTATCAATTGGAATTTCCTTTGCAACCTCTACTATTTTCTTTGCATTTTTAAAAGTAACTACACCTGTAAAACCTATGTAATAACCTAGTTTTATGCATTCTTTTGCAAATTCTACACTTCCTGAAAAACAGTGAACTACACCTTTAACTTCTGGAAATTCCTTCATAATGTCTAATGTATCTTTATGTGCATCCCTGTCATGTATAATTACTGGTAAATCTAATTCTTTTGCAAGCTGCATTTGTTTTATAAAAGCATCTTTTTGAACTTCTTTTGAAGGATTTTCCTCCCAATAATAGTCTAATCCAATTTCCCCAACTGCTACTATTTTTTCATTTGATCTTATTAAATTTCTTATTTCTTCTAATACAGCATCTGTTAATTCATCTGCATTTTCTGGATGTATTCCTAATGCCCCATATATAAAATCATATTTTTCTGTAAGTTTATAAGTTATTTCTATGCTTTCATATGAAGAAGCACAATTTAAAATTCCAATAACTCCATTATTTTTTAGTTCATCTAGAACAACTTCTCTATCTACATCATAATCTTCTGAATCATAATGTGCATGTGTATCAAATATTTTATATTTATTATCCATCAGTAGTAAATCTCCCTCTTTAAAAATTTTATTACATATATTATTATACAATATAAGCACTTTCAAAAAATATATACATTGATGAAAGGATTTGAAATATATGAAAAATAGCGAGTTAATAAACATTGTAAAGTCATCATTATTATTCAAAGATTTTGAATTTGAAGAATTAGAATCACTTATATCTGACCCCTTAGTATCAATTAAAAAATATTCTAAGGATGAAGTTATATTTTTTAGTAATGATACTTGCAATAATTTAAGTATCGTTATATCTGGAATAGTTGAAATTCAGCAAAATGATGAAAATGGAAACATTTTAATTGTTTCAACTCTTGAAAGTTCAAACATGTTTGGTGAG
Organism: Clostridium sp. Ade.TY; assembly: GCF_000498355.1. Taxonomy (GTDB): domain Bacteria; phylum Bacillota; class Clostridia; order Clostridiales; family Clostridiaceae; genus Clostridium. Next base: position 116,179 of record NZ_AVSV01000016.1, on the reverse strand, counting down.
AATTTATTATTTGGAAATAAGAATACATATCCTATGGATGTAGTTAGTAAAAATAATAGCTTAATTCTACATATAAACAAGAAAAAAATCACTTCATTACTTCAAGAAAATCAAAAATTATTATTATCATTTTTAGCATTATTATCTAATAAAGCACTAATGTTAAGTCAAAAGTTAAAGCAAGTGTCATCAAAATCATTAAGGGCTATGATTTGTGAATTTTTATTAATTGAATCTAAAAAACAAAATAGCAATTCAATTAAATTAAATATGACAAAACAAGCTTTAGCAAACTCTTTTGGTGTTCAGAGACCTTCATTATCTAGAGAACTAATAAAGATGAAAGAAGAAGGAATTTTAGACTTTGATAGAAAAACAATTAAAATATTAAACTTCGACAAAATACTATTTTAATACAATTATTTTTTTATAATTATTAACATATAATAATTCTCATTTAATATTTTATTATATAATTTGACACAAAAATGACATATTACTAAGTTATTATTTAATTGTAAAGTAGTTAAAGCATTATTATTTACCCCTTATAACCATCTTAATTGATTGGTTCCTAGAATATCTAGTCCCCCTATTTTAGATATTCTAGGTTTTTTTTTGCTATAATTTATTTTCTTTTAAATTATTTATTTCATCTATAATATTTTTTCTATCTATTAATTCAAATAATGGTTTGTATACTGTCTTATTAACTGGTTTATTAATGCTTATAAAATTCCATTCTCCACCTTGAATTTTAAATGTTTCTTTTATTTTATTTGATGTTTCAGGTAAAAATGGTATTAATAAATTTGCTAAGTTTATGATAGTTTCTATTTTAGGATTTTTCTTTTTATTTTCTTCCTTTATATATGCAAAAATTTGTCTAATTGCAGACTTAAATTTACATTGTTCTATTTTTTCCCCTATGGTGAAATATAAATCTAATATTTTATCTTTTTCTGTATTATCTACATGAGAAAAATCATTTATTTTAACTACCTTTTTGTAAAGACTATCTAATTCTGATACCAAATCATTATTATTTGAATTTATAAAATCTCGCCATTTAAAATCTGTTATATTTTCTTCTGGTCCATTATTTATTAAATAATATCTTAGAGAATCTACATTATATTTTTTTAATACTTCATCAACCCAGATTGCCCAATTTTTATTAGTAGAAAAGTCTTTACCTTCAAGCTTCAAATGTTCACTAGAAACTATAGTTATATTAGGATTTTTAAAACCTAATGCTACTAATATGCCAGGGAAAATTATTGTATGAAATGGTATATTATCTTTTCCATGAACTAAATAAATCTTACTATCTTCATCATTAAAATAATTAGATAATTCATTATCAAAATTATTTTCTATACATTTGCTTGTTGCAGTTAAATATCCCATAAGAGCTTCAATCCAAACGAATATTTTTTTATTTGAAAATCCTTCAAAAGGAACATCAACTCCCCAATCAATTTCTTTTGTTACAGCTCTATCCCTTAAACCTTCATCTAAATATCTTCTTGTTATTACTTCAGCATTTTTACGCCAATCATCTTGTCTTATAAAAATTCTTTTAACATCATTTTCTACTTCTGAAAGTGAAAATATTAAATTCTTTTCTCCACTTTCATCAGTTTCTTCATATATATATCCTTTTTTATATAACTCTTCTATATATTTTTTTACATTCTCTTTATGATATTCAGTATCTGTATTAGTAAATAAATCAAATGAAAAATTTAATTTATTAAAGCATTCTATAAACTCTTTATTATACTTTTTAAGTGTATCCTCTGGTGTTATCCCAAGCTCTAAAGCTTTTAATTTTACTGGTCTACCATGGGCATCACTACCTGATACAAACACTACATTATCTCCCATCATTCTATGATATCTTGCTATAATATCACCTGGCAAAAGTACTGCGATTCTTCCTAAATGTAATTTCCCATTAGCATATGGCCATGCATTCCCTACTACTATATTCATTATTTCTCAGCCCCCTTTTTAAACTTATACAAAAGGAAGCCAACCTTATACAAGCTGACTTCCTATCTAGTGTTTTTTTTATTTATCTTACTATACTTCCAGTTGGTAAGTTATCTCCTGGATTAACTAAGTTTAATATACTATCATCGTCATTTGATGCAGCAATTATCATACCTTGTGATAATTCACCTCTTAACTTAACAGGTTTTAAGTTTGCAACAAGTACAACATTTTTTCCTATTAAATCTTCTGGTTTAAAGTGTTTTGCTATTCCTGAAACCACCTGTCTAACTTCTCCACCTAAATCAACTTTTAATTTAAGTAATTTGTTAGCTTTCTTTATTGGCTCACACTCTAAAACTTTAACTACTCTTAAATCTACTTTTTCGAAATCTTCTATTGTTATTTCTTCCTTAATTGCTTCCATTTCTTTAACTTCTTCTTTTTTAGCGTTAGCTTCCATTTGAGCTTTTCTTAACTCTTCAAGTTCAGCAAGCTTTTTATCAACATCAATTCTTGGGAATAAGCTATCTCCTTTTTTAACTGTTGTTCCAGGAGCTGTTCCATCAAATCCTTCTAATGAGCTCCAATCAGTTGCTGTAATAGCTAATTGTTCATTTATCTTCTCTGAAGTTGTTGGTAAGAATGATGATAATAAAACTGAAGTAAATCTTAAAGCCTCTGATAAGTTATAAAGAACTGTTCCAAGTCTTTCTTTTTTCTCTTCATCCTTTGCTAATATCCATGGAGTTGTTTCATCAATATATTTATTAGCTCTTCTAACTAATTCAAATACATTTTCTAAAGCTTCTGGAAGCTTTAATGCATCTATTGATTCTGAAACTTTATTTGGAGTTTCTAATGCTAATTTAATTAATTCATCATCTACATCTTCCTTAACTAATGGTGCAGGAATAACTCCATCAAAGTATTTTTCTATCATTGCAACAGTTCTTGAAAGTAAGTTTCCAAGGTCATTACAAAGATCTGAGTTTATTTTCTTTATGAATATTTCATTATTAAATAATCCATCTGCTCCAAATGGAATTTCTCTTAATAAATAGTATCTAACAGCATCTACACCAAAGTTTTCTACTAATGTAACTGGATCTACTACATTTCCCTTTGACTTACTCATTTTTCCGCCATCAACAAGTAACCATCCATGACCAAATATTTGTTTTGGTAATGGTAAATCTAAAGCCATTAGCATTATTGGCCAATAAATTGTATGGAATCTTAATATATCCTTACCTATTAAATGAACATCTGCTGGCCAGTATCTATCAAATAATTCTGTATTATTGCTTCCATATCCTAATGCAGTTATATAGTTTGATAATGCATCAATCCATACATAAACAACATGCTTTTCATCAAATGTTACAGGAACTCCCCAATCAAAGCTAGTTCTTGAAACACAAAGATCTTGTAATCCTGGTTTTAAGAAGTTATTTAACATTTCATTTTTTCTTGATTCTGGTTGTATGAAATGTGGATGTTCTTCTATATATTTAATTAATCTATCAGCATATTTGCTCATTTTGAAGAAGTAAGCTTCTTCTTTTGAAGTTTCAACTGGTCTTCCACAGTCTGGGCACTTTCCATCTACTAATTGGCTTTCTGTCCAGAATGATTCACATGGAGTACAATATAATCCTTCATATGAACTCTTATATATATCTCCTTGATCATATAGTCTCTTAAATATTTTTTGAACTGCCTCTACGTGATAATCATCAGTTGTTCTTATAAACTTATCATAGCTTATGTTCATCATACTCCAAAGATCTTTAATACCTGAAACTATTTCGTCTACGTGCTCTATTGGCTTTATACCTTTTTCTTCAGCTATTCTTTGGATTTTTTGTCCATGTTCATCTGTTCCTGTTAAGAACATTACATCATACCCTGTTAATCTCTTAAATCTTGCTATTGCATCAGCTGCAACTGTTGTATAAGTGTTACCTATATGTAACTTCGTTGATGGATAGTATATAGGTGTCGTAATGTAATATGGTTTCTTACACATCTTAAAATCCTCCTTTATTTATAAATATATTTTTTACTATAAAAAAGCCTCTATGCATAAATGCATAGAGGCGTTATATACACGCGTACCACTCTACTTCTTCCTTGCCTCACGACAAAGAACTCAATAGGTAATAAAATTTACCTTACAATATAACGGTTGCACCCGTATCCCTCTAACTTATATTAAGCTCAAAGGATATGCTCTAAGGCCATCTTCATAAAAGTCCATAACACTAGCTTTCAGCAAATTACTAGCTCTCTTTAGATACATACTTTTACTACTCTTCTTTTCATAGCATTTATGTTTAGTTTTAACATTTTAAGTATATAATATTCTATATATTTTTATATGTCAATTATTTTTAAATTGTAATCTTTATTAATAAATTTATTTACTTCTATGTGTTATAATATTTAAAAATCTAATTTGGGGGTTTTAATTATGAAGCTAAACGTGCATAGAGTTGGTTTACGTAATATAAAGACAGCTCTTGCGGTTACTGTTTGTATGATAATATTTCAATTTCTAGGACGAGAAAACGCGTTTTATGCATGTATTGCTGCTGTCATTTGTATGAAAGATACTGTTTCTAGTTCTTTTACTATGGGTAAAAATAGACTTATTGGAACTATAATTGGTGGTATCTTTGGTATGTTAATTATATTTATTATGATTAAATTTACTTTCTTATATGATTACAGCGCATTTATAACAGGTCTTGGTATAGTTGCTGTAATTTATACTTGCAACCTTTTTAATAAACCTGGTTCTGTTACAATAGCATGTATAGTACTTATAGGTATAATGATTAACTATAGTGGACCTCAGTCTTATGCTTATGCTATAGGTAGAAGTGTTGATACAGCTATAGGTATAATCGTAGCTATACTAATAAATAAATATTTTAATCCTCCTGAGGAGAAAGAATAAAGCTATAGTAAAACTATAGCTTTATTCTTCTTCATAGTCCAAAACATCAATAATCTCACCTTCATTAACTGGTAATTTATAATTAAATTTAGGTATTTCCATTTTTAAATTATAATTTTTATAAGATACTTTAAGTGCAGATATATCCGATTCAGGTATAAAAAACTCTCTAGAAAATCCATCTCCAAATTCTGATACAATCATTGACATATTATATCCATTAGAAAACGTCTGTCTTCGATTTATATTTATATATATATAATCATCTTTATAGTCTACTTTTATATCCTTTTTATCTATACCTGGGAATACCCCTTCTATTGTATATTTAACCTCATCTTCTTTCATATCTACCTTTATAAAATCACTTTCATTAAAAAATTCTTCAATAGAATTAATATTAATCCCACTAAAAAATTGTGAAAATGTTTGACTAAATATATTTGAAAATTCTTCTATGTTACTAACAATTTTTCTATTATTCATTTGTCTATTCATAATAATTCCTCTTATAAATTTTTACTTATTATAATTTATTAATATTAACCTTATACTGACACATTAAATTTATTCTTTTTTAGTTTTAAAAGCTTTATAAAGGAATCTATATTTAAATTTATACTATATTAATCTTTTTAATTCTCTACAAATAAAAAGTGTGGAATTTTATCCACACTTTTAAAGTTTAATATACTAATTTTCCACAGTTTCATCCACTGGTTTTCCTATAAATCTAACTGCAATTGCAAGTACTACTATTGCCACAGGTAATATTATATAAACTGGAACATTTAACCCAGCCGGAATATATCCAAATAATATAGTAAATCCTGCAACAAATAATGCATACCACATTTGTGTTTTTACGTGTTCTATGTGATCACAACCTGCTCCCATTGATGAAAGTATTGTTGTATCTGATATTGGTGAACAGTGATCTCCAAATATTGCTCCTGTCAGTACAGCACTTGTACTTAATACTATATAACTCATATCTGGTGATATTGAATGAGCTAAAGGAATTGCAAGAGGCATAAGTATTCCCATTGTTCCATACGCAGTTCCAGTAGCAAATGATATTACTGCACCTAATATAAATATAATACTTGGTAGTAAAAATGTTGGTATTGAACCAGATAATAATGTAACTAAATATTTAGCTGTTCCTAAATCCTTTATTACTGAACTTAATGACCATGCAAGTAATAAAATTACTCCAGTTATTATAAGTCCTTTCATTCCGTCTACCCAAACTTCAACAGCTTCTGATACAGTAAATATCTTTTTTAAAACGCCCATAGCAATTGCTATTATTGATGCAAATACTGCTGATTGGAAAAGTGCTGTTGATGCATCAGCTGCACTAAATGCTTCTCTAATTGCCGTAAATGAAAATGGTGCATTAGCTATAACTTCTTTAAGAGCTACATCAGTTCCTCCAACTATGCTTGAATATCCACTATAATAAAAACTTACAAGCGCTGAAATTATAAGTGCACCTATTGGAATTATCGCATTCCAAATACTAAGCTTAACTCCTTCTTTTACTTGCATTTCATCTTCTGTAGTTATACTTTCAAGTTCTGCTTTTTTATCTTTTAGACCTTTTCTAGCTCTAATTTCAGCTTTTCTCATAGGTCCAAAATCTCTAAGCATAATAGATGTAATAACTACAAATGCAAGTATTAAAATATTATAAAATCTATAAGGAATAGTTTGTAAGAAAACACCAAAAGAATCAACTTGAACTCCAATTTGGTTAAATGAATCATTTATAAGACCTACTTCTAATCCTATCCATGTTGATATTATTGCAAGCCCTGCAATAGGTGCCGCTGTAGCATCAATTATAAATGCTAATCTTTCTCTTGAAACCCTAAGCTTATCTGCAACAGGCTTCATTATAGGCCCAACAATTAATGAATTTGCATAATCATCAAAGAATACTAAAAGACCTAAAAACCAAGTTACAAGTTGAGCACTTCTTGGTGTCTTTGCTCTTTTTGCAAGAGCTTCTGCTATTGCCCTTGCACCACCCATCTTTGCAACAAGATTTATAACTCCTCCAATAGCTAAAACTTGAAGTATTATTCCTGCATTCCATGGATCTGCTAAAGAATTTAGAACTCTTTGTATAAAATCTAAAAATGCTTGTATTAATGCACTAAATGCATTTTGATCCACAATTTGAAGCATAAAACATCCTGCTAAAGCTCCAATAAACAATGATACAACAACATTTTTTGTTATAAATGCAAGTACTATTGCAACTAAAGGTGGAATTATTGTCCATAATCCAAACTTTTCTGCATTCAAAGTTCCTGGATCAACTTCAGCTGCAAATGCTACAGTTGAAATACTCATCATTAAAATAAATGTTAATAAAAATACTAAATAATTTCTTTTTTTCATGATTGAATCCCCCTATTAAAATAAATTTTGTGAATATTTTAGAGGCCCATCATTTTCCTTTAAAGTCAAAAAGAACCTTGAGATAACACTCAAGGTTCTAAATATATCACGTTAGAATCCATTGAATGATAGCTCACCACAAATATAATTTGTGACAGTCTTATACATATTATACATAAGCCCAGGATTATAACATTAAAGCATTAGTTATATCCTTCGGCGGTATTTCCTTTCATGTTACATCATAGTGCTTACCTCAATAACATTACTCTTAAAGACCGCGCCTCTACCTCTTCGTAAATTATTCACTTTTAAATTAATATAATTATATGATAGAAATATATATTTATCAATATATTTTTTAATTTTTTGTTTACTTTATTAACACTTTTTCATAAATTCTTCTATTTCATTAACTGATTTTATCATATCCTTAGTTAACACTTCATATCCATCATCAGTTATTAAAACATCATCTTCTATTCTTACACCAATGCCCTCTTCTCCTATATATATGCCAGGTTCTACTGTATATACCATTCCTGGTTCTAAAACTGTATTTCTTCCTGGATTCTCTATATCATGAGTATCTAATCCTAAGCTATGACCTATACTATGCCAATAATATTTTGATACATCTTCTTTGTTTTCTATTAATCCAAGATTAATACATTCTTCAGCAATCCACTCTCTTGATTTTTTATTTATATCTAAGAAATTAATACCTGGTTTTAATTCAGATATAACTTTTTCATTTACTCTAAGAACAGCTTCATAAACTTCCTTTTGTCTCTTTGTAAATTTACCGTTTACAGGGAATGTTCTTGATATATCTCCATTATAATAATTAACTTGTGCTCCTAAATCAAAAAGAATTAAATCCCCATCTTTAGCTTCACAGTTATTATCTACATAATGTAATATTGTTGCATTTTCTCCTGCTGCTGCAATTGTATTAAATGCATAATCACGAACTCCTCTTCTTCTACATTCAAATTCAAAATATGCCTCTAATTCGTATTCAAGCATTCCAGGTTTTATATTTTTCATTATTGATTCAACACCTTTAATTGTTATATCAATAGCTTTTTGCATTTCTTCTATTTCAGATGAACTCTTTACAAGTCTTATTGGCGCAAATATTGGATATACATTTTTTATATTAACTTGTGGATATTTATTTCTAAGCTTCTTAGCAAATGTACTGCTTACTGTTGGTAAACTGCCAAATTCATCTCTTTCTAAATCTAAATATATATTTATATCAATACTTTCATTTATTGTTTTATTTAAAAAACCTTGAAACTCTCCTAAGTAATCTACATCTTTTATATTACTTAATTCAAGAACTTCTTCTTTTCTTATTGTTTTACCAAGCCATTTTTCTTTTTCAAGATCTATTTCTTTTATAAACATTTTTTCAATGGTATTTCCATTTAATTTTCCCATTACGATGATATGATCTTCTTCATCAATTCCTGTTAAATAGTAAAAATTTCTGTTTGGTGTAAAACTATATTGCTCATCAGCAGTTTTCTTTGGTGCTTTACCTGCAAAAAGAATTAGTAAAGAATTATCTTTAAGTTTTTCAAGTACCCTCTTTCTATTAAATTCAAATACTTCTTTTTCCATAATTATCCCTCCATATTTTTATTCTACAGCTAGTATTCTGACCTTTATAACATCATCAAGATCACTAATTCTGTATAAAAAGTTTTTAACATCTCCTCTTATTTTAGAGACATCTAATGTTATAGTAACATTTGCCGTCATATTTATTGGTATATCTTGATTGATTGTTAATATATTTAACTCATTTGTTGCAATAAAGTCTAAAACCTTTGAAAGAACCCCTGATTTATGAGCTAATAAAAGCACAATTGTTAATTTTTTACTATTAACTCCCTCAGCCATTGGATATACAAAATCTTTGTACTTATAATAAGTACTCCTACTTATTCCTACTTTTTTAACGCCCTCTGATATATCTTTTACTTTTCCTGTATGAAGTAATTCCTTTACTTCTATAACCTTATAAAATACATTTGGTAATACTTGTTCATTTACGATATAAAATCTTTCATCTGACATATAACCCCCCCTATCTAAAGACAAACTTTTATTTGTGTATTTGAATCATATTTAAATTTATGATTATTATTTGGAATTTAGAGCATATTATCCATTAATAACATGTAATTATTGTTTTCCTCCTAATATCAATCATTTTCTCTCCTTTTTTGCCCCAATTAATAAATACATAGACAAATTTGACTTTATACTATTATAATACATACAAAATACACTTGTCCACAGGAGGGATACAATTGAAAAAATTAGGACTTATTCCAAAATTAATATTAGCAATTATTTTCGGTCTTATCTTTGGTAATTTTATGCCAGAAAATTTTATAAGAGTTTTAGCAACTTTTAATTCTATTTTCGGAAACTTCCTTGGTTTTATAATACCACTTATAATAATAGGATTTGTTGTATCTGGTATTGCAGACCTTGGTAAATCAGCTGGAAAAATGCTTGGACTTACAACTTTATTAGCTTATTTATCAACAATACTTTCTGGTTTATTAGCATTTTTTGTTGCTTCAAACTTATTTCCAAAATTCGTGAAAGAATCTGTAAACTTTAGTGCAAACAATCCAGAACATAGTTTACTTAAACCATTATTTATAGTTGACATGCCACCAGTTATGTCAGTTACTACTGCATTACTTATAGCCTTTTTACTTGGCCTTGGTATAGCTTATGTAAAAGGTCGTACTTTATATAATGCATCACTGGAATTTCAAGAAATTATTCAAAAAGTTATTAATACTATAATTATTCCTTTAATTCCATTTCACATACTAGGAATATTTGCAAACATGACTTATACTGGTCAAGTTCAATCTATATTCTCAGTATTTTGGAAAGTATTTTTAGTAATTTTAGCACTACACTTTTTTGTTATATTATCTCAATTTACTATTGCTGGAACTTTAAATAAAAAAAATATTTTCACTTTACTAAAAAATCAATTATCAGGTTATTTAACAGCTCTTGGAACACAGTCTTCAGCTGCTACAATTCCTGTAAATCTTGATGTTGCAAAGAAAAACGGAGTATCAAAAGGTGTTAGAGAATTTGTAATTCCACTTTGTGCTACAATTCACTTATCAGGTAGTACTATTACTTTAACTTGTTGCTCAATTGCAGTAATGCTACTTAACGGAATGCCATTTAACTTTCCACAATTCTTTGGATTTATAACAATGCTCGGTGTAACTATGATTGCTGCTCCTGGTGTACCTGGTGGCGCTGTTATGGCAGCTCTTGGAGTATTACAAGCTAACTTAGGTTTTAATGAAGCACAACTTGCATTAATGATTGCTCTTTATATTACTCAAGATAGTTTTGGAACAGCTTGTAATGTATCAGGTGATAATGCAATTGCTTTGATAGTTGATAAATTTAAATTTAAAGAAAATAATTAATTTTATAAAATTAGGAATCTTAAACTAATATGTTTAAGATTCCTTTTTATTATTCAAAATTTTCATATACTTTTATACCTTTTTTCATTAAAAGCTTATAAAATACAAAGCTTTCAACAGATAATAGTATAAAATTAAATAAAAAGACTATAATTTCTGATATAATATATTTTGTAATTAAAATTAATATAATTCCTATAGGTATTAATAAAAAAAACATTATAAGTGGCTTAAAATTTTTATTAAATAAAGCCTTTTCATCTTCCCAATAAAGTTTTGGAGATGAATAATCAATATAGACACCTATTATAGTAATAGCTAATAATGATAATATTTGTATTATTAAGCTCATAATTATTACTTGTATATTTGATTTAAGCAATATTAAAACAATTACTCCAAGTAATACTGATATACTATTTATTATTAATGATGATAATATTTTTGACTTTATTTGAGTTTTATAATCTATAGGTATATATTTTAAAACCATAATATTTTTACCTTCTCTACTTATGCAAGTAGATGCAGCACTACCACCAGCTATTGATAAAGCAATAAATATTACACTTCCTGATATAATATACGGTCCTTTTATAATATCAATAAAACTGTCTAATCCACTACCTGAAAAAATTAAAATTAAAGTGGGAAAATAAACAATCATTACTACGCAATTCATAAAGAACGTTGGAGTTCTAAATATTTCTCTTATATCTTTAATTGCAAGAGTGACAAGTGGTGATCTTACATTCATAACAGCCTTGTTATTTTTTAATATATTTTCTCTTTTACCTGATGTTTCAGACATACCAACTATACTTTTAAAATAAATCTTATCACCAATATAATAAAGTAAAATCGCAGCTATTATTGTTAATACAATAAGTATTAACAGATTTAAAATACTTTGACTACTTCCACTATAAAGTAAAGTTTTTGATGCAAAAATATTAGTAAAAAATATGCCATTTATTGCATTCATAAGACCATTGTTTTCACTTATAAATCTAGAAAGCGCATCTTCTGTACTTCCACTAGAATTATTCATAAAAAAATTAATTCCTAATATAAAAATTATAGATATAACCCCAGATATAGTTTTAAACATATCTTTATGTTTTGCTATATTTGTAAGTCTCATAAAAATTAATGAAATTAAAAGGCATAATATAAGAGGTACTATAGGATTAATTATTACAACTAATATTGTAAATAAATAATATAGAATTCCCTTATGTGCTGCTATTCCATAAGATATTAATGGTCCAACTATTATAATTGTATATATATACATATTTAAAAGAGTAACAACAAACTTACCAATCATTATTTCTGTTATTTTAAATGGCATTGGCATAAGTGTTTCTATATCATTTGAAAAAAAGAATATATCAAGAACAGTATAAATTCCCATAACAAAAGTAAGTAAGCTTCCAGTAAATAATATGAATCCAAGTAAATAGCCATCTTGATTTATAGATGCAAAATAATCGTATGTCATTCCAACGGTCATACTTACTGGTGTTGACATGGCAAGCATTATAAATGCCATAAATATTAAAAAAAGTACACCTGACCACCTTGTTTTAAACATATCTTGCATATAATTTTTAAAGAAAAATTTGATAGCTATTTTTTTTCTACTCATTTTCAGTCATCTCCAAGAACATTTTCTCTAAAGATTCACTTTCCTTAAACTTTTCTCTCATATCATTTAATGTTCCAACAAATTTTAACTTACCTTTATTTATTATTCCAACTCTATCACATACTTTTTCAGCGACTTCTAAAACGTGAGTAGAAAAAAGTACCGTATTCCCTTCATTTGCATGTTCTCTCATCATTTCCTTTAATATAAAAGATGACTTAGGGTCTAATCCTGTTAATGGTTCATCAAGTATCCAAACCTTTGGCTTATGAATTAATACCCCTATTATAATAATTTTTTGTCTCATACCATGAGAATAACTTTGAATCTTATCTCCTAAAGCATTTTCCATTTCAAATCTAATAGATAATTCTTCTATTCTATTTTTTCTATCTTCCTTAGAAACGTTGTAAACATCAGCCATAAAATTTAAGTATTCTATTCCTGTAAACTTTAAAAACATATCAGGACTATCTGGTACATAACCAAATTGTTCTTTTGCTCTAACTGGATTTTTAGTTATATCTATACCGTTTATCTCTATTTCTCCACTACTTATCTCTGATATTCCTGTAATCATCTTAATTGTAGTAGTTTTACCAGCCCCATTAGGACCTAATAGTCCAAATATTTCTCCATCTTTAATGTCTAGATTCATATTATCTACAGCATTAAACTTTCCATTGTATGTTTTGGTTACATTTTTAATAGTAATCAAGCACTTCACCCCTCTTTAGTTAAATAATACCATAGTAATACTTTTGTTACAATATAATCCAATTAACAACAGTAATCGCAGCTATTATAGCAGTTATATCAGCAATTACAGCTGCCCATAATGTATGCCTTATTTTTTTAATTTTTGCAGCTCCATAATAAACTGTTATAGTATAAAATATAGTTTCCGTTGTTCCCATAATTACAGATGCCACAAGCCCAATAAATGTATCTGCTCCATATGTTTTAATAATTTCAGTAAACATACCAACTGCTCCACTACCTGATATTGGTTTTATAAGTACCAAAGGAACTACCTCTTCTGGTAATCCTATTGCTCTAGAGAGTGGAGAAACTATATTATTTACTAACTCTAAAAGATTTGCACTTTTAAATATTTGTACAGCTACAATCATAGCCAAAAGATAAGGAAATATTCTCATACATACAAATAACCCCTCTTTGGCTCCTTCTATAAACCACTCATATACTTTTCTTCCTTTTACCATCCCATAAAAAAGTATTATAACAACTATTATAGGGATAATACTTTTTGTAATATATGAAAACATAAAAATCCCTCCTATCTAAAAATATCTTTGTAATATCTTACAGCATATTATCCCAACTACTGCTGCTATAGTTGTTGATATAATGGCAGGTAATATTATTATTCCTGGATTTACAGAATTCGCTGCTGCCCTTATAGAAATTACAGTTGTCGGAACTAATTGTATACAAGCTGCATTCATAACCAAAAACAGCGCCATATCATTGGATGCAACACTACTTCCTTTATTTAATCTATCCATTTCTTCCATAGCTTTTATCCCAAAAGGCGTTGCTGCATTTGAAAGTCCCATCATATTAGCAGTTAAGTTCATAACAATTGCACCAAGTGCTCTTTCATCTTTTGCCGCTTCTTTAAAAAGCTTCTTTAATAAAGGTCTTAAAACTCTTGCTATTTGAGCTGTAAGTCCACTCTTTTCTGCAACTTTCATAACACCACACCAAAAACACATTATCCCAATAAGTTCAATTAAAAAAGATACTGTACTTTCACTTCCCAAAACTATAGCTCCAGTTATTTTATCTCCATTTCCAGTAAATAAAGCAAAAATTATTCCACAAAATATCATTGCAAACCAAATATAATTAATCATCCATTCCTCCATAAAATAACTATTGTTAACAGTTAAATATATGCCTTGCACAACGGTTTTAGTAGTGATAGGATTAAAGTATAAACATAATTTTAAAAAAGACATACCAAAGGAGAATCTTATATGAGAGAAGAAAATCTTAAATTAGTTCAACAAGATATTGATGAAGCTTTAAAAACTGTAGAAGCTTTAGAAGAAGGTATCGATAAAGATGAAATATCAAAAGATGATATAAAAGAAAAATTCTTATCTTTAAATAATAAACTTCAACAATTAGAAGATATTCTTAAAAATGAAGGTATCCTTTAATATTAAAATTTATTAAGTTAAAGTAAAAGTAGAAGCTTATTTATTTAAGCTTCTTTTATTTATTAAAATTTTATACAAAAAGGTGGTAATTTAAATGGAAGTAGTAAATAAAAATAATAAGGTTGTTCCATTTGATGAAGAAAAAGTAAGACATAGCATATTAAGCGCTGCTATGGATGCAGATTTTTCACTAACGACTGGTGATTTAGATGCACTAGTTACTGATGTTAAAAATGTTCTAGATGTTACAACAGATGATTGCAGAGCTGCTGAAAGAGAAGAATTAATTAAATCTGTATGTAAAGTATTATCTTTAAATGGATTTTCAAAAGTTAAACATGCGTATAAACATAGACATCATTAATTTATAAAATAAGAAGACCGTAAAAGTAATCATTACTTGATTATTTCTACAGCCTTCTTATTTTTATATTATAAAACTTTTTCTCTAAAGCTATCTATTCCTATTCTATCTATAAA
Organism: Clostridium sp. Ade.TY; assembly: GCF_000498355.1. Classification (GTDB taxonomy): domain Bacteria; phylum Bacillota; class Clostridia; order Clostridiales; family Clostridiaceae; genus Clostridium. The sequence continues at coordinate 100,993 of NZ_AVSV01000016.1, read as the reverse complement.
ATCACCAAGCTTTTCACCTGCTTCTGCTAATGATTTATAAACTTTAAATATATTCTCAACTATTCTTAAAGCTTCATCTTCTGAAACATCTTGAATTATTATATCAGCCATTCTTTGATTATATCCAGCTGACCCTCCTGCCGTAACTAAAAATCCTGTCTTATCAGCAATTACCCCAACATCCTTTGAATAGACTCCTCCACATGCATTTCTACATCCAGCAACTCCAATTTTTGTTCTGCAAGGCATATCCATATTTTTATATTTTTTAAGCAATTTCATACCAGTGCTTATAGTATTAAACTTTGATCTTTTACAGTAACCAGCTGGACACATTTCAACATTTTTAATTGAATTTTGTTTCTTGACAGCAGGCTCCATTCCAAGTTCTCCCCATATTTTTGGCAAATCTTCTCCCTTAAGATTTGTTATTAAAAGTCTTTGTCCTGATGTTATTTTAATTACACCACTATATTTTTTTGCAACATTAGTTATCTTCTCCAAATTTTCTATAGTTATAAAACCTCCCGGAATATGTGGTGTTATCCCAAAAGTTCTCTTACCATTTCTAACCTTCTGAAGATTACCATGATGAGTTCCGCTTACCATATTAGGCATACCATTTATCATATCGCTCATATACAATCCTCCATATTAAAATATACTATATTTTTATTATATATTACCCTTAAAATTATAGTTGTAACCATTGTTACATTAAAATAAAAAAGTGGCATTTAAAGCCACTTTTTTAATTATTTCCTATTGCTAAGTTATCAATTTCTTCTACTTCTTTTAATTTTTTAACAGAATTATAGAAGAGAATTCCTGTTATAAGTGATGAAAGTCCATCACTTATAGCTCCTGAAAGCCATATTCCATTTAATCCAAATATTTTTGGAAGTATTAAAAGACAAGGTATTAGTAAAATTACCTGTCTAAGTAAACTTAAAAACATTGATATTTTAGCTTTACCAATTGATTGAAAATAATTTGAACTTATTATTTGGAAACCTATAACAGGTAACATAAATAAATAAATTCTTATACCATTTTTAGCTATATTAACAAGGCTTGGATCACTATTAAATATCCTTATTAATACTTCTGGAGTTATCTCTACAACTAGCCACCCACAAACAACTATTATAGTTGCAATTATTGCTCCATATTTTACTGTCTCTTTTACTCTATGATATTTTTTTGCTCCATAATTATATCCAATTATAGGCTGTGAACCTTGATTTAATCCAAATATAGGCATTAAGAATATCATAGAAATACTAGATACAATAGTCATCGCACCAATTGCAAGATCTCCACCATATTCTTTTAATGAATTATTAGCTAATACTTGAACAACACTTGCTGCAACTTGCATACTAAATGGGCTCATTCCTATTGAAAAAATACTAATTATTATAACTCTTTCAAGTTTTAAATTACACATTTTTAATTTTATAATACTTGCACCATTTGTAAAATAATATAATATCCATACAGTTGTAACTATTTGAGATATTACTGTTGCTATGGCTGCTCCTCTAACTCCCATACCTAATACAAATATAAATATAGGATCTAATACTATATTAGTAAAAGCTCCGATAAGCATTGAAAGCATTGCAACCTTTGGATTCCCATCACTTCTTATAGAATGATTTAACCCAAAACTTAGCATACTTACTATAGTTCCAATAAATATTATTTGCATATATTCTCTTGCATATATTTCTGTAGCATTACTAGCTCCAAACATTTTTAATATTGGATCTAAAAAAATTAAACCTACTATAGTAATTAAAATACTTATTATAACAATCAATGTAAATGCATTTCCTAAATGTTTTTCTGCCGATTCTTTATCATGTTCTCCAAGTTTTAATGATACCCTAGCCGCTGTACCAATACCAACTAGCATACCAAAGCCTAGTATTATAGTCATTATAGGCATAGTAATACCTACCCCTGTTATAGCAAGCTGTCCCACACCTTTTATATTACCTATATACATTCTATCAATGATATTATATAAAGTATTTACAACCATACCTACTATTGCTGGAACTGAAAATACTCTTAACAATTTTGATATCTTTTCTTCCCCGAGTCTCGTCTGTTTATTCATTTATCCCCCTCCTATCATTACATCTTAATTCCCATATCTTTAAGAATATTATTTATAGCTTTTTCTGAATAAATATCTTCTTTTTTCTCTATTAAATTGCCATTTTTATCTAATGCAACAAAAGTTGGAACCCCTGTAACATCATATTTTTTAGCAAGACTTACTGCTTCATCATTATCTAAACTATCTGCACTAGCGTGAACTATATTAAATTGATCTCCATATTTATCATGCAATAACTTAAGATTTTTTTCTGCATCAAAACTATGCTCAGCCATTACACTTTTAAAAAGTATTATAGTTGGAAGTGATTTATCTATTTCACTCATACTAGTTACATATTCTGCTCTACCATATTTTATAGAATCATATTTATGTTTTTCTTCATACTTTTTATAAATCAAAAAAGAAAAACCCCCTATTATAAGAACTATAACTATAGCTATTATGTACTTTTTCTTCACTAAATTAGGCCTCCTTTCTTTTTCATAACTATAATATATCATAAACTTAAATTTTTATCAGAACTAAATAAACTTATAAATACTTTATTTTCGCTTTAAACTTAAAATAATTGCTTATTTTAATATATTCAAATTTATAAAAAAGTTTTTTATAAAAAAATAAGCTATCAAAAAAGATAGCTCATTTAAACAATAAAATATTATTTTACACTGTTTCTTTCTATTATGTTATGTGGTAAAACATAATGCGCTTGTTCTAATTCCTGTTTATTAAGAAGTTTTATTAACATTCTCATTGCAACTGAACCCATATCATAACTTGGTTGATTCATAGTTGTAAGTTTTGGGTAGAATATTTCTCCGACAAAGTTATTATTAAATCCCATAACGCTAACATCTTCTGGAACTCTTATTCCATTATCTCTTAATCCATTAATAACGCCCATTGCTAATTCATCTGTTGCACATACTATACCTTCTACTTTATGCGCAGACTTTATGAATTTCTCAGCAGCTTCATATCCACACTTAACTTTAAGTCCTGCTAAATGGATTAATTCTTCATCTAATTTTGCTCCTGCTTCTTTTATAGCTTTTTCATAACCTATGTATCTATCGCTCCAAGCATTCATTTCACCTTTATCAACACCTACAAAGGCAATATTTTTTAAATCCTTGTTTATTAAATATTTTGTTGCATCATATGCAGCTTCTATATTGTCGATAGTTACACTTGGTAATTTTCCTTCTTTGTCTTTAGTTTCAACAAGAATTGTTTTTAAATCTAATTCATTTATTAAATCTAAAATTTCATCTTGTAATGAACTACTCATATAGATTACTCCATCAACCATTTTTTCCTTTAATACTTTTAAGTATTCTTTTTCTTTCTCAACATCAAAATCTGAGTTTCCAAGGATTATATTGTAATCATATATGTTAGATACATCTTCAGCTCCTCTTACTATTTCTGGGTAGAACTGACTTGATATATCAGGTATTAATATTCCTATTGTTTTTGTTCTTTGTGTTTTTAAACTTCTTGCAACTATATTAGGTCTATATCCTAACTTCTTTATAGCATCTAAAACCTTCTTCTTTGTGTCCTCGTTTACAACATCTATGTCATTTAGAACTCTAGAAACTGTAGCAATTGAAACTCCAGCTTCTCTTGCAACATCTTTAATAGAAGTAGCCATAATTTAATCACTCCTAATCATCTTTGATAATTTATTATACTAATATATTCGCCTTATTTCAAGAAAATCCCTTCTTTAATTATAGTTTCTCTAAAAATTCTGTAAATATATATTAATAATTAAAAAAAGGCTAGAAAGTATTAACTTTCTAGTCTTTTTTGTAATTTTATTTTACAACTTCTACAGTCATATCTAATTTTTCACCGTTTATAGTTACTTCTGTATAATCAAATTCTCCATTAAATACTATTTCTTTTGTTAAAGTTTCCTTTTTAATAGTATCTTCAAATTTCCTAATTACATCAATTAACATATCATTATTTGCAACATAAAGGTTTATATTATCAGCAACTTCAAATCCTTTTTCTTTTCTCATGTTTTGGATTTTTGAAATCATTTCTCTTACATGACCTTCTTCTCTTAACTCTTCAGTTATATGAGTATCAAGAACAACACCAGTATCTCCTTCTCCAGCAAAAGCAAATCCTTCTAATCCTTGCATAGTTACAAGAACACTTTCTGAATCTAAAGGTATTTCTGTTCCATCTACATTTATAACTTCAACTCCACCATTTTGGATTTTTTGAGCAAGTTCCATTTGATTTCTTGAAGCTATTTCTTTTCTTATTCCAGGTATTAACTTACCGAATTTTCTTCCTAGTACTGGTAAGTTAGGCTTTATTTCAAAATTAACATATTTTGAAAGGTCTGCACCAAACTCAATTTCCTTTATGTTAAGTTCATTAGCTATAATATCACCATAATAATCTGGAAGTGATTTTGTTGAAATAAGTATTTTTGAAAGAGGCTGTCTGTTCTTAACATTAGCGCCGTTTCTTGCACTTCTTCCAAGTTTAACTATTGTGTAAGCTAAATCCATTTCTTTTTCTAATTCTTTGTTTATAGATGATTCATCAGCCTTTGGCCAAGAACATAAGTGTATACTTTCTGGTGCATTTTCATCCATATTAACAACTAAATTTTGATAAATTTCTTCTGTTATAAATGGAACAAATGGGGCTGCAACTTTAGCTAAAGTAACAAGAACTTTATTTAATGTTACATAAGCGCCAATCTTATCATCAGTTAATTCTGCTGACCAGAATCTTGCTCTATTTCTTCTTACATACCAGTTTGATAACTCATCTGTAAATTCTTCTATTGCAAGAGCTGATCCTGTTATATTGTATTCATCTAATCCATTTTCAACAGTCTTAATTAATGTGTTTAATTTTGAAAGTATCCATTTATCCATTACATTATCTGATTCAAAATCAGCATATTTTGTTGGATTAAATTTGTCTAAATCAGCATATAGTACGTAGAATGAATATACATTCCATAATGTGCTTAAGAATTTTCTTGAAGCTTCTGCAACATCATCTATTGAGAATCTAGTTGGAAGCCATGGTGCACTTGCAGTATAGAAATGCCATCTTGTAGCATCAGCACCTTGTGCATCAAGTACATCAAATGGATCCACTACATTTCCCTTTGACTTACTCATCTTTAAGCCCTTCTTATCAAGAACGTGACCTAAAACTATACAGTTTTCAAATGGATTTCTATCAAATATTGCAGTTGAAATTGCAAGTAATGTATAGAACCATCCTCTTGTTTGGTCAACAGCTTCTGATATAAATTGAGCTGGGAAGTTTTGATCAAATAATTCTTTATTCTCAAATGGATAATGAAGTTGAGCAAATGGCATTGATCCTGAATCAAACCAACAGTCAATAACTTCATGAGTTCTCTTCATCTTTTTACCACAATGGCTACAAGTTAACTCAACTCTATCTATAAATGGTTTGTGTAATTCTATATCTTCTGGAACATCTATTCCTTTTTCCTTTAATTCAGCAATACTTCCAATACATTCTTTATGTCCGCATTCACATTCCCAAATTGGAAGTGGAGTTCCCCAGTATCTATCTCTTGAAATACCCCAGTCTATAACATTTTCTAAGAACTTACCAAATCTACCTGTTCTAATGTTATCTGGTAACCAGTTTATTTTATCATTATTAGCTAATAACTTATCTCTTAAAGTTGTCATAGCAACAAACCAACTATCTTTTGGATAGTAAAGAAGTGGAGTGTCACATCTCCAACAGTGTGGATATGAGTGAGTATGCTTTTCAGCTTTAAATAATTTATTTTCTTCTTTTAAGTAATCACAAATAGCTTGATCGCATTTCTTAACAAATTTGCCAGCCCAAGGAGTTACTTCATCTACAAATTTACCTTCTGCATCAACTAAGTTTATGAATGCCATGTTGTTCTTTTTAGCAACTAAACTATCATCTTCACCATAAGCTGGTGCTATATGAACTATTCCTGTACCATCTGTAAGAGTTACGAAATCTCCATGAATTATTTCAAATGCTTTTCCTTCTGGTTTGTGAAATGGTAATAATTGCTCATATTTCATTCCTAAAAGATCTGCACCCTTAAATTCTTTAATTACTTCATACTCTTCTCCAAGTACTTTTGGGGCTAATTCTTTAGCTAAGATATATGTTTCATCTCCTAATTTAGCTTCAATGTAGTCATATGATTTATTTAAACATAATGCTACGTTTGAAGGTAATGTCCAAGGAGTTGTTGTCCAAGCAAGTATATATTTATTTTCTTCTCCAGCTACTTTAAATTTAGCAACTGCAGTTAAATCTTTAACATCCTTGTATCCCTGTGATACTTCGTGTGATGAAAGACCTGTTCCACATCTTGGACAATATGGCATAACTTTATGACCTTTATATAAAAGATCCTTATCCCACATTTGTTTTAATGCCCACCATACTGATTCAATATATGGATTATGGTATGTTACATATGGATGTTCCATATCAACCCAATAACCAATTTTATCAGTCATCTTTTCCCACATGTTAACATATGTGAAAACACTCTCTTTACATTCTTTAACGAATTTTTCTACTCCGTATTCTTCTATTTGTTCTTTACCTGAAATTCCAAGTTTCTTTTCTATTTCAAGTTCAACTGGTAGTCCGTGAGTATCCCAACCAGCTTTTCTTATAACTTTAAATCCCTTCATAACTTTATATCTTGGGATTATATCCTTCATAACTCTAGTTAATATGTGTCCTACGTGAGGTCTTCCATTCGCTGTTGGAGGTCCATCATAAAATGTGAAGTATTCACCATCTTGATTCATGTCAAAATTCTTTTTAATTACATTTCTAGCTTTCCAAAGGTCAGCTACTTCTTTTTCCATACCTACAAAACCATTTGTAAGTTCTACTTTTTTGTACATATCAAAACTCCTTTCTCAAATTGCTTTTTATTTTGTTAAAATATTTCTGTATATAAATAAAAAAAACCTCATCCTTACTATAGGACGAAGTAAATTACTCGCTATACCACCCATGGTATTACAAAATCAATTCATATTGATAAAGCACCAATATTATAATAGTAAATTTTCTCTCTCACTATTTTAATTGATATCGATTATTTCAAGTACTATCATACTCTATTCTTTAACGCAGAATTACGTGTAAACTTAATAAGTAATTATACTGTTCAGCCACCGACTCCTAGGTGATTTTCATTAACTCTTACTGTAGTTTTGCACCAAACAACTACTCTCTTTAAGTAAAAAATTTAACTACTTTTCCTAATCATTGTCTTTATTAAAAACATTATATATTATGCCCAAAAAAAAGTCAATTACACACTTTTAGTAAAATATTTTATTCAATTAATAATTTTTATTATTTAGTATTGATTTTTATTTGTATTAATGTTTAAATTTATTTGTATAGATTCAATAAAATAGAAAAATAAATTACTAACTTAATTTTAACGTATAAATATATATTAGAAAGGAAATGTTTTATGGAAAATAATAATGCTAATGCTGAAATAATGGATAAACTAACTAAAGTTTGCGTATGTAAGGCTATAAACAGAGCAACAATTAAAAATGCAATTAGAAATGGTGCTAAGTCTATATCAGAAGTTAAAGAAGCAACTGGTGCAGGAACAGGTTGCTGTGGTGGTGCTAGATGTGTATTTAAAATTCAAGAATTAATAGATAAATATAATGCCGGTGAATACAAATAAATTCCTAGAATTAAATCTTTCCTATTGCTAAAACTATTAGTGTTAGGAAAGGAGGAGTTTACTTATGTCTAAACAACCTAAAAGTGCCGGAAATAATCAATGGATATCAACTCCAGTAGAAGTTAATACCGTTCCAGCTTCTAAAAGAGAACCTAAAACTGCTGGAAATAACCAATGGACTTCAACTAACAAAAATCCAATGAAATAATAAAAATAAGATAGATCATTTTTGATCTATCTTATTTTTATTTTAATAATTTAAAACAGTGTAAATAATAATTTATTTTATCTAAAATTAATTTTTTATCATATATAATTATATCATATCTATTTTCCCAAACTTTATAATAAAAATCATTTAATATTTCAATAATATCCTTATCTTTTATTATTAATATATCATTTTCTATATTTTCTAATTCCATTGTAATATAGTTGATTGTATCTGAAAGATAAATTGATATATTACTAAAATTTTTAAGTTCCTCAACAAAATTACCATTAATTAATCGAATTTGAATATTATCATGCTCAGCAAAAAACTTATGCATTTCTAAAAAATATCGTTCTCTTTCCTCTTTAGTTAATACTATTTTCTTATTAAAAAATCTAATTTCTCCATTTAATAAAAAATCATATAATGTATGTCAAGGTATTAATATTTTTAAATTTGAGTTAATTATAGTACTTTTTGTAGCCATATAATTTTCTAAATTCAATATATTTTTTAAAGTTTAACTTTTTATAATTTTTTATTAAACTTATTTTTTATTTATATCTTTATTATCTTTTGAAATTATTTTTTTATTTTTTTTATTTATTTCATTAACTGCAAATAATAAAATTGCATAACCAACTATAACTTCAACTATTGTCAAATACCAACCTATAGAGTAACCAAATCTTCGAACTAAGAAGCCAAAAAGAATTGTACCTAATGCAAATCCTACTGCAAATAAATATGCTAATCCATGCATCCCTGGTGCTAAAATTAAAGCTACACAAGAAATTGCTTCTAATATTCCTGCAATAAACATTGTTTTAAATGTTCCAAATTTATCAAATAAAAATCCACCAGAAATATTGCCAATTAAACAGAAGAATGCAAAGAATGAACCAACTATACCAATTTCTTTGGCATCAAATCCAAGTCCATCTCTAAAAAATGCTGCATATTGAGTACTTAATGCTGATATTGAAAGTCCAACAAATAAAAATCCAATGGCATAAACCCAAAAATATTTATTTTTCTTTATTGCTTTAGCACCAAATCCATCAAAAGTTGCAACTTCTTTAACTTTTTTATTAGTACTATTAGCTTGTGATTCTAATTTTGTAATAAGTGCTGATTCATCTTGTTTTGGTAATCTAACAAATAATAATGCAATAGGTATACTTACTACTAATGAAACAATACCAAATATTAAAAAAGTATGTGCATATCCAACACCAGCTAAACAATTAGCAACTATTGGTTGTAAAAATACATTACCTATTGAACCACCAGAGAATGCAATTCCTAAAGCTTTACTTCTTTCATGACTTTCGAACCAATTGTTTACTAATAAAGGAACTCCAAGTCCTGAAAATGTAACTGTACCAATTTGTGTTATTGCTTGAAATATATAATAAGCCCAAATTGATTTTGCAAAAGCAAATCCTAAGAAACCAGCCCCAGATACTAACCTATTAAAAATAGTACCTTAGGATTAATTTTTGAATATAGTTTATCAATGCTAGGAGAACATATAGCTGACGCAAGTGCTCCTATTGTAAATATTAATGAAAATTCCCCTAAACTAAAACCTTGTCCTTTTATAACATAACTTATAAATAATGGCATTATATTTTGTGATACTCCAAATGGAATCGCTTGTAAAAGCATACACATAAATATAATTAGATACTTATGTTCTTTTAACTTTTTTATTGTAACTTCCATAAAAATCCCTCCTCTTTATTTTCTTTACCCATATTTTAGTCTTTTTCTTTTCATTAATTAATTGAATTCATTTGAATTCAAATTATTTCACTTGAAATTATTAATGTTTTATAACAAAAAAATCTATATCATAAAAAAAATGATATAGATTTTAAAGATTTTTATTATATTATGTAATTTTTATTTAGTTTCTTTACAATAATTTTCTATAGCATCTGCAACCACTTTTGCATGTGAAACTGCTTGAACTACAGTTTTTGCTCCTGTAACAACATCACCTGAAGCAAATACACCATCTCTTGTTGTACGTCCTTCTTCATCTGTTATTACAAGTCCCCATTTATTAGTTTCTAATTTAGTAGTACTTGAAACTATAACTGATCTTGGTTCTTGACTAATTGCAACTATTGTTGAATCACATTGTATAAATTCTTCTTCTCCGTCCAAAGTTTTTGTTTGAATCTTTCCATCAACTTCTATATTTTCAGTTCTAATAAATTTTATACCATCTTCTAGTATTTCAACCGGAGCCTTAAAAAGTTTAAATTCTACTCCATCTTCTTTAGCTTCTTCTATTTCCTTTTTAGTTGCTGTCATTTGATCAAAATGCTTTCTATAAACTATGTACACGTTCTTTGCACCATTTCTTTTTGCCGTTCTTGCGGCATCCATAGCAACATTTCCAGCTCCTATAACACAAACTGTATCTCCTAAATTATAAACATTTGGTGCTTTTAAATAATCAATTGCATAATGAACATTACCTAAAGTTTCACCTTTTATATTTAACTTTTTAGCATTCCACACACCAGTTCCAATAAATACAGCTTTATATCCGTCTTCAAATAATCTGTCTAAAGTTATAACTGGTCCTATCATTATATTAGGTCTTATTTTTACCCCAAGTTCTATTAACTTCTCCTCATATTTATCAACTAATGAATTTGGTAATCTATATTCTGGTATACCATATCTTAATACTCCACCAATCTTTTCATGAGCTTCAAAAATGGTAACTTTAAATCCTCTTTTTGCTAAAACAAATGCTATTGTTATTCCAGCTGGACCTCCACCTATTATAGCAATTCTATCCTTAGTTCCATTAATTTTATCAAATTTTATATTATTTAAATAATTTTTTGATACTTCTTCTTCAATTTCATAAAATTTAATTGGTTCACTTTTAATCCCTCTTATACAATGTCCTTCACATTGATCTTCATGTGGACAAACTATTGAACATATAGCTGATAATGGATTATTTTCAAATAAAATTTTTCCAGCCTCATTAAATTTTTCTTCTCTATAAAGTTCTATAATTTCTGGAATAGGTGTACTTATTGGACAAAACTCTTTACATCTAGGTTTCTTACATAACAAGCATCTATTTGCTTCTTCTTTTAAAAATAAATTCATGACGTCCTCCCAAAAAAGTTAATCTTTTTTCAATCTTTTTTATACTATATTATCATTGTGAGAAAAAAACAAGTAATTTTATTACATTAACTATAAAAAAGTTGTGTTATAATCTTTAAAGAATTATTTTGAAGGGAGCTAATACAAATGGCTAGTAAATTCTACTTACATAAATTAAGTAAAAAGGCAAAAGCTGAACAAGGTAGACCTTGGATATATACAGATGAAATAAAAGAATATGATGGTGAATATACAAATGGAGATATTGTTGAAGTTTATAATCATAAACATTATTTTATAGGAAAAGGCTACATAAATGATGCAAGTAAAATTGCAATAAGAATAATGACAAGGGATATAAACGAAGAAATAAATGAAGAATTTTTCAAAAAAAGATTTAGAGCTGCTTGGGAATATAGAAAAACTGTAATTGATACTTCTTCATGTAGATTTATATTTGGTGAAGCAGATTTTCTTCCAGGTCTTACTATAGATAAATTTGAAAATTATTACGTTATTCAAATTTCAACTTTAGGTATGGATAAATATAGAGATATTATTGTTAAAATATTAGTTGAAGAATATGGTGCTAAAGGTGTATATGAAAGAAGTGACCTTAAAACTAGGGAAATAGAAGGACTTGAACAAAGAAAAGGATTTTTAACAAAAGAATTCGATACAAATGTTCAAATAATTGAAAATGGTGTTAAATATATTGTTGATTTAGAAAACGGACAAAAAACAGGTTTCTTCCTAGATCAAAAAGAAAACAGAGCGGCTATACATAGAATTTGTAAAGACAAGGATGTTTTAGACTGCTTTACTCATACTGGATCATTTGCTCTTAATGCAGGTATAGCCGGTGCAAAATCTGTTCTTGGTATAGATGTATCTGAGCATGCCGTTGATTGTGCAACTAGAAATGCTAAACTTAATAATCTTCAAGATATTGTAAAATTCGAATGTCATAATGCTTTTGATGTATTACACGATTGGTCAAAAGAAGGCAGAAAATTTGATGTTGTAATACTTGATCCACCTGCATTTACTAAGTCAAGAAATACAATAAATGGAGCAAAAAGAGGCTATAAAGAAATAAATCTTAGAGGACTTAAAATGGTTAAAGAAGGCGGTTACTTTGTAACATGTTCATGTTCTCATTATATGTCAGAAGAACTTCTTAGAAATACAATAGCTGATGCAGCTCATGATGCTCACAGAACATTAAGACAAATAGAATTTAGAACTCAATCATCAGATCACCCAATACTTTGGAATTCAGATGAATCATATTATTTAAAATTCTTTGTATTCCAAGTTATTTAATAATATATTAACTAATTCAAATACTATACAAAATGTTAATATATATTCTTTTAAGTACTTACTTTATTAAATTTAAACTTTAATTGTTAACTTTCCAAATATTGAATATAATTATATCTTATTATATAATGAGATTAATGATTAACGAATAATAATTATCCGTAATGAATAATTATTTAATTTTAGGAGGAGTTTATAATGAAAAGTTTAAAGGGTACTAAAACAGCTGAAAATTTAATGAAATCTTTCGTAGGAGAATGCCAAGCAAGAATGAGATATACTTACTTTGCTAGTGCTGCAAGAAAGGAAGGATATCATCAAATATCAAATATATTTACTGAAACTGCTAACAATGAAAAAGAACATGCTGAGGTATTTTATAAATACCTAAAAGCTGACTTCCAAGGAGAAGCAATGAAAATTGATGCAGCTTATCCAGTAGAACTTCCTACTGATACAAAAACAAATTTAATATATGCAGCTGAAGGTGAACATGATGAAAATACAAATCTTTATCCTACATTTGCTAAAATAGCTGATGAAGAAGGATTCCCTGAAATTGCAGTATCATTTAGAATGATAACTAGAGCTGAAATAGCTCATGAAATGAGATATAGAAAATTAGCTGCCAACATAGATCAAGGTCTTGTATTTAAAAGAGATTCAAAAGATACTTTATGGAAATGTGGAAACTGTGGATTTATATTTGAAGGTGCTGAAGCTCCATTAAAATGTCCAGCTTGCTTACATCCACAAGGATATTTTGAATTATTTGTTGAAAATTATTAAAATAAATATAAAAGCCATTAGAGTATTTCTCTCTAATGGCCTTTTTTAATTAAAAAAATTATTAAATTCATCTCTTGAATCCCAAGCAAAGCAATGTTTTGGATAGCCAAATTTAGTTGATTTTCCAACTTTTAAGAAAGTTTTTTTCTTATCACTATTTAAAAAATCATATCTTATTATCTCTAAAATATCCGTTATTCTCTCTCTGTAAACCTTTTTATCAATTTTTAAAGGTTCTCCCCAAGCTGCAATTATTACATCACTATCAAAAATACATTCTTTTATTATCTCATTATTTCTATTTATATTATCTAGATATCCTTCTTCATTTAAATTATTTTCATATGAAGAAAATAGATTAACTATAGAAATACTTTTTATCCCTTTTTCAAAATAATCACAATGCTTATCATTAACAAAGTTTATTATTTTTCTTAAAAGCTTTATACAAATTCTAGAATCAACTTTTTTAGGATAACTTGATATTATAAGAACATTTGAGCCAATATCTGATAGCTCTATTTCTATTTTGTAACAATTACTCTCTGAGGAGTCCTCAACTATATTTATATTTTTCTTTTTAAAAAATTTAGGAAAATTACCCCTACCCATGCCTTTCCCCTTATTTAATTACTTTGTAAATTAATACTCAATTTACTGTATAATATGTCCATCTATATATTCTGGTACAATATTAGTAATATTTTTTTTCATAGCATATTCAACATCTTCAATTAAACCTAATTCTTTCATTACACCATAATGTCTAGCATCTTTTATAAAACTTTGAATAGTTTTATTATTTTCATAAACATATTTAGCTGTTTTTGCTATATCTGTTAAATATAAATTCTCATTTATACTTAGCATTTCATTTATTATATATCCTCCACATATAAAATCATCCATTGAAAATTCTCCATTTGTTCCTGCATTAATTATTGTAACATCTTCACCTAATTCCATAAGCTTTCTAGCAACTGCTGCTCCGTTTATTACTGAAGCTACAAAAATTCTTTTTGCATCTTTACATTTAGTTAATGTTCTTGTCCCATTTGTTGTTGTTATTATAACTGTTTTATTTTTAACAACATCTTGTGTATATTCTAATGGTGAATTTGATAAGTCAAATCCTTCTATTTTCATAGCTCGTCTTTCTCCACCAAGCACAAATTCATCTCTATTAAATCTTTCACCTTCTATTATTGCATCATCAACTGTAAGACATGGTATAACTTCTCTACATCCATTCATAAAAGCTGTAGTAATTACTGTAGTTGCTCTTAACATATCAATAACAATTACAACTTTATCTTTAACCTTACTTTCCTCTATATTATCTGCTGAAATAATTACGTCTATATTCATATTTTTCCCATCCTCATCTTTTTCTTTTTAACAATCACAAGAAAGCCCATTGGGCTTTCTTGTATTTATATTATTTAAAATCTTTTCCTTGATATATTTCATTATCAACTAATGCTTTATCTATAGCATTTAAAACTTCCCATTTTTTAAGACTCCACATTGGTCCTATTAAAAGGTCCCTTGGAGCATCTCCTGTAAGCCTATGAACTACCATATCTTCTGGAAGTATAGATATACTTTTACATATTAAATCTATATAGTCATCTTGTGATAAAAATTCTAATTCTCCTCTTTCATATAATTTAACCATAGGTGTATGTTTCATTAAATGTAAAAGGTGAAATTTTATTCCTCTAGATCCAGTTTTACTTATATATTTAACTGTATTTAGCATATCTTCTTTTGTTTCTCCTGGAAGTCCAAATATACAATGAGTTACAAAGTCAATATTTCTTTTCTTTAATCTAGAAATTGCATCTTCATATACATCTAATTTATATCCTCTATTTATTTTTCTTGCAGTTTCATCTGAAACAGTTTGAAGTCCAAGTTCTACCCAAACATATACTTCCTTATTAATCTCTTCTAAAAGATCTAAAACATCATCTCCTAAACAATCTGGCCTAGTTGCAATAGCAAGTGCAACAACTCCATCTTGTTTTAATGCTTCCTTATACTTTTCTCTTAATTCATCAACTGGAGCATATGTATTAGTAAATGCTTGAAAATAAGCTATGTATTTTCCTTCTTTCCATTTCTTATTCATCATTTCTTTTATATCGCAAAATTGCTTACCTATTGGTAAAACCCTATTTCCAGCATAATCTCCTGAACCACTTTCACTACAGAAAAGACATCCACCTTTACTTATAGTCCCATCTCTGTTTGGACAAGAAAAGCCTCCATCTAGTGATATTTTAAATACTTTTTCATTAAATTTATTTCGTAAAAAATAGTTTAAACTATGATATCTCTTACAATTCCATTCTTTCACTATGATTTCCTCCAAATTATTTATGTACTTTATAACTATAATATCATAAGTGAAATTTTATTTCCTGATGGTTTTATTATATTTTATCCATAACCTCTTTCACTAAATCTATTCTATATTTTCCTAATAAATCTTGTGATATATCGTTTCTTTCTCCATTAGTTAAAACACTTATTATAAGCTCTGTTTTTGTTGCCATTTCATAAACTATATTATATTTATCCATTGGAAATAACTTTTCAAAATCTATTTCAACTAATTTTCCATCAGGATTTTTATATATTTTAAGTCCCATTCCCTTTTTACCACTTTGTGTATACTGAACCAAAAGATCACCCTCGTCTTCAGTAAATATTAAATTTTCTATTTTACTATCTTTTAAAATATCGTAAGGTATTATTTTTTGAGCTGTTGGTTTTTCAAATACCTTTCTTAATGTGTTTTCATCAACACCTTTAGATTCACCATCTTTTCCTTGTGCTAAACTATCTTGAACATTTGCCATGGACTCTTTTTCCTGTTCCACAATAGCTATACCAACAAAACTATCTTTACCATTAGTTGTCCCAAATGCTAAATTACTTCCATCATAACTAATTCCTAACGCTGAAAATTTATCTTTTGGTATTTCCTCTTTTTTAATAGGTGGAGTAATATATTTAGGATAAGTTTCTGCTGGCAAATCATTTAATGTAAATACTAATTCACTACTTCCTGCTCCATTTATAATAGATCTTAATTCATTGCTCTTAACATATATTTCTTTTAAATTATCACTTTTAATATCTGATACTTTATATTCATTACCTAATTTAACTACCTTTACTGTAATACTATCTAAGTTTGCATTTAAGGAATTTTTATTAATTCTAGCACATTGATATTCGACATAAGCACTTAATCCAGTTTCAGTTAAATTACCTATTGAAAATGAAACTATTGGCATATCAGCTAAACTTTTCACTTTATTCTGTGTTACAAGATCTGGTGTTGAAATAGCATTTGCACCTTCAATATCATTTCTTTTAAGACAATCTAAATATATTGTTGCTGCTTTTTTTGATAATTGAATATTAAATCTATCTTTAAATTTATAATTATCCTCACTTTTTTTACATCCAACTATACATAAAATCAATATCATAATAATAACTAAAAGCCTTTTTTTATTCAAAAGAATTTCACTCCTTTACATTCCATATTTATAATTAGTTTTCCTTAGAAAATGTACCTTATTCACTTATAAATAGAATAAATCTTAAGTTTAGCTTGTATATTTGTTATTAAGAGCAATTTTATTTAAGGAGGTAACATTTTGAAAAAAGAGTTGATTAAAATATTTCAAGTTGCAGTTGTTTTTATTGGCACAGTTGTAGGTGCTGGTCTTGCTTCTGGAAAAGAAATAACTCAATTTTTCACATCATTTGGAGTAATGAGCTTTGTTTCTATAATAATTTGTGGAATTTTTTATATTGCTATGGGAACCATTATTTCAAAGATTGGTATAAAATATAAATTAAACTCTTATGGAGATGTTATACATAAGATAAGTCCAAACTTTTTTGGAAAAATTACTGGAGGAATAACAACAATTTACTTAATCTCAAGTGCATCTATAATTCTAGCTGGAAGTGGTGCACTTATTAATCAATTTTTTGGGCTTCCTAAAATAGTTGGTACATTAATTATGATGGGAATAGCTATATTTTTCTTATTCAGAGGAACTAATGGCCTAATTGAAGTAAACTCATTTATTGTACCAACACTTATATTTACAATTACTACAATAACAATACTTTATTTTGTTTTATGTAGTGAACTTATAACTTTTGAAAATATATTATCTTTTGAAGCTCCAAAGGATAAAGGCTTAATAGTATCAACAATTTTATATGCTGGCTACAATATTTTATGTTGTAGTGGTGTTCTTGTACCTTTAAGTACAAGTGTTAAAAAAACAAAAACTATGACACTTGGAGTTATTTTTGGAGCATTAGGCTTAACAATTCTTTGCCTAATGATAAATTTATTGCTTACTGTTAACCAACCATATATTTATCAATATGAAATTCCGTTATTATTTGTATCTAAGAGATTTAGCTATATATTACAAGCACTGTTGCTCATGGTTATATTATTAGAAATGTTCTCAACTGAAGTTTCTGATGTATATTCAATAAGTAAAACAATGGAATATTCATTTAAAATGAACTTTAAAAAATCAGTTCTTTTAGTAATTTTTATAGCTTTTCCAATATCACTTTTTGGATTTGGTAATTTGATTTCAACTTTGTATCCACTTTTTGGTCTTCTAAGCCTTATATTTATTTTTCAATGTTGTTTATTTTACTTTAAAAATAGAAAACAGTTAAATAATTAAAAAGAAGCACTAGGTTAAATCCTAGTACTTCTTTTTTTATAAATTTTATTTTAATTCTGCTATTCTTGTTACACCAACATATATTTCAGATATTTTATACCAAGTTCTATAATCCACTATACCTGTTTGTGGTAATCCAAATACACTTTGGAAAACCTTAACTTGATTAGCAGTTTTATCT
Organism: Clostridium sp. Ade.TY; assembly: GCF_000498355.1. Lineage (GTDB taxonomy): Bacteria > Bacillota > Clostridia > Clostridiales > Clostridiaceae > Clostridium. The sequence goes on along the minus strand of NZ_AVSV01000016.1, from coordinate 82,717 downwards.
CCATAAACACCATCTTGAGGTACTTTAGGGATTAATGGATAATTTTGAGATATTCTATTTAAATATTCTTGTGTTACTCTAACTGGTTCTCCTCTAGATCCTATTGTTAAATCATATCCTGGATAAGATTTTGGACTACCTTTTACAACTTCCGCTGTTACTAATTCAATATTATTCCCATAATAATATTTTAAAATATCAAATGATGATTTACCCTGATCTCCTAAGTCTTTACTTCCCCATTGAGTAAGCCATCCTGGACACTTAACGTTTTTACCATCACAATATTGAGTTAAAAGGGGTTGTTTTCTATCAATCCTTCTTACATATGTTGAAAATACTTCATCAACTATATTGGATATATTATCATATATATTTCTACCAAAACTAAACGCATGATCATATGCTGTAGAATTTGTTATATCAAAGGTTTTACCTTTTGATCTATACCATTCTGTATAAATTCTATTTAAAGTAAATGATATTATACAAAAAACATTTGCTCTTATTGTGTTATCTGACCAAGTTGAATATATTTCACTTGATGCAACATTTTTTATATAATCTCTATATAAAACTCTATGATTTACTCCTGATGAATTTGGTAATCCATCATGAACAATTATAAATTCTGGTACTATAGGCTTCGGAAGAACAACACCACTTGATGGAGGTGGTAATTCTTTATCTACATCTTCTGGTATCTTTTGAGGGAAATCTCCTACAAGTCTATTAGGTTGTACAACTATTACATCTGCTCTTGTTGCCCTATTCATATTAGTTTCATTTAAATTACATAATTGAAGCGCAGTTTCTACTGGATAAATTTGACATCCTTGCACTATAAATGGTTCAAATCCATTTCTCTCAACTTTAATATCGCATAAACTATATGGTATACCTCCTGTTGGAGATTGAGAGTTTTCTAAAGGAGGAGCATTAAGCTCTATAGTTTGAGTTTTTCCTGATGAATCAGTTACTAATTCAACATTTGTTTGTCTGCCATCATCTGTTGTTACAGTTACTTTGCAACCATCTAAAGGAATGAAAGTATCTCCTTTAAAACATTGTAATCTTAATCGACCCTTTTCAGCCATTAGTTACTCCTTATTATTGCTTTTATAAATAATTTATGCTTTATATTATAAATTGGTGAAATTATTTATTAGGCCTTCTAACAAACATATCTCCTAAATAAAATTCATCATATCCCCTACTTCTTATATTATCGAATATTCCTCTAATGCTAATCATTCCATATCCCCACTGCCTATTTGGATAAACATCACCTGAACGCTTTTCAGCCCCTCTTATTATATAAGTCTTCATTTTTACAGAATACATTGTTGGATCATTATTATCCACTATCCCCCATTGAAGAAGCAATGCGCAACATCCAGCAAGTACAGCCCCCCCAATTGATGAACCCGATGCAAGTTTTGTTCCTCCGCCAGGTGCTAATACAGTAGCATTTATTCCACCACAAGCTATGTCAGGTTTTTGCCTTCCATCTCTAGTATATCCTCTTCCCGAACTTCCTACTGTAGCATTATTATTTTGATTATAATGAGCAGATACTATAGCCATTTGAGATGTTGCAGGAATTGTTAAAGTTGTATATTGATTAGAATTTAAAAATTTCGTATCCTCTTCTATTAATGCTCTTTGTGGAATCCAAGCATTATATTCACCATTAACAATATAATCTCCAATTAATTTAAATTGCCAAATTCCCTCTTTTAAATCTTTCATTCTTATCTTAATAAGTTCATCTCCTGTTGTTTCTTCTGGTATTCTATATTCTATAAACATAGTAGTTCCTTCAAACACAAACTTTATTTCCTGAACTTGTTTTATTTTTGAAGGTATTTTTTCTATAACCTCCCCAGAAGGTGAAACTATAGATAAAGACACCTTATCTGGTTTATTAACCCAAATTTCTAAAAAAAGATCATTTTGTCTCCTATCAACATTAAGCTCTATATTATTTATATCTCCTGTTTTTTCTATTCTTCCTAATGTATGAGTATCTGTATTCCCCTCATTTCCAGTACAAGTTACAACTGCTAATCCCCTTCTTTTTGATATATCTCCAATAAATCTTTCAACAACAGAACTACCATCATGTGCCCCTATATTTGTTCCTAACGGTATATAAATAACAAAGGGTACATTTTTCCTTTTAGCTTCATTTAATATAAATTTTATCCCTAATAAAACATCAACATTTTCATATCTTCCTTCTCCCTTTGATGTTACTCCAAGATTTTCTAAATACTCCTCAGAAGCTTCTTTTAATTTTACAACTATAAAATCACAATCAGGTGCTACTCCAACTAAACCTGGATTTCTTCCTCTAGCACCAACTACTCCAGCAACCATTGTTCCATGTCCTATTGTATCTACACTATTAACAACTGAATATGGATCTCCTCCAGATTTACTTGTATTTATAGCTTTATTTATATCTTCCTCAGTAAAAACTTTTCCATAACCAAAACTATTTTCAGATTGATTAATATTTTCTACTATAGTCTGATCCCATAACGAGAAGATTCTTGTTGTATCATCTTCCCTCATAAATTCTTTATTCATATAATCTATTCCAGTATCTATTATTCCAACAATCACACCTCGTCCATTCAATGTAAGATATGGATTTTTATGAAACATAGGAGCGCCTGATGCTTCAACTGGAGAAATATCATTAAGTGTATATATAGATTGTGATTCACTAAAAACTATTTCTGGATTATCATTCATTATCTTTTCTAAATTTCCATCCCTAATATTAATTACAGCAAAAGTTTCATCTAATATATTTATATCTATATCTTTATATTTTGAAAGTGCTTTTTCAATATCTCCAGTGTATTCTATAACTACTCTATTATCTTTTGTCTGTCTATTTTCACTTCTCATATTGTTAATTGGAAGCTTTAATTCATTCCTAAGAATTTCAAATGAATCATAAGCACATACCGTTCCGTATCCCCAAAGAGGATTAGGATACTCTATGCTTGGTCTATCTCTTCTTGCACCTCTTACTAAATAATTTTTAAGTCTTTCTCCAAATAAAAATTTATCATTATTTTTTACTATTCCCCATTGCATAAATAAAGCAGCTATTCCAGCTATATGTGGTGTAGCCATAGATGTTCCACTTTTAGAATCAAATTCGCCAAAAGGAACTGTTGATATAATTCCTTCTCCTGGCGCTATTATGTCAGGTTTCATAAAACATTTATTAACTGCTATACCTCTACCACTAAACGGTGATATTGTATTAGTTAAATAATTATAACTCCCCACAGATATAACATTACTAACTGTCGCTGGTATTCCTAATGTATTAAATAAAGTAGGCCTTAAAAATTTGGTATTTTTATTTAATCCTTCTCTAACTGGAAGCCATATATTATATATTCCATTATAATTATTAACAACTTTAATTTTAAATCTCCATATACCACTAACTAAATATTCTCCACCAGGTATAAAACCAATTATTATCTCTCCAAGCAAATCAAAGGGTTTTGGACCAGATGAATATAATATTATTTTATCTCCATCTAAAAAAACTTCATTAAGACCACTCTTAACTTCTATTTCTTGACTCATCTTTCCTGTTGGATTAATAATTTGTACTCTTATATTAGGTAATATATCTTTATACAAAGCTAATTCTATATATGTTTCATCTTCAGAAATATTAATATCTATTGTTTGCTCTTCCCTAAGTTCACCACCAACATGATGGGAAGCATCCCCTTCATTACCAGCTGCAATTACAACTGTTATTCTTTCTAAGTCACATACAGTGCTTATATATTTTTCTAATAATGAATTTCCATTATGTGCTCCATCATTTGTACTTAAACTTATATTAACAACAAGAGGCATATTTAATTCTTTGCTTTTATCAACTAAAAATTTAAGACCTCTAAGTATTTGAGTACTTAAAGCAAATCTTCCTCTATTTGCTTTAACCATAATTATTGAACTATTAGGTGCTACCCCATAATTATATTTTGGGATATTTCCTCCTGCGCAAGCAATCCCAGCAACATGAGTTCCATGTTCTAAAAAATCTGTAGATGGAACTATACTACTTGGATTACTATTTTTTATAGCTTCATTTATTGTATTTTTATCATATACTTTTCCATCTAAACTTAAATCATATATATATTCAATTCGTGTACTTCCATCTTCACTTCTAAATCCAGGATGCATATAATCTATACCTGTATCTATGAATCCTATAATAACTCCAGAACCATCAACATTATAGCTACTTTGTGCATTTAAAATACAAGCTGCCCTATTACTTTCTGAATCTGAAATATATAATTCTTTAGGCAATTCTATATATTGTATAGTTTTATATAATTCTAATTTCGATAAATTATCCACAGGCAATGTAACTATTCCATATCCATATCCTAAATTTTCGTATTTTCCCCCTAAGTTATCCACAACTTGTGCAATGTTATCCACATTATCCCCACTTATTATGATTACTTCAACCATTTTTTTACTATCAATAACAATGCTCTTTAAATTATTTATTTTATTTACAGTGTCATCTGTCAATGATCTATAAAATTGTAGTCTTGTATCAATTTTATTAAGCATTATAAAATCCACCTTAAAATTAATTTATCTTACTATAATATGGAGTAATTATATTTTTTGATATAAAAAGTAATTATAACCTTAACTTAATTTTAAATTTATGTTCTAAAATCTTCTTATAATTTATAACAATAAAAAAAGTGGCTTATGCCACTTTTTTTTAAATACTTTCATTCTATAAAACTTATATTTTTCATATAAAAAAGTGCATCTATATTAGATGCACTTTTATTAAAGTTTTATTTCTATTCTATCTAATTTTGCTATTAGTTTCATATTTTTAAATTCAACAGTTTCAGTCATTACTCCACCTCTATTACTCATTAATAGAGCCTTTGCATTATCTAACTTTCTAATTTCTCTAATTTTTGTTGAACCTTTATAATTAACTAAGTAAAAACCATTTTGATTAAATTCTGTAGCTAAATGTCCAAATACTAAATCTCCCTTTGACATTCTAAATCCACTCATATCATCATCTTGTATTTCAATATATATCACTTTATCTTGAGGATATCCTTCTATCTTTTTAGAATGTATAGGTAATTCTTTGTATCCTTTTGCATTATTTAAAGAATAATCATATATTGGAACATTTTTAAGAACAGATGAAAATGCATTTTCCCATACTGCATCAGATTTATTGTCCTTTTTGAAACTTGTTTTTGTTTCTTTAGCAAGTTTCTTTTCATTCATTAAATCTTCATCTGTAACTACCATGTTTACATCATTTAAATCTACATTTAAAACTTTAGCCGCTTTATCTATTAAACTCTCTTGAGCAATTCTACGTCCAAGTTCTATTTCATTTATAAATTTCTCTGAAACACCAAGCTTTTTAGCTAATACTTTTTGAGGCATATTAACTTTAAGTCTAGCTTCTTTTATCCTATTTCCAACTCTACTCAAAACTTATTACACTCCTCTTTTGTTCTGACTCTTATACCATTCTCTTTCTTCTATAAGATGGTTTAATAAGTATTTAAATGACCAATTACGTGACATTGGAGTAACTACCGCAAGTACTCCCCCTTGAACAGAACTTCTTACTTTCTTTACTAAAACTTGAACTTCCTTATCTGAAAATCCACTAAATAATATAGCCTTTTCATCAGGTAATTCTATTTCTTCAATAACTTCTTCAACAACTTTTCCTGAAGCTATCTCATGTATTTTTAATTCAACCATTTCTGGCTTTATTTCTATAATTTTAGCTAATGGTTTTAATGAATTTATTTCTTCTTCTGATAAGCCATGTACTAATAAAGCTTTACTTTTTACCATTTAGCTCACCTCTTAATCTTCTAATATTTGTGGTTCTTTTGCTTTATAATCTCCTAAGTCTACTGTAACTTTCTTTATCTTTTGATCTTCTCTTGGTCTATCCATACGATCTCTTGGAGCTTTAACTATTTCATCAGCAACTTCTATTCCTTCAATTACCTTACCAAATGAAGCATATTGACCATCTAAGTGAGGTGCATCAGCAACCATTATAAAGAATTGGCTTCCAGCTGAATCTGGATGCATAGCTCTTGCCATTGATAAAACTCCTCTATGGTGTTTTAATTCATTTTTGAATCCATTTCTTGTGAATTCTCCCTTAATTGAGTATCCAGGACCACCCATTCCTGATCCTTCTGGACATCCTCCTTGAATCATGAATCCAGGAATTACTCTGTGGAATATTAATCCATCATAGAATCCCATATTTATTAAATGTATAAAATTATCAACTGTATTTTCTGCTACCTCTGGATATAATTCTGCCTTTATAACTTTTCCATTTTCCATTTCAATTGTAACTATTGGGTTTTTCATAATAAATTCTCCTTTCAAAATAAACCTATTATCTATTATTATCCAAATCTTTCATATAAATTCATACTAAAATAGATGAATAATAATTATTATAAAGAAATTATATATCATTTAATCTTATTAAACAAATAGTTGTTTAAACTTGGTTATTACTAACTAACTAACTTGCCTCTTATTCCAGTTATTATAATTGGAATAATTGATATTAATATTATTGCTATAAATATCATTGAAAAATTATTTTTTATAAATGGTATATTTCCAAAGAAAAATCCAAGAGTCGATACTACAGACACCCATACTATTCCTCCAACTGCATTATAAGCTATAAATTGCTTATATTTCATAGACCCAATTCCTGCTACAAATGGTGCAAACGTACGAACTATCGGAATAAATCTTGCTAAAACTATTGTTTTTCCACCATACTTATCATAATAAGCATTAGTCTTATCTATGTATTCTTTCTTTATAAATTTTGAATCTCCTTTTTCAAGTAGTTTCCTCCCTAAATATTTTCCTATATTGTAATTTAAAGTATCACCTATTATTGCAGCTAATGATAAAAGAATCAATAAAACTCCTATGTTTAAAGCTCCACTTACTGCAAAAGCTGCTGCCGCAAATATTAGAGAATCACCAGGTAAAAATGGAGTTACAACTAATCCTGTTTCAATTAAAATTATGAAAAATAATATAGCATAAACCCATATACCATAATTACTAATAAATACATTCAAATATTTATCTAAATGAAGTATAAAGTCTATTCCTCCGCTTATAATACTCATCCCATCACTCCTAATGCATAAATTTATCTATTATTATAATCCAAACATGTTAAGAATGATTTAACTTTAAATAATAATTTAATTAGTTTTTTATTAGAAATTTTTCATAAAAAAAAATAAGAAGCCACTATCTCCATTTAAAAAGACCGTAACCTCTTACCACTATAAAAATTCATATTATTTTACTCCATTTATTAATTTAAGAATGTTGTTCCCATTACAACTCTTGAAAAATCATTGTAGTTTGTTAAGTTCTTAACATTAATAGCGTTAAAAATTCTATCTCTTCCGTTTTGATTTATTAATTCATTAAAAAGACAAGTTAAAAATGTACTTGGCACTCTATCTAATCCTTCAAAGTCTAAAACTACTTCTTCATTTAAATTATTTTTTATTTGCTCTCTTAGTATTATAGCGTCTTCAATCGCAAAATTTTCTCCTAAAAACTCTCTAACATTTATAATCATATAAATCACCTCATTAATTAATTTTTATATTTAAACACTTTAATTTTTCTTTGTTTTTAAAATTTTCTGACAATTCACTTTACACTTATAATATACCAACTTCCTTTTTGCTTGTCAACTATTTAACAAACTTTTTTGTGAAATATTTTTTAATTTGCTTTATTATATTATATGTTTATGTAATTAATATGATACTAATAAAAAAATAATAGTATCAACAATATATTGATACTATTATTTTTAAACCTAAACCTCTAATAATCTTTTGCTTAAGTTTATTATTTCTTCTTCTCCTAAAGAATTATAGAAAGTTATAGTTCCCTTTTCCGTTGAATCATTTATTAAATTCATTAATCCCATTCTTCTTCTAAGTTCCTTAACTGTACCTTCTCCACCATCTATTATAGGAACATCTTCTCCAACTATTTCAATTAAACTCTTCTTTATAAAAGGATAATGAGTACAACCAAGAACGATAGCCGCTATATTTTTATCTTTATATACCTTAAATTTATCTTTAAGATAATTTTTAAGTTCTAAGCTATATAAATCTCCACGTTCTACAAATTCCATTAATCCACCACAAGGCATAGGCGTTATATTCGCTTCATTTTTATAACTTTCTAAAAGTTTTTGAAATTTTCCATGTGATAGTGTAAATGGAGTTGCCATTATTATTATCTCACCATCTTTATGTAACTCAACTGCTGGTTTTACAGCTGGCTCTATTCCTACTATAGGTAAATCTTTATATACTTTTCTAAGTTCAGCAACAGCTGCACTTGTTGCTGTATTGCAAGCTACAGCTAAAGCTTTTATTCCTTTGCTTAAAAGAAATTCAACTGCATCAAAAGTTAAATCCCTAACCTCTTTCATATCTCTTGTTCCATAGGGAGCATTTTTAGAATCTCCAAAATATATGTAATTTTCATTTGGCATAAGTTTTATTGCTTCTTTTAATACACTTAGCCCTCCAACTCCTGAATCAAAAAATCCTATTGGCAATTGTTTTTTATCCAAAGCCTAATCACTCCACTCTTTATAAACTAATATACTTCATATTCTATAACTTTAATAAAAATAAATCCATATGTCTAAAATATTTTTATTTTGCTTTATTGACTATAAATGTATCTTGTAGTAAAATTTTTCTAAGATTTTAATTCCGAACATTTAACCAAATGTTCATAATTTCATTCGACTTAAAGAGAAAGGATGTGACTTTTTTCTAGATATAGTTCTATCCATATCATAAAATATCTAGAATATACATTATGACTGAGAATTTAATTTATACACTACCAAAAGAAACACATAACGAAAATAGTATAAAAAAAATATTAACAGAAAATCCACAAATAAAATTTGTATCCTTAGTTGGAATTGACTTATCAGGTAATGATACCGATGAAAAGATACCAGTATCTCTTTTTTTAGAGGATATTGATTCCTTCCTAAATGGTGTTGCAGTTCAAACTGACGGTTCCTCAGTAGTATTACCTAATATAGCTACTCTTAATAACGCCAAAGTCGATATGATTGCTGACTTAGATTGTAATTGGTTCGTTGACTACAATTATGACAATATAGACGCTAACTCAAACAAACCTATCGGAACACTTAGAATTCCTTGTTTCTTATACCATAACAACAAACCTGTTGACTCAAGATTTATACTTAAATCATCTGTTGAAACTTTCCAAAAAAATTTATTAGAAGAATTTAATAAAAATCCAAACCTTTTAGCTACTTACAATATAACTGTTGATGACTTAGAAGATATTAATTTAACTTCTGCAACTGAATTAGAATTTTGGGTTAAAACACCAAATGACATAGCTCAAATAGAAGAATTATCAACATCACAAGTTTTACAAGAACAATATTGGACAAGAACTAAAGGTAATGTAAGAACAGCTTTAGAGCAAACTTTAGATTTAATGTATAAGTACGGATTTGAGCCAGAAATGGGACATAAAGAAGTTGGTGGAGTTAGAGCTAAGCTAGAAAGCTCAGGTAAGTTTAATCACATAATGGAACAACTTGAAGTTGATTGGAAATTTTCATCTACATTACAAGCTGCTGATAATGAACTTTTCATAAGAATTTTAATACAAGAAACATTTAGAAGAAATGGTCTTGATGTAACATTTATGGCTAAGCCAATTGACGGAGTTGCAGGATCAGGTATGCACACTCATTTAGGAGTTAGTGCTAAGTTAAAGAGCGGAAAAAGAATAAACTTATTCCATGTAGGAAAAGAGCACTTCTTAAGTGAAATAGGCTACGGAGCTGTAATGGGTATACTTAAAAATTATGAAGTTATGAATCCATTTATATCTTCAACTAATAACTCATTAAAAAGATTAAAGCCTGGATTTGAAGCACCTATTTGTACAGTTACTTCTTTAGGTGCAGCACCTGATAACCCATCAAGAAACAGAACTATACTTGTTGGATTAATAAGAGATTTAGATAAGCCTATGGCTACTAGATTTGAACTTAGATCTCCAAATCCACATTCAAATACTTACCTTACTATGGCAGTTTCATACATGGCTATGCTTGATGGAATTTTATACGCTTCAGAATCACAAAAATCAAAAGATGAATTATTAGATGAACTTTCAAAGAAACCTGGTGAAGATGCAGTTTACTTAGAAAAAGATAGAGCTTATAGAACTGAAGAAGATGTATTTGAAGATTTTACTGAAGAAGAAAGAATAAATTATTTCGGAAAAGCACCTGCAACTGTATTTGAAAATGTAATTCAACTTGATAATAACAAAGAAAAAATAAGCGCATTAAAGAGAAATCCAGCTCTTACTGATCAAATTATAGATAGTTTTAAGATTGCTGCTTTAAACAGATGGGCAACTGAAATAGAACATAGAGTTATACTTAACTACATGAAGGAAATAAGAGAAACTAAAGCTCTTCATGCTGCTGAAAAAGCTCTTGATTTAGACATTACAAGATGGACTGAAATAAATAAATTAAGACATCATTTAATGAAAGATACTTATACTGAAAAGTGCTTATTTACAAAAGTAAAAGAAGCATTTAGAAATTCTGATTTTAAATTAGCATCAGAAATATACTTAGAAATTGAAGATAAAATGAATGATTTAAGAGATCTTTACTCTTCATATGAAAAAAATTTATTAGATATATAAAATTATTAAAAAAGGACTATACCAATATTAATTTGATATAGCCCTTTTTTATATTAATTATTTTCCACTGTCTCCATAATTTGAAAGAACCCTAGCACTTGGATCACTTACATTGCAACCTTCCCACTCCTTATTTGGCATCCAAAAATCTTTTATCCAATTTCCATTGTTAGAATAAAATTTTTCAAATATATCTCTATATAATAATGATTCCTTAGTAAAAGGAGTGCAATGACTATATTTATCTTTAGCATTTAAAAGATCATCATCAGTATACTTATCTTCTGCATACTCTTTTAAATAATCAACTAAAGAATGTCCAACTGCATCACTAAATGCAGCCTTTTCACGATAAAGTATTGATTCTGGTAAATAATTATCTCCATCAAAGGCTTTTCTTAATAAATACTTACCTTTTCCATAAGTATTCATTTTCTTTAAAGGATTAATACTCATAACATAGCTTACAAAATCAATATCTGCAAAAGGTACACGACCTTCTAATGCATGAGCAGATATACAACGATCAGCCCTTAATACATCATACATATAAAGTTCCTTTATTCTCTTTTGTGATTCCCTTTGGAACTCACTAGGTGATGGTGCAAAATCTGTATATTTATATCCAAATAATTCATCACTAACTTCTCCAGTTAAAATAACTTTTAAATCAGTATTTTCATGAATATACTTACATAATAAATACATACCAACACTTGCCCGAACCGTAGTTATATCAAAAGTTTCTAAATGATAAATAACTTCTTCTAAAGAACCTAATACATCATCCTTAGTTATAATAACTTCTGTATGGTCTGTACCTAAAAAATCTGCCACTTGCTTTGCATACTTTAAATCTATAGGGTCTGTTTCCATACCTATTGCAAAAGTTTTTATAGGCTCTTTATTCATTCTCTGTGCAATAGAACATACTAATGAAGAGTCTAGTCCTCCACTTAATAAATATCCTATTGGTGCATCTGCCTGAAGCCTCTTCTCTACGGATTTTTCAAGTTTATGCTTTATATTTTCAAATATTGTTTCTAAATCATCATTATTAATAAATTTTGATTCTGAAAGATCATTATAACAAATAAATTCTCCATCTTTATAATAATGTCCTGGTGGAAATGGCATAATATCTTTGCAACAATCTATTAATGCCTTAGCTTCACTTGCAAATGATATTTTATTGTCCTCTTTTGTATATCCATAGAACATAGGACGTATTCCCATAGGATCTCTACCTGCCATTAAAGATTTATTTTCATCATCATATAATACAAATGCAAATTCACCATCTAACATTTTGCACATTATTTCAATTCCATATTGATGATATAACGGAATTAATACTTCACAGTCACTTCCTGAATGAAATTTATATTCATGAACTAATAAATCTTTTAATGAATGATAATTATATATTTCTCCATTACAAACAAGCTCGCAATTGTATGATTTAAAAGGTTGATTTCCATTAGATGATAAATCCATTATTGCTAAACGGTTAAAGCCCCAATTAATACCGTATTCTTTAAAGGAAATATTGTTATCTGGTCCTCTGTGATAAACCTTTCTTAATGCTAAATCAAAATCTTTTTCTGGTAATTTATCTGATGATAATACAACGAAACTACACATTTAATTGCCCCCTTTTATTATAAATATTAATAAAAAAAACTCGCTGGAAGCGAGTTATTATACATAAATAAAACTATATAAAAAAATAGTTGTAATTCATGGTACGGAAGTACTTCCAGAGTATTCGATACCTGCCAGTTTTAACGCTTTTGGTAGCGTTCTAGTCTACTTGTACTTAAATATAAATACTTTCGGTAGAAAGCTCAAAGGTGTTCTTCATCCAAAACTCTACTATTAGGCTCACACCATTTCCTAACTCGCTGAAGCTTCTGTTTAAGATTACTCTCCTTATCATAGCTATTCATTTTTTAAATTTATTAAATTATATTATACTTATTTTATAAATACAAGTGTTTTTTTATGGAATACATATAAAAATAAAAAAATGCATGAATATTATTATTCAATAAAATAATATTCATACATTTTTATAATTTATATTTAACGCTTATTTTAGTTATACATCATAGCTTTATGTCTCGTGTTCTTAAAAGTGCTACTATTCACTATCTCCTCAGCCTCTTTGAAATCTCTTGCTTTAAATACTATTGTCCATCCATTTTTATCGCACTTACCAGCACACATTAAATATTTTTTTGAATTTCCAAAATTGCCTTGTCTATCTATAATAAGACTTCTAACTTCACCAATATTTTTATAATTTAATTTTACAAAAACGCTTGAATCTGACTTCATAAATAACACTCCTTTTATGCGAACACACGTTTGATTATATTTTATCGAACAGAGGTTCGCATGTCAACATATTTTTTTCTTATGTTAACAATATATGTTTTATTTGATTATATATTCCTAATTATTTTATTATTTTTTAAAGAAAAAACTGTCGATTAAATTATTTATATGTCATATAAAAAGTGCTATACAAATACACTTTGCATAGCACTTTAAGTTCAAGCTGTATTAATATTATATTTCAGCTATATTAAAAACTTCTAAATCGCTTCTATTACATAATTTTTCTTTTCTTACATCTATCATAGCCTTTAATGTATCTAAAGCTGTTATAACCCCAATATTTCTCTCTACAGCAGCTCTTCTTATTAGGAATCCATCCCTTTTTGAATCATTTCCCTTTGTTGGTGTATTTATTACTAAATCAACTTCTTTATTTTTTACCACATCTAATATATTTGGATTTTCTTCGTTAATTTTTCTTACTTCCTCAGCATCAATTCCATGCTCTTTTAATAATTCACATGTTCCTTTTGTTGCTACGAATTTATATCCAAGCTTTGAAAGTTCTATTGCCATTGGTAAGAATTCTTGCTTATCATGTTTCTTAATTGTTGCAAGTATTTTTCCGTTATCAATATTGCTTAACATACCAGCAGCAACAAATCCTTTATATAAAGCTTCTTTTATATTTCTTCCAATTCCTAAAACTTCTCCTGTTGATTTCATTTCAGGTCCTAAAGATACTTCTACATTTGGAAGTTTTTGAGTTGAGAATACTGGAACCTTAACTGATACAAGTTCTGGCTCTTTGTATACATCTACTCCATATCCTAAATCTTTAATTTTATATCCAAGCATTGCCTTTGTTGCAAGATCTACTATTGGAACTCCTGAAACTTTGCTTATATAAGGAACAGTTCTTGAAGCTCTTGGGTTAACTTCTATTACATAAAGATTTCCTTCAAACTCTATAAATTGAATGTTTATCATACCTTTTATACCTATTGAAAGAGCAAGTTTCTTTGTATATTCTAATACTTTATCCTTTATTTCTTTACTTATATTTTGACTTGGATACATTGTAACACTATCACCTGAGTGAACTCCAGCTCTCTCTAAATGTTCCATTATTCCTGGTATTAATATATCACAACCATCTGATATAGCATCAACTTCTATTTCTCTACCCATTAAATATTTATCTATAAGAATTGGATTTTTTGTATCTTTTATAAAGGCATTTGTTAAGTAATATGTTAATTCTTCCTCATCATGAGTTATTTCCATACCTTGACCACCAAGTACATATGAAGGTCTAACAAGTACTGGGAATCCAAGAATTCTTGCTTCTTCTAATCCTTCTTCAACTGACCATACACCTTTACCCTTTGGTCTAGATACTCCAAGCTTTTCTAATAATTCATCAAATTTTTCTCTATCTTCAGCCATATCAATTTGATCTGCTGTTGTACCAAGTGCTGGTATATTTTTTTCTTTTAAGAAGTTTGCAAGTTTAATAGCTGTTTGTCCTCCAAATTGAAGTATTACTCCATCTGGATTTTCTTTTTCAACTATATTTAAAACATCTTCTTCTGTTAATGGTTCAAAGTATAATTTATCTGATATATCAAAATCTGTACTTACTGTTTCTGGATTATTATTTACTATTATTGTTTCTATTCCCATGTTCTTTAATGACTTAACACAATGAACTGAAGCATAGTCAAATTCAACACCTTGACCTATTCTTATTGGACCTGAACCTATTACTATAACTTTCTTTTTATCCTTTGTTACTTCAACTTCATCATATTGTTCATAAGTTGAGTAATAATATGGTGATAGTGCTTCAAACTCTCCAGCACAAGTATCAACCATTTTATATGCCGGTTTAATATTCCATATAGTTCTTAATTTATATACTTCTTCTGGACTAACATTTAAGAAATCTGCAATTGCTTTATCTGAGAATCCTTTTTTCTTTAATGTTAATAACCAATCTTTATTTAAATCTTCAATCTTACTTAACTTTAATCTTTGCTCTTCATCTACTATCCATTTTATTTTTTCTACAAAGAACTTATCCATTCCTGTTATATGGCATACCATATCTATTCTATAATCTCTTCTAAGCATTTCTGCTAATGCAAAAATTCTTTCATCATCTGGAACCATTACTCTTTCTTTAAGTTCTTGCATACTTAAATCTCTAAACTTTTTGTAATCTAATGAATATCTTCCGATTTCTAAACTTCTTATTCCTTTTAAAAAAGCTTGCTCAAAGTTTGCTCCTATTGCCATTATTTCACCAGTTGCCATCATCTTTGTTCCAAGCGCTCTATCTGCACTAAAGAATTTATCAAATGGCCACTTTGGTATTTTACAAACTACATAATCTAATGAAGGCTCAAAACATGCATATGTTTTTTGAGTTACTGCATTTTTTATTTCATCTAATCCATATCCAAGTGCTATTTTTGCGGCAAGCTTTGCTATTGGATATCCTGTTGCTTTTGAAGCAAGGGCTGATGATCTTGAAACTCTAGGATTTATTTCAATTACTGCATATTCAAAGCTTTCTGGATTTAATGCAAATTGTACATTACATCCGCCTTCAATTCCTACTGCATTTATTATATTAATTGATGCAGTTCTAAGCATTTGATATTCTTTATCTGATAATGTTTGTGATGGTGCAACAACTATACTATCTCCAGTATGTATACCTACTGGATCTATATTTTCCATGTTACATACAGTTATACAGTTTCCGTATGAATCTCTCATTACTTCATACTCAACTTCTTTCCATCCCTTAACTGACTTTTCTAAAAGAACCTGTCCTATAGTACTTAATTGAAGACCTGATTCTAATGTTTCTCTAAGCTCCTGTTCATTATCTGCAATTCCGCCACCTGTTCCTCCAAGAGTATATGCAGGTCTCACTATAACTGGATATCCTATTTTATTTGCAAATGCCATTCCAGAATCTAAGTCAGTTACAATTTCACTTTGTATAACTGGCTCATTTATTCTGTTCATCATATTTCTAAATAGTTCTCTATCTTCCCCTTCTTTTATTGATTCGATAGATGTACCTATTACTCTTACGTTATATTTATCTAAAATTCCAGCATCATAAAGCTCTACTGCAAGATTTAACCCCGTTTGTCCGCCCATTCCTGCAAGTAAACTATCTGGTCTTTCTTTTTCTATTACCTTTTCAACAAACTCTAATGTAAGTGGCTCTAAATAAACTTTATCTGCAACTTCTTTATCTGTCATTATTGTTGCTGGATTTGAGTTTATTAAAACAACTTCTATTCCCTCTTCTTTTAAAGCCTGACAAGCTTGAGTTCCTGAATAATCAAACTCCGCTGCCTGTCCTATAATAATTGGTCCTGATCCTATAACTAAAACTTTTTTAATATCTTTATTTAATGGCATAATTTCAATCCTCCTAAAGTATCTTATAGTGCGTAATTTAAAAATCTATCAAATATATATTCTGAATCCTTAGGTCCAGCTGATGCCTCAGGATGGAATTGAACTGAATATATTGGCATATTTTTATGCTTCATTCCTTCTACTGTTTCATCATTTATATTTACATGAGTTACTTCTACATCTTCTGGAATATAATTTACATAATAACCATGGTTTTGTGATGTTATATGTACTCTTCCTGTTTCTAAATCTTTTACTGGATGATTTCCACCTCTATGTCCAAATTTTAATTTAGCTGTCTTTCCGCCTAAACTTAATGCTAAAAGTTGATGTCCAAGACATATTCCTACTACTGGTTTCTTTCCTATAATATTTTTAATAGTTTCTATTTCTTCACTTAAATCCTCTGGATCTCCAGGCCCATTTGATAAAAATACTAAGTCTGGATTTACACTAAGTACTTCCTCTGCTAATACATTTGATGGAAATACTGTTAACTTACAACCTCTCTTTTTAAAACATCTAAGAATATTTGTTTTTATACCATAGTCGATTACAGCTACGTGCTTTCCTGGACCCTCAATTTCATATTTTTCTTTAGTACTTACAATATGTACTGCCTCTTTATTTGAAAAACTCTCAATCTTACCCTTAACGTCTTCTAACGTTGAATCATCTAATACAATAATTCCTCTCATTGTTCCATTATTTCTTAAAATTTTAGTTAATGCTCTTGTATCTATACCTTCAAGTCCAACAATTTTGTTTTGTCTTAAATAATCATCTAATGTTAATTCACATCTAAAATTATTTGGTATATCACATTTTTCTCTAACTATAAATCCACTTACTTGAGGTTTACTTGATTCCATGTCCTCTAAGTTTATTCCGTAGTTTCCTATTAAAGGATATGTCATAGTTACTATTTGACCATGATATGATGGATCAGTTAAAACTTCTTGATAACCAGTCATACCTGTAGTAAATACTACTTCTCCAACATTTTCTTTAAGATATCCAAAGGCTTTTCCTTCAAAAATTACTCCATTTTCTAATATAAGCTTTGCTTTCATGCTTAGCCCTCCTCAAAAATTTAAGTTAATTGCTAAAAATACACTTTAAAAGATAAATTTAAATTTTTGTATAACAAAAAGGACAACAAAGAGACCAAATTACTTTAAATTGAAATTGCTCTCCCTATTGCCCTGGTATATTCATTCTTATTTAAATTTAACTTTTTAAACAAAGCTATAATATTTCCATTAAATAATAGCATAGTTCTATACTCCTTTCTGGCCTCACGGGACCAATTTAAAGTGTACTTTAACTTTTCTAATTTTATTCTTTTTTTACTATTTTAGTTTATATAAATTTCCATGTCAAGCAATTTGGAAATTTAATTATCATTATGATAATCAATAATTATCTATTATCTTCAATCCATTTTACTATATATTTAATAGGACTTTCGTTATTACTTGGCGCTTTATACCTAGCTTTAGATAATAATTTTTTATTTCCATTTTGAACTACAAATCCATAGTCTGCATTTTCTATAAGTTCCTTATCATTCATGTTATCTCCAACTGTTATAACTTTTAAATCATTAAGTTTATATTCATTTATCAAATCACTTAACGCCTGTCCTTTTGAAGTATATTTTGGTACTACTTCAAGAAAATTTTCTCCACTTCTTATTGGTATTTCACTATCATATTTTGAAAATTCTCTTTCAAATTCATTTAATATATTTTCTTCACCAACAACTAATATTTTAGTCCATTTTGCATTCCACACACTATCATTTATATCATAGATTACTTTATATCCTTTTCCAGTAAATCTCTTTGTATATTTGCAATCCTTAAATATGTATATATTTTCTTCCGAATAAACTTCTATCCCTATTTCTTTATTTTCATTAAGTAATTTATTTATAACTTCTTTTCTTTCTTCTTCTAAAAAATATTCTTTAATTACTTTTTCATTTGAATAATCATAAACTTTACTTCCATTATAAAGTATTATAGGTAAACTTAGATTAAGTTCTCTAGCAAATCTACTAGCTGCTTCTAGCATTCTACCAGTTGCTATAGTAAACAATCCTCCATTTTCTTTAAAATAATTTATAGCATTTTTATCTTCATCCGATATTTTTCTTTTATCATTTAATAAAGTTCCATCCATATCTGAAACTAATATATAACCTTCAAAAATCCCCATATATTACACTCCTATTTATTTGTATTAAATATTATTTTTCTTATTATATTTCTTGGTAAAATCTTTGTAGCCAAAATCATAATCTTATTTTTAAAACCCGGAATTATGATTGCTTTTCCTTTTTTATAGCCAATGTAACCACACTTTGCTACTGTTTTTGCATCCATTAAATATTTTTTTGCTTTTTCAGACTTAATAATTCCTGCATTTTTTTGAAAAGATGTTTTAACAGGTCCAGGACAAAGACAGCTTACTGTTACACCAAATTCTTTTGCCTCTTCATATAAAGCTTCTGATAAAGTCAGTACATATGCTTTTGAAGAATAATATGTACTCATTTTAGGACCTCCAACAAATGCTGCAGTTGATGCAACATTTAATATTCCACCAGAATTAAATTTTTTTAATTTAGGTAAAAAATATTTTATTAGCCTAGTTAAAGCTACAATATTTATGTGTATAATATTTAAGTCTTTTTCCTCATTTATTTCATCAAAAAAACCAAAACTTCCAACTCCAGCATTATTAATTAAGTTATCCACAATTAAGTTTTTTTCTTCCACAAAATTTATAATTTTATCTACTGACTTATCCACACTTATATCTAAAGCTAATATTTCCACAAATATTTTATATTTATTTTCTAAAAATTTTTTTGCTTCATTAAGCTCATCAATATTTCTTGCAACAATAATTAAATTATTATTATCCTTTGCAAATAATTTTGCAAGTTCAAATCCAATTCCTTTAGTTCCACCAGTTATTAAAGTGTAATTATCCCTTACCATATAATATCCTTTCCCTAATTAGTTTCTATATTTTCTTTATCTATAAATTATACATTGTTTTTATACAATATCAACGAAATAACTTACTTAAAAATTTATTTTAGGAAAAATATTGCAATTTATATTTTTTAATATTATACTTATACCTAGATAACCTATGCATAGATTATCTAGGTATAAGTTGAATTTAAAATAAGGAGTGGTTTTATGAAAGTTGATAAGGAGTTAATGAAAGGTAGCACTTCTCTTTTAGTTCTTGGATTACTAAATAGAAAAGAAATGTATGGATATGAAATCATAAAAGAAATTGAGGCTACATCAAACGGTATTTTTTCTTTTAAAGAAGGAACTTTATATCCAATACTTCATGGACTAGAAGGTGAAGGCTTCATAGAATCCTTTTGGAAATCTGGTGAAACCAAAAGGAAAAGAAAATATTATTCTATAACAAAAACCGGAAAAAAGCATTTACAAACTAAAGAAGAAGAATGGAATTTATTTAGTAATACTGTAAATAAAGTTTTAAGGGGGAAGCCAGTGTGCGATTAGAGAATAATGATTTAGTTATAAATTATTTGAATAATGTTTGTTCAAATATAAAAAATAAAAAACTGCATAAAGAGATCAAAGAAGAATTATTATGTCATATAGAAGAAAGTGCTCTTATACATCTTAAAATAGAAAATGATGAAAATATAGCAATAAAAAAGGCTTTAGAAAGTATGGGTGACTACAAAGAAATTGGTGAAAGCTTAAATAAAGTTCATAAACAAAATACTGAATGGAGCATAATAATTACAGCAGTTATTATTTCCCTTGTTGGAATTTTAGCATTATATTATGTTTCTAATATACAAAGTCCATATTTCCTTAGTAGACATATCACATTTTCAATTATCGGTTTAATATGTTTCTTACTTGCAAGTTACTTTAACTATTCAAAAATAAAAACTTATTCAAAATATATATATGGTTTTTCTATTTTTTTAATTATGTTTGGTAGTTTTTTTAATCAATATATAAATGGAACAAAATACTTTTTTACTATTGGTTCTTTTTCTATAAATTTAGCAGAATTAATTCCAATACTTTTACTTTTATCATTATGTGATTTAATTAAGGACTTTTCTTACTATAATACTAAAAAATCTAATTTCTTAAAATTGCTTGCTTTGACTATATTACCAGGGTTCTTATTAACATACTTAGGAAACTTATTTTGTATAATGATTTATTTAATCGGTGTTCTTGCCATACTTAAATTAAAAGGCTTTAAAAATAAATATTTAATCATTTCACTATTAGTAATATTTTCATTATTTGCAATGTTTATTTTATCAGTACCATATAGATTATATAGAATTACTGGATTTTTAAACCCAAGTGCAGATCCTTACGGTTCAGGTTATGTTTATACCCAAATTAAAGAGGTTCTTGAAAACTCGGTACTTTTAGGGCAAGCACCTAACCTAGATCCACACTCTATTAATATATCACTTAGCGATTTTATACTTACTTTTATAATATATAAATTTGGTTATTTAGCAGGATTCTTTACAGTTGCAATAAGTTGTTTATTATTATTTAAAATATCCAAAGCTTTATTAAAAGTTAAGAATTCTTATAATCAATCTTTAATATTAGTAGTACTTACTACACTTTCAGTTAAATTTATATTTGGTATTCTTGTAAACTTAGGAATATCCCCAGCTTTTGATATAGCTATACCATTTTTAAGTTATGGTGGAACATCCGCTATTATAAACTTTATCTTATTAGGTTTAGTTATAAATATATATAAAGTAAAAACTTTAACTGATATAGAAAACCTAAACGTATGCAAATAAAAAGTGGCTTAAAGCCACTTTTTTATTTTATAGGATTAACTTTATAACCTTTATTTTCCAAAATTTTTATTATACTTTCATCTCCAAAGAAATGTAATGCCCCAACGGCCACAGTATATGTTTCATTATCTACAAAAAGTTCATCTATCTTTTTAGTCATAACTTTATTTCTGTTAGTTATCATTACCCTATAACTTAATGGATTTTTCTTTTGCAATTCTATTGCCTTTTCCATAACGGATTCATCACCTTTTGCATACCCATCCATAAGTTCCTTTGAATATTTTATAGTTTCTTCACCATCTTCTAAAAATTTTCCTTTTTTATAATTATTTAAAATTAACTTTAACGATTCTAATCCATTAATTTTACTTAAAAGATCCATTTGAAATTCCATAGTTTCTAACTCAATTACCCTTTTTTTATTATTTATAATAGTATTCTTTAACATATCATCAAATGTTTCCATTACAAGATTTGCTTTATTATATAAAACAGCTTCTAAGTTATTCATAATTATATGAGGTTTTAAATTTTTTATATTATTATAATCAACACCGATCTCACTACACATACTTTTTAAGTTCTTTATTTGAATCTTATCAAGCTCATCTTCTATGCTTTTCCCATTTTGATATACACTTCTTGAATTAACTCTAGAAATCTCCTCTTTAGATGGACTAATTTCAACTGCCAATACATCAGTTTTTCTTATTATATCGTTTACATTTTTATTGAAGTAATTATATTCTTTATTTATAGGATGCATTGTTCCTACTAAATACATAGTTTTATTATCCTTTGTAACTTCCCATTGAAATCCCTTTGCTTCAGGTTTTAAATTTGTTTCTAAATTTATTTTAGTAAAATATATTCCTATTCCTAAAAAAATAAAAATAGCAATAAAAATACATATTACTTTTTTATATTTTTTTAAAACCATACCATCCCACTTCCTATTTTTTTAATTTTTTCAATTTAATTGTAACATATTTTACTATAAAACATATAATATAGTATGAATTTGATTTTATTTTAAATTTATAGTATAATTTATTTGAATATTCAGAAAATTATAGTAAGGGCAGCTACTAAAATTTTAGAGCTGACCAAAACTTACTATTTCAATACTATCTTAAATGAGCCTTCAGTTTTATAAACTGAAGGCTTTTAATTATGCTTTATATGCCATTTTTATATGTGGAATTCCTGCCTCATCATATATACCTGATATTGCAATAAATCCCATTGATTCATATAAACTTCTTATATATTCTTGAGAAGATAATTTTATTTTCTCATCATTAAAGTTATCTTTAATATATTTTATAGCCTCTCTTAAAACAACTTTTGCTAATCCGTATCCTCTATATTCTTTTTTTACTAAAACTCTGCCTATACCTATTGCATCTTCATATCCTACACCCTTAGGAAGTATTCTAAGATAAGCAGCTATCTTGTCACCATCTTTTGCATATACATGTATACATTCTTGGTCTCTGCCATCGAATTCATTTTCGCATGTTATTTTTTGCTCACAAGCAAAAACCTCAAATCTTTCTTGTAATACTTTGTATAAATCATCATTTGTAAATTCATCAAATTTTTGAATATAAAGTTTCATATACCCTCACCACTTTTTATCTTATTTGTCCATTACCATAAATTATATATTTTATTGTTGTTAGTTCTTTAAGACCCATAGGTCCTCTTGCGTGTAATTTTTGTGTACTTATTCCAATTTCAGCCCCAAATCCAAATTCTGATCCATCAGTAAATCTAGTTGATGCATTAACATAAACAGCTGCTGCATCTATTCTTTGAAGGAACTTTTGTGAATTCTTGTAACTATTTGTAACTATAGCTTCTGAATGTCCAGTATTATGTTTATTTATATGATCTATAGCTTCATCTATATCTTTTACTATTTTTACACTCATAATGTAATCTAAATATTCTTTATAGAAATCTTCTTCTGTAGCTTCTTCTATATCAGCTACTATTTTTCTTGAAGCTTCATCACCTTTTAATACAACATCTTTTTCTCTTAAAGCTTTTGCTAAAATAGGAAGCATTTCATTTGCTACATCTTGATGTATAACTAAGCTTTCTGCTGCATTACATACAGCTGGTCTTGATGTTTTTGCATTAACTACTATATTTTTAGCCATTTCAAAATCACAATCTTTATCTACATAAATGTGACAATTTCCTGTTCCAGTTTCTATTACAGGAACAGTTGCATTTTTAACAACTGCATTTATAAGACCTGCTCCACCTCTTGGAATTAAAACATCTATATAATCATTTAATCTCATCATTTCTGTTGCAACTTCTCTACTTGTATCTTCAACAAGTTGAACTGAATCTTCTGGAAGATTTGCTTCTTTAAGCCCTTCTCTTAAAACTTTTATTATTGCCATATTTGAATTTATAGCTTCTTTTCCGCCTCTTAAAATAACTGCATTTCCAGTCTTTAAACAAAGTCCTGCTGCATCACAAGTAACATTTGGTCTTGCTTCATATATTATTCCTATAACTCCCATTGGAACTCTTTTTTGTCCTATTTGAAGTCCATTTGGTCTATTCCACATAGAAACAACTTCTCCAACAGGATCTTGTAAATTAACAATTTGCATTAATCCATCAGCCATTGCTTCAATTCTTGATTTATCAAGTGATAATCTATCAAGCATAGCTTTACTTGTTCCATTTTGTACTGCCTTTTCTAAATCTTTTTTATTTGCTTCTATTATTTCATCACTTTTTTCTAATAACTTATTTGCCATTTGTTCTAAAGCTCTGTCTTTATCAGTAGTTGTAAGATTAGCTAAAACATATGATGATTCTTTTGCTTTTTTACCTTTTAATATTAATTCACTCATTTAATTCTCCTTCCCACTTTTTAAAAATAAAGTTCCGATTTCTTCACCATTCATTATATCAAGTAATATTGAAGGTTCCTCACCATTTGCAAGTACCATATTAACGCCTTCACTATTTGCTGTTTTTGCTGCTGAAAGTTTTGTAATCATTCCACCAGTTCCAAAACTTGTTCCTGCTCCACCTGCTGCTGCTTCTAATTCTTCTGTTATTTCATAAACTCTATTTAAAAGTTTTGCATCATCATTGCTTCTTGGATCTTTATCATAAAAACCATCTATATCTGAAAGTATTATTAAAAGATCAGCATTAACAAGACCTGAAACTATTGCTGAAAGATTATCATTATCTCCAAATTTAACTATGTTTTCTATCTCATCTATTGCTACAGTATCATTTTCGTTTACTATAGGTACAATTCCCATTTCTAATAATGTATTAAATGTATTACATACATTATTTCTTATATGATCGTCTTCAACTACATCTCTTGTAAGTAGTACTTGTCCTACAGTATGGCTATATTCTCCAAAAAATTTACTATATATATGCATTAATTCACATTGTCCGATTGCTGCTACTGCTTGTTTTTCTCTAATACTTTGGGGTTTCTCTTTAAGCTTTAATTTGCTACTTCCAACACCTATAGCTCCTGATGTTACAAGAACAACTTCTTTTCCTGAATTCATTAAGTCTGAAATAACTCTTGCAAGTTTTTCAATTCTTGTTAAATTAATATTTCCATTCTCATAAGTTAATGTTGATGTTCCTACCTTTATAACTATTCTTTTTGAATCTCTTATTTCTTTTCTAATGTTCATTGTCTTTACAACCCCTTGTATTATTTTTTAGCTTCTTCTATTATATATCCTTATTTTTTTATTTTCTATTATTATGTTATTAATTTTAGCATAATATATTTTTAAATTAATATATATTTATTGATTATATTTATTAAAAAAAATTTTTACAATTAAGTTTAAATATGTTATACTATCTTTGTAAATGTTTTCAATAGATATTATACATTTTAATAAAATATCATTAAATGTTTATGTGGTAGAGATTTAGAGTTAAGCATAAATAGGATAGCTTATTTTCCTATGCTTAACTTTTTTTGTTTTCATGAGAATTTTAGATATAGGTTTAATTAATGAATATAGAACATTAACTATTTCGTTAATGTTTATATTATAAAACTAATCTAATGGGGGTATTTTTATGGTTAACTTTCTAGCAGAAATGATAGGCACAATGATCTTAATTTATCTTGGAGATGGCGTTGTTGCAAATGTTGTTTTGAAAAAAACAAAAGGCAATAATGGTGGTTGGATGGTAATCACAACCGGTTGGGCATTTGCCGTTGCTGTCCCTGCATTTATTTTTGGTGCAACTAGTGGCGCGCACTTTAATCCAGCCTTAACTTTATCCTTAGCTGCTATCGGTGATTTCCCTTGGAGCCAAGTTCCTATGTATATAACTGCCCAAATGCTTGGAGCATTTTTAGGAGCTACTTTAGTATTTATTCAATATTATAATCACTTTGAGGTTACTGATGATAAGGATGGAAAACTCGGTGTATTCTGTACAGGCCCTGCAATAAAAAATAGTAAATTCAACTTTATAAGTGAATTCTTCGGAACTTTCTTATTAGTATTTGCTATTTTAGGAATTAATTCAGTTCCAATGGCTAATGGTCTTAATACACTTGCTGTAGGTTTATTAATTTGGGTAATTGGTTTAAGTTCCGGTGGTACTACTGGATATGCAATAAACCCAGCAAGAGACTTAGGTCCAAGAATAGCTCATGCTATATTACCTGTTCCAGGTAAAAGAGATTCTGATTGGAAATACGCTTGGATTCCAGTTATAGCTCCTATATGTGGTGCATTAGTTGGTGCATTTGCATTTGTAACTTTATTTAGATAGTTAATTTATGAGAATTTATATGAGGTGAGTGAAATGAAGAAATATGTAATAGCTTTAGATCAAGGAACTACTAGTTCAAGAGCAATTATTTTTGATAAGTGCCAAAATATAATTGCAGTTAGTCAAAAGGAATTTACTCAAATTTATCCAAAGGAAGGTTGGGTTGAACACAATCCAATGGAAATTTGGTCTTCTCAATTTGGTGTTTTACAAGAAGCTATAGCAAAAAGTAATATCTCTCCAGATGAAATTGCAGCTATAGGTATAACAAACCAAAGAGAAACTACAATTGTTTGGGATAAAAACACTGGTACACCAATATATAATGCAATAGTTTGGCAATGTAGAAGAACTGCTTCTATATGCGATGAACTTAGAGCAAAAGGATTAGAAGAATATATTAAAGATACTACTGGATTAGTTCTTGATGCTTATTTCTCAGGTACAAAAATTAAGTGGATACTTGATAATGTTGAAGGTGCTAGAGAAAAAGCTGAAAATGGAGATTTATTATTCGGTACTGTTGATAGCTGGCTTGTTTGGAAACTTACAAATGGAAAATCTCACGTAACCGATTATACTAATGCTTCAAGAACTATGCTTTTCAATATAAGAGATTTAAAATGGGATGATAAATTATTAAAAGAATTAAATATTCCAAAAAATATGTTACCTGAAGTTAAAAGTTCATCTGAAATTTATGGATATGCAAACCTTGGAGGAGAAGGTGGCGTTAGAGTTCCTGTAGCTGGTATGGCAGGTGACCAACAAGCTGCACTATTTGGACAAACTGCCTTTGAAAAAGGTGATGCTAAAAATACTTATGGTACAGGATGCTTCTTATTAATGAATACAGGTAATGAATTAATAAAAAGTAATAAAGGCTTAATTACAACAATTGCAGCTAGTACTAAAGATAATGTACAATACGCTTTAGAAGGTTCAATATTCGTTGGCGGAGCTGTAATTCAATGGCTTAGAGATGAATTAAAACTAATAACAGATGCTGCTGATTCAGAATACTTTGCAAATAAAGTAAAAAATAATGGTGGTGTTTATGTTGTTCCAGCATTTGTTGGACTTGGAGCTCCTTATTGGGATATGTATGCAAGAGGTGCTGTACTTGGATTAACTAGAGGCTCTAATAGAAATCATTTGATAAGAGCAGCTTTAGAATCAATAGCTTATCAAACAAAAGATGTTTTAGATGCTATGGTTTCAGACATGGGTTGTGAAATAAATATTTTAAGTGTTGATGGCGGCGCTAGTAGAAATAAATTCTTAATGCAATTCCAATCAGACTTAATAAACAAAAAAGTAGAAAAGCCAATAATTATAGAAACAACAGCTTTAGGTGCTGCTTACTTAGCTGGACTTGCTGTTGGATTCTGGCAAAACAAAGATGAAATTAAACAAATGAAATGTATCGGCGAAACATTTGAACCAAAAATGGATTCTGATGAAGTTAATAAACTTTATTCAGGTTGGAAAAAAGCTGTTAAGAGATCAATGGAATGGGAAGATTCTGAATAAAAATACAAAAAAGAACTATCATGAAAATGATAGTTCTTTTTTTATTTTAGTTTATCAGAAGGCTTTATTATTAATGTTCTTGGTAGTTTGAAATTGTACATTCAACCTTTTTAATAGTATCTTGTACTGCACATAATGAATCTTCTATCATCTTTTTATTTTCCGTCTTCTCAACAGTGCTAGTTGCCTGATTTAACATTGATTCTGCTTGTTTTAATTCATCAAGAGAACATCTTACATTTTGAATAGCATTTCTTTTCATTTGTAACACACTCCTTTCTTACTACACTAATAGTATGTGTCTTTTAAAAATCTTAATACATGTGCATTTTAGAATATATTCCAAAAATTTATATATATTTTTATGAATATTTTTTAACATAACCCCTATCTTTTTTCATAAATTTAATGTATTATTAATACATATAATGTATAAATATTAATTTTTAATGCATAAAAGTATAAAAGGAGTATGATTTATGAATAATTTAACGAATAAATATAATTTAGGATCATTATTAAAATTTTTAATTCCATCGTTAATTGGAATATCTTTATTTATGATTCCTTTTAAAATAGAAAATCAAGTAACAATTCCTATAGCCTTTTTAGCTAAGTTTATAGAAGGAAATTTTACTAACTTCTTAAAATTAATGGCTTTAATTTTAATATCACTATCTGTTATAGGAAGTGTAATTATAAAAATATTTAAGCCAAAATTTTTAGTAGAAAATGAATACTTAAATAATTTATTTAATGTATCACCACTATGGTTTATCGCTAGAATTTTAGGAATGATTTTTATTATATGTGCTTATTTTAATATAGGACCTGAATTTATATGGTCTGAAAACACAGGTGGACTTGTATTAAATGATTTATTACCAATATTAATTGCAGTATTTTTATTTGCTGGATTTTTATTACCATTACTTTTAGATTTTGGACTTTTAGAATTTGTAGGTTCACTTCTTACTAAAGTTATGAGACCTATTTTTAATCTTCCTGGAAGATCATCAATAGATTGTATTGCTTCATGGCTTGGTGATGGAAGTATTGGTATACTTTTAACTTCAAAACAATATGAACAAGGATTTTATACTAAAAGAGAGGCTGCAGTTATAGGAACAACATTCTCAGCTGTATCAATAACATTTTGTTTAGTTATAATCTCACAAGTTGGACTTGCTCATATGTTTTTACCTTTTTATTTAACAGTTACACTTTCAGGAATTGTTGCAGCAATAATAATTCCAAGAATTCCACCTCTTTCAAGAAAAGAAGATTCATACTTTGGAGATCAAGATTCAAAGAATTTAGAAGTTATTCCTAGTGGATATACTCCATTTTCTTGGGGACTTGAAAAAGCTGTTGAAAAAGCGGAAAGTAATACTAGCACAAAAGAATTTTTTATATCAGGAATAAAAAATGTTTTAGATATGTGGATTGGCGTACTTGCAATAGTTATGGCTATGGGCGGAATAGCTCTTATGATTGCTGAATATACTTCTATATTTCAAGTTATGGGAACTCCATTTATTCCATTACTAAAATTACTTGGAGTACCTGAAGCTGCTGCCGCATCTCAAACTTTAATTGTTGGCTTTGCAGATATGTTTATACCATCAGTTCTTGCAACTACAATAACTAATGAAATGACTAGATTTATAGTAGCTTGTATATCAGTAACTCAACTTATTTATATGTCAGAAGTAGGCGGCCTTTTACTTGGCTCTAAAATTCCTGTTGGAATAAAGGACTTAGTAATATTATTTATTGAAAGAACATTAGTAACTTTACCTGTTATAGTTCTTATGGCGAATATTTTCTTTTAATTCATATAATACTAATAAGAGTATTTAAGGGAGGTTTAGGTATGGTAATAATAAAAAAAGATGGTCGTTTAGAAAATTTTAATATTGATAAACTAATTACAAGTATTAAAAACACTTTTAGTGACTGTAATGAACTATTAAACCAATCAGATATTAACTATATCAGAAATACTTTTAACTCTAAACTTACTAATTTCATAAGAAGAAATCCTGATAGACAGATTTCAAGCTTAGAAATTAAAATGTTTTTATTTGAATCATTAAGAGAATGTGGATTTAATGATATCGCTAAAAAATATATTTTATTTTAAATTTATAGCTATACCAATTATTTTGGTATAGCTATTTAAATATATTGAAATTTTATATGGTATAATTTGTATATAAATGTGGGGGTGATTCATTTGTTTAGTTATATAAAAATTTGTCCTAAATGTTCAGAAACATTTAATGTTAAAGAAGTTAAAATGAGTAGGGTTACTAAATGTCCTCATTGTAAAACTCCAATAATAGCAACTCTTAACAATACTTTTATAGCAGGAATTTTTTTAGTTATAGGTTATGGCATATCTCAAGTATTATCTTCTAAAGGTATTGTTCCTTTTTATATTCCATTTATAATAATAGCTTTTATAGCTCTATTTGTAATAGAACCTTTAACTATAACTTATAAAGTAAAAGACTAGGATTTATCCTGGTCTTTTAAATATTATATTTTATTATTTTTTAATTTTGCTCCAATAATCTTTTGCCTCATCTTCTAACTTTTTCAACCTTGTATAATAATCAGGAAACTCTAATAAATGAGCTAAAGCTATTTGACCTGTAAGTATTGGATCATTATTTGTAACATTAGTGTTTGGAAATTTAGTTCCATGTTCAAGTTCAACTTCTAATCCCATTTTAAATTGTTTAAAATCAAATTTTTCTTTTGAAAAATCTATTTTTAATTTTTTAGCTATATATTTTGCTTCCTCATCTGTAAAAGAAATTTTTCCTAATTCACCTCTAAATTTAACTAACATCCACTTACTACTTTTCATTTTAAACCTCTTATAATAAATTATTTTTAAATTTATTATATTTATATATAACTATAAATGTTCTAATTTAAATATATTTTAAAGTAAGTATATTTTTCTATACTAACAAATGTCTCATTATAGGTTATTTGTCCGCCAATATCTGATTTATCTGAGATAGTTATATAATTAGGATTACCATGTTTAGTCCACCAACCAACATACATCATTACAACATAATCAGAAATTGAATTATCTAATATAATCTCAACTTTTATACTTCCATTTTCTGATTTCAAAGTAACCTTTTCATTATTTGTTATACTTAATTTTTCAGCCATATTTTCATTTATGTATGCCTTTGATATTCCTTCTTTATCCATCATATGTTGACTAAATAAAGTATCTCTGCTGTGATTAGTTAACAACCTAAACTTATTATCATTATTATTCTCAATAAAATCTTCTCTATATAGATTAATTTCAAATTTTCCTGACTTAGTTAAGAATCTTTTATCTCTCCATGCAACTGAGTCATGTATAGTTATATAATTTTCTTTTATTTTTTCTAAAGATATATCCTCTATATATTCATTAAGAGGTTCGATTATTTTTTCTATGTATTCCCTCTTGCTTATGAATGGATAATCTTTCATCTCTAGCCGTTTTGCAAGTTCCTTAAAAAATTCATATTCATCCATTCTTTTATCTAATGGTTCAACAACTTTTTCATTATATATTATATATGGATTTGTCATTGAACTATAAAGTAAATCTTCGCTCTCTAAAGTACTTGTTGTTGGTATAAATAAATCACATTTTTTTGCAGTATCAGTCATAAACATATCAAAACAAACTTTAAATTCTATTTTATCAATAGCACTATTTAAACCATTTAAATTTGGTAATTGGTTTAATAAATTACTCTTTACTATTACAGCCATTTTTACAGGTACATTGCTTTTAGTTAAGTCATATTTAATCTTAGGTTTTTTAATATAAATATTATCTTTATAATATGTACTACCTTGAATTGATTCTTTTATAAAACTTTCTATATCGCTAGTATAAAATTTTCTATTAGCACCAAAACTTTCACTATTAAATGGATCATTATTTAAAACTGATGGATAAACTTTATTTGCATAATTTATTCCACCACCGCTTTCTCCTATTTGTCCAGTTATAGCTCCTAATGTATCTATAGCTCTTATTGTATTTCCACCATTTCTATACTTTTGCATTCCATATCCTAAAAGTATCGTTGAATATTTCTCCGTATATAAATTTACAAGCTTATTTAATTCTTCTAGTTCAACTCCACATTTATTTATCAATAAGTTTAAATCTAGTGATTCCACATATTCTTTATACTTATTAAATCCTAAAACATATGAGTTTATATAATTCATATCATAAAGTTTTTTTTCTATTATTAACTTTCCCATAGCTAATGCTAATGCACTATCTCCACCAGGCTTAATCTTTATATACATATCAGATAACTTTGCTGTATTTGTATATATCGGATCAATAACTATTATTTTAGCTCCATTATCCTTTGCCTTTTTTATCATTTGCATAGTATGAATAGTTGTATTTGCAGGATTTTTTCCCCATACAAATATATTTTTGCTATTTAACATATCTTCTAAAGAATGACTTCTTGAATCTCCAAAATCTAATTTTTGAGCAGCCATTCCAGCACTCCAACATGGACCACCTTTTTGTTTGCTTACCCCTCCATAAAAATTAAAAAATATATCTCCAATACTTTTTAAAACTGCACCATTACCATATTGCTCATAATATAATATAGAATTAGAAGAAAATTTTTCTTTATATTCCTTTAGCTTTTTAGCCATAATTTCTAATGCTTCCTCAAAAGATATTTCAATCCATTTATTATCTTTCTTAAGCATTGGTTTATATATTCTATCTTTATGATTTAATCTATCTAAATGAGCCAAGCCCTTTTTACATATAAAACCTTTAGTATAAGGATGATTTTTATCTCCTTCTATTTTTATCTCTCCATTATCTTTTACATAAACATTAAATTTACAACAATCAAAACAATCTAAGGTACAACCATGACTTAACCTTTTCATATAATACCTCCATTTAACTTTAAACTAAAATTATTTTCTCTTCCTATCTTTTGATTTATAAACATATAATCCATATATCATAACTGCAATTAAAGCTAATATATTTGTACTTTGATCTGAAAATGTACTTTTTCCTGAATATATATCAAAAAATATAATACCTGCACATAAAATTTCTCCTAATATTGCTATTCCAAATATTATCTTTGCTACTTTTTCTTTATTTTTTATTTTAATATTACTCATTATTACCTCTCCTTATATATCCTCTTTAACTTATTACTAAATATTTTTATTAATAAAATCTTTTACTGTTTCCCAATATTTTTTTGGATTCACTGTTGCTGACTTAGCATGTCCAGCTCCTTTTATTACTAATTTTTCCTTCTTACAATTTGCTGCATTATAAACTTCATCTAACATATAAAAAGGCACAAAATCATCCTTATCTCCATGTATAAACAGCATAGGAACCTTTGCTTTAGCCAATTGTTTAATTGATGATGCAGTTCCTAAAAAATAACCAGCTCTAATTTTACATACTAAGCTTGCTACATTCATAAAAGGAAATGCTGGTAATTTAAATAAAACTTTTAATTGATATGAAAATTGATCCCAAACTGAAGTATATCCGCAATCTTCAATTATCAATTTTAAATTACTTGGAAGTTCTTCTCCAGATGTCATCATAACTGTTGCTCCACCCATTGATATTCCATGTAAAATTATTATATTATCCTTCTCATTATCATTTAAAAATTTAATCCAATTAATTATATCTAATCTATCATCCCATCCCATTCCTATGTAAGTACCTTCACTCATTCCATGACCTCTTAAATCTGGAACTAATAAATTGTATCCCATATCATAAAAGTTTTTTGCAAAATTAGACATAAGCTTTCCTTCACTTGTGTATCCATGGACAGTTATAACCCACTTATTTGTATTATTTTTGTTTTTTATTTTATATCCATGAAGCTTTAAACCATCATTTGACTTAATATAAACATCTTCATAATTTGAGTCATTTAAAAACCACCTTAAATCTTCTTCAGCATTTTCGCCACTTGTTTGACTTTGTGATAAATTTTCTTCGCTTTTTGTTTCTTCAGAATTAAAGACAATATCCTTTGATACTTTAGGATTTATAGCTAAATTATAAAATTTATTTCCTATAAAAATTAAAGCACTAAAGATTAAAATTAATACTACACAAATTACAATAACTATATTCTCCATAAACCTCTTCCTCCATACTATAATTTAACTCTATATTGATATTATATTCCAGTAAATTTATTAAACAAAATCAAAAATATAATAAATTTTATTAACCCCTTTATCTTTTATAATAAACCAAAAAATAAAGTACTTAGTATTTAACTAAGTACTCTATTAATTATTTATTTTCATCTATTAATCTTTGAATTTCATCTTGGCAACTTCCACATACAGTCCCAGCTCCTGTTGCTTCACCAACTTCTTCAACAGTATGTGCACCATTTTTTATTGCTTTAATTATAGTCTCTTCTGTTACTCCAGTACATAAACATATAACATCACTCATTATAATCTCTCCTTTAATTAATATATCAGAGATATTATTTGCAAAATTTGTACTAAATATAACTATATCTTTAATTATTTAACTCTAAGTTTTCTATATCTATTAAACGCTGCCATTATTTCTTGTCTTCTTGGCATAGCTAAGTCACATGCCCCACCTTTTATTCCATTAATTGATATTAATCCTTTTTCTTTTATTCTATTTAATATCTTATCTGTAATTTCTATTAATGTTAACTTATTATTTATAGCATTATCTTCTGCCCATCTCATCATATTCCCTATTGAAGTTACTTGTTCTTTATCAACTATTTGTTCCACTGCCCTTAAATTTATATCTTCTTTATTTATACTAATTCCATCAACACCTAAAGTCTTAATTTTTACTCCCTTAGGACCACTTTGTACTGTTCCTTTTAAAAGTCTTCTTTCAAAATCTATTTTTATATTTAAATCCTTATTTTCAATTCTTTTAAGTATTAATCCTTTTGATAGTGCTTTAGCTTTTAAAGTTACATCCTTTGGTTCATAACAATCCATTTGAATTACTGAATCTGCTATATCAAAATAATCTCCTGAACTACCAACAACTATTATTGTTGATATTCCTTTTTGCTCATATATCCCTTTAACTAATTCTATAAATGGTGTTATAGGCTCTTCCTCATTAGATACTAAGCATTGCATTATATCATCTCTAATCATAAAATTAGTAGCTGATGTATCTTCATCAATAAGTAACAGCTTACTATCACTTTCTATTGCTTCAACTATATTAGCAGCTTGTGATGTACTTCCACTAGCATTTTCACTAATAAATTTTATAGTATCTTTTCCATTTGGAAGATTATTTATAAATAAGGATATATCATCTTTTATTATAGACCTTCCATCTTCTGCCCTAACTTTCATAGCACTATTATCAGTTATTACATATTCTCTTCCATCACCTTCAATATGATTATACACTCCAAGTTCTAAAGCATTTAAAAGAGTTGATTTACCATGATAGCCTCCACCAACTATTAATGATATCCCCTTTCTTATTCCCATACCTTTTATTAAACCTTTATTAGGTAAATTAATTTCTACTTCTAATTCTTTAGGAGATACAAATTCTTTTGCTTCTTTTAATGGTTTCGTTGATACTCCACTCTCTCTTGGAAGTATTGCTCCATTTCCAACAAATGCAACTAAATTTAATCTTTTTAATTCATCTCTTATAAATTGTTGGTCGCAAACAAGTTTAACTCTATTTACAAGTTTATCTTTATTTAAATTTTCATACTTTAAACTATTCTCAACTATCTTTGGTAAAAAATCATAGATTATCTTTTGAAGTTCCTTACCAAGTACAGTTCTTCCCCTAGCAGGAAATCCCACTTCAAATCTTACTTCTATTTTTTCTTCATCCAAAATAACTGCTGTTCTATCTAAAATCTCTTGAGGGCATCTACTAATATTTATAATTCCGCTTTTTCCTGAACCCATGACCCTCTCACCAAATTTATTTATACTCTGATTAAAGACTCTAGCAATAAAATCTTGAACTGCAACTTTTTTATGATATTCATCAAATAATTCATAAGGTATTTTATTGATATCTTTATTAACACTTATCCTAACTCTTGAAGGCGCTGCAAATGGATCTCCTTGAACATGATCTATAAATAAAATATAATCACCGAAATCATAATTTCCTTCCAAAGTTTTATATGCTTTATAACCTCTACCATCTATACTGTTTATAAGATTTTTTAAGTCTTTTTCATTTTTCATTACTTATCACTATCCCCTTCACAAAAAAATTCATCAATAAGTTTTTCACTTAACCTTCTATACATATTACTCATATTTACCATAGAACATAACAATAAAAATTTTTCTTCAAAATCATTATCTTCTTTAACCTCTTCTTTAATAGATTTCTCTTTTATTAAAGCATCCTCTTTAAAACTTTCTATATCATTATTGTATTGATTTAAATAATTTCTATATATCTCTCTTAAATGACATTTTTCTTCATTATCAAAATTTTCTACTATATTGTTTACTGATGATTTTATGTCACTTAATGATAATGCACCCTTCAAATTATATATAAGACTCATAAGTATTAAATGTTCTTTTGAATATTTTTTATTTTTTATAGGCATAAGAAGCTTACCCTTAGCATAATTATTTATCATTGTTTTTGTAAGTACTTTATCCTCTTCGTTTCTTTTTGCTTCGTTATATTTTCCTTCAAAAAGTTGTATTACTTGATCCATATATAAATCTATTTCTGGGATTTCATCTAATTTTATATTATTTTCTAAATGTAATTCATCTATTAATTCATTTAATTCTTTATTTTTCATTTCATCTCTCCTAATGTAGTTTTAAAAACTATATGTTAAAGTATCTATATTTTTATAATAATAGCATTTGTAAGATAATTCAATATTATTAAAGGAATTTAAGTGTTAATTCTAGAATTTAAGGAAATAATAACTTTGACCAAATATAAAATAGAATCATATAATAATATTATAATAAGTAGTTTTAAAAACTACATGGTGTAGGAGGTATTTATGGATAAATATTTAAGAGAACCATTAAATGGTTTAACTCATATTATTGGTGCTGGTCTTTCACTAATTGGATTAGTAGCATTAATAATAAAAGCTGTTATTACTCATAGTAGCCTCATGGCTATAGTTTCTGTAATTTTATTTGGTATTAGTATGATTTTACTTTATTCTGCTTCTGCAACATATCACTCTGTTATTTCAACTGAAAAGGTTATATATAGATTAAAAAAATTAGATCATTCAATGATTTTTGTTCTTATTACTGGATCTTATGCTCCATTTTGCTTAATTGCTCTTAACAATAAGGCTGGTTATATTCTGTTTGGAGCTGTATTAACTTCAGCAGTTTTAGGAATTATATTTAAAATGTTTTGGGTTACTTGCCCTAAATGGGTATCAAGCGTTATGTATATTGCAATAGGTTGGTTTGCCATATTTGCCATTTATCCGCTATCTCAAGTTTTAATTCCAAAAGCTTTATTTTTATTAGTTTTAGGTGGCATTATGTATACAATTGGTGGAGTTATATATGCCTTCAAAAATGATAGAATAAAAATAGGTCCATTTGGAACTCATGAAATATTTCATATATTTATTATGCTTGGAACTTTATGTCATTTCATTGCAGTATTTTTATATGTAATTTAAAAGGACTACAATTTTGTAGTCCTTATTTTATTAAATCTTTAAATTCAACTCTTATTGCTTTTTCTATATCATTTGGATTCATTTCTATTTGAAGTCCAATTTTTCCTCCACTAAAGACAATTTTATTAAGTTCTAGTGCTTCCTTTTGGAAAAATGTCTTATATTGTTTTTTCATTCCAATTGGAGAACATCCTCCTCTTATATATCCTGTAAGTTTATTTATGTCTTTTACATGAATCATTTCAACTTTCTTTTCACCACAAGCTTTTGCACACTTTTTTAAATCAAGTTCTTCTAAAACAGGTATAACAAAAACATAAAGTTCTTTTGAATTTCCTACAGTAAC
This sequence comes from Clostridium sp. Ade.TY, assembly GCF_000498355.1. GTDB lineage: Bacteria > Bacillota > Clostridia > Clostridiales > Clostridiaceae > Clostridium. The sequence continues at coordinate 44,727 of NZ_AVSV01000016.1, read as the reverse complement.
TAATGTTTTATAAACTGTTTTTGGATCTTGCCCTGTCTTTTCTGCAACAGCAGCTCCATCTATATGTCCATCTGATGAATCATATGTTAATGCATTATACTCTATTTTATTTTTATCTAAAATCCTCATTGCATTAGTTTTTTGCATCTTTTGCATCTTTTGTACTCTCCTCTTATAAATATGAATCTATACTTTATATTATAACATCCTAAAATTCAGTTATTAATAATCATATTAAAATCAAATTATCTTTAAGTAAAAAAATTGAGTTACTACCATTTAAGGTTATAACTCAAAATTTTCTTATTTACTAACTGAAGACCTTATTTTAATTAAATATATAACTATGAGTATAGCCATAGCTAATACTATAGTCGTTAATATGCCACCTTCTGGACCAAAAGTTCCACCATTTATTAAATTATTTTCTAATATTTTTGTATTTATTATACTAGGAACTCCACTTTCTGTACCACTTACTAAAAACCCAAATATATTTCCTTGAGCAAAATTCCATGCACTATGAATTGCACATACCCCCCAAAGACTATTTTCATAAATAGCATATACTGCTGCAAATATACCAAATAATATTAAATTTACTACTGCAAGTGGTGCTATTCCTGGATTACCAAAGTGAAGTATACCAAAATATGATGATGATATTATTATTGCTACTATTGGTGATATCTTTATTCCTAAAGTTTGCATCATATGTCCTCTCATCATTATTTCTTCAGATGCACCTTGAATAATCCATGCAATTATCATAAAAATAAATGGCACTATGAAAGATATATCTAAACTTTTATTAAGTACAAATTGACCTTTACCAAATATAACTATCGCTACTGCTATTATAGAAATCATTAATAGTCCTATTAAAAATCCTCTAATATATTTAAAAATAAAATTATCATTAGTCTCAAAACCTAAAGTTGATATTTTTCTTTTTTCTTTAAACTTTACTATTAAAAAATAAACTATAATAATAGAACCCGTAGATATAATCATACCTAATGGCATATTTATAGATTTAAACATCCCAAATCTCCACAGTCTAGAGAATTTGAAAATAATAGTGAAAATTAAGACTATAGGTAATGCTATAAATGGAGCTAAAATTGGAAGTAATAATGTAAATATTATTCCTGAAGGCTTACCTTTTCTTGCAAGCTTAAATAAACCTTCATCTGAATTAAACAAATTTTTCAAAATATATATCCCCCTTTTATTTTCATAATAATATTTTATATTTAAATTATTACATTAATTCTTAATTTTTCTAAATATTTAAATATGTATTTTACTTACATTGACTTATAGCTAATTTGATATTATTATTTCTTTTATGCAATAACTTAGGCATTTACATTATTTCGTAAAATTCAATGTAAATGTCTAAGTTCTTGTTTTTTTAAAACTAAACAAACAAGGAGATTTAAATGAAAACAGAAGAAAAAAATACTATTCACCAAAAGTTTTTAGGTGATAAAGGATTTGTTTTATTTATAGGCTTTTTAAGTGCCTTTGTACCTATGTCCACTGATTTGTATTTACCTGCTTTACCTAATATGGTTAATACTTTTAATACCGATATAAGTACATTAAACTTAACAATAACATTTTTCTTTATTTTTTATGCTATTGGTATGCTTTTTTGGGGACCATTAAGCGATAAATATGGAAGACGTAAAATTCTTTTAATTGGTATGACTTTCTATTGTATAGGAAGCCTTTTATGTGCTAATTCAGGAAGTGTTGAAACACTTATAATTTCTCGTATAATTCAAGCAACTGGTAGTGGTGCTGCTGTATCAGTTTCAACTGCTATGATGAAAGATGTTTATACTGGTAAAAAATTAGTTGCAATGCTTGCTGTTGTTCAATCAATTGCTATGACAACACCAGTAATAGCACCTGTAATAGGTTCATTTATATTAAGATATACTTCATGGCACGGAATTTTTTGGACACTTACAGCTGTAAGTATACTTGCTATAATAGGAGGATTATTATTAGAAGAAACTCTTTTAAATTATAGCACTCAAAAAATTACTCAAGTATTTGGTAATTTAAAAACAGTAAGTAAAAATCCTGGTTTTTCATTACTTGTATTTATATTTTCAATTACAACTTTACCTATGATGGCTTATATAACAATGTCATCATATATTTACATAGATGGATTTAAAGTTCCAGATCAAATATATAGTTATTTTTATGCTTGCACTGCAGTATTTTTAATTATAGGTCCAATGCTTTATGTTAAACTTTCTAAAAAATTTAATAGCAATAAAATCATTACTATAGATTTTATAGTATTAATATTAAGTGGAATATTATTAATTACAGTAGGAGATAAATCGCCTTATATTTTTGCTCTATCCCTTATTCCAGCTATGCTTTGTGGTAATATGCTAAGACCACCTAGCACAAACTTAATGTTAGCACAGCAAAATGATAATATAGGTTCTGCTTCATCTCTCATAAGCTTTTTCAATACAATTATGGGAAGTGTTGGGATGTTTCTTATAACATTAAAATTTGGAAATAAAATAGCTACAATAGGTTTTATGTACTTAATTGTTGCAATAATAAGCTTAATCCTATGGATATTATTACATAAAAAAACATTTATAAAACAAATATATTAAATGAAAAAGCTAGGAATTAATTCCTAGCTTTTTAAGATTATATAAATAATTAAATTAATACTTTTAAATATTAATTTTAACTCATCATTAATATTAATAAAACAATATTTACTAAATATTATTTTTATTTGTTATCTATTATAAAATTATCACTATCCTCCATGAATAATTAAACTTTTTTATATTATATATTTCGGAAACTAAATTAAACGTTATAAATTATCATTTTCGATATTGATTATTAAAAATTAGAAATATTTACAAAGAAAATTTAAAGTATATCATATAAATTAAGAAAAGCTTTAAAAGTTGTTATACGAAATATTATTTTAAATTAAAACTTAATAAATAATTTTTAGAATTGGGGATGAGTTTATTATGTGTACAACTGTCTTAATAGGAAAAAAAGCTTCAATTGATGGATCAACAATAATCGGTAGAAATGATGATACATTTAAACCTTATAATCCACAAAGGTTTTATGTACAAGCTGCTAATAATAATCAAAGCGGTAGCTATTCTTCAAACCAAAATGGTTTTAAAACAAAACTTCCTAGGTCTTCTTTTAGATATCAATTAGTACCAAATGTTGATATTAAAAAAGAAGGTATCTATGGTGAAAGTGGATTTAACGAAAAAAATGTAGGTATGAGTGCTACAGAAAGTGTATACGCAAATGAGCGTGTTTTAGCCTATGATCCTTTATTATCAGATGGATTAGCAGAAGATTCTATGACTATAATGGTACTTCCCTATATAACTTCAGCAAAAGAAGGTGTTGAGTATTTAGGTAATTTAATTAAAAATCATGGTTCTGCTGAAGGAAACGGTGTTATATTCAGTGATAAAAATGATGTTTGGTATATGGAAATAGTAACAGGTCATCACTGGGTAGCTCAAAGAATTCCTGATGATGCTTGTTGTGTAATAGCAAACCAAGTAGCTATTCAAGAAGTAAATTTTAATGATACTGAAAACTTTATGTGGTCAGAAGGAATTAGAGAATTTGTAGAGGAAAATAATTTAAATCCAAACTTATCTGGATGGAACTTCCGTAAAATATTTGGAACAGATACAGAAAAAGACCGTCACTATAATACTCCAAGAGTTTGGTTTGGACAAAAATACTTTAATCCAGAAATAAAACAAGAACCTAATTCAAGTGATTTACCATTTATTTTCCATGCAAATAGAAAGTTATCTGTAGAAGATGCAGAATATATTTTAAGTTCTCATTATAATGAAACAGTTTATGATCCATATGGAAAAGGAACAGAAGAAGAAAAACTTCTATTTAGACCAATATCTTTAAATAGAACTCAAAACTCTCATGTAATGCAAGTTAGAAATAATGTTAAAGATGAATTATCTACAATAATGTGGATTTGTGTTGGTGTTCCAGCTCATACTCCATATGTTCCATTCTACGGTAACTCCACTGATTCAGATGCAAGTTACAATAATACAAAACTTGAATGGAACTTAGATGATGCTTATTGGATGTATCGTACAGTAACTGCATTAGTTGAAGGTCACTATAGTAAATTAATACAATCTGATATAGATTACTTAAAAAATTGTCGTGAAACATTAATAAGAATGATTTCACAAATAGATAAACAAGGTGATGCATTAACTGGAAATGAATTAACTGAATTTTTAACTAAGAAAAATCATGAAATTGTTTCTAAAATGCGTGATATAACAATGAAATATATTGGTGAATTAGTAGTTAATAGTCTTGACCTTTCAAAATTAACATTTGATATGGATAAGAACTTATAAAAATAAAAGCTAGGAATTTAATTCCTAGCTTTTTTAAATTATCCTATTCCACCATATACTACCCCAAGAACTATTACACATATAGTTGTAATGGTAAATACATATTTACCCATTGCAACGAAGCCTGTTCCTAACTTTAATTTAGAACCAGTATTAACTTCTTGAAGCACATGTTCTTCGCCATATACAAAGTAAAATATTATAGCAACTACTAATGCTGCAAGTGGTGATATTACTATTGTTGTTAAATTAGTAAACCTATCAAAAGTATCCATACTTAAATTTAATGGAATTGAAAGTATAAATCCTGAAAGAGCAACTAAAATTGAAGCTTTTTTTCTAGTTAAATTAGTTTTTTCCATTATAGCTTCAACAGGTCCTTCAAGCATATTAATTGATGAGCTTATAGCTGCAAATAATATACTTAAAAAGAATATTACACTTAAAATATGTCCTCCAGGTATTTCTTTAAAAATTGTTGGCATTGTTATAAAAAGTAATGGTGGTCCAGCCTGTGGATCTAATCCAAAAGAAAATACAGCAGGCATTATTACAAATGATACTATAAGTGCTGCTAATGTATCTAATATAGCTGTACTAAATGCTGATTTTGGTATATCAAAATCTTTATCAATGTAGCTTCCATAAACAACCATACCACATCCATTAAGAGACACTGTAAAAAATGCTTGACCTAAAGCCATAATCCATGTTTCTGGCTTTAAAAGGTATGAAAAATCAGGTTTTAATAAGTATTTTACACCTTCCATAGCATTTGGAAGTGTTAATGATCTAATTGCTAATATTATAAATATTATAAAAAGTCCAGGCATTATTATTTTATTTATTTTTTCTATACCTTTTGTTACCCCAACAAATACAATTCCAAGAGTTATTGCTATGGCAATAAAATTAAAAAATATTGTACTACTAGTTCCTGCAAATGAATCAAAGTATGACCCAATATCTATATTATTTATTTCTCCTGTAACACTCATCCCAAAGTATTTTATAATCCAACCAACAACAACATTGTAAAACATAAATACTCCCATAAGTCCAATGGCTGGTATTATTGATATAAGTTTTTCAAATTTTACACCTTTTTCTTTTAGTATTTTACTAATCCCTGTTGATGAACCACCTTTAAATCTTCTACCAAATGAAAACTCTGTCATAAGTCCAATTGTTCCAAGCCCAAATACAAATATAAAGTATGGTATCAAAAAGGCTGCTCCTCCATATTGTCCTAACCTGTACGGAAACATCCATATGTTCCCAAGGCCTATAGCCGCTCCTATACACGATAGTACAAATCCTACTTTTCCAAATCTTTCTCTTTTCATTTTAAATCCTCCTATACTACTGTACTACTTATTAAAATATATAAAAAAAGCCACATAGATGTTACATCCATGTGGCAAATTTTAACTAAACAAAAAGCCACATAGTTTCGTACTATGTGGCTAATATATAAAATCCGAACAAGTCATTAAACCCTAACCATCATAGATACAAATCAATAGTTTCTTAAACTAAAGTTTGTATCTATAATTTTTATAAATACAAACTTTATCTATAATAGTTAAAGTAATACGCTATATTAACTTTTTGAATCAAATTAAAGTTAATGCATTTCATGACCATTCTCCCAACCTACAAATTTCATTATAAGATAATTTTATCATTTCTATAAAAACATTGTCAATAATATTTATCCATTTATTCACTTTGCTTTAACGCATTATTTTTACTTGCTTTGAAGCATTTTACATAAGTAATATTTTGTTATAGTACTTATTTGAATTTATGTGTTATAATAGGCAAATAAATATATTTATGAAATGAGGTAGAATAAGATTGATAACTGTATCAAATGTTAGTTTAAGATATGGTGGACGTAAACTTTTTGAAGATGTTAATTTAAAGTTCACTGCTGGAAATTGTTATGGTGTAATTGGAGCTAATGGTGCTGGTAAAAGTACATTTTTAAAAATCCTTGCTGGAGAAGTTGAACCAAATACAGGAGATGTATCAATTGCTCCTAATACAAGAATGTCTGTTTTAAAACAAGATCACTATCAATATGATGAATTTGAAGTTTTAGAAACAGTAATAATGGGTAACGAAAGACTTTACCAAATAATGAAAGAAAAAGATGCTTTATATGCTAAACCTGATTTCACTGATGAAGATGGAATCAAAGCGTCAGAGCTTGAAGGTGAATTTGCAGAACTTAATGGATGGGAAGCTGAAGCTGAAGCATCATCATTACTTCAAGGACTTGGAATAGGAACTGATATGCACTATAAAAAGGTTTCTGAATTAACTGGTGGAGAAAAAGTTAAAGTTCTTTTAGCTCAAGCTTTATTCGGTAACCCTGGAATACTTATACTTGATGAGCCTACAAACCACTTAGATATTAAATCAATCAACTGGCTTGAAGAATTCTTAATAAACTTCGAGGGAACTGTTATTGTTGTATCCCACGATAGACACTTCTTAAATAAAGTTTGTACTAATATCGCTGATGTTGATTTTGGTAAAATTAAAATATTTACTGGTAACTATGATTTCTGGTACCAATCAAGTCAATTAGCTCTTCAAATGGCTAAAGAACAAAACAAGAAAAAAGAAGATAAAATTAAAGAACTTCAAGACTTCATTGCTAGATTCAGTGCTAATGCATCAAAATCAAAGCAAGCAACTTCAAGAAAGAAATTATTAGATAAAATTACTTTAGATGATATACAACCATCAACTAGAAGATATCCTTTCGTTGGATTTAAACCTGAAAGAGAAGTTGGTAATGATATATTAATCGTTGAAAATTTATCAAAAACTATAGATGGAGTTAAAGTTTTAGATAACGTAAGCTTCAGAGTTAATAAAGATGATAAGATTGCTTTAGTTGGAAACAATGAAATAGCTATTACAACATTATTTAAAATAATAAATGGTGAAATGGAGCCAGATAGTGGTTCATATAAATGGGGAATAACTATTTCAACAGCATACTTCCCTAAGGATAATTCAGAGTTCTTCAATGATTGCCACCTTTCATTAGTAGATTGGCTTAGACAATTCTCTGAAGAAAAATCTGAAAGTTACATAAGAGGTTTCCTTGGAAGAATGTTATTCTCAGGTGAAGAAGCTCTTAAAGAAGCTTCAGTTTTATCTGGAGGAGAAAAAGTTAGATGTATGTTATCTAGAATGATGCTTTCAAACGCTAATGTATTAATGCTAGATCAACCTACAAACCACTTAGACCTTGAATCAATAACTGCTGTAAATAATGGTCTTAAAGATTATAAGAGCGTATTATTATTTGCATCTCATGACCATGAATTTATAGAAACTATTGCAAATAGAATAATAGATATTAAAGAAGATGGTTCTATAGTTGATAGAGTTATGTCTTACGACGAATACTTAGATACTATAAAATAATTAATAAAAAGAATCCCAAAACTTTGGGATTCTTTTTTTATTAATTATTTTAATTTATTTTATTATGTAATCAACAATCTCATGAACATAATCTATATGATTCTTTGCATATATTTTTACGCCATCTTCCGCTCTATTAAATGTATAACTGTTATTTGTTATTTCAAACATTGATACATCATTAAACGAATCACCTACAGTATATATATCATCAAAATTTTTATTTTCTATCTTTAAAACTTCTTTTAATCCATTTCCTTTTGATGAACCCTTAGAAACTATATCAATAAAAAATTGATTTCTAAATATACCAAGTTCATCTCCAAACATATTTATTAATCTCTCTTTTATTTTTTCTGCTCTCTCTATAGAACCATCTGATGCAAATACACTTAAAATTAATGCTCCACTTTTTAAGTTTAATATATCTTCCTTTTTAGCTACTTCAACTTCAAGCTCTTCAAAAAATTGTAGATTTTCCAAGTCAGCATTTTTATTTTCTATTAAGTTCATTCCATTTCCATTATCAAAATAAATCATAGTTTGCTCTTCATCTGAAAATTCTTCTATAATTTTTTTAACTGCTTCAAACTCAATCATACTATTTTTTATTACCCTTTTATCTTTATCAAGTATTAATGCCCCATTACAAAGAACTAAATAATCAAATTCTAAATCATATTTTTCAAATACTTCTTCCATACCTAAAAGAGTTCTACCTGTAGATACAATAAATTTATGTCCTTCCTTACGTAAATTTTTTATTCCATCAAGATCCCTCTTGTGAATCTCCTTATCAACCAACAACGTTCCATCAAAATCACTTGCTAATAACTTCATAATTCCTCCCTAAAATAAAAAAATGTACCTCATACTTAATATAGCATGAGATACATTTTTATTATATAGAATTATACAATTTCTTCTGAAGATTTATCTTTTTTCTTATATTTTAAGTGTAATAACTCATGAGCTCTTCCATGTCCTGGTTCTCCCATATATGTTTCATACATCTTTAATAAAGCTTCATTTTCATGTGATTTTCTCTTCTTAAAGTTTTTATCTTGGTTATATAAAACTGATGCTCTTACAGCTTTTACATTTATCTTTTCTCTATTTTCAGCGCTTACATGTGGTTGACCACCACCATCTACACATCCTCCTGGACATGCCATAACTTCTATAAAGTGATAGTCTTTATTATTCATTCTTCCACTTTCCATGAATTCATAAAGGTTTGCTGAACCATTAACTACTGCTAAATTATAGTCTTTTCCACCTATATTTACTGTAGCTTCTTTTATTCCATCTAAACCTCTTACTGAATGATATTCTATTTCTTCTAAGCTTTTCTTTTCAACGAAGTCTTTAGCTGTTCTTATTGCAGCTTCCATAACTCCACCAGTTGCTCCAAATATAACTCCAGCACCAGTGTATTCTCCCATTGCAGGATCTTGAACTCCATCTTCTAACTTAGCAAAGTTTATCTTTCTTTTCTTTATCATGCTAGCTAATTCTCTTGTAGTAATAACAGCATCGATATTTCTTATTCCGTCATTTTCCATTTCTGGTCTATCTGCCTCATACTTTTTAGCTGTACATGGCATTACAGTAACTGTAAATACTTTTTTAGGATCAATATCTGCTATTTGTGGATAGTATGTTTTTGTTGCAGTACCAAATATTTGTTGTGGTGACTTAGCTGATGATAAGTTTTCTATAAACTCTGGATAATTATTTTCTACTTGTCTAACCCAAGCAGGACAACATGATGTAAGCATTGGGAATGGACCACCAGCTTCTATTCTTTGAATAAGTTCTGTAGCTTCTTCCATTATAGTCATATCAGCACCAAAGTTTATATCAAATACTTTATCAAATCCTAATTCTCTTAATGCAGTATATAATTTTCCTGTTACATCTACTCCATAACCCATGTTAAATAATTCACCCATTGCTGTTCTTACAGCTGGAGCCATTGCAACTATTACATGCTTTTCTGAATCTGCTAAAGCTTCTTCAACTCTTTCAATATGTGATTTTTCTTCTAATGCAGCTACTGGACATGCTGCAACACATTGACCACATAATAAACAATTTGTTTCATCAAAACATTTATTATCTGTTGGCGCTACCATTCTTGTTCCATCTATATTTGTTATCTTTATAGCTTCTGTACCTGATTTTGACTTACAAGCAGCTTGACATCTTCCACAAAGTACACATTTTGTTCTATCTATAGTAATTGATTTACTTCTTTCATCAATATATTCGCTCTTATCTTTAGGTAAGAAAGGTGTTGTAGCTCTTCCTTTGCTTTTTATAACTAACTTTAAAAGCTCACAAGTTTCTCTTCTTGAACATTGTCCACATTTAAACTCATGCTTATTTAATAAAGTAGAAACTCTAGCTTTAACTCTTTCTTGTACCTTCTCAGTATTAGTTCTTACAACCATTCCATCTTCAACTTTTGTAATACAAGCTAATGCAAGATTTGGCTTTCCTTCTATTTCAACAGCACACACTCCACACTTACCTATATTTGAACACTCTTTTAAATAACAAAGCGTTGCTATATCGTTTATGCCATTTTCTCTTGCAGCATCTATTATAGTAGTACCTTCTGCAACTTGGATTTCCTTGTCATTAATAATTAATTTTTTCATCCTTAAAAACGTACCTCCATTAACTTAAATTTAAACCCTCTTAAAACTAAAAAGATTGTTATAATTTTAACTATCAAAACTATGTATGTATTTTAAATTATTAAAAAATAGGCTTATAAAATTTAATCACAATTTGATTTTACCTTATTACGTACATAATATCAATCGGTTGTTAATATGTTATAATTTTCAAACTACTTCAACTTGCATTAAATATTACTTTACTCTATACTTTTATTATATTTGCTAAGAAAATTCTTATAAAGATTAACAGAGGAGTAAAATATGATACTTGTATACAATAGAACTACAAAATCATACGAAGAAGAAAAAGTTGCCGGAATAAAATATTTAGAATGGTGCTATCAATCCCCTTCTGGAAGACGTATTACTGAACTTATTATTAAAAAGAAAATTTGTTCTAAATTATATGGCTTTTTTTGTGATACAAAATTAAGTAAAAAGAAAATACCTCAATTTATAAATGATTTTGATATAAATATGAATATATATTCTAAAAAGCCTAAAGAATTTAAAAATTTTAACGATTTCTTTGCTAGGAAAGTTCGCTCAACTGCAAGACCTATACCTTCAAATAAGGATACATTAATGTCTCCTGTTGACGGAAGATTGCTTGCCTATGATAATATAGATATGAATAAACTAGTTCAAGTAAAAGGAATAACTTATAGTCTTAAGGAACTAATAGGTAATTCTGAAATAGCAAAAGATTACGATAATGGAATTTGTTTAATTTTTAGGTTATGTCCTACGGATTATCATAGATATCATTTTGTAGATTCAGGTATTCCACTTGAAAATCATAAAATAAAAGGAAATTATTATTCTGTAAATCCTATAGCAGTTGATAAAGTACCTAAACTTTTCTGCCAAAACAAGCGTGAATGGTCAATTTTTAAATCTGATCATTTTGGCGACATGCTTTATGTAGAAGTTGGTGCAACATGCGTTGGTAGTATAATTCAATCATACAAAGAAAACAAAAGAGTAAATAAAGGTGATGAAAAAGGCTACTTCAAATTCGGTGGTTCAACAGTAATATTATTTTTGAAAAAAGATATTGTTCAAATTGACAGTGACATACTAAAGCAAACACATTTAGGTTATGAAACTAGAGTTTATATGGGTGAGTCCATTGGTAATAAAATAAAGTAACTAGATATACTAGTTACTTTATTTTTTATTTATTATATATTCCAATTCTTCCTTAAACTTATTTAAATCCTTATTTAATATTATAATATTTATATCCATCTCTTTAGCCCTATCAAATATAGATGATTTTATTGGTCTTTTTGTTGCAACAAGTATTTTCTTTGTATTTTCTCCACCTAACTTATCGCTATATACTTTCAATTCATTTAATGTATTCTCATCATACTTTGAACTATCTTTACATGATATTATAACCATTATAGAATCTTTAACTGCAACTACGTCTAATTCATTCTTTATATTACCTTTTGGTTTATTCCATAAAAAAACTACACCACTTTTTACATCATCAATAGTACTTATATCTTTTACTACACTCTCAGTCAATATTTCAAGCCAAGTACCACTTTTAAATATAAATGGCTTTAATGTATCACTTAAAAAAGTTACTTCTAAGCTATTTTCATCATTATTTGTTTTTATTAATTCTAATTTTTTAAAGCCATTAATTATACTCAATAAAAGTTCTTTTTCTTCATTATTTAATTTATACAAATTAACCTTTACTAATTGTTGATTATTATAATCATGCTCAAATAAAGATGTATCATATAGTTTTTGTTTATACTTATGCCATAAATCAATATTTCTATATATTAATTTTGTAAATTCCATTATATTATTATCTTTATTAATCTTACTTTCATAAGATAATATATTACTTCCATTAGCTTCAATTATATCATCTACATATAAGTCTGCTAATTCTTCTTCTATCAAATTCATCCCTTTTTTAAACCAATATTCCCTTTTGGCTAATATATCAACATATACTGCTTCAATATTATTTTCAATGCATTTATTTAATAGTTTTAAAGCATAAAGTGTGTCTTCTATAGTTAAATTAAACACTAAATTATCTATATTTCCTATTTCTTTAATATTATCAATATAATTTTTATTTATTGTTTCTATTTTAATATTTTCATTATATCCTTTATAAACGTTAATTATGTTATCTAACTTTTCTTCTCTTAAGTTAGGTTCTATAACTATTTTTATATTATTAAATTTATACTTTTTAAATAATATTAAACCACTTTCATTATGCTCACTAAATACGGTAACTAAAGTATCTTTTTTCATAATGCTTCTCCTTAAACAAGTATTATATAAATTTTATATTTTTATAAAGCTAATTATCTAAATTTAATAATGTATCAACAACCCTTTTTGTGGATTTCCCATCAAAATGATCAAAAAACTTATTTCTAAATATACTTAACTTATCCATTTTAAAATTATTTTTTATTATTATATCTAATATTTCATCAGTATTTCTTGCTATAGGTCCTGGTATAAATTTTTCATATGGGTAATAAAAATCTCTTGATTCAATATAATTTTCTAAATCATACGCAAAAAATATCATAGGTCTTTCCAACAATGAATATTCAAAACAAACTGATGAGTAATCTGTTATTAAAATATCTGTTATAAATAATAAATCATTTATTTCTCTCTCTTTTGATAAATCTAATACAAAGTCCTTATACTCATTACTTATCTTAAAATTATTTTTTATAAATGGATGAAATTTCAAAATCAAAATATAATTATCTTTTAATTCATCATATAACTTTTTTATATTTAATCTCCTAAAATCATAAGTTGCACTACTTTGTCCATTTCCTCTAAAAGTTGGAGCAAATAATATAACTTTTTTATTCTTTATCATAGAATATTTGCTATAAAGTTTATCCATAATATCCTTTTTATAATTTTCATCAAAAAATATATCTGTTCTTGGAACTCCAGTAGATACAATTTTATTTTCTGAAATTCCAAATGCTTCAGCATAATATTTACTTATATTATTTGAACTAACTATAACTTTAGTATAATTTCTATGATTTCTAGAATTAAATTTAGGCCCTCCTTCTTTTCCCACTCTACTAAATCCAAATGTTTTAAATGCTCCTGTTGCATGCCATAATTGTATTACTTCAATCTCATCTCTAATATCATACTTATATATTTGTGGATAATAATCATCTAATAGAATATATTTACTAGTTGCAATATAATAAACTAGAGTTATCATTTCTTTTAATGATCTCCTTGCAGTTATACTTGGCTTCAATATAGACTTTATATCATATTCTCCTCTTTCTTTTAGTTCCTTATATATAAACTCAAAATTTCCTGAAAAATCAGTTCTACTATCTGATAAAAATACAACTCTATTTCTTATTATTTTTTTAAATTTAAATATTTTATACATTCTTTTTAAAATTAAATTTCCAAATTTACGTTTTTTATTTAGTACTGCTAGCTTACAATTATATATTAATGGATTCTTAGTAAGAATATTTTTGATATATGCTTTATAATTTATATATTCATAAAATATATCTATAAATAAATATCCCTCTTCAAATTTTAAACATTGTTTTTTTATAGCTTTTTTATTATAAATAAATATCTCTTTAGGAACTACTTTTTTAATTTTATTTATATCTCCAGTATAATTTAAATCACTTTTAACTTCTTTATCTCCAGTATTTAAATATATTCCAAATTTCCAAACACCAACATCCAATGATTTTCTATATGCTATATTACTTAAGTCTATTATTCCCTCAAATCCTGAATAATCATAATTGGTATAATCATCCATATATTTATATGTTATATCAGCTCTAAATTCATTCTTTATTGGAATTACAAATTTTTCATTTTCATTATATATATATATTGATTTCTTTATCTTATAGTTTTTATCTATCTTTACTCCTTTTATAAATGCAAAACCTCTTATATAAAGTTCATCATTAGTAGTATTTAATTCTATAGATTCAATTGATGATAATACTCTAACCATAAAAATCCTCTCTCAAAATATACTATCTATTAGTTTTACACTTATAATAAATTTTATACAAAAATAAAAAATACACGTAATCTTTAAAACTATTACGTGTATTTATATATTACATATTATCTATTGTTTCAATTATAAAATTTATAATACTACTATTATCAAAAATATATGGCTTTAATTTAATATCATTATAATTTTCTATAGCCTCTTTTAAAGAATCATAATCAGTACAATTTATTGTATATCCATCTTTAGAAAGTTTATTACATATTTCTAATTGATGATCGTCATTATGCTCATTATATTTAGAAAGTCTTGGCATTGTTATAACTTTTTTCTTATGTCTTAATGCTGTAAGTATTGATCCAACACCACCATGAGTTATTACTAATGTACTTTCTTTAATATATTGATTAAAATCATTTTGATCTAAAAAAGGGATTACTTTGTATTTATTAGATACAAATTTAGTATTTCCTGATTGTATTATTACTTCTTCTTTTATATCCATTTTTTCTAGATATTCAAGTAACCTTTTAAACTCCAATTCATGAGTTCCTAAAATAACAAATATCATTTTAATACAAGTCTCCTTTATATATAGAATTATCATAAACCTTAGTCATTTCTTCATGTTGAACTAAAAATACATCAGCAATTTTATTTATCATATTACCAGACATACTTTTTGATTCTACTCTAGCAAATGTTTCAATAAATATTATTTTCTTTTTAAATATTTTTGCAATATAGCACATTGGAACTGCTGTATGAGCTCCTGTTGTAACTATTACATCTGGTCTTATTTTAAAATATAAAAATAAAGATTTTACTATATTATATGGAAACTTAAACATATAACTTAACATATAATTTCTAGCTCCATAAACTAAATAATCTATTCTATTTCCATATTCATTTTTCAGTTTTAATGTAGTATCATTTTTTTCTGTAATTATATGATAGTCATATCTATCAAATATTTTTTTAAGTTGCATAAGTTCTGATAAATGGCCACCAGTTGATGATATAAATAATACCTTCTTCATCTTAATCACCTAATTTTCCTTTTTTAAAATTATTTTATCAACAAACCTTTTTGATGCTAATCCATCAACATCATCAAAAAACTTATTCTTAAAAGCTTTAATTTTCTCATAATCACATGTATCATTATTTAATACTTCTATTAATTCATCGGTATTTTTAACTATAGGACCTGGTACAAAATTTTCATATGGATAATAAAAATCTCTTTCATGTTCATATGAATCTAAATCATCCGCAAAAAATATCATAGGTCTTTCTAATAGTGAATATTCAAATACTATTGATGAGTAATCAGTTATAAGTAAATCAGTCATTATAAGTATATCATTTATTGCACCATAATCTGACAAATCGATTACTCTATCATTTTCTATATTAATTGCATCTTTTACAAAAGGATGCATTTTTAATGCCAATACATATCCTTCTGGTAAATCATTTACTACTCTTTCAACATCAAAGCTTATATCCATCTTTGCATCTGATTGACTATTTCCTCTAAATGTAGGAGCATATAAAACTATATGTTTTCCCTTAAGCTTAGGATATTTACTGTAAACTCTTTCTTTTGCATCTTCCTTCATTTTTTCATTAAAGAATATATCAGTTCTTGGTATTCCTAATGGCTCTATATTATTTTCACTCATATTAAATGCTTCTGCATAATATTTAGCTACTTCTTTTGAACTAACTAATACATGTGAATAATTACTATGAATAGGAATATATTTAACGTAATCATTATCTGCACCAAAATTTTTATCTAATATACTAAACCCAAATTTTTTAAATGCACCACAAGCATGCCACACTTGAACAACTTCCGTATTTTTTCTAAGCTTTTTAACTGTATATACTGGAAAATAAAAATCATCTATTAAAAAGTATTCTGAAGTTGCCATATAATATGTTGCTTTCATCATATGAAAAAAATATGTTATTATTCCTTTTATTCCTTTATTAAATTTCTCATAAAGAAATACACATTTATACTCTGTTTGTCTACTTTGTATCTCATCGTATATATATTTAAAGTTACCATCCATAGTATCATTTCTGTATGTTGCAAATACTACTCTCTTCTTTACCGGAACTATATATGAAATGTAATATACTATTCTTAAAAGATACTTTAGTATAATTCTTTCTAATGTTTTCATTTATAAAAATCCTCACTTTTAATATATATTTAAAGACCCTTCTAAAAGGGTCTTTATTATATTAAACTCTCCAGTTTAAAACAGTCTTAAACGGTGTTGTTAAATCATGCTCAAATCCTTTTACAATATCTTCGATTCCTTTTACATCAATAACTGCTGATATAAGTTTTTGCAATTGATTTTGAGCATCTTCATGAGCTTCTAAGAAATTAACTGCTTCTTGGAAGTCAACTCTTCCACTTCTACTACTTCCAACTATAGTTAATCCTTTTTCTAATACCATTCTAGTATTTATTGGTACTGGATTTTCTGAAACCCCAAGTATTGCAATTACTCCTTCTGGATTTATGTAATCAATTATTTGATCTATAGCATATTCACTAGCTTTTCCACCAACTGCTTCAAATGCATGATCTACTCTTAAGTCATCTGGAATACTATCTATTTGGTAAGTTTCATCTACAAATGAGAAGAAATTTAACTTTTCTTCATTTTTACCAAAAACTATTATTTCTGATTCTGGGAATTTCTTTTTAAGTATTAATGCAGTTATGAAACCAACATTTCCGTCTCCCCAAACACCAATCTTATTTCTTCTCTTATGAGCTTTTTTGTCAAATCTATCTATTGAATGAGCTGATACACTAATAAGTTCTAAGAATGAAGCAACATCGTGATTTATTCTATCATATTTTATTATACGATCTCTTCCCATAAATACATATTGTTGCATGAATCCGTCATATCCACTAGCTCTAAACTTACTTGTTCTTAAATAATTTTCTGCAATAACTGAATCATCTTCAGTTGGAGTATTTGGAATCATAACAACTGTATCTCCAGGATTAAATTCTCCCTTTGGGTCATATATAACTTCTCCAACACCTTCATGAATAAGAGCCATAGGAAGTTTCTTTTTCATAGCTTCCTTTCCTCTTGTTCCTGTATAATATCTTTGATCTGCTGCACATATTGATAATCTAGTTGGTCTTACAATAATTCCTTCGCCATCTAAGCTTCTTTCTTCAAATTCAACTGTAATTTGCTTAGGAGCAACTAATCTATATACTTTATTTATCATTTATATCATCCCTCACTAAAGCATTAGCTAATTTTAAATCATAAGGAGTTGTTATTTTCATATTGAAAACTTCCCCTTGTACTAGCTTAACATTTTTACCTTTTACAACAAATATCTTTGCAGCATCAGTTAATATTTTCTTTTCATCATCAGATAAAGAATTATATAATTCAACTAATTCTTTAATTCTAAAACTTTGAGGTGTTTGTCCTTGATACATGAAATCACGTCTTGGTATATCACTTATTATGTCACCGTCCACTGATTCAACGATAGTATCAAATGCTGGAACAACAGTATCACAAGCTCCAAATTCTAAAGCTGAATCAATATTATCATTTATTATTCTATGAGTTAAAAATGGTCTAACAGCATCATGAGTTACTATTACATCTTCATCATTAATACCAAAGTTTTCATTTATGTATTTTATTCCGTTCATTATTGATTCATTTCTGTCTGATCCACCTGCACATACTGCAATTTTATCTTTTAATTGTGCTGGAACAAACTTATTTATTAAATCGTTAGTATGTTGTATCCATTGCTTTGGTGTAGTAATAATTATTTTGTTAAATCTTTCGTTTAATAAAAATGCTTCAATTGTATGAATTATTATTGGTTTATTTCCTAGTTTTAAGAATTGTTTTGGCATCTCAGTATTACCCATACGAGTACCTTTACCACCAGCTAAAATTTCTGCGTATATCATTTTATCACTCCCATAAAATTTTATTATTTATATCCTTATTTAATTGTCTAATTTTAAAAGTGTATTTACAACTCTCTCTGTTGATTTTCCATCAAAATGATCAAAGAAATTATTTCTAAATTTTTCTAATTTTTCAACTTCAAATTTGTTTTCTTTTACTATATCTATTATATCATTAGTTGTTCTTGCTATAGGACCTGGAACAAAACTTTCATATGGATAATAAAAATCTCTTGATGCAATGTAGTCATCCAAATCATAAGCAAAGAATATCATTGGCCTATTTAATAATGAATATTCAAAACAAACTGAAGAATAATCTGTTATAAGAATATCTGTTATAAATAATAAATCATTTATTTCTCTTTCTTCTGATAAATCTATTACAAAATCCTTACATTCATTAGGTATATTCATAGGTTCCTTTATAAATGGATGTAACTTTGAAATGATTATATATTCTTCACCTAATGCTTCATAAAGTTTCTTTATATCAAAAACTTCAAAATCATAAGTTGCACTTTTCTGACCGCTTCCTCTAAATGTAGGAGCAAACATTATTACTTTCTTATCTTTTAACATTGGATATTTAGTATAGAATTCACTAATTTTTTTATTTTTATATTCATCATCAAAGAATATATCAGTTCTAGGAACACCAGTTGATATTACTCTATCTTCTGAAATTCCAAAAGCTTCTGCATAATGTAATTTTATATTTTCTGAACTAACAATAGCTTTAGTATAATTTCTATGATTTTTAGATTTAACTTTTGGACCACCTTTTTTTCCTATTCTACTAAATCCAAAAGTCTTAAATGCTCCAGTAGCATGCCATAATTGTATAACCTCTACATTATCCCTAATATCATACTTATATATTTGAGGATAATAATCATCAAGTAATATATACTTACTTGTAGCTAAATATTTAACTAAAGTAATCATTTCTTTTAATGACCTTTCTGCTGTTATACTTGGCTTAAGCATAGACTTTATTTCATAGCCACCTCGCTTTTGTAATTCATTATATATAAATTCAAAATTACCAGTAAAATCAACTCTACTATCTGATAAAAATACTACCCTATTTTTTATTATTTTTTTATGCTTAAATATACTATATGCTTTCTGTAAAATCCAATTTCCAAATTTTCTTTTGTTCTTTTTTAAATTCTTTTTTATCTTAATTGAAGTAGGACTATTTATAGTAATATTTTTAATATATTCTCCACTTGATAACTTTTCATCTGATACATTTATATTTATAAATCCATCTTTAATTTCCAATGATTCTTTTCTTATAAACTTCTTATTATCTGATTCTAATTTCTTAGGTATTGCATGCTTAATTTCTTTTTTCTCTCCAACATATTTTAAATCAGTTTCAATTTTTTCTCCATTAGCATTTAAATATAAACCAATTTTCCATGTTCCTTTTGATAATGGTTTTCTATAATTTATACTACTTAAATCTATAAACCCTTCAAAGCCTGCATAATCATAATTAATATTATCCTCTTTATACTTATCTGTTATATCAAGTCTTAATTCATTTTGAGCTGGCATTATAAACTTTCTATCACCATTATATATAAAGAAAGATTTCTTTACTTTGTAATCTTTATCTATATTTTTTCCTCTAATTAATGCATATCCTCTTATGTAGATTCTTTCTACATTCGAGTTCCAATCTATATGCTCGGCTCCACATACTAATTTATCCATTTCATCACCCTATTCGTTCTTTAAAACATCATGCTCTATATAAACTAATCCATTTCCATTCTTGCTATCATTTTCATTGTATTCAACATTAAAAGATCTTTTATTCGAATATCCTACAAAAAATATTCCTGTCCCTTCTCTTAATTCTCCTGATAATAAATATTTTCCAGGTAATAATACATTTTTTATCTTTATTTTTAAAGTATGCTTTCCTATACTATTTTTGATTAGATAATCATTATTCATTTTATCACTTGAATAAATTAAATTAGTTGCAGCATCTCTTACTGTAAATGACCATTTTAAATCTGGCATATCTTTTTTAACTTCATAATCAAATGAATAAACTATATCATCACCAGCTTTAAAAATTCCTTTATTCTCAAATTTGAAATTACTTACTTCTATATACGCCTTTTTATCTATTTGTGCTTTACCTTTAGATTTTTTCTTCTTCTCTTCTTTAGCTTTTTCTTCTTTTAAGAAATTTTCATATCTTGGTAATAACTCTTGAGTTGGACCATAATCTATTAATTCACCATCTTTTATCCACATACATTTTGTACAAAATGATCCAACTGTATATAATGAGTGACTTACAAAAAATATTGTTTTTCCATTTTTTCTAAAATCGCTCATTTTTCTTAAACACTTAGTTTTAAATACATCATCACCAACAGCTAAAGCTTCATCAACAATTAATACATCCGGATCAACATTAACTGATATTGCAAATCCAAGTCTTGCCTTCATACCACTTGAATATGTTCTTACTGGTTGATTAATATGTTCTCCAATATCTGCAAAATCAACTATTTCTTCAATCTTTTCATCCATTTCTTCTTTTTTATATCCAAGTATAGCTCCTTTTACATATATATTTTCATATCCTGTAAGTTCTTGATCAAACCCTGAGTTTAATTCAAGTATTGCCGATATCTTACCCTTAATATCAACATTCCCAGATGTTGGTTTTACTACTCCTGTAATTATTTTAAGTAAAGTTGATTTTCCTGCACCATTTTTACCTAAAACCCCAACAGCCTCTCCCTTTTCTATTTCTACGTCAATATTTTGTAATGCTTTATATTCAGTATAATTTTTCTTATTAAACATTAAATCTATAACCCTTTGAAAAGGCTTTTGATATATTCTATACGTCTTACATATATTATTTATTTTAATCGCATACATCTTTTAATCACTCCTATAATATGTCTGCAAAATAATCTCTTAATTTACCATGTATAAATATCCCAAACAACATTAAAATTAAAACCACTCCCCAAAAATATAATGTTAATGCAGGACTTTGCCAGAACCACTTATGATATAAAACTGAATCTCTAAAACCTTCTATAACATAAAAAAATGGATTTAATTTTACAATTGTATTTAATAATGGATTTGTTATGTTTGCAATAGGCCATAATATAGGACTAATCCAAAATATTAAGACTATTATTGAATTTAATAAGAACTCAACATCTCTACTTACTACAACTAATGCAGATGTTGTTAATGATATTGCTACTAACAATATAAACGCCGCAAATGCATAATATATTGTTTGTAACCAATATATATCTGGATAAATTCCACTAGCTATACACATTATAATAGCAATTCCAACAAACATAAAACTACTAATAAAACCTGATAAAACCTTAAAGGTTGGTATTATAGATGTAGGAAACACTATTTTAGTAACTAAATATCTATTTCTTCTTACAGAACTTGCTGCTGGCACTAAAGTATCTCTTATGAAAAACCATGGCACTAATCCTATAACTAGCCAAATTATATAAGGTTCATCAATTGATTTTGTAGTACCTTTAAGACCTATTTGAATAGTAAACCAATATGCAAAAACAAATATCATATTTTTTATTAAAGGCCATAAAACGCCTAGTGCTGTTCCTGAGAACTGCTTTTTTAAATCTTTTTTTGCCATATTTACTATTTGTAAAGGATTTTTTATGTGTTCATCTACCACAACCTTAACACTATCTGTAAACTTCATAATCTCTTCTCCTTGTCTCTATTATAACGCCTCTATTATATCATATTTTTAAAACTATAAAAAACATTAGAATATTAAGAATACCTTATATTTTATATAGTTTAACTATTGCTATTTTTCAAAGAATTTATACAAAATTATTTTTTGTAAATATTTTATTATTAATTTTTATAAATAAAAAAAGGATATTTTTCACAAAATATCCTTTTAATTTGGTAGGGCGTATAGGAATCGAACCCATAATGTACCGTCCGTAGCGGTATGTTATATCCATTTAACTAACGCCCCATATTTTTTTTATTGACAGAAATATATTAACACAAAAACTTATGTAGTGCAAATTAAAAATAGACCAAAATAACTAGAAAGACACCCATTTAGAGCAATCTTTCCAATTATCCTAATCTATCTTAGGTATATATCAGAAAACTCAATTTCAAGCAATTGAACCTTATCTGCATTTTTACTTAACTTTACTTCTTCTTTATCTATTTTTATATTTGGTATCATAACTGTAAATATAGAACCTGCTCCAAATTTACTTTCTACGCTTACATTACCATTATGGAGTTCAACTAAAGATTTAACTAAATCTAGTCCTATTCCACTACCTTTATGTTCCTTATTACCATCAGCTTGTATAAATCTATTAAATATTTTATCTATTTCATCATCTTTAATTCCAATTCCATTATCCTCTATTTTTATCTTTACATAATTAAAATCAATTATTAAATCTATATATATATTAGATCCACTATCTGAAAATTTTATTGCATTTGATATTAAATTTATACAAATCCTATCTAAAGCTTGAGGATCAACAGCCACTACACACTCTTCCTTATTAGTATCAAAAACAAGTGTTAAATTCTTTTGTTTTGCAAACCTATCAATAGACTCTATTGTACTTTCAATGAAACTAACTATTTCTATATTCTTTTTATTTATATTAAAATAATTCTTTTCAAGTCTAGTTATATCAATTAAATTCTCTATAAGTTTTAACATCTTATAACTATTTCTTTTTAACATTTTTAAATATTCTTTTTCCTTTTCCACTGAACCATTAATGTTTTCTAACATTTGATTAGCACTCATAATTACATTTAATGGCGATCTTAGATCATGAGATATATTAAGTATAAATCGCTCTTGCATTTCATTTTTATTTTCTAGTTCTTTAATGATTAATACCATATCTTCTTTTGATAAATTTTTTAAGTTACATTTATCTTTTTCCATTTTTCCCTACCTCACTATAACTTTTACACCATACCATATAACTATTAATACCATTATAAATTTTATCATTTTTTCAAACACTTAACAACCATTTTTTGTATTTTATTCTATTAAAAGGTATTATTTCTTTGTATTGATATTTTTTTATTGTATAATGTCTATAATATACTATAAACTATAATCTAAGTTTATTTTATTTAAGGAGGTTTTATTATTAATAATTATGTTATTTTAACAGATTCAAGTTGCGACTTACCACAACATATAATAGATAAATATTCTATAATTAACATTGGACTTATTTGTAATTTTAAAGATAAAGAATATATTGAAGATGGTGGTAAATCACTTAGCTACCATGATTTTTATGAAGCATTAAGAAGTGGTGAAATGCCAACAACATCACAAATAAATAGTTATAGATTTTATGAAGTATTTAAGAAATATATAAAAGAAAATTATTCAATAATATACATAGCATTTTCTTCTGCATTAAGTGGAACTTATAATAGTTCTTTAATTGCAAAAGATGAAATTCTTGAAAATTATCCAAATGCTGATATTTCAATAATAGATAGTAAATCTGCTTCATTAGGTGTAGGTCTTATTGTTCACGAAGCTTGTAAATTAAAAGAAAAAGGTAAATCTAAGGAAGAAGTTGTAAATCATATTGAAGATATGAAACTTAAAGTAAACCACCTTTTTACAGTTGATGACTTAAATCACCTTAAAAGAGGTGGTAGAATCTCTCCAACTGTAGCGGCTATAGGTACTCTATTACAAGTTAAGCCTCTTTTATATGTTCCTAATGATGGTACTTTATGTAATTTCGGTAAAGTTAAAGGAAGAAAGAAATCAATAAAATCTTTATTTAATAAACTTGAAGAAAAAATAGATATAAACTCAAATGAAACTATATTTATATCTCATGGTGATTGCATCGAAGATGCTGAAAGACTTAAAGATATGATTACTGAAAAATATGATATTGAAGTAATTATAAACTATATAGGTTTAGCTATTGGTAGTCATTCAGGTCCAAATACATTAGCACTTTTCTTTAAAGGAGAAAATAGAAATCTTAATTAAACATAATCCTCTCTCGAATAGTAAATACTATAGAATGAATACTATTCGAAAGGGGATTTTTCTCATGAAAAGTTTAAAAGGAAGTAAAACTGCTGATAATTTAGCAAAAGCTTTTGCAGGTGAGTCTCAAGCAAGAAATAGATATACTTTCTATGCTAGTGTTGCTTCTAAAGAAGGACATAAACATATAGAGGCTGTTTTTCTTGAAACTGCTGATAATGAAAGAGCTCATGCTAAAGTATTCTATGATTTATTAGTGCAAGGACTTGGTAAATATCAAATTCATGTTGATACAAATTACCCAGTTGGTTTAGGAACAACTCTTGATAATTTGGAATATGCTGCTGAAGGTGAAAAGGAAGAATGGGGAGTTGCATACCCTGAATTTAAAAAAATTGCAGAAGAAGAAGGATATCCAGAAGTTGCAGCTGCATTTTCTCACATTTTAGAAGTAGAAAAAAATCATGAACAACGATACTTAGATTTACATGCTAATTTAAAAGATGGTCTTTTATATAAGCGTAATGAAAAAGAATATTGGAAATGTAGAAACTGCGGATTTATTTATGAAGGTTTAGAAGCCCCTAAAGCATGTCCAGCTTGTAAGCATCCTCAAGGTTTCTTTGAAATTACATATGATCATAAAGTAGAAGGTCCTAGTAAGGAATATGCTAAATAATTTAACCTTAATATACTAAAAAGGCGAGATACTCTCGCCTTTAAATTTCTATAAAATATTAAATTCTGCTATACTTCCTCTTTTTGTTGATGTTACTTCAATTTTTGCATCAACTCTTTCCTTGAGTTCTTGAACATGCGATATTATTCCAACTAATCTTCCACCTTTTTGTAACTCTAAAAGACTATCTATAGCATTGTCTAAAGATTGAGGATCTAATGTTCCAAATCCTTCATCAACAAACATAGTTTCTAAAGATACTCCTCCAGCACTTGATTGTACAACATCAGACAATCCAAGCGCCAAAGATAATGATGCCTTAAAACTTTCACCACCTGATAAAGAACTAACATCTCTTGATGTTGCAGTATAATTATCATATATTTCAAGCTCTAATCCTTTTTGTCCTGCACCTTTACTTACTGTAGTTTTTCTCTTAAGTGAAAATCTATCTCCAGTCATTTTCTCAAGTCTTAAATTAGCTGCATCTATTATATCTTGGAAATATGATGCTAAAACATATCTTTCAAAAGATATATACGGGCTTCTCTTTCCATTAGCAAGATCAGAAAGCTCACCAATTACTTTATATTCTTCCTCTTTTTTACCTAATTCTTTATTTAAATCTTTTACTTTAGATAAAACATTTTTATTGTTTTCTATAATGTTATATAAATCTTTAATCTCTTTTTCTTTTGATTTTTTGATATTTTCTAACTCATTAATTTTTTCATTTATATCTTTTAAATCTATAAATACTATATTTTCACATTTCTTATTTAATTTTTTATATTCATTTTTTAATATAAGTAATTCTTTATCAAATTTTTCAATTTCTTCGTCTAATTCACTATATATTTCAATATTACTTTTAGCTATATAATACTCATCTTCATCATTAAAATTATTTTCTTTTAAAGCTTTTTCAAAGTCATTTTTTATTTCTAAAACATCTTTCCTTAATGCTACTATATTACTTTCTATTTCTTTTTCCTTAGCTTTTTCGCCTTCAACTAACCTTATATTTTCATCTCTATCTTTTATAGATAATAATAGCCTCTTTTTACTTTCTTCTAATTCATATGACTTTAATTTTATAAGTTCATTAAGTTTGTCAATTGATGTTATATCCTCTGGTATATCATTTTTTAGTTCGCTTAACGTAGCATTTATACTTTGAATGTTTGCATAAATATTTTTATCTTTTTCTCTTAATGAATTTAATTCTACCCCTGAATCCTCTAAATATTTATTTAATTCTATTATTTTTTTATCTATTACTTCTTTTAATTTTATTTTTTCATTATAACCTTTAAGTTCTTCTTTAAGTGATTCTATTTCACTTTTTAACTGTTTTCCCAATTTAGTGACTTCAAATTTAGATGTTTTTTCATTGTATTCATTATTTATATCAGCATCCCTTTCTGAAAGCTTATTTAATGAATTATTTATGTTATCTAAAATACCTTTAATTTTAGAATTAATAGAAGTTAACTTTAATAGCATAGAATTATTTTTTTCTTCAACCTTTTCATATTCTAATTTCTTTTTCTTTAACTCTTCATCAGTAGGTACATTTTCACTATTTTTTATTGCTTTCATTGGATGCTCTTTTGAGCCACATACTGGACAAGGTTCTCCATTTCTTAAACTATCTGCAAGTATACCCGCTTGTTCTTTTCTATATATATCAAGCATATAATCATACTCTGATTTTAGATTGTTATATAATTTCTCAACCTTTAAGTACTTCTCCTTTAGCTCATTGTGCTCTTCTACTTCTTTTTCATATTCATCTATAATCCTAAATATATCTCTTAATTCTTTTATAATCTTTTCTTTATTCTCAACATTATTTTTTAAATTAACTACTTTTATTTCTATTTCATTTATTTCTTTTATATTTTTCTCATTTAATTCTTTCTTTTCTTTTGAAGCTATTATATTCTCTTCTTTTAGTTTTATTTTTTCTTTTATTGATACTATATCTTTTTCTAACCCTAAAGCTTTAATCTTATTCTCTTCATATAATTTAATTTTAGGCTCTAAACTTCTTAATCTCCCAATTTCTTCTGTAAGATTATTTCTAAATTCTTCTTTAGATTCTTCTCTTTTTACGGCTTCTTCAAGAACTATCAATTTATCTTCTAGTGAATTTATTTTTAATGATGATTTTTTCTTATCCTCTTCTTTTTTTAAAAGCGATTCTCTTTTCTCCAAATAATTTTTTTCTACATAACTTACTTCTTTAGCCCTTTTAGCTTTTTCACTTATAATCTTTTTACTCTTAATTTCAGCTTCCATTGATATTAATTTATTTAACTTATATTCAGTGTTTTGCTTTTCAATAAGTAAACTATTATTTTGCTCTAATAGAGATTTTTCAATTCTCTTTTTATTTATTTCTACATTTAATTTTTCATCAT
Source organism: Clostridium sp. Ade.TY (assembly GCF_000498355.1). Classification (GTDB taxonomy): domain Bacteria; phylum Bacillota; class Clostridia; order Clostridiales; family Clostridiaceae; genus Clostridium. Next base: position 16,916 of record NZ_AVSV01000016.1, on the reverse strand, counting down.
CATCTTCTTTATCTTTATATATATTTTTTTCACTTTTTATAAGCTCTGTAAGTTCTTCTATAACCTTTGGAAAATCAATATATTCACCAATTTCTATATTGTTTTCTCCTTTTATATTATCTAAATGAACTTCAATTTTTTGTTTGCAAGAATTTCTCTCTTTACTTATCTTTATAGCTTTTTCTTTTAAATCAGCTTGTATATTCTCAAAATTATAAGTATTAAATATTTTTCTAAATATATCTTCACGTTCAACAGAACTTGCTAAAAGTAATTTTTTAAACTCACCTTGAGGAAGCATAACTATCTGTTTAAATTGAGCTTTATTTATTCCTAATATTTGTGTTATTTTATCATTTACATTACTTATTCCGATTATTCTTTTGCCATTTGGTAAGTCAAGTATTGCTTCTGAATCTTTTTCAGTAAATCCATTTCCTCTAACTTTCTTTTTAGGCTGCTTTGGACTTCTTCTAATTTTGTATATATCCCCCTTTAGTTCAAATTCTAATTCAACAAAGGTTTCTGTATTTTCATCTGCAAAATGACTTCTAAGTGAATCATTTTCTCTACTTTCTCCACTTGCTTCACCATATAAAGCATAACTTATAGCATCAAATATAGTTGTTTTTCCAGCACCTGTAGTTCCTGTGATAACAAATATATTTCTACCATTTAATTTTTCAAAATCTAACTGTTGCTCCTTAGCATAGGGTCCAAATGCTGATATTACTAAATTTATAGGTCTCATAAATTACACCTCCTTTTTTAAAACTCTATTTATAGTTTCATCTATTAATTGTTCTTTTTGTAAAGTAAATTCTCCATTTCCTAAAGCTTCATAAAACTCTTTAAAAAGCTCTTTTTCAGATTTGTTCTTATATCCTTTTTTAGCAGATGTACTATTTTCATCATAAATTTTTTTCTTTTCTCTAGTTATTAACATAACATTTGGATATATAGCTCTTAATTTTTCGATTGGATTTATAATTTCCCCTTCATCTGTAAGAATAGCTTGTATATAATCCTCTCTTTTTTCGTCACTTCTTCCAATCTCTATAAGTTCTTCTATATTACCTTTTATTATTCTTAAATCTCTAATTGGAGTAAACTCTTTTAAATTTATAATAATCTCTTTATTTTTATTTATATTAAATAAAGTTACTCCCTTTTTTTGTTTAACTTCAGAGAATGAATATTTAAGAAGTGAACCTGAATATCTAACTTCATCTCTTGAAACTTTCTGTCTTCCATGAAGATGTCCAAGTGCTACATAATCAAATTCATCAAATATACTTGAATCAATAAGTTCTGTTCCTCCAATAGATAAAGGTCTTTCTGATTCTGAAACTTCAAGGTCAGCTACTTTATACATTTCATCATCACTTAAATCTTTTGCTTTATCTCTATACATAGTTACATACCCATGAGCAACTATTATATTTATTTCATCAAAATTTGCCTCTAATTTTATTTTATTTAAAATCTCAATCATAGCATCATTATGACTTTTTATATTTTTATTTTCCGTAAGCTTTTTTATAACTGCTGGGTCTTTATATGGAATTAAATAAAAATTAACTATCTCATCTTTTCCTTCTATAACTACTTTTTTAAATAATTCATTATCTTTTCCGGCTATATATAAACCTTGCCTTTCCAAAAGTTTAGCTCCAAAGCTTACTCTCTCTCCACTATCATGATTTCCTGATATCGCAACTACTTTTACATCTTTATTAATTACAATTTCATTTAATGTATCATTTAAAAGTTCAACAGCCTCAACTGGAGGGATAGACCTATCATACATATCTCCTGCTATTATAAGTACTTCTGGTTTTTCTTCATCTATAAGTTTAATTAAATTTTCTAACATATATTTTTGATCTTCTATCATAGAAAATTCATTTACAATTTTTCCAATATGCCAATCACTAGTATGAATTATTTTCATAAATAACCATCCTCATTTCATATAATCTAATAATTTAATTATAACAAAAAAAGTAATTTCTAATCTTTAGAAATTACTTTTATAAATATAAATATTATCTTTTATTATTTAAAAGCTCATACTTTACATTTCTTAATACAAACCATGAAAATATAATTGTTCCTACAGAAAAGGCAACATCAAAATATATATCAGGTCTTATTATACTAAATGGTAATAATAATAAGTTTGGAAGAGTTCCTGCATATATAGCTAATGAATACATTGCACTTCCTCTCATTCTTAATCCCATAATCATTCCGATTAATATAGTAAAAGCAGATACAATTAAGCAATTAAGCAAATAATTTATAAAATATTGTACTATCATAACAATAAATACTACTGGCGCTATAAATTTAGCTACAAGTTGTAGTTGCTCTGTAAGTATTTTATTATTTAAATTATTAAAAGCAGAATCCTTATAAGAAACTGTTTGATTTAAACTTCCTGATCCAACTTCTATCCCATCTTTTAGTAATAAAACATACATATCTGATTGAACATATTCATCTTTAAAGTTATCAGCTTCATCTAACTTTTTATTACTATCTAAATATATTACTGTATTTCCATCTTCCACTTTAATTGGACTTTTTTTAGTATGAAGTATTCCATCTTTTATAGAAAACTCATAATCTGGATTATTAAATTCTTCTATACTGCTTTTTATAGCATCTCTTGTTTTAAACCCAGTATATATTCCTTGAATTCCTCCAAGTACTACACTTAACATAAGTGCATATAATATAGCTCTTCCTAATCCTTCTTTTATGTAATCTGAAAAAGTTTTTATGTTATATATATTGTTCTTTAATTTAATAAAAAAATTGCTTCGCTTCACTATAAATACTCCTTTTTTATCTATATTTAATAAACCTCTATTTAAATATAGTAACATACTAATTTAGATTATTAAACAATCCATGTTTAATATGTTATTTTTTGGTAATAATTGTTAATAAGAAAGTTTTAGGAGGGGATTATTTTGTCACATATGGATAATTTCAATAATATCAAAGATATCAATATACCAGAAGATAAAAATCAAAATAATAATTCAAAAAAATCAAAGTTAAACATCAAAAAATTATTACCTTTTGCTATAGCAAGCGCTCTAATCATTAGTATACTGTTAACATATCAAGGCTTTAGTTATAAAAATTTATTATCAAACTTTAAAAATAAATTTGATTCAGCTAAGTATACTGAAGCTAATAACTATATTTTAACTAAATCTAATTTAAATATATTTAAAACTATATTTTTAAAAAATGATTTAGGAGAGTATTTTGAAGACAAACTATCTACTATTGAAAATAATTTAGTTTCAAATAAAATTACTACAAATGATGCTAATACTGTAGTAAAAGAAATAGAACGTTATAATATTTTATCTTCTGATAAAACGCAAGAAGTACTTTCAAGTACTATAGATGATAATAGTCCATTATCTAAAGGAATAAAGGAATATGATAAAGGAAACTTTGAAAATGCATTAAATATATTTAACTCTATAAATGAAAATGATTCATCATATTCTATAGCTAAAGAATATATAGAAAAATGTAATACTGAACTTAAAAAGAACTTATTAAGCCAAGTTGAAAAGTATAAAGAAAAAGAATACTTTACTGCCGCTATAAATTTAATAGAAAGCAAACTTGAAATATTAAAGAATGATAAAGAGTTACTAGAAAAAGTAGATGAACTTAAAACTGCTAAAAATCAATATTTAACTAATCAAAAACAATCTACAGCAGTTAGTTCAAGTCAAATAGTAAATGTAATAAATACTTCAAATATAAACTCATTAAACATAGAAAGTTTAACTGATTACTTAATTTATGTTGATACTAATGCACAAGTAACTAACGTATATAAGGGTAATATGAATAATTGGTCTTTAATAAAATCTATGAGCTGTTCAACGGGTAAAGAAGGAAGTGAAACTCCAACTGGTGTATTTGATATAAGAGAAAAAGATGAATGGTTTTTCTCTGAGCAATATCAACAAGGTGGAAAATATTGGGTTCAATTTCAAGGTGATTATCTTTTTCATTCAATTCCTTATGCAAAAGATAAAGAAACTATCCTTGATACAACTCTAGGTAAAGCCGCATCTCATGGCTGCATAAGATTATCACTAGAAGATTCAAAATGGCTTTATGAAACAATTAATGCTGGAACTAAAGTTATAATAAAATAATTTATTGCTTACATTTTTTTAATCTATAATCCTTATGTATTAATACCTTACATATTAACTTATAATATATGTAAGGTATTTTAATATAGGAGGTAAATAATGAAATTTAAAGTTCCTAAAAACGCACAATATATAATAGATACTTTTTATAAAAATAATTATGAAGCTTTTTTAGTTGGAGGCTGTATAAGAGACATGTTATTAAAAAAAGAGCCCAAAGATTTTGATATAGCAACCTCAGCCATTCCATCAATTACTGAAAGTTTATTTTCAAAAACTATACCAACCGGAATTAAGCATGGTACTATTACTGTAATTATAGATAATGAGCCCTTTGAAATTACTACATATAGAACTGAAGGTACTTACAAAGATAACAGAAGACCAGATGAAGTTTTATTTGTAACTAATATAGAAGATGATCTTTCAAGAAGGGATTTTACTATAAATGCATTTGCTTATAATCCAAAAGAAGGCCTTAAAGATTATTTTAATGGCATAGATGATTTAAGTAATAAAATAATAAGGACAGTTGGTAATAGTAATACTAGATTTCAAGAAGATGCTCTTAGAATGCTTAGAGCTATAAGATTTTCTGCTCAACTTAATTTTGAAATTGAAAAAAATACATTTGAATCAATTAAATTAAATAAAGAATTAATTAAGAATGTCAGTATAGAAAGAATACGTGATGAGTTATGTAAACTATTAGTTTCTGACAACCCAAGAAAAGGCCTTATTAACCTTAAAAATTCTGGCATATTAGACTTAATATTACCTGAATTAATACCATGTGTAGGCTTTGATCAAAAAAATAAATATCATTTCGAAGATGTTTTCAATCATACTATTTCAGTAATAGAAAAATGTCCTAAAAATATAACGGTTCGTTTAGCTGCACTTTTTCATGACATAGGAAAGCCTGAGTGCTTCTTTATAGATGAAAGTAATAATGGTAGATTTTTTGGTCATAACAAAAAAAGTGAATATATATCAAAAAGAATACTTAGAAGATTTAAATTTGATAATAAAACAATTAATTCAGTTTGTATATTAGTTAGAGAACATATGAATGTTTTAGAAAATCCAACTGATGTAGCTATTAAAAGGCTAATAAATAGAGTCTCTATTGAAAATATATATTTATTGTTTGCACTACAAGAGGCTGATATAAAGTCTTTAAAATTATATGAAGAACCACTAAAGAATTTAAATATTATGATTGAAAAAGCTAATTTTATTATAAATTCAAAGGAACCTTTATCAACTAAAGATTTAGCTATAGACGGTGGTACTTTAATTAAAAGTTTAAATTTGCAACCTGGAAAAATAATTGGTGAAACTCTTAATTATTTACTTAAATTAGTGTTGAAAGATTCTTCTTTAAACACTAAAGAAATTCTTTTAGAAAAAGCTAAGTATTATATACAAAATAAAAAAGGTTAAATATATATTTAACCTTTTTTATTAATATTTATCATTTTATTTTTTTATTTATACTCTTTTTACCTAATAAAGATATAGCTATAAGAATTATTATTCCTACAAAACTACAAACTAATCCTATTCTTAAAAATGGAGTTCTGTAAGTTAATTCTATACTATGATTTCCCTTATTTAAGTTTGCTCCTAAAAATGCTTTATTTACAGGGAAAGTATTTGTTTCTTTTCCATCTATTTTTAAAGTCCAACCTTTAGAATAAGGAATTTGGAATGTAATCACACCATCCACCTTTGAATCTATAGTCCCTATTACTTTGTCATTTAAGATATTATCTATCTTCATAGAATTCTCTTTAAGCTTATTAATTTCATTATTATATTCTTCAACTGGCATACTAAATACATTTAATGAATCAAAAGTATATTTTCCTGGTTTATCAAAAGTTAAAATAATTTTTTGACCATTATTTGACTCTTCTTTATAATATCCTAAATTAATTAAAGTAGCATCCATAGTAAATGAATCTGATCCATCTAATGATCCACGTTGATCAAATGTTTTACTTATATCTTTATATGATGCTTTTAACTTAAATGCATCATATTTACCGATATTATCTAATTTAATCTCTTTATTTTTAGGTACATATTTTAAATTACCTAAATTTACAAATAATTCACCAGCTGGAATAGTATTATTTTTTATATTAAGAATTACTTTTTGATTAGCCTTAGTAACTACTATTTCATTTTTCTTAATATTTGCTGTACTGCTTTTGGTGTCAAAATTTATATTATTTATCTTTGTATTTATATTATTTATATTGCTCTTAGCATATTTAGAAGATATCGCTGCTGCATAAACTAAAGATTCTTCTTTTTCTAATCCATTAAATAAATCAAATTTATTTTCATCCAGTATATTACTATAAACATAACCAAACGGAAGTCCATTTTCCTTTTCATATACAGAAAATTTTCCAACATCCTTAATTTTTTTAATTGATGGATCAAAATGTGGATTTTTTGATGACTTTCCTATATAGTATTTAACTCCCATTATATTACTAACTAAAGCTCTATTATCGAAATTAATAATAGGACTATTTGGTGTAAATGATCTATTATTTAAAGTATTAGCAAATTCTGATAAATTTGAATTATTAACTGATAAATATGAATCTATTCCATTATAATTTAAAACTAAAGAATTATTTCTAGTATTATTACGAGAAATATTATCTGCTTTAGCTATTCTATAAAAGCTTTTATCATTTTTTTTAATATATTTTTCAGCTCCATCAAATGATTTTTTATAATAATTCAACGCTTTACCTTTTTGCATAAATTGTCCTATATAATTATCATCATTAGGATTATACCTATAATAATTATTAATTACTATATTTGCTGAAAGTAAAATTAAAATATAAATAAACATCCATTTATTATTTATAGTACCTTTATTCTTATAATTGTATATTATTATTCCAACAATAATAATACCAATAATGATACTAGGTAACATATTATTTTTAAAATCAGTAAATTTAAATTGTATTAATCCAAATAATATATAAAATATTATTATAGCAATCATCCAAAAAATATCTTTTTTACAAATATTCTTTATATTATCATATCCAACACTTATAATTACACTTGCCATAAATGCAAAAGCAAACGTCCATCTATTTGATATAGATAAAAATCCATTCATCGCCTTCCCAACTATTGGGAAAAGCAACATCACAGAAAATATAATTATCATATAAAAGTATGTTTTATATTCTTTTCTATTTCTAAAAGCAATTGGTAATAAAATAATTGTTAATATAGGGAATACTAAAACAACCCAAAATGGATAACTTCCCCCTGATATAGATCCATAAATCAAATTTAAATAATATGAAATTGGATACAATATCATACTTGCTTGACTGCTTTCATTAGCTAATCTTGAAGAATTAAGTATTGTATATAATGTTGGTGCTAAAACAATTCCGGAAATCAATAATCCAATTGCAAAATATATAATTAAATTCAATAAATACTTCCAGAATTTTAATCCTTCCTTTTTGTATAATTCAACATACCTTAAAAATGCATATATCAAACTAATTATTGCAATCATATAGAAAAAATAAAAATTTGAAATCATAGCTATTGCAACAATTATTGAAAACATATATTTTTTTCTATTTTGAAGTACATTTTCTATACATATAAATGCTAAAGGTAATATAATTAATGGATTTATAAAATATGGATGCTTAATTGCTGACATAAAAATAAATCCTGAAAATGCATATGAAATACTACCTAAAATTGAAGCATATTTAGAAAACTTCATCTTTTTAGCATATAATATGAATGCTATTCCAACACAATATAATCTTATTAAAATTAATAAATTAAAAACTAACTCTAATTTATTTAACGGAAATAATAATGATATGTAATCAAATAAGTCTCCTAAAACATAGTATGAATATGTTGCCATTAAATCATTTCCATATCCTATTGTCCATGACCATTCAGGAAACCCAGCCCCTGGATTTTTAATAAAATTTCTTATTGTTTCATTAAAGTTATACAAAATCGAATAATGTTGTCTTATTCCATCAGCATCCCAAATTAATGATTTATTGTTTTTAATGAACATTAAATAAAATAATGAAAATACTATAAAAAATACTATAGTATATATGAATACTGGCGATTTTTTTATTTTATTAAAAATTTTCATGTTTATTCTCCTAGTTTATATATCAATTTTTCCCACTGTATCAAAGTTCTTAGTTATTTCATTTCTAATAACTTCTTCATCCTCATCAGTTCCTGAGTATTCATCGATAAAATATAATGGTCTTCTTTTTACTTCTATAAACACTCTTCCTAGATATTCACCAATTACTCCTAAAAATATAAGTTGTATTCCTCCCATTAATAACATTACGCATATTAAACTAGAATATCCTGGTACATCTATACCAGTAATTAAAGTCTTTATAACTGTAAATATCATATATAAAAATGCTCCAAATGCAATTATTCCACCAACAATAGTTGAAACTCTAAGTGGAGCTGTTGTGAATGAAGTTATTCCTTCAACTGCTAAGTCTATTAATTTTAAATAGTTCCACTTTGTTTCTCCTGCAACTCTTGGATCCCTATCAAATTCTATTGCTTTTTTCTTGAATCCAATTAAACTAAACATTCCTTTTGTATATCTTTGCTTTTCAGGAAATACCTTCAATGCTTCTACTGCACGTCTACTTAATAATCTAAAATCACCTGTATCTTCTTGAATTGGGACTCTAGACACTGACTGTAACATTCTATAAAACATTTTTGATGTAAACTTCTTAAGGAATGTTTCTCCTTTTCTACTTCTTCTTTTTGCATATACATCATCATAGCCTTCTTCAAAATACTTTATCATTTCAATTATAAGTTCTGGCGGATCTTGAAGATCTGCATCTATTATAGCCACAGCATCCCCCGTAACATAGTCAAAAGCAGCTCCCATAGCAACTTCCTTACCAAAGTTTCTTGATAGATTTAAGTAACAAACTCTTTTATCATTAACTCTATATGATCTTACTATATCTAATGAACTATCCTTACTTCCATCATTTACAAATAAAAATTCTAATTTATAATCTGGTATACTATCAGCTAACTTTATTAATCTTTCATAAAGATGAGGCAATGACTCTTCCTCATTATACATAGGTATTATTATCGATAATTTTTTCATGTCATTTATCCTTCCTATTTAAATTTTATTTTTCGTAAGTACTAATACATAAATTTAACTTATTGAAAAAATTTTATTTAAACTATATATTTTTTTGAAGATATTACTATATTTATAAAATATAATCATATATAATATATCATACTTTTATTTATTGTAAAACTAAGCATAAAATATATAAAAGATTACTCTTTTATATATTTTATATCTCCAATTCTTTTTCTAAATAAAATAAATACAAATACCTACTTATAACTTTTTTACCTGTTATTTTCTCCAATGCATCAGTATAATAATCCAATTGTATTTTATATTTTTTATTCATCTCTTCTTCAGCATTTTCTTCTATATAATCTGTCTTATAATCAACTAAAATTATTTCTCCATTTTCCTCAAAGAAAAGATCAATTATACCCTGAAGTCTTACTTCTTCATTTTTTAATTCCTTTGATATATTATTATTAACTTCAGTTACTTTCACATTTGTATAAAATTGCAATTCCCTATGAACAACTCCACCTTCTCTATAAACCTTCAAAAGTCTAATTCCTATATCACTTTTAAAAAAGTTTAATACTTTAAATGGATTTATTATCTTAAATTCTTCTTCTGTAATTAACTCATTATCGACCATTTCTTCCAACTGATCTTTTATTTCTTTTATAGAACTAACTCTATCATAATCTATTTTTTGCATAACAAAATGCATAGCAGTTCCTCTTTCTGCACCTGATAATCCCTTTTCTTCCTGAAGAAATCTTGGTTTTATTAGAATCTTTTCACTAAATAATTTCTCACTATTGTTTTCCTCAAATTCTTCATAATTGTTCTTTTTTAAATCTGAAACTGAAAAATTACTTTTCAAAGTTGTTAATTCATTAAACTTATAATTATAACCAAGTCTTCTTTCTATTTCTTTATCCACAGTTTCTGCTTTCGAATCTATAAATAAATTTTTATCCACAGAAATTTCATCCACAGCCTCTATTTTTTTATCCACAACAAAGTCAGTTTTACTCCATATTTTAATATCCCATGTGGATAAATCATCTTTTGCTATATCATTAAATGCTGAAACTTTTTCTCTTAATACTTCACCATCTTTATGTTGACAAAGTGCCATTCCAACCCAATCTAAATAAGACTTACCTTTTAATACTTCTGAAGCTGCTATATTTTCTTTTTCTATACTTGCTGCATTAACCCACTTTTCCACAGTCTTATCTATATTATTTACACTTCCAGTTATAATAAGTTTTTCTTTTGCTCTAGTAAATGCAACATATAATATTCTCATTTCCTCTGATAATGTTTCAAGCCTTATTTTTTTCTTTATAGCATCTTTAGGTAAAGTACTATAACTTATTCTTTTTTCTAAATCTACATATTCAGGACCAAAACCTAAGTCATCATGATGTAATATACTATTACTTAAATCCATTAAATTAAATTGTTTTCCACTTCCAGATAAAAATACAACTGGAAATTCTAATCCCTTACTTTTATGAATACTCATTATTCTAACAACATCTTCATTTTCTCCAAGTACTTTCGCACTTCCCATATCACCTGAAGATTTTCTAAGTTTATTTATAAAATTTATGAAATTAAATAAACCTTTAAAACTAGTCTGTTCATATTGCTTAGCACGTTGGAATAATATTTTTAAATTTGCTTGTCTTAATACTCCATTTGGCATTGCTCCAACATATCCATAATAAGATGTATCCATATATAAATACCAAATAAATTCATCAATTGGCATATATAAAGATTTATCTCTCCATTTATTTATTAAAGAAACTACCATCTTACACTTTTCTTTTAACTCACAAGACACATTAGTATCCTCGTTAATAACTTGAATTATATTTTCATAAAAATATTTTTCTTTATTAACCATTCTAATATCTCCAAGTTCTTCTGCTGTAAAACCCATAAAAGGAGATTTTAAAATAGCTATCATAGGTACATCTTGAAGTGGATTATCTATAACTTTTAAAAGAGACATTATAGTTCTTATTTCAATTGATTCAAAATATCCAGATCCAGTATCAGCATAAACTGGTATACCTTCAAGACCAAGTTCATCCAAAAATATTTCTGACCAATTTTTAGTCGCTCTTAATAGTATTACTATATCTTTATACTTAAGTGGTCTATATTCTCCTGTTTCCTTATCTAAAACTCTAAATTTTTCTTTATTAGAATCAGACATAAGTTCAGCTATTCTTTTAGAGACAACCTTTGCTTCAAGATTTATTGCATCTATATCCTCTTCTTCACTTAAATCTATTTCTTCTAACTTTTCATTTTTATCTAATATATGAAGTTCTATAGGTCCACCTACATATGCCCCCATTTCTTTTACTTCTTTAAAATTAGCACCCAAATTTAAAGCTTCATCATCAGTATATTCAAGTTCTCCAACAGCATTTGACATAACTTGCTTAAATATAAAGTTAACTCCATTTATAATTTCTTCTCTACTTCTAAAATTCTTATATAATTGAATTACTCTATTTTCCGTTCCTTTTTCTTTTGAGTAAGTATTATATTTTTCTAAGAATAACTCTGGCTTTGCTTGTCTAAATCTATATATACTTTGTTTTACATCTCCAACCATAAATACATTTGGATTATTTGTATTTTTTCTTGATACTAAGTTTATTATAGCCTCTTGGACATTATTTGAGTCTTGATATTCATCAACCAATACCTCATCAAAAAACTCCCTAAACTTTAAAGCCACTTTTGAAGGTTCTATATTTCCATTTTCATCATTAATAAGGATTTTAAGTGCTAAATGTTCTAAATCATTAAAATCTAACATATTCTTATCTCTTTTTTTATCACTGAATCTCTTAGAAAATTCTAATGTTATATCCGATAACTTCTTCATAAAAGGATATGATGATTGTATCCCATATAACATTTCTTCAGGATTCATTGAAAATATATCTTCTTTTAATCCATTTATTTTTTTCTTAACTTGATCTCTAATTCCCTTAACAAACTCTTGTGCATCAGGATCACTAACATTATTTTTTCGTATAGACTTAAGCCTTCCAAATGATATTTTAGAAATTGAATTATATATTTCAGTAAGTCCATTATTTAAAGCAGCCTTTAAACTTATAAGTCCAGATAACTCATCATTAAATACTTCTAAATATGCTTCTATTCCTTCTGTGCTTGATATTATATCTATTGCATTGTGATACATATTAATAAAACTATCAACTTCCATTGATATATCACTTTTTAATACTTGAACCCATTCTGTATCATTTAAATCATAAATTGTATTTATATTGAAATCTTCTGATTTATCTTTAAGCCACTTTTCTGGCCAAGGACCACTCATTGAAAATCTATAAAGGTTTAAAATAATATCTTTAAGCTTTTGATCATCTTTACTTCCACCATAAGCTTCAACTAATTTTAAAAATTCTTTATCATCATTTTCATATAAATCTTCAAACAAATCTTCTATTATCTCATTTTTTAATAAAGTTCCTTCTGTCTCATCACCAATTCTAAAAGATGGATCTAAATCTATAGTATGAAAATTATTTTTTATAACATCTAGGCAAAATGAATGCATTGTAGTTATATTTGCCCTACTTAATAAGGTTAATTGCTTTTGAAGATTAGTTGAACTTGGATTTCTCTCAAGTTCTTTTGTTATTGCAGCTGCTATTCTTTCTCTCATCTCAGCTGCTGCTGCATTTGTAAAAGTAACAACTAAGAGTCTATCTATATCTACTGGATTATTATTATCTGTAACAATTTTTATTATTCTTTCTACTAAAACAGCAGTCTTACCTGATCCTGCTGCCGCTGCAACTAAAAGGTTACATTTTCTAGTATCAATAGCTTCAAGTTGTTCTTTAGTCCATTTAGTTTCTCCCATTATTCTATAACCTCCTCTCCATTAACATTTTTCTCTATCTTATTCCATATATCATCATCTTTTTTCTTTAATACAAGCTTATACTTATTGTCTTTTATACTAGTGTCAAATTGACATATAGATGAATAATCACAGAAATCACAATAAGCTCTTTGATTATTTTTTGTAGGCTCTATTTTTATTTTTCCACTTAACATATCAGTACAAAGTTCAATCATTTTATTATTTACATATTCTCTTAATATATTAAATTGTTCTTCTGTTGCAACAGAGCTTCTTGCTGAAAAATCACCATCTTTTTTAAATCCAGCTGGTATTATTAATGAATATGTCTCCATTGTATTATCCATTGCCCTTATAAGCTTAGCATCTTTTAAAAGTAATCCATTCATTTTAAGCTTATCTAACACTTGCTTTTGAATTTCTTTTTCTTCAATTTCTTTATTACCTTTAATTATTGGATCATCAATTTTAAAATAAAGAATTGCACCAGGTATTACTCCTTTATTTAAAATATAATCAGCATTTTTAATAAGTGCATCTAAATAAACTAAAAGTTGAATTTGAAGTCCATAATAAAGTTCTGTTAAGTCAAACTTTTTAGATCCTGACTTATAGTCTATTACTCTTAGATATATATTTCCATCCATATCTAAGGTATCTATCCTATCAATTCTTCCAGTTAAATAAACTCTTTCACCAGTAGGCAAATCAAGTTTTATAGGCTCTCCACCTTCTGAAGATCCAAACTCAAACTCATTTTTAAAAACCTCAAACTCCCCTCTCTTCATTTGTTCTGCAATTATTGAAACTGACTTAGTAATAATCCTTTTAAATCTATCAGTGAAATATTTATATCTTTTTGTACTATTTAAAACAGAATTTTTATCCTCTTTAAGTTTTATATCAACAAGTTCATTTACTATATCTCTACATTTTTCCTTATTTAATTCAGACCATGAAAGTTTTTCATTTTTAACTTTATTAGTAAACTTATCTAATATCTCATGCATAAAAGATCCAAGATCTGGTGCTGAAAACTCATATATCTTTCTATCTTTAGCCTTAAGTCCATATTGAACAAAATAAGAAAAAGGACATTCTGCATATTTTTCAAGTCTTGATACATTAAATCTTAAATTCCCATTATCATTTTCATAAAGCTTTCTTATTTTATCTCTTGGAATTTCATCCCCAATATTTGAATAATCAATTCCCTTAAATATTATTTCTGTCTTTTGCTTAAACTCTTCATTATTTATATACCAACTAAATACTTCTTTCCAGTAATCATCTATTTCTTCATTATCAGCTTGCATTCTAATAGCCAATATAAGTTCATTAAATGTTGGAATAGGTGTTGTTACCTTATTAAACTCATCATATTTATCAATATAATTAAATATGTCGCTCTCTTCTTTTAAGTTAGCAAGTATTCTCTTTAATCTTGGTATAATTATTGAAGGTCTTAATGACTTCCCTTCAAAATCTGCCATTGGATAAGTAACCATCATATAATTACTAGCAATGGTAAGCGCAGTATAAACCATAAACTGTTCTTCAAACGCCCTTGCTTTAGTTGTTGCTGCAAGTTCTATTCCAATCTCTTTTAATATTTCTCTATCTCTATCGGATAATATTCCTTCTTCTTTATTAGTTGATGGAAGCACTCCATCATTAACCCCAATTATATATAGAGCCTTTACGTCCCTTCCCTTAACTCTAGCTATATCACCAATATTTACTTGATCTAATGCAACTGGTATAACACCAATTTCTTTACTTTGAAAACCTGCATTTAAAACTTTATAAAAATCTTTAGGAGATATTTCTTCATCCCCAATTACATCAACAGCTTGATCTAATATTTCCATTACCATAGAAGGTATTTGTTCATACTCTCTTATCTTGCCCTCTAATCCTTCTTCATTGAATACATCAATCCATTCATCAATTTTATTGAATACATCAAGCTCTATTAGTAATTCGTATATAGCACTACAAATTTCTCTAACCTTCTTATTTTTCTTTCCTTTGATTTTATTATGGAAATTAATTAAAGGCTCGCGAACTTCTTCCATTATTTCTTTTATAAGAAGTTCATCCTTATTTTCATATACATCTTCACTTTCAAAATATCCATCATTAACTTCTTCTGTAGTCCACCTGAATCCTTTTATTCCATGAGCTAATATATAATTTTCTAATATATCAATATATTCTCTTTCTATGTTTATAAGTCCACTTTTTAAGTATTTAAATACACTTTCATAAGACCAATTTTGAATAAACACTTCAAAAGCTGAAAGTATTAATATGACTAAAGGATTACTAAGAACCTCAATCTTCTTATCTAAAAAATAAGGTATATTATATTGATTAAAAACAACAGATGTTATTTTTTCATAAGAATCTATATTTCTACAAACAACAGCGATATCTTTATATCTATATCCCTTATCTCTAACAAGTCTTATTATATCTTTTGCTATAGTATCAACTTCATCATAAGTATTATTTGCCTTATATAATCTTACATCTTTATTTTTTCCACTATATATCCTAAATGGATATGTGAAAAAATGTTTTTCTATATGCTTAAGTTCCTCACTATCTTTAAATCTATAAGGATATTCTTTATTTAAATCTATAGGACTTAAATAAGAAATATTGTTTTCCTCCATAAGATTAAGAATTCTTTTTTCAGTATTTTTTAAAGCATTAAATATATCTGTTACATCCGAATTTTTATTATTTCCACTTTCATCTATGCAAAGTGTTATATTTATTTTTCTAGCCTTAAAAGCTAATTCTTTAATAACTTCAAGCTGCTGTGGTGTAAAAGTAGTAAATTCATCAATCCAAACTTCTGCATCATCATAAATGTTGCAATTCTTTAACTTTTTAGCCAATATAGTAAGTTCATCATCACTATCAATTACATTTGATTCAATCCTATTATTATATTCACTATAAAGCTCTATTAAATCACTTAATTTTTCTTTTAATTCCTCATCATCAGTATCTTTCTCACCTTGTAATAACATTTCCTTGGAAATATTATATTTCTTAAATTCAGTTAAAGTTTTAGAAACTATATCTATAAAACCTTGCTGTCTTGATATTTTATTAAAATATTTAAGTTCTTCTCCCCTTTCTTGAAGCAACTTATAAATAAGCATATTTTTACCTTCATCACTCATTATTTGATGAACTCTTCCTCCACATTCCTCTGAAATAACTTGTGCCATTCTTTTAAAACTTAAAACTTGAGTTCTTAAAAGAGCTTTTTCACCTACTAACTCTAGAAGTTTTTTTTCAGTCTGAAAAGTATATTGCTCCGGAACTATTAATATTAGCTTATTCTGTTTTTTATCCTCTATCTTTTTTTTAATTTGTGTTAAACAAAATCTACTTTTTCCGCTTCCTGCTCTCCCATAAATAAATCTTATTCCCATATAAAATTACTCCTAAAAATTCAATTTATATTAATTCTATTATCTTATATTAATTATATCCTATTTAATCATCTTCTAAAAAAATTACATAAATAATTTTAGTTATTAACTTAATTATATTAAATTGATATTAA